>JAFGIN010000211.1 GCA_016929595.1 Chitinispirillaceae bacterium
AAAAAAAGGCTGGTAAGATCAGGTCCACCCAGATACCTGTTAAACGGACACGGCTGATTACTATTGGTTCCCGGTCCTCCCCCTGTTTGCACTATTGATCCGTCGGGCAAAACAACAGTCAGACCTACCGTATCCAGCATTAACCCGCCGCCGCCACCAGCTGCTGAAAGCCATCCGCCCAGGGTGGCTATGTGAATGGGCGGCAGCGGTAACCGTTTAAAAAAACCGGCATTGCTGCATGCATGCTGCAATTTGCTCATGATAATGCCAGCTTGGGCAGTCACCGTCCTGTTGATTGGATCTATGGCCAGCACCTGATTCATACGTGTCATGTCCAGAAGAATGTTACATCCGGGTTTCCCCTTGGGTTGGCCGAAAATACTTGCACCCCCGCCCCGTATTACCACGGGAATAGCCTGTTCGTTCGCAGTTGCCATGACACGCGAAACTTCCTCAGTGGAACACGGGCGCACAACAAATAGAGCATCAGTCCCATCGAACATGCTTGCATCATGTTTATAGGCAAATGTTGCAATCGGACCTTTTACAACAAAGGTATCTCCAACAATTTCTCTGAGAGATGCAAATGTTTTTGATGCAATTTCTTCAAACATATTCTCCGAATCTTTCAGATTTTCAAGCTAATCATATAGAGGGGAAATTTCATTGTTTCACACAATCAGGAATTCAGAATGAAAAGATAACTATGCAATACTTGAGAGGCACATCCAATTATCACATAGAGTCTTCGTGGGTAAGGAAGACTACCCACGAAGACTAATGGCATCTGAGATGCGATTTGCAACCGAGGAGGTATGTCGGAAGTATGCTCTGAAGAGATAAGCAATACACATTGCAAGACATTTGAAGACGTACATCTTTCTTCAACCGTTCACAAAGATGGAAACCACAAAAGATACTTTCTTTATGTAACGCTCCTTAAGTTTTTTACTCTAGCTGCTGTACCTCCTTGAGCCAGGCGGTTCTTGATACCAGTTGTGCCCTCCTCTCGGCTTCTGTGTGCGAGCACAAATATCTTTGATTCCGGTTTGCGGCTCACAGCTACAGGAGGTGATTAATACCCCCTCTGCTGAATATAATTGAGAGTAAATATACTTGGCTTGAGAGTAATGCCATATTTTCCCGATGCAAACATCATAGTCGAGTGTGTCTGTTGCAGGTCTATAGCTCCTCCGAGAAAGGGACGATAGATTTTTGCACCATCATAACCTTTGTCTTCTGTTACAGCGTATTTCACGATTTTCCAGAGCCTTCCTTGACGGTCAAACCTTTCTGAATAGCTCATGGCATATGTCTCAACGTCTATATACCAGTACATCTTGCTGTAAATAAAGAAAGGATCCTTGTTTGTCGCCTCGATGACGTAGCACTTTACCCTCTCCCGGGGAAGTCCCTGCAGAACACAATTTCCGGGTACGTGGATAACTTCACCCTCTTTGACATGCCGAGGAATGAGAACCTCTTTAATCCCCAAAAATTTGTAATCGTTTTCAAGTATGGCTCCGTCCCAACCCCAGTTATCATATGCAGTAACATCACCGCCACTTGTTGCATCCTGTCGCATCGTGGTGTTCCTACGGATAACACGGCGAGCCTGGGGACTCCAAATCCATGCATCATAGGGTTTCAGCCTGTCGTTGTATTTGACCTCGAAAAACTGAGTATTTCGGCCAAAAGCAGGTTCAATCTGAGTACTGACATAGGTGTACCATATATCTTTTGGATTTTGTTCTACACGTGGAACTGGTGGGGTATCAAGCCTTCCGGTGAAATAGGAAAAATAGCCCTCCATTACTGATTTCATGGTATCGTATTTGAGCCTACCGTCTGTCAACCAGCCATCTGATATCCCTTCATACGAATCACTATAGGTGAGATTTCTGAAATTGTAGCAAATCTCAAGGGCACTTTTCGGATCTGGAAACGGGTGTCCCGCCGTCCAGTTTAAAAGTTCACCCTTACTTCCCAGCGTTGCCTGACCGCCGTATTGTTTCACTGCTTCTATCAGGCCCTTAGAAGGATCACACGGTTGGTATGGTATTATTTTAAACCACGTGTCACCCCATTTTTCTTTATTTTTATAAATTTCATACATTGCCGGCGGCGTAAACTCTTTAACCTCATCTATATTGGATGCATCGATTCTTTTTCCTGCCCACTTATTTTCCCACTCCCTAACAACTTTCAACTCCTCCTCATCGTAAGTGGCTTCGTTAAAACTTTTAAAACCAGACAATTTTATTTCTGTTGCCCGGCTTGAAAGGGAAATCAAAGAAAAGCAAATAATCAACGCCGCTACAATGACTGATTTGTGTAGTATCATTGTCACTACCTCCCTCGATTTAGATTAAAAATCTCTTTTTACTCCAAACACCATGTAATCAGTATGTTTTGCCAGGGAATGAAATATATCCACATATGATACATTAATCATCCACTCCCCTACGGGAAGAATATTCAACATAAACAGCCACAGACCTGAGTTTGCATTGACATTATGTGAGAACGCAATGGCCGGATTTACCCGGGATTTAAACATTTCATATTCCAGCTGTGCAGTAAAAGTGCTTCCGCTGTGTCTGCTGGCAGGCATACCAAAAAACGTGCTTATCGTTCCGGAGCCTGCAACCCCCCACTCATCGGTGCTTTTTTTGCTCGGCAGCCAGTTATTAAAAAATTGAAACTTGGCATAGAGCCATTTATTTGTGTTCCACGGCGTTATATAGGGTAGATACATTTTAAAATCCCACGCGACAGCAAGGCCATACCGTTTCATTCTTTTTATATCGCCTGACTGCCGATTAAATGGTCTGTTGTAGTCAAGAACACTTTCGATAAACAATCTGTTACCATCAAGCCGTGAAAACCCGAGGGGTATGTTGAATGAAAAGGGGCGGTTCATTGTAAAACCAAAGGTACTATAAAACGGGTAGTCCCAAATATCTCGCGCACTTCTACCAAACAGCAATGCTCCATAAAGCGCCTGTGTTCCGTCAGTCCCTGCAACGACTGGTGTTTTTATGCGCTGATGGAGGTACTGGAGTCGACATTCAGCTCCCCATAGCATCACTCTTCCACGAAATCCCATTTGGGGCTGGCTCCATGACTTTTCTCTGGCTTGTTGTCTCGATTCTATCAGCACGTCGTCAAATTTTTTAAATGTTCTAAAAGGTTCACTTATTCCAATGGGTGGGTAAGCACCAAAGGGTGGCAACAGATCAGGTTGAAAATCGGGTATCAATAAAAATTCAAACTGCGGATCCAATGGCATATTTTGCGGTGCATACTGCATGTTGATCATCCACAGACCCCTTTTAACCTCATAAAAATTGGTCAAAAATGCCTGATTAACGAGCCCAAGCTGGTCCATGGGATTAACCACGTCAGCCATTCTAACAGCAGAAGTTTCACCCCAATTTACAATCTGTTTACCAATGCGAACCTGGAGCGTATCCGTATCAAAGTTGAGAAAAGCCTCGCGACAGATGTCTCTGAATATATTGTAGTATCGCAAGGTATGTTTTGCATCCCTTGTTGAGTAAAGATTCATAGAGTCGCGGTAATCATCATCAATATCGGTAGCGGCATCATAAAAATTTTTGGCGACAACACGAAGATCCATCATGTAATCATCAGTTTCAAAAACCTTCCATGTGCTCTCGAGTTTAAAGCTGCTTCTGAAATTTGGAATGTCATAGCCAGCGCCGCCCGGCAGGAATGATCCGTCGACATGTAATTTCATCTCCTGCTGAAGGGTGCCGTTGATGACTAACCTGCCTTCAGCATACTGAAGACATAACCCTTTACCACACAAACCTGATAGTAACGGAAGAGCAGACAAAACAAGCAAGAATGATATTCGTTTTAAAATCTTCTTCATAGCATTGCCCCCCTTTCTGAAAAGTAATAAAAATTGTTTTTCAGTGAATACTGCTGGGTTTTCCGAGCCAACATTTTTCTCTGCTTATTTTAGGAAACGGGGCTTGAACAGCAGCACCAGAACGGGGACGAGAAAAACCGCGCCCAGGCAATTGAGAAAAAGAATAACTGCCAGCATCATTCCCATCTGTGCTTGAAATTTCAAAGGAGAGAGCACCCATACTAACAATCCCAAGACCAATGTACCCGCAATATAAATGATTGATTTGCCGTAGGTTTGGATTGTCTTGATCAGGGCATCATTAATCGTAATCGAAGTGTCTTTCTTTTTTTCCTCTGCAAGCCTGGCTAAAAGATAAATACCGTAATCAACACCCATGCCGATTCCTGCGGCGGAAACAGGAAGTGTTGAGATTGAAAGTCCGATATTATTGAAAGCCATATAAGCAAAAGCCATGAAGTTAGATAGTACCAGCGGTAACATCAGAACCAACCCTGCCATGAAAGAACGGAAGTTAACGGCGCAAAAAACAAAAACCCCGCAGAGTGCAATAATGGTTGTAAGAAGCTGCTTTTGGGCTATTTCTTCGTTAATTGCTGCCTCAACACCGATAACCCCCCCGGCAACCTTGTAATCCATTCCCTCAGGGATCTTTGAAACAGATTCTACGTATTCTCTTGCGGTTGTAATTGCCTTTTGGATAGTTGGACCTGTTTTATCCTTGTAATAAAGGACAATGTTAGTAAGCCTTTTTTTGGGATCAACAAACCTATCCATATCCCCAGGATTTCCTGATGTCAGGATAAGATAAAGATATGCTTGAGCATCTTCTTTACTGGTGGGCAGCCCAATCCACTTTGGATCGTCAAGATTGAGAACTTTTGGCATATAGGTAATTGGAGTTATAATATTCTCGGAAGCTACCGCGCCTGAATGCTTAGTCATATAGGATGAAAAATGTAAAATATCCCTAAGAACCTCATAGTTTTCCTGAAGGGCATACTCCTGCTTCCCATCAAATATGATGTACATTGGACTCAGCAACGGCAGGTTTTTATTGATACGTTCCGAGTCCTGGTTGTATCGCGATGAGGGATATAAAAGGTTTGAACCTACCTGCGCATCTCCTACAATAAGGTGCTCGGACCAGTAGTAGGAGAAGCCCGAAAGGAAGAGAACAAAAAGAATCACCGTAGAGCGACCCCTGATGGTGATGAGCCAGGGACCAAGCCAATCCGCAAACCGGTTTGCAATGCCCAATCGTTTCTGTTCCTTCGTCCGCTCACGCTCGATATGTTTGATAAACCGGTCAGAAACAGGCATATAGGATAGAAGAATGGGAGTAAGTATCAGTCCCACAAAAACAGTGATTACAGACCAGAAGGCACATGCAATAGCTATATTGCGTAGTAGAGGAATGGACACTAAAGTCACTATGGCAATGCCGAATGCATCGGTTATCACGCCGGTTAGGCCTGGAAGGAACATATTATCAATAACGCTACGGGCTCCTCGCAGCTTATCACCATGATGCAGATACTCCTCGTAAAAACGGTTATACAGCTGATGCGAATGCCGGAATGCCATGAGCGAAATAAGAAAGGGCATTACAAAAATCAGGGGATCCAGATTATATTTTATAAGAGCCATAAACCCCAGTCCCCATATTCCTGAGATTATGCCTGCCGAAGGCACCAGCAGGGTAGCCCAGAAGGATCTGTATGCCAAGAACAGCAGTACCGGTATTACTAATGCGGTTGCCAGCATAATGTAATTTACCTTCTGTATTAAACTTCTGACCACTCCTAAGTGCATAGGAAGCCCGGCTATTGAAACAATTGTGTTGTCGTCCTCTACATCACCTCGCAGCTTTTCGAGCAGAAGGTGGATTTTTTTATAATCGGGGTTGTCTGTGAAGAAATCGGCAAATATGAGCGTGCTCTTTGAATCGAGTGATACATAGCTTCCGTATAACTGACTGGAGAAAATATCTTTTTTAAGCTGTTTCAGCCCCTTTTCAGTTGTGGGTACCAAAGGCCACATCAGTGGCTCAACATTTATACCCCATGATGTATAGCGCATAACTTTTGTTTTCAGGGCGGCGATAGAAACGATTTTATAGCGATGGATCCCAGGAAAGGTATAAAGGTTCTCGGTTATGTATTTAACTTTGTTCAGCGTATCAACGTTAAAGATATCTCCGTTTTTAACCGAAACCATTATCACTAAAAAATTTGCCCCGCCGAATTGCTTCCTGAACTCTTCGTTGATTTTTATGTATGTGTGATCTTGGGGAAGAAGTTGAGAGAAGTCAGTTCGAATTTCAATGTCTTTTAAAAAAAGCCCAAAAAAGACGGTAACCACAGCAATCAATAGCAGAAAAAGTATCCTGCAGTTGATGACAAGTTCTGAAAACTTTTTCATTATGCTCCTCTCGTACTTAAAAATCTGTCAGCTTCAGTGGTATACCTGATATCATTGTCCATGTTTCACCACCATCTTTCGTGTGAATTACCGTACCGCCTTCTCCAACTGCCCAGCCGGTCTTTTCATCTGTGAAATCCATATCCCGAAGCCAACGCCGTGTCCTAAGCGCACCTGTCTTCATTTCCCAT
>JAFGIN010000212.1 GCA_016929595.1 Chitinispirillaceae bacterium
TACGATGTTTGTTTTGACCTATTCTGTTTATCGTAAAAAGAGGCTATTTTTTTAAGGTCTTTTATTTTCTACGCCATCAAAATATTAGCATTCGTCTGTTAGAAAGCCTTATTTCTTAATTAAAAACCGAGTATAAGTTCTGATCATATTATATTTCAACGGAATTATTCCCATCTGATATGCTGAAAGTATCATCAGAAATCGAATAATACTTGTCACTGGAGGAACAACATCCTATTTGTCTATTCTTGTCCGGTCGCTCAATCTTCCGTTTCTGACACTTGAAGAGTTCCTTGTAGGAAAGAAAATTGTTTATAATAGCATAAAAGATTTACAAAACAAAAAGAAGAAAACCTCTGATAAAATCATACATTGTTGAATGATTAAAGTACCTTCGGTTCTATCTTTCATCAATGAATACGACCGAAATAGCAGGAAACATCAGGAGACAATACAGAAAAATAGATTCCCGCGAAGTTTTTACTCTTGCAGAAACAATATCTTCAACTGGAAAAAATTCTTAAATCGAAAGATTACTTTTGGATGGATTATTAAAAAAGTGAAGAGTGTTGCAGGATAAAATCCCGCAACATACTTTAAAATTAGCTTTTCTTACCTTTTTTTACCGGAGCTTTAGCTTTTTTTACCGGCGTTTTAGCTTTTTTTACCGGCGTTTTGGCTTTTTTTACCGGAGCTTTTGCTTTTTTTACCAGTACTTTAGCTTTTTTTGCTGGAGCTTTTTTAACTGCGACTTTAGCTTCACTTTTTGCAACAGCTTTCTTTGCACCTTTTTTGGCAGGCTTTTTAGTTTCATTGATGATTCTGTAGGTCTGAGAAATTGAAAGCTTGTATTTCTTTGCAATATCAGTTCCAGGTGTGCCAGCATCATAAAGAGACACAATTTCTGCATTTCTTTCCGGATTGTTGGACAATGAAGATTCAATAGCATATTTTTTTCTCAACTGGTGAACTGCCTGACGTGTGATCCCGAATTGTTCTCCGATTGCAGCATCGGTTACCAGTTTCTTCTGCAGTTTGACGAGGTCAGCTTTACTGATTCTTGCCATAGAGTCTAACTCCTCATTTGAAATTTAATAAAATTAAACGACTGTTGTGTATATGATAATGTTTTATATTTTGCAATCTAATTTCAAAAGTGTTCAGATGAGGAGTAAAGTTTTATTACCTTTACCCGACTAATATAATAGAATTTAATTCACTATGCAACTTTTTTTTTAAAATGTCAGTTAACTCACCAGAAGGCGACTGTTCAGACACCACAGTTCCCATTTGCCCCCCTGCATTTGTCTGTGCTTTTTAACTTTTTGTCAACCTAAAATCCTTAATACCCCTTTTCTGAAATGTGGTCACAGGAGAATGCAGCTACATTCCTCTCTATCGCGAAACGAGGAAGGCGAATACTACCTGGTAATATTTAACTGACGAGTGACAAAGATAGAAAGGGAAAGAGCAAGTAAAACGTGAATATATTTATGAAATGGGGTACTCAGGCCCTATGACCTGGTCAATATTCGAGTTGCACCACTATCAACTATTGTTATGGTTATAACATATTGTTTTAATGATAACAGCGCATAATTGCTACTTATACATTATATTTGAGTTGTAAAATTGTGACTGAAACAGCGGCTGATTACAAGTGTAATCATCCAGGCGGGTTGTCCATATCTTTAAAATAAAGGCGCAACAAATACGCAATTGTAATACTTGTTATGGCCATATCATTAACTTTTTCAGATCTATCTGGAGCAATCGATTAATGCAGGAAAATATTGTAACATACTTAAGGGAACATCCCGATGGAGTGCCATCACAGGTACTGGCCGAATTATTTCTCAAATTTAAAAATCCCGAACCAACCATGGCTCATTGTGCAATTGCTGCAATCCTGAAAAATGATAAGCGATGCAAAACGAATAAACAGCATGAGTGGTTTGCTGAAATTAAACAAAACATTAGCTTCCCTCTTCGTAATAAATTATTCACGGCAGTATATTGCCTGATCGACTCATCCAATAAGCCGCATAAACTTTCTTTCATTTCCATTTTGGATATTTTTGAAAATCAATCTACTATTTTTAATACCTGGCTTACAAAAACAATACCTTCATCTCAGGATTTGTTTCCTGCTGAATTTAATTTAGATATCAACTGCGAACAATGCAGTACCATTGAAGAACCAATTGGAAAACTCTATCAGATATTACAGAGCCGGATACCTGTTTTTCTTTCATATTCCGAATATTCAATAGTAAAACGCACTCTATCTCAATATGGTTACTGTTTAACAGATGATTTTATCTTACTTCCTGAATTGTTTAAGGCTGCCGGGATTCCAATCATCAAGCCAGTATCATTTGAATCTGTCTGCCAGACACTTAATCACCAGATAATCCCTCCAACAGACATTCGAAAAGCCCCGCAGCATTTCGCCTGCATCCTCCGGGAGATGTTTGAATCTCTCTTGGAAAAAGGTATCGAATCGAGAGAAATGCTCGACAATCTATTAAATAATTTTAGCGTAGACTGGTTTAAAGACAAAGAGTATGATCTAAACACAATCCAGGCACTACCATCAGGTGCTGGTGTATATGGGTTTAAGGACAAAAACGACACCTTTATTTACATTGGAAAGGCAAAAAATCTCAACCGCAGACTATCGGGCTACTTTCGTTCGACCGACGAGTCACCAGATAAATTAAATCAATTACGGGCTAACTCGCACAAACTGATTACTTATCAATGCGGCTCTGAACTCGAAGCGATAATTTACGAATACAGACTTATCAGGAAACACAGACCAGTGTTGAACTCCCAGATAGATATTAACGAGAGACCCGGCCATTATAAGCCTGTTCCAGATATTATTATTGTCCTTCCACATGCCCTGAACACAAGACTGATGCTCTTTATGCTACGTCAGAATCAAAAAATCATCATGAAACAGATTGAATTTCCGACTTACGACAAAGCTTCTTTACATAAAGATATTGAAGAATACTTTTTCAAGGGAGTGTTAAAAGCTGAGCCAACAGATTTTCCTGAAATTGAACTTGCAACAAGGTGGATAAAAAACAATCGGGACGAGCTCAACTTTATCGATGTATATAATCATAGTGATGCACAGGCGACGACTGATGTCCTTACGGATCTTATCAGATCACTATGTCTTTAAAAACGCCGCCAGAGTAATCAACCCTGGCAGACATTATAAGCCCGACAGTCGGTTAGTGGTTGTATCACTGCTGTACCTGCTCGGAAATGTCCTGCTCTATGACAGGTATCTGAGTCGAGACTGCCCCCAGACTCCTGTTAATAATGTGTGGCGTAACAAATATTATCAAATCCTTTTTATCTACATTTTTAGATGATTTTTTAAAAAGATTTCCAATAAGAGGAATATCCTTTAATACAGGTATTCCTGATTCACTTTCGATAGTTTCATTAGATGTCAAACCTGCAATAACTACCGTTTCACCATTATTTACAGCTACGTTAGTGCTCGCACTTTGTTTATTGATAACGGGTATGCCATCCTGAAGTGTATAAGATTCTTTTTTGGGATTAAGTTCCATCAGAATACGCCCATCTCCGGAAATATGTGGTTTAACGACAAGCTCTGTACCAGCATCAACCATTTCAACAACTGTATTGCCAGCTTCATCAAGGTATTTAACAGGGATCTGCTGTCCCATAAATATCCGTGCTGATTTATTGTCCATGGTTGTAACCTGAGGCTGAGCAACAATTTCACCCTGATTATCGGTAAAAAGATACTCAAGAGCTGCAGAAAAACTTTCGGGATTTATAATACCATAAGTAATCCTTTCAAGCGCACCAGTAACAAATCCGGTTTTTTCAGGAATATGCTGCGCCGAAACACCAGCTCTCCCATCCATATATCCCCAATGTACACCCATGCGTTGAATCGCCCCGGAACTTACTTCTATTATTTTACATGCGATTGATATCTGGGGTGTCTCGACATCCAGCTCTTTTATCATTTGCCTTACTTGTCTGATATTTTCCTCGGTATCGTAGATAATCATCGCATTATTTCGTTCCACTACGGTTATCTTCCCTCTTAATGACAGCAATGATTGAATTGATTCCATCATCTCTTTAGCCTGAGCATTCTGCATCGTAATAATTTCTCTTTTAAGCGGGCTGAGTTCCTCAGCGGCCTGAAAAGTTGTTGCCTGATTTATCTTCTGTTTGTTGAAATCTTCAAAAGGTACAACGTAAATATACGAACCTTCCACAGCTACTGAGAGGTTTGTCATTCTGCACACAATAGCGAGTATTTCGTTCCATGGTTTATTTGTAACAGTCAAAGTAACATTCCCTTTAACCGCTTCAGATGCAACAATATCGACACCACTGTAAACGCTTAATTGTTTGAATACCGATCTGATATCAGCATCATGTACTTCATAAAATTCAATAAGCTTACCACGCGTTTTTAACAAATCGTTTTCACAATTGCCATCAGAAATTATAACAAGTAAAATTGCCGGTACTATTAAAGTGAATAGTGATCCAGTTTTCATCTGGCCCTCGCTTCCTGGTCCATATTTGAATTTTTCAAATGCAATGTAAATGAACGTGAAATCCCGAACTCAGTCAGTAGAAAAACCACCCTGTCTGGAAATATTTTTAATAGCTTCCCATTCTCAACAGCGTCACTTTCCCTGAGTGTCAGTGCAAACTTTTTGTTACCTTTATCCTCGAAAAGGGCCACTTTCTCTCCTCCATCTATTAATACACCCACCAGCAATAATTGTTCTAACGATGCCTTACCACGCTGTAACAATGAATCTTTTATCAAGGGTATGAAAGGGTCTCTCCCATTCTGTTTGTAATGTATCACATCGTTAAGCGCATCGCTTTCTTCTCTTAAAACAATATCATCTATCAGTAACTGTGAGACTTTCTGAATTGCAATCGAATCATGCGAAGCAGCAAACGAGCTCAGGCTTGTCTGTATATTACCCTCATTTTTATGTAATCGGAAACTCCCGGTCTGAGCAACAGGATCAATTTCAGCCTTTTTTTCTTCTCTGACAGTTTCCGGACTCAATATAAATTGGTTTTTAATCCAGCCTGTTGATCCATTGATAGTAACTTGAGTCCAGTCACTATCTGTTTTTTTCCTTAAAGCTCTCATTCCTTTCATCGCCTTGGCAATTGCGGGAGAGTTCACTGTTGGTCGTCGTCTGATATTCACCTCGTCAGCATTTATAACGACCTTGTCTGAATCATCTGGATTTAATTCATTCAATAAATCTGTTCTAAGGGTATTTTGTGTTATTTCAGCGGCATTTCCTGATGCAGTGTCCTCCCCTTCCTGATTTTGTTTTATACTGTTTTCCACAAGTTCACTTTGCTTTATTTTCTTTTCAGGCGGTCCTGAATAAAAATCACCAACCCTGAAAACCGGTCCATCAGGAAAGTTTACTCCCACGTCTTTTTCAGCCCGTTCACGGAGCTTCTTTAAATCAACTTCAAAAGGTTTCACATACGTCAATTCATGTTCCCAGATGGTTCCAGAATGAGCGTTCCAGAATGCATTGTATGAAGATTCTTTATTTAGTGCCATAATTGTTAATAGTGAAGAATCTTCAAAAACAATATTTACTATTGACTGAAATGCTGCAGAATCGATAATGACTTTTGCAATCACTTTTTTTTCTTTTTTGTTTTCCAAGAGTAAAACTTTGCGATAAACAGTTTGCGGGAACAAGTCGAAGCTCTTTTTTTCCATACCATTTTCGGCTCCCGAGAACATACAGATAAGTGAATCCCGATTTCTGTACACATCTTTTGCTACATTTCCACTGAACTTAAAATTAATCCTGCATACCTGCTCCCGATATACCATCGCAATATCGATAAGCCTGCCAGTAGAATTTTTCTCACCTTTATCTCCAGCACTGTCACGTGAAACGTCCTTTGCGTTGACAACATTCTTTTCACCCTGTTCTCTTTTTGTTACCACTTTTACAGGTTTTAGCACAGATGCAGCTTTCCAACTAAACGTATTGCCGGCACTTTTGGATATCAGAATGTAGGTATCCCGATCCTTAATTTTAACAACCGGTAAATCACCAACATTACTTTTCAAGGATACAGTTAACACTATCCCCGAACCGTCTTTTTTTTCAACTGCCATTATGGAGTTCACTGGCGACTCGTTTTCAAACTTTGAGTATGAAAAATCCTCCAGCCCATAAACACAACCTGGTATGACAATCTTTACAAGGGTTTTTGCCGGAGTAGATACAATACAGTTTATTGGATTATCCGATCTCAGAGAGAGTATCGTCCCTCTGGAACCTGAGATAAGTTCCATTCCGGAGAGTACCGTCGCAGAAATCGCACTGCATGGCACTATGCTTAGAAATAAAGCTGCCATTATCATTCGCTGTGCCATTGAGCAATATTTCCTGATTTGCATATTCGTTCACTTTTTTGAAGAAAATGTAGTCATTTCAAATGAAGAAACAATCGTTTCCGGCTCTGTTTCTATTGCTGCCACACCCTCCTGCGGCTGATTTTCCGGATTGGCAAGAATACTCACAGTAGACAGATTTATAATTAACTGGAAATTAGCAAGAAATGCAAAAAAATTAGCGAGATTATGGTATGTTCCTGAAACCGTTATATTATATCTGTTTTCGATATAATATTCCCGTTCTACATCGGCGAGAGGATTAAATTTCGTTGCCGTTATTCCAGATGCCCGCGCAACCCCGGTTATTTCGCGGATTAACTTTGGTATCTCCTTATTATCCGGAAACATTGACTTTAATGAATCGAGCGTATTTTCACTGCGGTTCAGATCCTCTTTGAGAGTATTAAGCTGAGGCTTTAGAGCCATTATTGTTCTGAGCGTATCTTTCTGATTATCACGGTCTTTTTTAAGTGAAATTATTTGTGAATGTATCGGTGCAAACACCTGCTGATACCACAAAAAGCACGCACCAGCGACAATTGCAGTAATCAACAATGGATATTTAAGCTTCGAATTTTTTAAATTGAATTTAAACGCCGTCATTTTTTATAGTCCGTTCACTGCGACTGTTGTTTTTTGTTCATTATCCAGTTGTACATCCGGATTAATTACACAGGAGATTTCAAACCTGTACAATTTCTCTTTCGTATCAATCTGCTCTATATTTGAAAGATCAACACTGGTGACATAAACACTTTCTTTCAAACTCGACATGTAATTGGCCACTTCCGGAAAGGAAAACGTTCTTCCTTCAATATGAAGGATCGGCGGAGTAGAACCATCCTCTCTAACAGAAAGTATCCAGGTATAATCCGGTAGTCGCTGACTTAGCTCTTCCATCAGACGAACCCATTTTTCTCTGTTAATACTGATTCGTTCAAGCGCCCTGATCTTTTCCTGAATCGTTATTTTATCTTCTCTAAGTTTATTAATTTCGTTTTGTATAGGTTTATTCAACGATATCTGCTGCTTAATAGTTCTGATTTCATTATTATACTGACTGATTGAACTTTGAAGCGTGACAGTCCAGGAAAGCAATCCCACCCCAATTATCGCAGCACCCAACAGGGGGTAAACCACTTCCCGTTTCAGTTTAAAAGATCTTTTATGAACCCGATATTCTGCCGGCAGCAGATTTATTTCTATTCGTTCAATCATCTTCATCCACTTTTCTTAGTGCAAGCCCGATAGCTACTGTTAACAAAGCTGAAAAATTCTGCGGTTCCAGATTACCAAACAGACCTGGATCATACTTTATAAATGCCAGAGGATTGGATATCTCGACTTTTGTCGAATGTCTCCTCTCGAAAAATTGAACAAGTCCGGGAATATAAGCCCCCCCTCCGGAAAGAACGATTTTATCGATAGTATCAGTTTTCTCTGAACTTCTGTAATATGAAAATGCCAAATCTATACCAGATGAAAGCTCCTCAGATGCGTATTCAATACACTGTTTAACTTTGGCACTATCCAGTGCGACCGTTCTGCCTTTCAAAGCCAGGATAGACTCTTCTCCTGATAATCCGAGATTTCTTTGAATTGTCCTGTTGAAAAATTCTCCGGCAGTTGCTATATCTCTTGCCGAATGATACACACCATCTTTTACAAATGTTACATTTGTAAGATCGTGTCCAATATTAATAAGCGCTGTAACTCCATGTTGTGGTGTACCCTGCGACTCAAGAGCGTAACAATTATTCATGGCAAAAGCATCAACATCAACAATGACCGGTCTCAAACCGGCATCGTATAACAGATCAATATAGGCTTGCATCACCTGATTTTTTGCTGCAACCAGCAGCACCTCAATTTCATTAGTATCTTTGTTTTTGTGAAGTATTTTGTAATCTAAGGTAATGTCATCAACATCAAACGGGCTGCGCTGTCCCGCTTCCCACAGAATAAGCTCCTCAGCATTTTCTTTCGGATCCACTTTAAAGGTGAATTTATCTGAAATTATTCCATGCCCGCTCATCGACACCACCACTTCGATTGTAGATGGATCGCATTGATTTACAAGTGTTGTAATGGCATCTATCAGAACATCCTTTTTTTTAATTTCGCTGCCCTCAATAGTCCCGCCGGGTAATTCCTTGATCCCAGTTGCTTCAAGATAATATCCATCACGGGACCGGGACATCTTCACAAATTTGAGAGAATGATTACCGATATCTATAGCTGAAGTTGAATTATTTGCTTGGAATTTTGAAAAAAATTTCATCACTCTATACCCATCCTGACATTAACAATAGTTTTTTTGCATTGACACTCTCCCCTGGCAGCTACTCAACTTTATTGTATCAATCAGGGAAAAATTTGTCAACCCTCAATATTAAATGAATCAATTGTGAAAATATTCGATTCTCATAACCAGACCGCTGATAAGTAATTAAATTGTACTATAGGAGCGACACAAAAAACTATAAACAAGTGAGCGGATACAATAAATCAATCAGAAATGGTTCCAGATTGTATCTGTACCGGTGACAATTCTGCGTAATGTAACAGTTCTCTGATCAACAATTGATCCGATCTGACCATTTGACTCCACTTTGAGGAATAAAGTATCTCCGGAATATTCATCTTTCAGGGTAACAGAATACCACCCATCTTCAAACCTGATATGGTTAAATCCATCTCTCCACCCTGGTTGTTCATTTAACTTTTGCATTGCCTGCAATAAGCCATACTCACTGATAGACATTGCTTTTCTCCCATTAATCTCTTCCCTGTTACGAAAATTTTTAAGCAAAAAAACAACCGTTATTCCAATCAAAAGCAGTGTTGCTGATATAATTACAATCCGAAGAATTACTCCACCGGATGAATGCCCTGATCGTTCATTGCAACCGGTATTCAGACCTCTTTTTTTTTCATGTGACCTGCGAAGTAGATCGGTAACCAGCTTTTGTATAATCATTTATAAAAATCACCTTTCCCGGATAACGTTGTCACAGTTTACCGCCACTGATTAAGCTGCCGCTGTTTATCAAAAACAAATTTAATGATCTTTTCACGTGATGGAGTATCCATATCAAGAAATGATACATGATGCCTGTACATAGAAGCAGATTTAACATCAATCAAGCTAACTTTCAAAATTTTTCCTGTCTGCCCGTTAAAAGCCACAGTACTTAGCTGAAAATTGATGTTTATTAGCCCCCCAGGTACCAGTGGTCTGTTAAGAATAAAACTAAGTCCCCCACCACTGATATCGACAATTTTCCCCTCAAACTGTTTTCCAACCAGCAGCTTGTCATCATCACTCACGGCTTGAAGAATACGTATTTTTAATGGAAGATTAACCTCAATTCTTACAAACTGCCGTAATTGATTTCTTTTCATCTCTCTTGTATGCTGCAACTCAACAATCTGACTATCTTTGTCAAATGATAGTACCCGCATTTCAATTGCATATAAACCATCCCCCTGCCGGGCAAAGGCAATCGCAACCTGATGACCTGGATGAAAAGCGGGTACATCTTCCATACCGCGCTCAATCTGGATTCTCAGATAAGGCTCAAAATTCATTATGACCAATGCGCGATATGAAGTTGATTTATTCGAACCGCAAAGCAGCGAGATTTTCTGTCCGATTTCAATATTCCGTGTTGATACGATCGGATGTTCAAATGGCAGATAATTGTATCCAAGCTTCTTTCGAATATTTGAAAGAATCATACATTCATCAATCATCTCTTTCGATGATAACTTTTTACCATTTAATAACTCGATCTCTTTTTCGATGCCTATTTCGAAAATCGCGATGGATTGAAAAATTGCATTAATATCAGTGATATTACCATGTGCAGCAATTTGTCTGAGTCTGAGGATTTCATGCTCAGTCAGCTCAGATTTCTTAAAATAATCATTCAATAGTGATTCAGAAAATTCCCTTTTATCCTGATGAATTTTTAATCTCATTCTCAAATAAAAAACCATTAAAACAGCAAATATCGTAATACAGGTGATTGTCATCCATATTACAATCCCGGTGTCAGCACCTTTCCAGTTTATTTGCTCGAGCAAACTTCTGGCCTGTAATGGTTTGACAATACCCAAAAACAGCAGTACCACTAATGCTATCACTGTTTCATGATTTTTTTTCATCATGCAAAGAGACATATCTGACCTCTATTAATCGTATCTTCCGTCGATATTAAAGTCTATCTTTTTTTAAATAAATACTTTACTCCAAAAAGAAGCATGATCTTCTCAGCACTTTTCCACAAGAGGAACTCTATCCTTACAGGAATATATAGTTGTATATGCTCCTGAGTTATGATACAATCCATAATACGTTCAGAAACAAAATTACTGCTATGTATCTTGAAGTAACAACCGCTCCAGTATGATTTTTTTTAAGGAAAAAATCATAAAGCGGCCAGCAAGTATAACAAAACAGACAGCGCGCATTGAATATCAGGAGTTTTTAATGAAAAAAATCCCGGTTGATAAAGTTCAGGATGGTATGATTCTATTTCGGGATGTATGTGGCCCATCAGGAAACATCTTACTATCCAGGGGAACCGTTATCTCTTCAGCACTGGGAAGAAGGCTTAAAAACTGGGGTATAACGACAATAACAGTTGAAGGGAAAGAGGATTCAACGCAGGAACAGAAAGAGGTATCCGTTTCTGAAGAGGAACTAAGAAATGAGATGCAGGGCATATTCTCAGGTGTTACTGACAATCCCATAATGAAAAAAATATTTATTGCAGCTTATCATTACCGTTTACATAAAACAAAACAGGAATAACATCTGTACCCGGTGATCTTATACATATCCAATCTAAAAATGAGGATTTCAAGTGCAGCAAAAAAAACAAATCAGACAATCACTAGAATTGATCTCTTCAATTCCGACTCTTCCTGTCGTTATTGAAAAACTCACACGTCTGCTTCAGAATCCCCAGACATCAGCCGAAGAGATTGGAAAGGCTATTACAACAGATCAGGCGCTTGCATCAAAGGTACTCAAGCTTGTAAACTCTGCATTTTATGGATTTCCTGGAAAAATCAGCACTATCACCCATGCGATAGTAATTCTCGGTTTTTCTACAGTCAAAAACGTTGTACTTACTGCATCAATTTTTGACGCATTCCGAAAAAAGGGAACCGGCATTGAAGGCTTTGATCTTGAACACTTCTGGCTTCATTCGATCGCCTGTGGTGCTGCAGCGCAGTCAATAGCAAAAATTACAGGAAGCAATCAAAAAGAGGAATGTTTTATCGCCGGCCTGGTCCATGACATTGGGAAAATAATACTTTGTCAACACCTTCCGGAAGAGTTCCATGAGGCATATGTTTTCGCAAAAGAAAACTCAATACTATTTTTCCAGAGTGAAAACGCACTCTTTGATGTGACACATCAGGAAATCGGCGGATTTCTGGCTGAACGCTGGAATCTACCCAAAGATCTTCAAAACGCAGTTAAATTTCACCATGCCCCATCCCCAACCCGTGATTATTATATGATGACTGCAATTGTTCATTGCGCAGATATTCTCATTCGTGCCCTCAACTATGGTAACGGAGGAGATATGAAAATACCCGTTATGTCAGATAATGTCTGGAAAAATCTCGGAATGGATTCAATACCCCTGAGCCAGCTTTTTGAAGCGATAAATGATGAGATCGAAAAAGCATCGATTTTTCTTCAAATCACGTGATATCCTAACCAAGATCTTCTCCTGCTTGTACATCTTGTACCGACTGTAACCGCTCCATTTCTGCTATTTTTTGTTTAAGTACCCGCCGGGCAGCCTGCTTCTGGTAATAATCTTTAGGTAATTCGATACCTTTTAGAAGGGCATACAAGGCCGATAGTCCAATCAACAACCCTACCTGAAAGGGAATTGGAACACTAAAGATATCCATACTCAGCACCTCATCAGTTTACCATATGGCTCCAGCTCAATGTCACAGCCATCATTACTAAGTATACAATTACCCAACATAGACATTTCAATACATTCATTTGATAGGGTCAGAATTCCACGTGAATGCATCTTATGCATAAATACTCTGAGAATTGAAGCAGCCATAAAGTGCAACTGCTCAATTGAACGGTTCCGGTGCGTTCGGTGATCCATATCGACCTGTGCAATGCAATCTCCTCCACAGTTAAACCAGGTATCCAGTAGAAGCCCGATCTCTACAGAGTAACCTGACCAGAACGGAAATGCCCTGAATACATCACGGCGTAGAGCATACTCTCCTGAAAGCGGCTGACATATATCTTTTAGCTCTGGAACAAAAAACTCGATCAATGGTTTTACCAGCAGCTCAGTTACTCGCCCCCCCTGCTGTTCCAACCGACAGGAATCAATCACCAATGGTCGATTGTAAAAAGATTTTACCAATACCTTTTCAGGATAATTGAGCATCACTCCCAGCAAGCCATAAATAAACCTTTGATCAAAATCGATCAGATCAGAATCAATAAAAATTATAATCTCACCTTTTGTAACAAATTGCGATTTCCACAGTGCAACGCCTTTTCCCTGGCATTGAACCGAGGGGCCGATATCATCCAGTGCAAATACTTTCGCCCCATTTTTTTCTGCGACCCTTGCAGTTTCATCACTTGAGTGACCATCAATTACAACTATTTCATCAACAAGAGCCCACTCATCAACACAATATCTTTTAATTTTTGAGATTATGGTCCCAATAGTTGATTCCTCGTTTAATGCTGGAATAACAACCGAAACAGAATGCCCACACAGCTGTTTAGCATTTACTAATGAAACAGCATCGGAAAACAACGAATGGTGAAAAGTATCAAACACTTAAAATGCCTCCATCAAGACAGACAAAATAGTTACGCAAACGGTCAGGTTCAACATTTAAATACATAAGGTTTTCTTTAAATCGTATAATTGAAGTATCTGAAAGTGTAAGGCGAATAATTTCCATGGGTATTGTGTACACTCTTGGATAGACCTGAATTTTATATATATATTATGTAGTATAAGCAATCATTTGTGATACATTTTGAAGGTTGTGCTATGATTTTTTTAATACAATTTTTATATATGCCTAATTTAGTTAAACGCTTATGTAAGTTAGTTCTAACTCTCTTTTTTGTTTCAACTTCTTTTACGGCATTCTCTCCCGCTTACTCAAAAACCATCCATCTTTCACCGGTGATCCCTATTCGACCATTACCTGTTCGTAATATTCAATTCAGTCCTGATGGCAAATTTATGGCAGTCCCCAATCTTATAACTGCCGGCAGCATAGGAATTTTTACCGTTTCCCAAGAGAGTAAAATCTCTTCTCTTCCATCACGTGTCAGCGAACGTGATTTTTACCGTGTCGCCGGAGTTTCTTATTTTGCAAACAAAAAAAAGAATGTCCCTCCTCTTATTTACCTGAATCTTCCCGAATTAATGAGCGGGTATACAGTGGCATTTTCACCTGGAGGAGAGGAGCTGGCTGTTAGTGGAGGCGATAAAATTTTAATGTACTCAACAAAAGACTGGAAACAATCCCGAACGATAACTATGGGCCGAAATGCAACCAGATGCGTTTTTTCGCCTGATGGTAAGCACCTTGCAGCACTGGCGGATGGTAAAATCTACATAATCGAAACATCTATGTATACAGTTCGTGCAACCATAGAGCCGGCAACAAATCACCTCTTCGCAGACATGACATTCAGCGGGGATGGCTCCATCGTTGCCACACTTGAATACCGTAATATTATAATGGATCATGTACCCCGTGTGCGTCTTTTCAGCACTGTAAACGGTGACATAGAACGGGAATTACCCTATTTTGAAGAAAAGCTCGATGACAATCCTGGGAAACATTACCCATTGATCTCCTTTACTCCTGCCGACAGTGCACTGATTGTTACCTTTGAACGGCCATTTAAAGGGAAAACTGTTATTATTAAAAGTAATGATGGAAGCAGGATACGGGAACTGAAAGGTTCACATCATAATATTTCGCCCGATAAATCCATGCTAGCAGCTGGTGGAACAATCTATGATCTCGCAACCTGGAACAGCATTGGAAAATATAAGTCAGGAACGCTATGCTGTTCTTTCTCGCCAACCGATCACACTATTGCAACTGTAGCCACGGAGTCGCTGAGACGTTATAAGATTGAGAAATGAGAAGTATTAAAGTTGACTGCCGGTGTATACTACTATTAACTCTTAATAACTGTGCCGGCATCATCTTTCATCCATATGTACGCTGGAATAGGCATAATTTAACCCCTTAAAAAATGATAAATGGGTATATTAATCATCATGGGATTAATATACCAAGATGTAATCACCCCGCGATGTGACGGCCGTTACTAATCGTCACTTTTTTTATTTTTATCTTTTACCATAGGTCCTGTAACAGAAATGAATCACCATTGAACGCAATAAGTATAATTTCATACAAAATCTCTACAGATCAGTATTTTTATTACTAAGGATAGAACGTGCTGGAAGGTTTTAACCCCAATAAACATACAGATTCAAATTTTATTTTCGGACTATTTTCGATATTTGAGACAGGAACGAATTTCCTATGCATAAAACCTTCCTGAAAAATCGATCAGACAGAGGTAAGATCATGAAAAAAGATCTATTTTTACGAATTTTCTATACTACACTATTAATTTCACCTCTCTTTTTCCTATTTCTAAGCAGCGAAAGTGCAGCTCAAAATTTCCCGGATACGCTGGACATGGATGTCACCTTTTATGATTTTCATCCGGATAAGAGTAATCCGGAGTTCGAGCCAGACCACGAGGGCGGATTACGTCGCGACATGGTGTCTTCAACCCTTTCACCGGACAGAAAGCCTCTAAAAGGACCAGCTCCATTTTTCAGCCACTATATAAACAAATGGTTCAAACCGTGGACTCCGGGAGATTTTACACGGCCGGTTTATACAGATAGAAACGGCACATTTGGAGGAATTGACACGGTTGACCATGATACATCATTCAAAAACATTGTCATTCAAAAAACTTTGCCGTTTATCCATAAAGGAAATGGCATATACCTGTTTGAACGATCTGGACAAAACGGAACGGAAGAGTTTTTCTGGATAGATAAAGACGGATTCGGAATAGAACCGGCAAACAAAAATCACAACTATTCATTCACCATGGAACTTCATACTGTATTCACTTATAAAAGCGGCCTCACCTTTGAATTTCTCGGTGATGATGATGTATGGGCATTCATTAATGGTAAACTTGCAATGGATCTTGGGGGAATGCATCAGGCGGAAGCAGGCTCAATCCATCTTGACAATAGGGCTTCCGAACTTGGCCTTGAGGCAGGAAAACAGTACACATTTGATTTCTTCTATGCCGAACGTCACACACACAACAGTAGAATCAAGATCACCACGAATCTCTTTACACCTACATCGATACTGCGGCTCTACGAAAGGCCGGGGGCACCTGATATAAACGGAAACACCCCATTGAAAGCTCTTGATACCATTCCGGCAGGATCATCCTATACCATTTATGCACACGCATTTGACAGTATCAGATGGAGACCGGAATGGGACAGCCACGTCACCTGGCAAATTGATGACCCGCAGCGTAAAGTAACCATCACTTCTCAGAATGAAGGTATCCTCTCTATTTTGCCAAACGGAAGCTCTGGCAGTATCACGATCACTGCCAGATTTATAAACCCTGATATCCCGAATGCTGAGCCGGTTTTCACATCATTACAGCTTTTTATCAACTCTGGGAAGAATGATCCGGTATCACTTAAACCGCTATCTGCAGTTACCAGAGACAGTGATGGAAACGGGTATATAGACAGAATAGAATTAAAATATGACACAACAATGACGCTCATCAAAAAACCGGAAGAAAATATTACTGTAAAAAGTAATGGCATTACCTTTAAGGTTGATAGCATATATTCTGAAAACGGAACAGCATCCGGAAAAACATTTTATCTTATTCTTGCAGAACAGCGTGGAAAAGAACTTCAGACAGACTGGACTCCATCACTGACAATTGGTGCATTTGAAAATATCAATTCTGTTACTACTGTTCCAGTCTCAGACGGAGCTGGTCCGGTTGCAGATAAGGTATATTACTACCCGGGAAGCACAAACTCAGCCGATACTCTGAGAGTTATCATCAGCGAGCTGATCAAATGGCCTCCGAATCCGGATGTTAATCAGATTTTCAGGTATTTTCAGGGTACAACGCCCAGAAGCAATGCATTTACATCAATGACTGTTGTTGATGATTCAACTGCCACACTGATTGTATCTTCAACTATAGACATAAATGTTCTAAAGGACAGCATTCAATTGACATCATCGGGAGGTGTTACTGACCTTCTGCTCACGAAACCTCATCAAAACGGGCGTAAAGCACCAATACAGTGGGGAACACTATCAATTACCTATTCACCAAGCTCAAATCCGTTTTCTCCAGATACGCCCATACCTCTTACTATACGTGACTATTACAAAAACGTACTCGACAAAACAGATAAGAATGCTGCAACCGGAGTCGTCGTAGGAGTCCATGTGAAAGGGAAACCACTTATGGTACTGCCCGGTAGTAGGGACAGCTCATATGGTAAGGTTTACATCTATGATCCGACAGGTAATCTTATCAACCAGCTGAGTTTATACAAAGCCAAAGGCAGCAATGATTATGGAATCTACTGGAATGGCAAAAATAAAAAAGGACGGGTAGCAGGGAGAGGCAGCGCCTATCTGTTTGTTGTCCTGACAACAGATGCTGATCGAGTGACAAGGAAGGGGAGATTTAAAGTGGGGATCAAATTCTGATTCCAAATCATTGTTCACTCCCCCGCCGGGCTCAATGACGCCCATTGATTAAACTTTCCAGGTGCAAAACCGGGGCTTCGGGGCCCTCAGCCACCGGTGACCGGAAAATGTCTGATTGATCTTGTCGAAATGCTCTCGAACGGTGGCTGAAGCTCTCGAAACCACCTTCCGAAATTCAGAAAAAAAGTCCGCGCTCTATATGGATGATCCCGTAAGAGCTGGCAGGCGATATTTTCTGATGTTCAGGCATCCTCCTCACCAGTTCCCCAGTGTTCGAGAACGTAATCCAGATCCTTATCCCCTCGGCCACTAAGGTTAACCAGAATGGTTCCACTGCCCATTTCACGCGCTTTTTTAAGTGCGAAAGCAACGGCATGAGAGCTTTCGATTGCAGGGATAATGCCTTCCTGACGGCTCAATTTGAAGAAGGCATGCTTACATTCTTCATCAGAACAGGTTACATATTCAACCCGCCCGGTATCTTTGAGGTAGCAGTGCTCCGGTCCAACACCGGGATAGTCCAGACCACTTGCACAAGAGTAGACAGGAGCAGGAGAACCGTCCTCATTTTGCAGCAGGTAGCATCTGAAGGCATGAATGATCCCTTCGGTGCCATAAGTCATTGTTGCAGCATGTTCACCAATTTTTGTACCAACGCCCAGAGGTTCCACTCCATAAATGTTACATGGATCATCAAGAAACCCTGTAAAAATACCCATCGCATTTGAACCGCCCCCTACACAGGCGCAGATAGCATCAGGGAGTTCACCTGTCATCTCAACAAATTGCTCTCGGGCTTCCACACCTACAATAGCCTGGAAATCCCGAACCATCATAGGAAACGGGTGTGGCCCAACCACCGAACCGATGCAATATATTGAATTCTGATAATCAGCCAGGTAGGCTTCAAATGCCGAATCCACAGCTTCCTTCAGGGTTTTGAGACCATGAGTAACCGGGATAACCTTGGCACCAAGAAGTTTCATGCGGGAGACATTGGGTGCCTGTTTGACAATATCCACTTCTCCCATGTGAACTTCGCACTCAAGACCAAAATAAGCAGCCGCTGTTGCAAGAGCCACACCGTGTTGGCCAGCTCCGGTTTCTGCGATGATTTTTTTCTTACCCATGAAACGTGCCAGAAGCCCTTCACCCATACAGTGGTTGATCTTGTGAGCACCAGTATGGTTGAGATCTTCACGTTTAAGATAGATCTGAGCGCCACCGTTTTTTTCGGACAGCTTTTTGGCATGATATACAGGAGTCGGTCGTCCCTGAAAATGTTTGCGAATATAGCGCAATTCATTGATAAAACTCGCGTCCCGGGAGATACGCCCATACGCTTCAATTATCTCTGTGAAAGCGGCTTCAAGCTGTGGTGGTAAAAATTTGCCGCCGTATTTTCCGAAAAAACCCTCTTTATCGGGAAGTTGGGAAGATTTTTGCATGACATGATCCTTTGATAGTAATGAAAAACTGTATTTCATAATATACAAATATTTTTCGACAAAAAGTAACTCTGTGTCAGTATATCATAACGGAACTAATAGTAACTCCCGTGGAGACTCAACCCTATATGCATAAATCCGGGTGCTACAATGCAGCATCAACAAATTGAGTAACTCTTTCAGCATCAGCAGGAAAAACTTTTCCATGCAGATTCCTACATAATGACTGCATTTGAATGGGAATACAAAACTGCTGTGTTTTACGGCGATATCTAAAACTTTTCCGATCCACCATTTCAGGCAAAATACCATTCTCAAATAACAGCTGCGCGCTCTCTCTTACTTTATAACAGGGATTGATGCAATAGCTTATCCCAGCCTTTTTGTATTTACGTATAATAACATCCAGATTTTCCCTGTATTGCATCTGCCATGGATATGAACCGGATTCCTCACTCGATCCATCAGAAACGAAACGTATATAATGCTTTTTACAATATTCAATCGTCAGTTTATGCATTGCGACAGTACACGCAGGACATAGTGAAACCCGAAGGAAATCGTTATGAGTAATAAATTTCTGATAAAGTCCAAAATAGATTTCGTTTCGGATAGTCTCCAATGACACAATCGTATGTACAAAACGATCTTTTCCGAAGCGTTTTTGTAAAAATCCGACATTTACACATGTGCTTCGCGGACTGGATCTTATCATCCCAAACGTAAGATTTTCATACGAAGATGCAAACGTCAGAAGATGGACCCGCCGGTATCGGCTGGCCATATATGCAGCTGTTAAGGTGGAATCGGTCCCTCCAGAATACCGGATACATATTTCTTCGTCAGAGCAGGAATCTGCCAGTATCTGAAAACTACTTTTTGCAGTAGAGACAGTTGAATATTCAGCTTTCTCTGCTGTTACTCCATGCCAAATAATACTTCGTCTTCTATTCAGGGATCTTTTCGAGAATTTTATGACAATATATGGCAGAGTCAACCAGAAGATGAAAAAGGACCGCACGGAAAGACGCTGCGGAAGAAGATTAAACAAGTTGATTATTACTGTTTCGATTGCTTTACGCATATACCTGTTTTTCTCTGGTTTTTGGATTAATGACCAGATTGGACGAGTCGGGCACCAGAAACACATCGGCACCAGTATCTGTTTTCTTTAATATCAGATCTTCAAGATGACCCATGGATGAAATCAGGTCAAGATTATATTTCGTACCGATTGCCTCTTCCCATGAAGTAAGAAACGATACCTTTGCACCTGCCATATTTCTAATCATTAAAAGAGCGCTGTGCATTCCGATCTCGATCTGCTCAGGTCTTATGTTATTCAAAACATTCTCACGATCTATCAGGCAGTCTGCAAGACACTGATTACCAATCAGGTTTGAAAATTCACCTATAATAACCATCATTCCGCCAGGATTTACAAGTTTTGAAGCTACGGAAATACACCGTTGCCCGCTGTAGAGACTGTCATCGCAGGGAGCACCTCCGCATGAAGCGATCACCAGATCTGCGCATTTACCTACAGTTATACCATTGCATTTGATGATGCAGTCAATCGCATTATCATATGAACACGGTAAATCGCCATAAAAAATTCCCGCCAGAGTCCCCTCAGCCGAGCGTACCGTTTGTATAGCATAATCGATTTTTACCAATCGTAAAGCTTCCATCATCTGTTCATGAACCGGATTATCAATCTGGCAGCAAAGATCAGCTCCGGAAGATCTTATCTGACTGTGATTGGCTCTGATTGTTTCATAGTCTGCTATTCCGGGCAATATTATTTTCGGGCCACCTGTAAAACCTGCAAAAGCATGTGGTGCAACTGACCCAAGGGCAATAATAAAATCGGCACTGGCAACAGTACTATTAATCCTGAGTACTTGTCCCGATAACAATGCACCTGCCGGTGAGAGTTGTGCCTGGTTATGGCAGTCATGCTCAACCAGTGTAACCCGCTTCAGGACTTCTTCACTGTATAACTTTTTGTGATCAGGTAGGGAGTGTGCTGGATGTGTTCCATAAGCGGGGACAAGAAAAATGTTATTTACAGATTGAGATTCGAGAACATCAATCATTGCATTCAATAACAGGGGATATTCAGGATTTTCCCTTGTTCTGTCTTCAGTAATAATGGCGACCTTGTGTATGTTCCTCGAAGCAATCTTTTGAGCAAGTTTTTTACAGATTGTTTCAACATGCTCCGACACATCACATATTACTGATTCTTTGCGCGGAGCAATGGTAGTAACTTTTCTGATAATATCATCCCGCAATATTATATTGCCTTTTCCCCATGCTATCTCCATGCGATCCCCTGACTAATAAACGAAGTTTTCAAAATCATTTTAATCATTGTATGAAATGATATCCCATGTAGTTTGCAACAGGTTGCGAGGGTCTTTTCCGGATGAAGTGTAGCATCAAGATTATAATCAATCAGATAAAATGCGCCACTCATATCTTGTCTTATGTCAAATACTGCATAGTCTGCGGGAGAAAAAAGTGAATAGACAAGGTCGCATTGTTTTTTGAGCATTTCAAATTCGGGAGACCAAAAATCCCGTTTTTCTTTTTTAAACATTCTTTGTACTTTTGCGGTGTAATGGAAAAAGTCTGAGCCCAGAGAAGTTCCATCATCATGAGTATCCTCTATCATACCTCGCCACAAATCATTTCCATTTCCAACATAGCAAACTTTGAATTCCTTACCGGTAATAAATTGCTCCACAATAACCGGATAACCAAGGTCATTGAGTACATAACTCACATACTCTTCCAGCGATGTCTTCGTAAACACGACAGCATCTTCATGGATTCCAACTGAAGTTCCTTCACAGGATGGTTTTACAATCAATGGGAATGGAGGAAACTGCTGGTAAAGCATAGTATCATTCTGTATGTAAACCCATGCAGGAGTACTGATTGACCATTTATCAAGCATAGCTTTGAGCAGTTGCTTATTCTGACCCGTAATCTTTGCATAGGGATCCGGACCCGAGTAAGGCTTATTCACTAATTCGCAAGCCATTGCTCCCAACGCCTGTCTGTAGCGGGATCTGAACCCGACCGAAAGAGTCACTATAAAATCAATTTGAGACTTCATCTGATCACTCAGAGCAACCAGATCACAAGGTGTACCAATTCTTGTTGTTGAGAATCCGGCTTCTTGTATAGCCTGTTCAATAGCGGCGAGTTCATGCTCTTCCCGCCAGTGATCCAGCACCTCCAGTGGAAGGCCCATCTTTCTGGCATCTTCAATGGTTTCATAAAGAATGCCTATTGTCTCTATTCTAACGGGAGTATTACACCCGATATTTTTCAGTTTTATCATAGGTAACTCGCTCATGCCCTTTACTATCTATTGAGTACCTTCTTGTTCTGACCATTTTATCAGAGTTATCTTTGTTATCACGATGTCTGTTCTGAAATAACTCAGACTCTATTCTGGCAGTACCAGTATCAGCAGTAACGGGAATAAGTATGCGGCAGGTCAAATTCATAAGATCAGTATTCATATTGATTCTTATCACAACATTGTAATTATTACAATTCTGGAACATGAGATTTTTTCTTAGAAACACGTATACGGCATCTCTTCCCAGATCGATCATTCTGGCCTCACCCCAGATATCTCTGCTGTGAGAGTGTTTTTCGACGATTTTTAAATTCCCGACTAAAGCAGTATTAAAAAGAACAGTCGAAACCTGACATATGCCACCACCAAAACCCACCCCTAACTCTCCACGGATAATTACCGGGCCGGTTTTGAATCCGCGCATGTCAGTTGGTTCACCAATCAGGTGCTCAAGTGAAAAAACAGAACCAGGCCGCAAAATAGTTCCATCAATCATATCGCAACAGAGTTTCATATTATGGATACGATGAGCGTTTTGACCACCTAATCCGGGCCTTATTTTAACAGGTAGAGAAAATTGTACACCCATTTTGGGGCACATTGCAACTTCGACGGAAGAACCTTTCTTTGCAATATGTTTCATGTACCCTTTTAAAAACAGTAGAGTATTCCTTCTAATTGTCCGAATTTTTTTAAATTTCATTGAAGCGGTTTGCCTTCAGACGACATCAGGATAATCAACCCAGACGCCACGCCAGTTACGAAATGTAATATACGGTTTTCCGTCCTGATCCTGCAGATATCTGAATTCCGCAGTTCCATTTTCATCAAAAGGGATATCCTGCTTTCCGCTCTGATGAAACAGTGTATAGCGAGGCATCGCTGGTCCAGGAATTCTTCTCCGGAGATAATTCAGTAAAGAAGCGCCCTCCGATACAGTTGTCCCCAATTGATCTCTGCAAATCACATAAGGAGCGAAATGAAACATATAATAAGGGAAAATACCTCTTTGGTACAATTCAAGGAACAGGGCCTCAAGCTCTTCAATACCATTGTTTACACCCTTTAGAAGGGGTGCCCGCGAAAGAAACATCGGGTTATAATTGTTAAGAGAAAACAGATCCAGGATTTCATCAACCTGCGGAGTCAACTCCTTATGTGAACTGAAATGCACTTCTATTGCATTCACATCGAATTTCTTTAATATCCGGACCAGCTCCGTATCGATCCTGAAAGGACAATAGGTAAAAGCCCGCGTATTTATCCTGATAAACCGTATTGATGGAATTGATCGTAGGTCTTGAAGTATCTCCGAGAGTTCCTCATTAGAAAGGATCAGCGGATCTCCTCCACTTATGAGAATCTCATAGATGTCACTATGCTCCTTTAAATACGAAAGTATCTGAGGCCACACTGATTTATAGTGAATCTGATTATTCTTATTATTATCAATTGTACGATGTGCACAGTAACAATAGGTACAATAGCTGAAACAGGTATCTGTAATTCTAATCAACGCCCTCCCGGGATACTTCTGATGCAGAATTTCATAATGAATTTCTTCTGGTACTTCCCAATTACTATCAGGCAGAACCGGGATAGTATAATCACAGTCTTCACAATGCAACTGACGCCAGATCGGATCGTTCGGTAAAGGATTGCCGTAATCATCCAGTCCGACGCACGCCAGTGTATAGGGAGTGACAAAAAACCTGTAACTATCAATATGCTTTTCAATTTTTTCAAGCCGATCCTGTGGCAGTGAAGGAAAAAACCGCCTAATATCCTGCACAGATCTGCATCCATTACTTAACTGCCAGTGCCAGTCCCGCCATTGTCTTTCATTGATTGAACAAAATAGTGAATTCATTAGTATAATCGTTATCTCTACCGGTCAGTTTTTAGGTTTATATGAATAATATTTCTGTTTCAAACTATCTTCTATACTGGAGATTATTCTGTATCTGTGCATTGGATAGACATTCTCATTTTTACCAGTTAACTTCCATATACCATCAAGTATCTCTCTGATAGCGTTTTCATTATTACCAAAAATACAGCTCATACGGTTAAAATTCTGAGGATTCTGAATTGCCAGTTGAATAAGAAATTTCTTGTTTTTCTTGAATTCTTCTGGAAGACAATCGAACACTGATGGACCATATTTAGTTATATCCAGAAACAATTTTTCTCTATTATTCACTTGCGACGCTACAGCCGCATAGATCTGCGTTGCATATGGCGAACATTGTACCTCATCTTCATAGTACGAGAGATAACTGAGCTTCGATAAAAATTCCGGTGAGAAAAGTATCTCTTTAAGATAAGGAAAGGGAGCCTTGTTCATACTATCCTTATTCTTTTCAATTTTACTGTAGAAAGAGTTATACAAAAGCACAGCGACTCTCTGCTCTGTAGTTACAGCAGTAATCAAAGACCTGTATTCTTCGAGAGTAAATGTTGTCATTTCCATTTCCAGTTCCTCCCAGGTGCTGTAACTGTACCTTTTATGAAACCATTCCATATCAGGGTTTGCATAGTAGGTTTCATATCCATCTTTCGGGAGATTTTTAAAATCAATCAATGCACCAAACGTCCAACCTGAAATATCTTTGCAGGCAATTTTATACCAGTAATCGGTTTTTTCTCCAATTTTATCTTTTCCCGCACTTCGTTCAGTTACTGTCACTTTCATCTTTTTGTAAAGAACCCCAACCTTATCACCATCTTTTGAGGGTGTAGTCCTCACCGATACAAAATCATCATTCACCCATGCTTCTGCAGGAAGTTTTTCCTGAGCAGTTATGATAAAACATACTGAAAACAACAGTACCATATTTTTTAGGTTCATCTGTCTACTCCACCTTGAAAAGCTTTGGTCCGGTAACATTAATTATTTCGGAAGCAATCATTTTATTTCTGAAATCAGATTCATTTTTTACTCTCGGCTTACAATCTAACACTGATGACGCATACTCATAAGCTTTTTTATACTCTTTTCTTGAAAAATATATCTGTGCCAGTTTGGCGAGGGTGGTTAAGTGATACGGGTAGCATTTTTCTATCTCCAGATATAATTTTTCCGCCTCTTCATGCATCTCTGAAAAGAAAAACATATGAGCCGAAATTTTCAGAGTATTCATTGATTTGAAATTTTTTATGGACTTAAAAAGAGGGGATTTCATACGCCCAGTATCCTTATTTAGAAAGTATATATGTCCCAGTGCAAGATCTGCATCAAAATTCTGTGGGTTTATTGCAAGGGACTTCCTGATAAATGTTTCTCCTCTTTTAAGATCTTTTAAAGTAATCGCACCAATCCCTTTTCTATACCAGAAGTCTGATACAACCAGATAACCGGCAAACAACGAACCTGAAAAAACCAAAACTATCAGTGAAAACAGTACGACTACTCTCTTTTTTGCCGCAAGTACCACAGTTTTGGCTGGCAAAGAAACTCCTAACAACAGAGCAAATAAAATCAGAGATGTCGAACAATTATGCATCACCGTATAGAAACTTTTGAAAACAAGAAACAGCAACGCAATACCAGTATAATTATTAATTTTTTTTGCATGGAAAACAACTGATACTACAAACAGTATCGATACCAGTAATCCAGCGATGCCCGTTTCTACTCCGAAATTAAGAACAATATTGTGCGCATCAAGCACTGCGCCTACATTCTGCGCGAATGCAGTTTTTATCAAAGGAATATTGACAAAAAGAGCTTCGATAGAATCCAGATAATAATGACCAATCTGGCGTATTCCAGTCCCAGTCAATAAATGATGCTTAAATGTAAAAGCCGATGAGATCCATACCAGTAATCGTCCTTTGAACTGTGATGGAAAAAACCAAAGCGCCACCCCGGCTGACACCAGCAGGACGGCCCCAGCGACAATTTTCTTCTTTGTTATACAACAAATGAAAAAAATGCTCAGAAACAGTAGCGTACCTTTATTTTCAGTTAACAGAACGGCTGTACTAATCAGACCAATTCCACAATAAACCAGTTTTTTGTATCTTTCCGATTCATCAACCAGCTTTAACCCTATAAGCAGTCCAACAGCAAGAAAAGTTGCCAGAAACTCAGCGTTCCCCATCGTTCCGATCACATTTTTTTCGCATGTCGAAGAGGGAAGTACAGTAGAAATTTTTAGATCGAAAAATTGAAAGTATGCAAGCAATGACTCTGCTAACGCAATAAAAAATAATACAATCAGCAAGTATCTCTTTTCATCCGATGTAAAATCGCAAACGGTTATACAGATTACTGCCGCTGACAAAAAGAGCATACATTGTGGTACACTGTTCAATGGAGCGTGAGAAAAAGCTACCGAACACCAGGAGAGAAGAATCAAGCCAAAGCCTGTCAGAACAGCACCCCCCGATGGAACCATCAACGAGGGTTTAAATAAAAAGCTCATTGAGAGCATGCTTGCCGCAATAAACGTTACCAGGATTTTTGGACAGTGAAATGATTGACTGAAAAGAGGAATATAAATAACAAAAACTGAAACAATCAGTGCAATTTTGATCCAGAGAAAGGGTTTATTCATCAGATGAAAGATTATCCCTGAAAAAAAGTAATGGATCTATACAGTATTTTTTTAAAGCCTCCATTGTCATACTGTATGAACTGGCTGCCCCTTTATCATCATAGGATGTTCTGATTTCCAGGTGAACATGAGGGTGGCTATATCCACTTTGCTTAAGATCATTCTGATTAAAAATTCGACCGATCGGTGAATTATGATCAATATAGTCTCCTGCATTTACTTTGATTACTTTCAAATGTACATATTTTGAAAAGAGTGTCTCTCCGTTCTTTAATCTGTGGCAGACAACAACATAACTGCTGAATCTATCGTTTGATGTAGAAATGACAACACCATTGCTGATTGGAAAGACCATTTCACCGGAACTCCCTTTCAAATCCACTCCGGCATGTTTATGTCCTTTTTTTTCTGAGGCTCTGTAGTCACCAAATTTTGATATCAGCCTGTTTTGTATCATCTTAAAAGAACTACGTCTGGTATCGTTATAAGAAGTGTACCATTTTTCCGAAATGGAACTGGTATCCGCATTCATACCCTCAACCGTTATCTCAATACCCAGATTCGTTACAAACTTAATTTTGTCGCAACTATCCTGAAATGAACCAATTCTTGTGAAAACCCCTCCGCTATTGGTTTTGCTGGAAAAAACCGTCATTCCGCTCAGAGGTGAAAAATGGTAATCAGGTCCGGCAAGATGGAGTATCACCGCTGAATCCTGCATCATTTGTATAACTCCAACCATGGATCTCTTTTCAATTCCATTCAGTTGATAGGAGGATTTAACAATTCTCTCCGAAGAGTTCACACATATACAAAAAAAAACAATAAAGATAGCTGGATGCTTATTCAAACGTATCAATAGACTTTCATTCATAGAGCACTCATAAAAAACATTCAATCGGATTCTATAATGAAATATACTGTCTTTACCACAGGTTTTCTACAGCTACGTTCATCGCTGGCGCTTCGCAGAAGTACCGAGTTGAACATATTGATTTGTATTTCTTCAGATGAGTATATTGGAATTAATGAATTTTTTCCGGTATTTTTTCAAATCGATTGGTTTAATATGCGACGTAAAACTATACCGTACGAATTGACATACCTCACCTAAGACATTCAATAATCTCTTTTACGTCTGTTTTGATGAAACTAACATTACCTGTCACATTGTTTTCTACGAAAGGATGATCCATGCCACTCATTACAATCTCATTATTCAGGGGCAAAACGGCAGAACACAAAAAAAGGATCAATGATGCAATTCATGAATCGCTTATGATTCACTTTAACATTAAAAACTGGGATTACAACCAGAAAACGAATGAATACTCACGAGAAGACTGGACAATCCCCGACGGACGTAGCGATAATTATGTCCTGATTGAGATCTGTGTGTTTCCAGGACGATCGAAGGAAACAAAAAAGAATCTTTATGCTGAAATTGTCAATCGGCTCGAAGACACTGGGATTAAGAAGGAAGATGTATTTATCGCCCTTCAGGAGCAACCGATGGAAAACTGGGGGATACGAGGAGGTATTTCGGCCGATGAAGTTGACCTGGGATATAACAGGTTTGTGTAAGTTTATGAGATACGCGATACAACAATATTTAAAAACATAGTGACTATGATTCTTGAGATGGAGCATTACGAAGTACTCAAATATAATACACATTTCAAATTTTATATCTGCATTTTCAGACAAAGTTGTTTATACTAACTATGATGTTGTGCTTTAAAAATTATTAAGGTTAGTTTATGCGCTTAAATTATTTGATGCCGTTTTTTTTAATTGTGTGCTCCTCTCAGATATTTTCATGGGGAAGCAAGAAGTTTAAGACAGGTGATGTAATCAGCTCAAATGATGTAGGTACACAGGATGACTACCATATTGAGTACTGGAAGGACGGTGGAAGTGGCACTATGACACTCGCCGATGGATGTGATTTCTCCTGCCAATGGGGTAGCGTAAACAACATACTTTTCAGAAAAGGGGTACGCCCCGGCTCAGAAAAAGTGATTATTGTCTATACCGCAGATTACAAACCGCAGGGAAATTCTTATCTCAGTATCTATGGATGGTTTAAAAACCCACTTGTAGAATACTATATCATTGAGAGCTGGGGTTCCTGGAAACCACCCGGTAACGCAACAAGAAAAGGTACTGTCGAAACAGACAGCGGAAAATATGAAATTTTTCAAAACTCTCGAACAGGTGCCTCTATTGAGGGAAATAAAACATTTCAGCAATACTGGAGTGTTCGTACAGCAAAACGTACCAAAGGGACGATAACATGTGGAAATCATTTTGACGCATGGAAAAAAGCTGGAATGACTATTGGATCATTTTATGAGGTTTCCTTTAACGTTGAAGCCTATCAAAGCCCGGGAGGACAGGCAACAGTGCAAGTTAAGATGTATAAAAGTCTGGAAGAAATGATTTCAACATCAACATTTTTCTCCAGGCAGGCAGCGCCAGTACTGCCGTTGAAAAACAATGCACCAATCATGCTGTATAATTCTCTTGGACAGCAAGTGGATGGTTTCTCTGCATCGGTAAGACGAGGCCAACAACCTATTATTCTCAATCCAAATAACGGAGCCAGCGGCGTTTTTTACTCACACCAGTCCAAAAAATAACAGCAAAGTCAGGTGTCCATCCTACATTTTAACAGCCATGTATCACATGGCTGTTTTTTATTTAAATTTGATTCGAAATTTCAAAGTATCTGGAACATTTCTTCATTACCGAACTACATATAGTATATCAATAACAGTTGCGACTGATTTTATTATATTTTAATAAATATCGGTACTTTTTTCCATGTGATAAACGTAAATTTTAAGTCAGAAATTTATTATATACTTTCATTGGAAGAGATTATGGCACCTTTAATAAAAGTCGTTCTTCTTGCAGCATCTGTATATTCAATGGCTTTGTCATCTCCCCTATTTACCCAGAAAACTCTTGCACTCTGGATAAAGGCATGTCCGGATTCGGATTTTGTTCTTATCGATATACGAGATCCCTATGAACTTGAAAGTACTGGTGTAATCGGTTCCGACAAATGCCTTCCCTACAATCTGTCTTCAAATCAGGGTATTCTCTCCCGGAATATTTCCAGACTCAGCAAAAATCAGTATATCGTTCTTTATTGCCACACTGGTTCGAGAGCATCATCAGCGGCAGCTACTCTAAAACAACAAGGATATAAGCATGTACTCAATGCCGGTGGTATAACCACCTGGGAAGACCAGTCACTTTTACTATCCGCAACACGGGTAAAACCTCTCAGCACTCTTCCTGAACCTTCAATGACTGCAACCAACGAGTGTCAAACATCTGTTGTTAAAATTGTAAACAAGCCTGTTTCCTCTCAAATTTCACGTTCTGCGGTACTCGTTTTTGACAAAGACAAAGTATTGCCATCAGGGTATTTTTTTGATATTACTGGAAGAAAAACTGTCGTAACTCCTATTTACAACAATGATACCAGAAGTGTTTCTGCCGGTTTATTTTTGTTTATTAGTAAATTTTAGCAAGGGTAATCAAACGCCTGATGGCCAGCATCACTGAATTGTAAAACACAGTCAAAACATTACAAATACAGTTATACATATATACCTGATTCAGTTGATTTCTTGACCCGATCCTCTTCGCGTCCTGATATGCGGGCTTGCAGATGCTTGAAGCTAACATTTCGCTGGATTGTCCTTAGCATCCACAACCCCAATCTAATAAAGAGTACTGAGCATCTTGTCGTCAACCGATTATCCAAATCTGATAATTCTCACGATAAAGCATAAGCAGCATCGAATGCCGTTCGAATTGCAAACGCAACCTTTGATGGAGCTTCTGCATCACCAACTACATATGTTCTTTCGAACACCTCTTTCCACTGCTTGATTTCATCCCTCTGAGGTGACAATCCAAGCGAAAGAACTGAATAATCTGCCCTGATCTGTTTTTTCTCACCGGTTTTTATCTCCTCCAATTCGAGGGTCTCTTCTTTTATCGCCAGAACCTTAAATCCTGTTAATATTTCTATTTTTGCATTTTCATCAAGTCGTTTGAGCATTACACTTCTGGTTATCGAGTTTTCATTGGTTGCAAGTTCGGATTTCATTTCGATTATGGTAACGTTACAATTTTTCCCAGATATAAGTTCAGCAAGCTCACAACCAGTCATACCTCCACCTACAATCGCCACTTTTGACCCATCAGGTATAAGGAATAAATTATTAAGAACATCCAGAGCAGTAAAAACATTTACATTATTTACTCCAGGGATTTTTGAAGGGATAAGCGGCTTTGCTCCTGTTGCCACTATCACTGCAAAAGGATGGTGATCAGCAAGTATCTGTTGCGGTTCAGCTTTACATCCCGTAACCACTTCAACATTCAAAGATTTTATATTTTTAAGCAGCGCGTTCTGATACCATTTTATTACCTCCTTATCTGGTGGTTTACATCCAGGTACAAGTTGTCCCCCAACCTCATTTCGCTGCTCGTACACCACCGGTTGAAAACCACGCAACTTGAGAACCCGGGCTGCTTCCATCCCGGCCGGCCCGGCCCCGATAATCGCTACACCCCTTCCCAATCCATCTCTTTTGAAATCCGAAAACTCGAGTTCTCTTCCGGTTCGCGCATTTACAGCACATTCGATTTTTCGCATTGAGAATATTGACTCGATACAATGCATGCATCCGATACAGGTGACAATTGAATCATCATTTCCCGAGCGGGCTTTTTCTGCCCATTGGGAATCACAGAGATGCGCTCTGCCAAGTGCGATGAAGTCAGCTTGATTTTGACTGAGAATCTCTTCAGCTTTTTGAGGACGTTTTATTGCGCCCACTGCAATTACCGGTATAGCAACCAACTGCTTCATTCCATGTGCAAGATAACTTTTCCACCCCTCTTTAAACATATAAGGCTCAATCACTACAGGCATGCTTTCATATGTTCCGCTGCTCACATCAAGGGCATCTGCACCCGCAGCAGCCAGTGCAGTACCGATTCTTTTTCCCTCCTCAATGTCAATACCGCCCGGAATAAATTCATCGGCACTGAACCTGATTATCAGCGGAAAATCCGAACCACACTGTTTTTTGATTCCCTCCATTATTTCAGTAATAAATTTTAACCGGTTCTCACCATATTCATCCTGGCGATGATTGGAATGAGGACTCATGAACTGATTTATCAGGTATCCATGTGCCCCGTGTAACTCCACTCCGTCAAAGCCTGCTGTTTTAGCTCTTACAGCAGCAAGTATGAACTTCTTTACAAGATCTTTTACCTCTTCGGTAGAAAGTGCTCTGGGCTCAATACCGATTGCTTTGCTGGTTACTGCACTGGGAGCAACAATTTGTCCTCCATTGGTGGAGCTGTGGAAAGCCTGATTTCCTGCGTGATGAAGCTGGGCAAATATTTTTGCACCATATTTTTGTACCGCACCTGTCAGTCGGCTGAACCCGGCTATGAACCTGTCGTCGTCAAGTCTCAGTTGATTGACCAATGCTTTACCAGACTGATATTCGACTGTGATAATCTCTGTGATTATCAGGCCAGTCCCACCTTCTGCTCTTTCAGAATAGTAAGCTGTCAGATGGTCGGTCATCTCCCCATTCGATCCACACAACATTGTTCCCATTGGTGGCATGACAATACGATTTTTAATAGTGACGGATCCAATTTTTCCTTCTGAAAACAGACATGGATATTTTTTCATAAAAGAGCCCCTCTGTTAAAACGGTAAACATTATGAAATCTCTTTTCAGGTTTTTTCACACCTATTCTATCAATGATTATGGCGAGGTGTGCTAAAAGTGCACATTTCCTGGTAATCGGATCAGATATTGCAGATTTTATACCAATATGATTGAAAATTTGATAGAAACTGTCGGATTATGTATAGATATCACCGGTGTTGTGATAATTACAGGAGGAACAGTATACCTTTTAGCCAGGGCTGTGATCGTTGGACTTTCTCATAGTAAAGAAAAAGGGTTCCTGAGATTTGAGGAATACCGAAAAAACCTTGGTAAAATTATTCTCACTGGTCTTGAGTTTATGGTTGCCGGCGATCTGATCAGGACAGTAGCGGTCGAGCCGACCATTACAAGCGTTGGAGTGCTTGCAGCTATTGTCGCAATCAGAACATTCCTCAGCTTTTCACTCGAAATTGAGATGACTGGAAAGTTGCCATGGGCGAAAAGTGAGAGAAATGATAATCAGCCTTAACAAAAACGAAACTCCACTCATCCTCATAGCAGAAAACCGATTCTGAAGCTGAAGCTGAATCCGGACGAATACCTTTCTGTCAGAACACTTTGCATAAGAGATCACCTGACTGATACCGCCAGCAACGCATCAGATATTTTAATTGCAAAAGCCCCAATCTCTGCACTAGCACTAAACCCGTAATCGCTCTGCCCATCTACCTGCCCATATCCATATCCAGCTTCTAATCCCAAAAAGAGTCCATCAGCTCGAAGAGCACATTATCAAAAAGACCGGTTTCATGCAGTCGACTTATCGAACGGTCAATCTCATAAGCAGTCAGTATCTCACCTTCCCTGTATAGTAATCTCCCGTTCAATTACTGTTCGCTTTACTTCCTCTGCTCCGATTATTTCAAGTTCACCCCGAACCATCACTGGCCCTTCAGTTATTTCATACAGTATCCTAACACTATCACCCTCCTCATTGAGCTCAAAACTCCTGTACACTTCAGCCAGAATGTACCCCCGGTTTGCAAGACTATCCTTTATGATCCGACCGCTTAATTCAAAAGCAACCGAGTCCAGAAGCATACCTTTCTGCAAAGGAACATATACAGATAATACTGAATCAGCATAAATCGTATTACCTTCAAATAAAATCGTATCTACAATCGTCGGTATACCTTCACAAATTCTCAGCCGGATCACAACTCCCTACAGTGCAGTATTTTTTTCAATCCCTGCTATCACTACGCTTGCACCAAGATATCCTTTTTTATAGTAGTAGCGCTTAATTGCCGAAATGTCATCAATCAGTTTTGAAAACGAGTACTCTGAACGTGTGAAGAATCCGGGCGGCTGAAGCTGCATCAGTGGAACTAACTCACTCTGTTCAATACGTTCATTACCCGAAAAGTGTATTCCCTCCACATACCAGCTCAGATCCTGAGCCGCACGAATGTATACAAAAGAAAGCATAACCAGCGCGGTAATATATTTCATAGCATCATATCCGCACGCTTCAATATATTCAGAGGGTCTTATTAGTGATATCTTTAAAAGCTCTTCTACTTCTGGTAATGGAGTCCACTGTCAGCTCAAATACAGGCAAGTTATGTACCTGTTTCGTTGTTTCAATCATTGGTTTTCTTCATTTTCTGCAGGTGATCAGAAAAATGGCTGTACAGGCATGAAACAGAATTACTGTCATAAAGTAACAGGAGTTAACAGATAGAACCAGTTCACTTAACAGATACATTTTTAAAACTGAAAATTGTTCCTGAACATTTCATCCGTATCAGGGTCATACTGTTTGAAGTACATTTTCCTTTTCCATGTAATAGCCCTGTTGTCTTTTGCCTGCCACCCTGGAGATTAAAGGTCTCGAAATTAACAACTGAAGCTCCGGATGCACTATTTACAATTTTGCGCCAGTACTGAGTATTCGATTTATCTTTGGACAACAGGGTTATCCGTTTAGATCTAACCACCGATAATAGGCCGTTGGTATTTCTTCCAGCCACTGCAGTCTTCAACCTGTAAATCGCTGTTTTTCCTGCTATATAAAGCGTTTTCTGACCCTCTCCACCAAAAGCGCAGTTCTGTATACTCTCCTGTCCATCAAGGACTATTTCACCAAGTTTTTTTCCGGTAGAATCGAAAACTGTAATCTGATGATTACCATTTGTATGTGCGACCCACAAATTTCCTTCAGTATCAAGAGCAAGTCCATCCGGTGATGGAGTTTTGCAAAACGGTTCAATTGTGGTAATATTCATATTTTCATCAATACCACACTTGTAAATTGAATCTTTCTGTGTAATATTTACATATAGGCAATTTTTTTCTTCGATAAGTTCTATTCCATTTGGATAATTAGGCGTTTTTGTAAATGATAGTACAGTTTTAAGTGCACCTTCAGGTGAAAGGTAAAAAATCTTTCCATTCCCGCCCCATACAGAACTGGTAAAAAATATTCCTCCCGACGCTGTCAATGTCAAATCGTTCGGTCCTTCAGTTCCAAGTGTGTCTGATGTCAAAAGTCTGGTAATCGTACCATCTTTCGCAGTTCGGGATAATCCTTTTTTTTCACAAACAACAAGACCGCCATCACTGTCAAAAACCATACCGTTTGCATCATTGGCAGGATTGCGGAATACGGAAGCCGTCCCATTTACAGGTACTTTCCAGATCCTGCTTGGATTTCTGTCAGAAAAATAAAGATTCCCATCATGATCAACCGCAGGTCCTTCACCGAAACTAATCCCCGTTTTGACCGTAATTACCGTTTCACCTGATGAAACCAGTGTTGATGGAAGATCTACTGTATGAGCACAAGCTGTCAGATGCACCATAAAAACGCAAAAAATGGTAATAAAAGCCGACGTTTTTAATGATTGTACTTTGACCATGGAGACTCCTCCGATTCTATACTATTTAACAACTGTTATATTATCATTCATCGAACCTGAGCCGTAGCTCAGTCTGATAAAATAATTACCGGATACAACTGCTGCACCAGCATCATCACGGCAGTCCCAGACAGCAGAATACCGTCCACTAGACAAAAACCCAGAATCGATCCTGCGTATCCGTGCCCCCTGCATGTTAAAAATCTCCAGATTTATACGAAATGATACTGGCAGGCTGAACTCGATCCTTACCTCTGTACCAGTAAATGTTTTATTCATCTGAGGTTTCAGAAAGGGTTTTGGATCGAGAAAACGGGAATCTTTAATTTCTGATTTATCCAGTACCATCGGAGGTGGTCCACCGGTCCAGTTAGTCTCGTACGAGGGATCTCCGGTATAATTAGATGACATGATGTATTGTTTTACATATTTTTCTACATCTGATAACGATCCGCGTATAAAGTTAATTTTGTTAAGATCGTAATTGCCAAATCCTGCATTCGAAATCCACACAAGAGCCCGCATATCGGTATAACTTGGTGTAGTGTTGTTCATTGGATCTGTTGCGGTATCAGAAAACCCCATCAATTTAGCGGTGATTCTATCCACCGCAAGCGGGTCGATTCCTGCGACTGCACAATATTGCATGATACTGGTTCCAGACGCCGGACCGTCCCCCTCCATTCCCTCCCAGGCATCAAGGACACAAAGTGCTGGTGTACCTTTGGAATAGAGCAGATTTGCCATCTGAAACATATTATAGGCAAGGCACTTATTCTCATCAGGCTGCGTTCCACTGCACCAACCGTTCATTCCATGCATGAATTGTTTAGGAATAACACCCTCATCAGTTCCTCCACCAGAATTCAGAGGCGCTCCCATAAGTATATTTTTATTAACACCTGTCATAACTGCACAATTATGTGTTTTTGGCCGGGTGATCGAGATAACATAATAGTTGGGATCTGTAAAAGCCTTAACCATCGGTATGGAAACTGTACTTGACGATGAAAATTCGGGAGTCCAGAAATTATCAACGGTACCGGCCATTGTATTGAGGTCAACCAGTGTCACACCGGAATACTCTGTTTTTAATTCGTCATAGCCTGAATTTGTAAACATTTCAACAATGTTACCGCCAAGCCCGGGATTACAGGTACAATCTCCTATTATAATCGGAGCAGATGAGCTCAGAGACCTTAAGAAATCAAGAAGACCGCGGACGGCATCTACATGAGTCAATGCCAATGTTGGATCATCAATCCAGCTGTTCCAGTACACCATATTTACTTTGATGAGAATAGTCCTTTTTTTTATCTCTGCAGATACTTTCTCCTTCCACGGTTCCAGCACATCAGTGATCATTTTTTTCCGTGTTCCTTCAGAAGATGATCCAACGAATGAGATGTCGCTTCTTTCCTGAAATTTCGAAGGATTCATCGCAAATACACTGCTTTTTATTGCAGCACCTCCAGCGATCAGGGTTGTTCCTGCGGCTGTGGTCTTTAGAAAATCTCTTCGATTAATGGACATTTTGTTCCTTTATTTTTATTTTTTTAGCAGAAAATAGTACCGTGGTCATATCATCACAACATTATAGCATAAAATCTATGGATATGTTTATCCACGTTTTACCTTAATCGGACGATTTCTTCATGTGATCCGCTGATTAGCTATACTAACCCTGAAACTCTATTTTTTAATTAAAAATTCAGCCTTCCTTTAATTTATTTTACTCTGATTATGCGAACAACTCTTTTTGATATACTTCATACCTCTGATGCCACATCCAATGACGATCTGCTGCTGGATTTTTTCACTTACGTTGAGAACCAGAACATAACGCTCTATGAGGCTCAGGAAAATGCTATTCTTGAGTTGTATGATGAAAAAAATGTCATACTCAACACACCAACCGGCTCTGGTAAGTCACTGGTAGCGATGGCACTTCACTTTAAAAGTCTGGCACAGAACCACCGCTCGGTGTACACATGCCCGATAAAGGCACTTGTCAATGAAAAATGGCTGGCGCTCTGCCGGGAATTCGGTCCGGAGAATGTAGGCCTCTCCACCGGTGATGCATCAGTGAACTGGAATGCTCCGATTCTCTGCTGCACAGCCGAAATACTGGCCAATCTTGCACTTCGGGAGGGTTCCCATGTTCCTGTTGATGATGTGATCATGGACGAATTCCACTACTACGCAGACCGGGAACGGGGAGTTGCCTGGCAGATACCACTCCTCACCATGCCGCAATCACGTTTTCTTCTCATGTCGGCTACACTCGGTGATACCTTCTTTTTTCAGAAAGAACTTACCAGACTTAACAGAAAAGAGACGGTAACAGTCACCTCGGATACCCGTCCGGTACCTCTTGATTTTACATATTCCGATACATTGTTAAGTGCTACTGTTGAAGAGCTTGTAAAACAGAACAAGGCTCCCGTTTATGTTGTGCATTTTACGCAGCTTGAAGCAGCACAGAGTGCGCAGAATTTTACCAGTCTCAACATTTGTACCCGTGAAGAGAAAGATGCTATTGCTGATGCACTCGGTGATTTTAAATTCACTACACCGTATGGTCCTGATATTCGCAGATGGGTTCGACAGGGAATTGGTCTCCACCATGCAGGTCTTCTTCCAAAATACCGTATTTTAATGGAACAGCTAGCACAAAAGGGACTGCTTAAGATCATTTGTGGAACTGATACTCTGGGTGTCGGAATAAATGTACCGATCCGAACTGTATTACTGACAAAACTCTGTAAATACAACGGTGAAAAAACAGCATATCTCAGCGCCCGTGATTTTCATCAGATATGCGGCAGAGCGGGACGTAAAGGATTTGATGATGTGGGATATGTGGTAGCCCAGGCTCCCGAACACATTATCGAAAACAAGACGCGAACTCAAAAGCAGGCGAAAAGCGGCAAAAAACAGGTGAAGAAAAAAGCGCCGGAAAAAAACTTTCTTAACTGGGATATTCATACATTTAACCGACTGATTACATCAGCCCCCGAACCCTTAATGTCCCGTTTTCAAGTGACTCACGGCATGCTGCTCAATGTATTATCTCGTGATAGTGATGGATGCAGTGCGATGCGACAACTGATTGATGATTGCCATGATTCTATCAAACAGAAAGAAGCACACAAAACAAGAGCCTGGCAGCTTTTCAAGTCTCTTGTAAACAGACAGATCATTACGTTCATTCCTCCACAGCCAAATGGCATGAAACTACGGGTGAATGTTGAGTTGCAGGATGATTTTTCGATGGATCAGACATTGTCCCTCTATCTTCTGGAAACGACACCACTTCTTGACACTCAGGATCCGGAATACCCGTACAAAATGCTTACGCTGATAGAGTCGATCCTTGAAAATCCCGATACTATCTTACGCAGGCAGCTCGACAAAATAAAAGAGCGGAAAATGGCATCAATGAAAATGGAAGGTGTACCATTTGAAGAGCGTATCGAAGAACTCGATCGTCTCGAATATCCAAAACCCGACAGAGATTTTGTCTACTCGACTTTTAACGAATTCAGTGATCGTCATCCCTGGGTTGGTCAGGAAAATATTAAACCCAAATCGATTGTCCGCGAAATGTTTGAAACATACAGTACGTTTGCTGATTATATCCGGACCTACGGACTCGAACGCTGTGAAGGCCTTCTGTTGCGTCACATTAATTATGTTTACAAAGTGTTATCACAAACAGTACCTGAAATTGCCAAAGATGAAACTTTACAGGAGATGGAAGCATACCTGAGTGTAATGATTCGTCAGGTAGACTCCAGCATGATTGACGAGTGGGAGAAAATGAAAAACCCGGCTTATCGGGTTACCGAAGGAAAAATTGCACTCCCGCCAGGTGCTCAGGAGCTTGAAAACGATATCACTAAGGATACTAAAAAATTTACGACCCTTATCCGCACCAGAATTTTCAGCTTTTTGTCATCACTGATACGACAGGATTACGAAGTTGCTATTGACGGAGTTAATCATCCCGGTAATACATGGACTCCGGAAATGATTGAAAATGCAATGAAGAGCTACACCGCAGAGCATGGTACATTTCTCCTCGATCCGGAGGCACGCAACGTACGCCATACCTATGTAAAAAAAGAGCCTGGCAATTCGGTCTGGCATGTGCAACAGGTACTTGTTGATCAGGACGAACAGAACGACTGGGCGGTTGATTTCGATGTCGACCTTGCACTTTCCCGCGAACGCAAAGAGGCTGTTCTGAAACTAATCAACTTTGAAGAAATTTAAAAAAGAAACGGATTCGGTTTGAAAAAATTCACCTTGATTGAACGCGACTCACAAGTCACCGATCTTCAACGACATTTGTCAAACAATAAAATCGGAATGCTTGCTTATGATTTTGAACAGGAAAGTAACCTGCACATTTACGGTCAGAAAATCTGTCTGATTCAGATCTATGATGGCACCAACTATTTTATAATCGATCCATTCAGGATCAGCCGGGATAAGCTTGCCGAACTTCTGGAAGATAAGAAAATCCTTAAACTGTTCTTTGCTGCTGATTCAGATCTAAGTTTTGCATATGTTCAATACCGGATTAAAATAAAATCTGTTTTCGACCTTCAGATCATGGTTGACCTTCTTAACTTCGAGAAAAAAGGCCTTGATGATGTGCTTTTGAAAGTTCTGGGAGTTATACATAAAAATAAAAGCAAATATCAGCGCTTCAACTGGACCGTTCGCCCCATTCGCGAAGACGCTCTTGAGTATGCATTGACAGATGTTGAGTACCTTTTTCAACTTCACACGGAACTGATGAAAATGATCGATGCTTCAGGTCTGAATACCGAACTGCTCTACACTGTAATAAAACGCCGAAATGAATTCGACAATAAAACGGTACCATCAGCTTTCAAATCTGCTGAGTACAAATCACTTGATGACAATGATAGAAAACGTTTCGAGAAAATCTACATCGTCCGTGACAATTTCGCACAAAAGATAAACTGCCCGCCTGATTGTGTTCTAACAAAAAAACAGATGGCAGATATTGCCCGGGACAGCAGTTCCATATCGCAGATTTTATTCTCCAGAAGAGTGCCTGAGCGATTTTACACGTTAATTTGTGATGCTTTGAGAGTGGTTCGGTGAATTGTTGACTGTCTCATAATACAATGCACAGGTTTTCATTTCGGGGTCGGGATCGGGATCGAAAAACACAGTAATTGAGGATCGATCCCGATTCCGATACCGACAGCGACCCCGATAACTACTATGCCGATAATTATGAGATCGTTAAGTCTCACAGCAGATCTCTCTCTACCATTACGCTAAGATCCCACAGACCCCGTTAATAAAATATTACCGAAATGGTATAATTGAAAATAACGTATTTTTTTCTTCCGATTTCTAGTAAAAAATACCATTTTAGTTAACGATTCATTTTGTTGGCACGAAATGTGATTGCAATTGTTTAGTTTCGTTCTTAAAAAATCCAAGGAGAGATGCTTTGAATCTTGGCTTAGACATGTCATTAAAGTTGCAGCAGAAGCTGTCATTTCAGATGATACAGTCACTGAAGCTGCTTCAAGTTAATACCCTCCAGCTGGAGCAGGTACTTAAAACTGAACTAGAAATGAATCCGGTACTCGAAGCTGGCGATGAAACGGATCAGGAAGCTGAAGAGGCACGTGAACGTGAAGAAAAAGAGGATAATGAAAATGAGAAGGAAGCCGAAGAGCTCGATGTAAATGAGGACTCCATCGATTGGGAGGAATATCTTGAGGAGGGCTTTGATCTGGGCTATTCCTATAATGAAGAAATTGATCCAAATGGGGAACGGTATGAGCCGACACCGGTGTACCAGGATACACTCGAGGAACATTTAAAAAAACAGCTGATCGAGAAAAAGCTATCGGAGAGTAAACAGCTAATATGCGAGTTTTTAATCGGAAGCCTTGACACCGATGGTTATCTCCGATTTCCAATAACCGATCTGGCCGAATTTATACAGGCAGACCCCTTCGAAATTGAAGAGTTACTTCAGGTACTCTGGACCATGGATCCGCCAGGAGTTGGAGCACGGAACCTTCGTGAATGCATGCTGCTTCAGTTGCGAGCCCGCCGGAAAGAGGGCACGCTTGCAATGCGAATTATTGAAGAAACCTGGGATCTGTTTGAAAAGCTTAAAATACCAGAGATTTCACGACATTTCAGTGTAGAACCTAAGCAAATTCAGGATGCGCTTGAAACGCTCAAAACGATTAACCCTAAGCCAGGCTATCAATACAATCCCGATAAACCTTCAACTATTATTCCGGATCTGATTGTCGAAAAAATTGATGGGAAATTTGTTGTGATGCTTAACGACCGCTCGGTTCCATCACTGCACATAAATAAATCTTATGCAAATATGATAAAAAGAGGAAGCGGCGCAAAGAAGGATGTAAAGAAATATGTCCGTGAGAAATTCAACAGCGCCACCTGGTTTATCCGATCGATAGAGCAGCGGAAAACTACCATGCTTAAAGTGATGTACGCGATTATCGAACGTCAGGAAGTCTTTTTTGAAAAGGGCCCCCCAAATCTCAACCCACTCAAACTTCAGGATGTTGCCGACATGGTGGAGATGCATATCTCGACCGTCAGCCGTGTAACAAGTAATAAGTTTGTTCAGACGCGCCATGGGATATTCGAACTGAAATATTTCTTTACTGAAGCGGTCGGACGTGATGCCGAAGGTGCCGATATTTCATCTGAGCGTATCAAAAACCGCATACGACAGCTTGTCGAAATGGAAAACACAAAAAAACCTTTGTCCGACCAGAAAATCTCCGATATCCTTTCTCAGGAAAATCTCGCTGTTGCCCGCAGAACTGTAGCCAAGTACCGCGAACAGATGAAAATTCTGCCGGCGCGGTTGCGGCAGAAGTATGAGTGAGTTGATCAGTGACTAAGTGACTGGTGACTAAGTCACTTGGGGATGCTTTTGGGAGACAACAGGACTATAGATAAGACTTGCCGCTGACATACACCAGAATGAAAAATACCAGACAATAAGTGATTAAAGTATGTCAAAAGTAAAATGTCAAAACAGATCTGTTTTATGAGGGATCGAATGGTAAAAACGATCTCAAATCAAGGGCCTTTCAGTCACTTAGTCACTTAGTTACTTAGTCACTACCCCCTGTCACCCCAGCAATTGTATGCTATCGTCCTTCCTACTGCTGCAACCCGCAAGGCTAAACAGGTCCGGCACTGCTCTGCATTTTCATCGAGACAAGGTTTTCCTTCGTAGAGAAGGTAATTTTTCCGTACTTCAACCGGGGTGACCTGCGGCATAATGACGTTTGCTCCAAATGTTAACCCGGTCTCGCGCCCGTCCTCTTTCATTGCCTGAAGCGCCGTGCTGGCTGCGATATTGACATTTTTCAACGTCAGACGGGTTACTGCAATCATTTTCTGTGACAACTTGAAAATCATTTCAGACTGTGCCGCAATCTCATCTTTAAAATGAGCCAAAGGCGTAGCATTATGTACAATATATGGACCCATGCCGATCATATCTGCATCGATAGCTCTGTAAAAGAGAATATCATCCGCAAGATTTTCAATAGTCTGACCGGGAAGGCCGATCATTACTCCAGTTCCAACCATATACCCAATCTTTTTAAGAGTCCTGAGTGCTTCAATTCTTGGCTGTAACTTCTGGACCGGAGGATGCAGTGCTGCAAACAGCTCTGGCGTTGAGGATTCAATTCTTAAAAGGTAACGATGAGCACCCGCATCAAACCAGCGTTGATATACCTGTGCTGTCTGTTCTCCACAGCTCAGCGTTATACCCAACCCTTCAGGGATTTGTCGACTTATAGTTTTATCCTTTATTTCCCGTATACACTGCTCGACAAAATCAGCAAACGCCACGTCACTGCGCTCTCCCGATTGAAGCACAATTGAACCGTACCCCTGCTGTGCACACCAGGCTGCAGATTGAACAATCTGGTCTTTACTAAGTGTATAGCGGAAGACATCAGTATTGCTCCCGCGTATGCCGCAGTAATAACAATCGCAACTACAGACATTGGAAAATTCAATCAGCCCGCGGAAATAGACCTCTTTTCCCCGCAGCCTTAGCAGCAGTTGCTCCGCAGAATAACGAAGACGCTCGATATCAACCGGAGACTTAAGTGATAAAAGTTCAATAATCTCCTGTCTGTCGGGTATACAATCGGAATGTTGAAACTTTTCTATATCGATCACGGTAGCTCCATTAATATTGATCTCATCCGGGAAACCTCTTCATCCGTAAGCTGTGACAGTGGATAGATAATAAACCCCGCATTATTATTAGTACTGATCCTGAATGGTTGAGACAACGGAATACAATTCGCTGGTTTTACAAGACAAGACCACCGGTTCCCTTTAATCGTTGCAGGGATAATTATTACTTTAAACCGCTGCTCGATATCCTTATATGATGCAATCATAATATTAACTTCCTAAAAGTATAAATCTCGTTGACCATCAACGGTTTTTTTATAATTCTCCATAAATGACTCATATGCCTGAGGCATTTTTGTTCTTATCTCTTCAATCTCTTTCATAATAATAGGCTCACCAACAAGCCGTGTTTCATCACTGGCGAAATCATCAAGCCATTCTCTGAAAGTAATAACCGCATTTAATTTACAAAATTTACCTTCAGCGCCGGATTTAAGCAGATCCATGATACACTGCCCGGTTCTTCCACAGCGATATCCGGCAGTACAGAATGATGTGATATATCCCATCTGAGCAAGTTCTCTTACCACTTCGTCAAGACTGCGTGTATCCCCCAGTATGAATTGTTGACGTTTTGAGACCTGCTCAATACTTTCTGCATCATTGTATGCGCCAAGACCAATTTTGCTTGATGCATCAGTTTGAGTGATACCAAGGGGAATAAGTTCGCGACGCAGTTTCGCATTTTCGCGAGCGGTAAGAATCATACCGGTATAGGGAACTGCAAGTCGGATTATTACTATAGCTTTTCGAAAATCGTCATCCTTTACTTTTTTATTACTCTTGTCATTAAATGGAGTGTTTTCAGCCGGTTCGATACGCGGGAAAGAAATGGTATGGGGGCCAAGACCGAATTTACTTTCAAGCTCGATTGTGTGATAGAGCAGACCCATGATTTCAAAGCGCCAGTCATAAAGTCCAAAAAGCGCTCCAATTCCTACATCATCAATCCCGGCTTCTAACGAACGGTGCATACAGGTGATTCTCCAACGGTAATTACCTTTCAATGTGTTTTGCGGATGAACATTTCTGTATGTCTGATGGTGATAGGTCTCCTGGAATACCTGATAGGTACCGATACCCACTTCGTTTAGCATTCGGAGGTCCTCAACAGACATGGGTGCTGCATTGACATTGACTCTTCGTATTCCACCCTCCCCTTTACGAGTCTTAACCTTTACACTGTAAATCGCTCTGAGTGTATCAGCTATATACTGTGAGTCAGATAACGGATGTTCGCCATAAACAACGATAAGCCTTTTATGCCCGATTGATCCCGCAAGGATCTCAGCCTCCCGTTTTACCTGATCAAGAGATAATATACCATGGTTCACATCCTTGTTGTCTGTACGCAGGCCGCAGTAAGCGCAGTTATTAACGCAGGCGTTAGAAAGGTATAGTGGCGCAAAGGTAACAATGCGGTTATCATAAACTTTACGTTTAATCTCACCGGCGGCAGTTTCCATTTCTTTCCAAAGCTCAGGATCTTCAACATGACAAAGAATCGCCACTTCTTCAGGAGATAGTGTGTTTATTCCAAGTGACTTCTGAATAATTTCTCTTACCCGCTGCTTATTGGTTCCATTTCGTTTAGCAGTCTCCAGTTTTTCCTCAATAAGAGTATCATTTATAAAATCATCACCATTACTTCCAATATATTTTGAAATCTGATCCTCATGTATGCGCGTATCAATCCACTCTTTAACGTTAACGTTCATTGTAACTCCTTATGTAATTTTGTTTCTTCAATCCTGATTATTTATACTTCGTACCTATTCAGGTAGTATACCTTTTTATTCCTTTACCGTTTTTACGCCCCCTAAATCTCACAGGGGGACTTTAAGGCTTTCTACGTAGAATTTTTCTTTCTAAGTCCCCCTGCGCGGGCCCCTGCGGGGGATTTAGGGGGCATTTGCAGCCTCCATATATGCTTCAAGCGCAGCAGGAAAGGGTGTCAGTACTCTCTCGATTACCCCTTGAAGACATGAAATTGCAAGGCCATAATTGGTAATCGCAACTTCAGCGCCCAGTGCTTTATTTATACGATTATTCATTTCCTTGTGTGTCAACATACAGGCTCCACAGTGAATTGCCAGTTTGTAATCTAAAAGCCGTTCTGGAAAATCCCGACCACTGCAGATATCAATGGTCAGGTCGAGTCCTGTATACTGACGCAACCAGCGCGGAATTTTCACTCTTCCAATATCATCCTCTGCCGGATGATGTGAGCAGGCTTCTGCAATCAGCACACTATCACCACTTTTTAGAGATTCAATTGCAGCTGCACCTTCTGCAAGCTTTGCAAGATCTCCTTTTAATCGGGCAAAAAGGATGGAAAATGTTGTGCACGGTATCTCAGGAGGAGTGTCAGCTACCATTTTTAGAACGATCTGAGAATCACAAACAACAACCGATGGCGGCTCGTTAAGAAGGGACAGCATGTGTGTGTACTCCCGTTCCTTCACAACAATTGCAGATGCATCATTATCAAGAAGGTCACGAATAGTCTGTACCTGAGGAAGAATAAGTCTTCCTTTCGGTGCCTGAAGATCGATTGGAACGATCAGTATGGCAGTTCCGCCCGGTGGAACAAGATCACCGATGAGCAATGGCGGCTGCAGTTGATCCTGCGATAGTATAGCTGACACTGTTTGCTTGAAACAGTTGACATACTCTTCCCGGTTTGCAGTAGCTATGCTTGAACATGTCACAATCCCACGTACCTGTTTCCGGATTTCAGCAAGAAAGTTTTCGGTTGGAACTGTGATGTCAGTTTTATTTACAACTACTATGACTGGAGTGTGACGCTTATCCGATTCTGAAATAATCGATTCTTCGTAAGGTCCCCAGACACCAGCTTCAGTGATTATAACTGTAATATCAGCACGATCATAAATCGCTGCAGTTTTTCGAAGTCGCGCATCAGAAAGCTGTGATTCATCATCAACACCCGCAGTGTCAAGAAAAACTACCGGACCTATCGGTAGAAGTTCCATTACTTTTTCGACAACATCGGTTGTTGTCCCCGGAATAGAAGAGGTTATTGCAACATCCTGCCCGGCAATCATATTGAGAAAACTGGACTTTCCAACATTGGTCCGCCCAAAAAGACCTATCTGTAAACGCATCGATTTAGCTGTTTTTTCCATGTAATTACTTTCCGAAATATAACGTTGATATGGACTGAGTGACTGAGTGACTACCTCTTCACTCTTCACTCTTCACTCTTCACTCTTCACTCTTCACCCTTCATCCTTCATCCTTCACCCTTCACCCTTTTTTCCATCCTGTATCCTAGCGACATAAGTGCCTGTGACGAAAGAATTGAATCGATAAATTCACTGCCAAGTCTTTCTGACAGGAATTTTCTAAAATCTGAATCGTCCGATCGATTGAATTCACCAACCAGAGATTCAGCTTTTTTGTACCCTATATAAGGAACTAATGCCGTCGCAAATGCTGTACTTGCATTAATATTTAAGGTGCATTTTTCGACACGAGCCTTACAATTCTCAATATGTAATGCAGCTATTTTTGATGCATTTGTAAGAATCGATAACGATTCCAGCATTGCAAATGCAATGAGTGGTAAAAACTCGTTAATCTGCAGGCTTCCACGCGAAACCGCATTCGAAATGAGTGCATGATTTGCAGATGTTTTCAGTGCACTGCTGATAACCGCTTCAAGAATAACCGGATTCATCTTTCCGGGCATTACTGAAGATCCAGCCTGAACTGGTGTCAGATAGACTTCTCCCAACATATGTAAAAGGCGAAGATCATTGCAAATTTTAATAAGGTTTGCACTATGAGAATCAAGGATACCCGACACTTCAACAAAGACATCAGTATTAGCAGTCTGATCGATAAGATTCTCGCCTCGGGTTAGACCATATCCTGTCAGAAAGCGTATTTTTTCATTTACAAGAAATATATATCGCCGTGGTGCTGTCAATCCTGTTCCTATAGCGGTTCCGCCAAGATTAATCACCCGTAGTCTCTCTTCACATTTGAACGTGCGCCAGCGATCGCGGGAAATTGCTTCTGCAAATGATGAAAACTGCGCACCAAGGGTCATGGGAACCGCTTCCTGCAGTTCTGTTCTTCCAATGATAATACAATCAGCAAATTCTTTCTCTTTTTTCTGAAGAACACCCTGAAGCTGCGCGATTGCATCACTAAGCACGCGAACGCCCTCAATACAGGCAATTTTAAGTGCTGTTGGGTAAACATCGTTAGTAGATTGATGGAGATTTACATGTTCAACAGGGTGACAGAAGGCATACTCTCCTTTTTGATACCCCATTATTTCTAATGCCCGGTTTGCGATAACTTCATTTACATTCATATTGGTAGAAGTACCGGCTCCGCCCTGAAGTACATCGAGTGGAAACTGGTCTTCCAATCCACCTGAAATAATTTCCGACGATGCTGTACGGATAGCCGATGCACACTTCTGTTCAAGAAACCCCAGTTCATGGTTAGCCTCGCAACACGCATATTTTACCTTGGCGATAGAACGAACCAGTACTGGATGTACAGAATAAGGCGAAACCGAAAAATTATCGAGCGCCCGCTGCGTATGAATACCCCAGTAAACATGCGCAGGAACATTCAGTTCCCCAAGCAGGTCTTTTTCAATTCGAAAGTCCATCAGGTTCCTTTACTGAGTGCTGATTTAACCGTTACACCATGTACCATACCTATCCTTCCGGTGAGTACACCCAGCTCATCTGTAGTTGCATCAATAACAAGCGTAATCACACAGCATTTTTTCTGCTGATATGGCACCCCGGTCCTTGCTATTATTATTTCTCCGAAATCAGAGAGAATTTTATTGACCTCATCAGCGCTTTTTTTCCGGTCCTCAATGACGATTCCAACAAATCCTAATCTTTTTTGCATTTTTCATCCATTTCTGAAATAAAAAAGGCCCGAATTTTTTAATCATTTCGACGGCTTAGGGACACCCGGCCGGGCGTCTCTACACTCGATAATGATTAAAAAATTCGGGCCTGAAATGTAAAATATCGTCGAATTCATGAATCCCCCCTTGTGTTCAGAACCTGATGGCCCCTTACCGCAGGAAATTTTTTTATACTGTTTCAGCCTCCATTTCTGGAGGCTGAAACATATTCTTTACAATTTTACTCAAAAAGTGCTATTCATGCAACATTCAACTGAGACATAAACACACTAAATATAATTACCGCTGGTACTCAGGACGTGCAATATAATGCGTATGCAGCAGGTGATGAGATTTTTCACCGTTGGGTGTACCAAGGAATTCCGAATAGAGCTGCTTGATATGAGGATTCTCATGAGAATAACGAATCACACATCGGCTGTCTTCATCATATAGACCTTCAGCACGTGCAGCACGGAGTTCATCGGTAACACCATAGGGCTGACCACCACCACCAACACAACCACCAGGACACGCCATGACCTCAATGAAGTGATAGGGAAGTTCTTTGCCGGTCATTTTAGCTTCTTTTACTTTGTTGAGTACATATTCTACATTTTTAAGACCGTGTGCAACAGCAACTTTAACGGTATGAGGACCAACCTGAACGGTACCCTCTTTCACACCACTGAATCCGCGAACGTTCTCGAATTCAACATGCGATAATTTACCACCGGTCACATAATCGTAAGCGGTACGAAGTGCAGCTTCCATAACCCCACCGGTTACACCGAAGATGGTTCCAGCACCGGTATATTCACCAAGAATATAATCCGGTTCTTCATCGGGGAGATTTACAAAGTCGATACCGGCCTGTTTAATCATACGAGCTAGTTCTCTAGTGGTAAGAGATATGTCGATATCCTGCACTCCGGATGCAAACATATCTTTAGAACGACGAATCTCATACTTTTTAGCAGTACACGGCATGATTGAAACAAGAAACATCTTTTTTGGATCAAGACGTTTTTTCTGTGCATAGTAGGTTTTTGTAAGTGCACCAACCATTGCCTGAGGTGATTTACATGTAGAAAATATATCCTTCATGTCTGAATGAAATTTTTCCATGAAATCAACCCATGATGGACAGCAGCTGGTAATCAAGGGCAACTTATCAGGTGCAGTTGTAAATCGAGTGACAAACTCAGTTGCTTCTTCAACGATTGTCAGGTCTGCACCAAAGTTAGTATCGAAAATCGCATTGAAACCCATTCTGCGCAATGCAGCATAGATTTTACCGGTAAGGTTAGCACCTGGCTCAAAACCGAATGCTTCACCAATTGCAACACGTACTGCCGGTGCAATCTGAACGACACAATATTTCTCTGGATCCTGAAGAGCTTGCCAGACAACAGGCGCTTCACAATTTTCAACTATAGCCCCGGTCGGACAATGTGCTGAGCACTGACCGCAACGCACACATGGTGATTCTCCGAGATTGATATCTCCAGCAGGAGATATTCGTGTATCAAATCCACGTTCCAGGAATGAGAGCGCCCAGACATTCTGAACATCCTGACATACAGTAACACAACGGCCACAGGAGATACATTTTCTTGGATCAAGAACTATAGTACCTGTTGAAATATCTGATTTCAGATCCGGTACACAGTTAGGAAATGCATCTCTTCTGATACCAAAATCTGCAGCAAGAGTCTGAAGTTCACAATTGCCATTTCTTCCGCAGGTAAGACATTCGTTTGGATGCTTTGACAGAATCAGTTCGATAACAGTTCTGCGAACATCTACAATCTCAGCATCATGAGTGATGATTTCCATATTCTGCTCGATAGGTGTGCAGCAGGCACGGAGCATTTTGTTTGATCCTTTGACTTTAACAATACAGATTCCGCATGATGCAGTCGCGGGAAGATCCGGATGTTTACACAGTGTTGGAATTTTTACATTTACCTTTTTGGCAGCATCCAGAATGGTTGTGCCTTCAGGTACCGAAACAGTAATACCATTAATTTTTGCTGATATCATTATTATGCCCTCGCAATCGCTTCAAATTTGCATACATCAAAACAGCGTCCGCATTTAATGCATTTCTCCTGATCGATTGTGTACCCTTTTTCACGATCACCGGAGATTGCATTAACAGGACAGTTGGTAACACAGAGCCTGCACTTCTTACACTTTTCAGGAACAATTGTGAATTTGAGAAGTTTTGTGCACTTTCCGGCACGACATTTTTTCTTCTCAATATGATCAAGATATTCACTTTCAAAGTATCTCAGTGTTGACATTACGGGGTTTGGAGCAGTCTGGCCAAGTGCGCAGAGTGATGCTTTCTGCATTCCCTGTGCGATACGCTTGATAGAGGTAATATCTTCCAATGTACCTTTTCCAGCAGTGATTTTTTCGAGAATAGCAAGCATTTGATAACCGCCAATACGGCACGGCGCACATTTCCCGCAGGATTCATCGACACAGAACTTTAGATAGAACTTTGAAATGTCAACAAGACAGTCATCCTCATCCATAACAATCATACCACCTGATCCCATAATTGAACCAAGTTCGATAAGATGTTCATAGCTCACAGGGGTATCAAAATTTTTCTCGGGGATAACACCGCCTGATGGACCACCGGTCTGAACTGCGATCATCTTGTTCTCCGGTACAAAGCAGCCACCACTGATCTGAAAAACAATATCCCGCAGAGGTGTCCCCATTGCGATCTCGACAAGACCGGAGTTCTTTACTTTTCCAGTAACGGCGAACACTTTAGTTCCCTTGGATTTATCTGTTCCAATAGTTGCAAACCACTCTGCCCCCTTCTGGAAAATCACTGCTATATTGGCAAGTGTCTCTACGTTATTGATAATTGTCGGCTTATCCCACAACCCTCTGTCTGATGGATACGGCGGACGTGGTTTTGGTGTACCCCGTTTACCTTCGATCGATGCGATAAGTGCGGTCTCTTCGCCACAGACAAACGCACCGGCACCAAGCCGGATCTCAAGATCAAAAGAAAACTTCGAACCAAGTATGTCTTTACCTAACAGACCTTTTTCGTATGCCTGATCGATTGCTTTTTGAACACGTTCAATTGCCAGAGGATATTCGGCTCTGATATATGCAAAACCTTTACTTGCACCAATCGCATATCCGGCAATGATCATACCTTCGATAACAGAGTGTGGGTCACCTTCAAGGACACTCCTGTCCATATATGCACCCGGATCACCTTCGTCAGCATTACAAATGACATACTTTTCATCACCGAATGAACCTCGTGCAAGATTCCACTTCATCCATGTCGGAAAACCGGCACCACCACGTCCTCTGAGACCGCTCTTTTTCATCTCTTCGATCACTGTCTCAGGTGTCATATCGAAAAGACACTTTCCAACAGATGCATATCCGCTTCTGCTTATGTAGTCATCAATGCTTTCCGGATCTACAATACCACAGTTACGCAGAACAATACGTGTCTGCATAGCCTGGTTTTCAAGAAGAAGATCCTCGATCGGAGTTCCCTCCTTTATAGTGGTCTGGATAATTTTCTCCGCATCACTTAGCTTAACGTTAACATAGATAATGTCAAGCGAACAGATTTTCAGGGCAACACCTTTATCGTAGATACCGAGATCTGCGACTCTGATCACCTGAAGATCTTCGATGCCCTTTTCACGTGCAACTTTAAGAAGCTGAGTCTGTATCTCGCGGGAGGAATCGCCAGTCAAACTCGTGTCCTTTATAAAAATTATAGGCTTTTCCATTGTATTTATCTCCTTATCGGCAGATCGAAAATGTGATCGTTGACCAGTCGTTTTCCGCAAACATGCTCTTCAATAATACGATGCGCGACTTCTCCGTTTACTCTTCCGTAAATTACTGAAGGAAGTCCTTCGACTGATACTTCAACAAGCGGTTCTGCATGACACATACCAAGACAGCCTGTTTTGGTAACGACAACATTGAGATCGTGCTGCTTAATCTCTTTTGTGAACAGTTCAAATACTTCCTGCGCACCTGCAGCTATACCGCATGTTGACATTCCAACTTTTACATATTGTTGTCCAGCCTTGATCTTCGGCTGTACTTTTTTAAGATCATCACGGGTTAATTGTACCATAATCAGTCCTCTTTCTTATACTTTGAAAGGATTCCCATCACTTCGCTGCGTTTAACTTTTCCGTAGATCTGCCCATTGACAGACAAAACAGGAGCCAGACCGCAGCAACCCAGACAACGAACAACATCCAGATGGAAAAGCCCGTCTTTGGATGTTTGCCCTTCTCCTATATCAAGAAGGTTTTTAACCTCATCAACAAGATCGGGTGCGCCTTTAAGATAACATGCTGTTCCAAGACAGATTGCAATGGTGTATTTACCCGGAGGATCAAGCTTGAAATAATTATAAAAAGTGATTACTTCATAGATTCTCGCCAGCGGTATATCGAGCTGCTGCGACAATTGAAGCGAGACATCACGGGGGACATACCCATAGTGGTTCTGAAGTTCATGGAGAACCATTATGAGGCTGCCTTTTTTCCCCCGCCATTTTTCAACCAGAGTGGAAATCTCCGGACTCGTCGTAGTACTAGTGCTACACATAGATAGGCCTTTCTGGAGTCGGTAACCGTTAATGTGAAAATTATCACATTTATTGTTGCAATTTGTTCGAATAAGTTCTTAATATACAATCAATTTTTTTTTGTATCAATTTTTTTTTGTGATTAACAGAAGTAAAAATGTCCAATTTATGTGAAACTCGACATCTTTATTGATTCCACCACCCAATATGCAACCTTTTGTCTCTCTTCTTGAAGGAAGTACCAATTTAAAGACTATTTATTGTGATAATAAATACATTAATATTGATTAAATCAGTGAAATTGAATATTTTATGAATTGATATAAAGGCTTACATTATGTGAACAGAGGTACTATATGGTAACCAACAAAAATTGTATTCTCAGACTATCACGATACAAAAACGCTCTCTACAGGTTCAAAACACTGGGTTTTCATAAAATCTTTTCTGACTACCTCGCAGATGCAGTAGGTGTTACCAGTGCTCAGGTACGAAAAGATTTTTCCTTATTCGGTATCAGTGGTAATAAACGGGGCGGTTATCAGATCGACGCACTTATCATAAAACTCAACGATATTCTTGGAAAAAACGAGCTGCAGAAAGTGATTATTGCGGGAGCTGGAAATCTGGGCAGCGCCCTGATGAAATACAAAAATTTCGAAAAGGAGGGAATCAAGATTGTCGCGGCTTTCGATATTGATCCCTCAAAACGTAATCCAAAATTTCCGATACCGGTTTTCGCTCTTGAGGAACTTGAAGAATTTGTAAAAACCAACGAGATCAAGATTGGTATTATCAGTGTGCCTGATATCGCAGCGCAGCATACTCTCGATATAATGATACGGGCAGGGATCAAAGGGGTTCTTAATTTCGCTCCGATGCAGCTCAAGAATGCCGGAGATTGTGTGGTCAATAATGTCAATCTGGAACTGGAGCTGGAAAATCTCATCTATTTTGTTAATGCAATGCAGAAATCAGCAGGAGTGATAACCCTTAATGACCCTTTGATATAATTCTCAGATCTCCCTTGTCGACGGAAAGTTCAATGTATGAATGGTGATATTTCAAAATTGGCCTATGTAGCAATCTCTTTCGACAATGTCAAGAAAGATGCATACGTTGACAATAGTCTTTTACGCAAACTGGAGGTTCCCGATAATAACGGACGTAAAATCTTTGCAACGTCAGTAATGCCTCAGAAGGGTGAAACTCCAATTGATAAAGAGTTATGGGTGGCCCCCTCTATATTTCCAACCGGAAATGGTGGAATCGAAATAGCGACTTTCACCGAATTTTCCTCCCAGGACCGTCACCGGCATGATCGCGCGACAGAAATATATACCGTTTTAAAAGGTCACTTAACTTTTTATATTAACGACCGGGAGATACCAGCCCTTCATGAAGGTGATGAAATAGTAATTCTTCCAGGCACTACACATCAGGTCCGAAAATCCTCATACAGCCTTAAGAAAAAAGACAACTTTGAACTGATTGTCCGTGTTCATTCAATTTCGTGCTATGGGGAGGATGATAAGTACGTTCAGCTTGAACCCGATGGACAATGGCAACGATGGAACACCCTTTCATCCCTGCAGCGAAGCAACGCATACAAACTATAATATCGAAATTATCGACGTAACATCGCGTTTCCGGGCACAGGAACAGAGATCATTTTCCTGCTCTGAATTGCCATGAGCAACTGTCGCTCTGAAAACTGCACCGGAGCGACTGCGAATTCAGCTACATTATACATCTGGGTAAAGGAGTCATAGAATAAAGGATCCTTCTGAGGCAGGATAAATGGTTTTGAGGCATTTCCTGAAGAATCGATATAACTTATGTAAAGTCGGGTAAAAATTCCTCCCCCACGTTTTGATGAAAAAAGAATCCAGCGGCTGTTTTTTGACCATGAATGCCAGCCTTCATTGTATTCACTGTTTATTGGCAATTTTTGATACTTTTTAGTAGTCATATCCATAAGGTAAAGATCACTGGTTATTTCAGTATGCGGATAAGCGCCATACTCCTGCATGCAGAAGAGGCAGTATCTGTTATCCGGAGAGATTTTTGGCTGAGCAATACTTAACCCTGTTTCCAATGCACTCAGTACAGTGTCAATATCGCCCCAGCTGTTCCTCGTTGCATTGTAAGAGATCCTCATAAGATTGTACTTTGTCTTGTTAAAATTGTCCGGTGGCTCTTTTCTGTGATCATCCCAGGGTATCGGAGCACTGCAGTAGTATAGATAGTTGCCATCAGCTGACCATGAAGGCCAGGTCTGGAGATAATCATTCTGATATAGTTTAGGAACCGGAACGATCTTTTGCTGAGCAATATCATAAATAATAATACCAGAATTATTATCGTAGACATCAATGAACTGTCTGCCTGTTGAATGGAAATACTGCTGTACTTTATATGCTGCAAATGCGATACAGTTCCCTCCCGGATGCCACGATGTATGACCAAGCTGTGAAGAGAGTGTGGAAATAGTATCACCGTCGGCTATCAGCGTCTGACATCCGTAAGTATCACTGCGCACCTGAAGGGTAAAACGGGTGGGATCGTTATTCATTGGCGTATGACAATTAACACATTTGACTTCATAGTTCTGTGTGTTTATAAGATTTTTTTCTGAAAAAGTACCAAGATCCCTCTGACACTGGCGCAGATAGCGGCTGTAATTGTATTGATAGTTAAGAATACGGTACGTACAGTAACGGTCAATCGGTTCTGTTGCAATACAGCTTTCGATTGTTGCATACCGACTCCATTTTCCCCGTTTATCACGTGAACAGATCGTTATATGTAATTGTTCACCGGCATTTTTTGAAATAAGCTGCTTCCACTGTTTCGGATCGATATAAAACTTGTTTTTTTTACTCCGTACAGTAATTGTTTTTCCTTTTACTGATGAAATTATCGCAACACCTGCAGTACTTGAATCCTGAAGAAAAAAGTTCAGTGGTGCAATGTTGTGTGGAATGGTAATACCCGAATAATCTGGTTTGATTGGTGGTGGCTGATTATTATTTTCGTTATTATTTACAATTGTTTCAAGACCTGAATCACAACTGATAATCAGCACTACGCAGAAAAATAACAAGCCGCACCAGATGTTATTCATCGCGAACCTCCGCGGGAATATCTATACATCGAAAAGTAAAAAAGGGTAGTACCGTGAGATGGTGCCAGTTTAATTGCTGCATCAGGATCATTTTCCATTTGAAGCCAAGATTGAGTAAATATATGAAATCGATTAACTGTTTCCTGACGCAATCCGGAGAATGAGACCTCGGAAGAGTTTTTTTGTGCATGCAAAGCATTGATGAGACACAGCGCCTCCTCCCAGTATCGCGGCAGGGTCTGATATCCGAATGTGTGCGCGAATTGTACATAAACAGGTATGTCATCGAGCCGACCACTCAGAAGACAATAGCTAATCAGATAATCGTAAGCCAGTTTATTATCGGGATTGCTCTGAAGCAGATTTCTCAGAAGTATATCATGGCTGACTCCGTTGAATAGAAAATAATCAACAGTATCCCTGAAGGTAGCCATTTGAACCAGCCTCGGATGTGAATTGAGTATCTCTTTTTTGTTCAAAATACCAAGCAAACGTTTTGCCTCTTTTTGATAAAATGGCATATACGAAAGTTTATTCAGATACACTGCAGCTGCCTCATGGTTATCTCTGGCAATCTGTATAAGCGCTCTCCGGTAAACAATCTCCGGATAAGGACCCATCGTCTCCATGAGTTCACCAGCTATTTTTTCAGCACTGTTAATCATGCCAAGATCCATTGACAGATCAAGTGCTGCAAACCAGTTTACAACGCCATTACTGAGTGTACTTTCAAGCATCAGAAGTGGATCATAATTGAATGATGCCTGTGGATAGGCAAATAGTTTTTCACCTGCCTGCCCGGTGCGGCAAAGTGCCTGATTTGCAGCATGTATCATAAATAACTGCAGCGGTCCGGCTTTTTGTGGAAATTGTGAAAAGAGTACCGTTGTTTTTTCAGCCAGAATAGCATCCCAATTTCCTTTAATGATATGATGAACTGTACGGGCAATCGTTCGTGTATACCGATTTACAGACCCCATACATATCCACCCACCAGCGGCAACTATACCACACGCCAACAGTGCTGCTTTTATGATTTCTGTGTATTTTTTCTTTTCAGCATTTGTGAAAGCAGATCGATTCATTAAAGAGACAACCACCGCAGCGACAGGGAAAAAAGTAACCATTACAGGTACTGATCCGGAATGATTGATAAAATCACCCCAGCGCATAGCCTTGTCAAGGGGCAGAAGATTTTCGACTAAAAAGAAAATCCCAACACTGACTATTGATATAATAGCAGAAGGAGCATTTCGCTCTTTACTAAAGAATTCATCGATATGAACAAAAATGAGAAAAAACAGACAACCCCAATGTGTCAGATACCAGGAAAGCCAGAATAACGATACTATCCATACCATTTTTTTTGAAAGTGAAGCCGGCTTTTGATGATGATATAACAATGCCAGCAATAGCGCACCTGCAATTGGTAGTAGAAATGCAAAGGGACGTAATTCATACCACGAGCAGAAAATTAAAATAAAAATTATTGGAGTATAGTGGACATAATACAGATCCATTGCACCAATTTTTTTAATGTATAATGCAAAGAGCATAAAGAAAACAGATGCAATTGCGGTAATTAGTGCAGCTCCCCAAAAAGTTTTATTACACGAGTAAATTATACATGCAACAGCAAACCTCGTCCAGCCACCAGGAGTCGAAGCGATTTTCTGGAAATACTGCGGAGTCAGCTCAAGAATAAAAAGATTCTGAAACCAGGGGTCCTTGTAAAGAACCGTGCTGTCAGCCTGCATCGCAGCAACATACGAATGCGTGTTAAAACCGTTATTTGAGTAGATAACCGATGGATCAATATGAACTATCAGAAATAGAAACATACCAATAAAAAAAACAAGTGGAATCCCGATGCGCACCAGACTTTTATCAAATAGCACCACCTTTTCAGCGATCTCAACAGGTTTTTTGAGTTGCTGGCTGTTTTTTTTCGGAATAGGCTTTTTTTTCACTTAATCACTAACCACCCAATCGCACACAATTTTATTCATCCGATTATGGGATATACATAATTTATTTCAGATTTAAAAGAAGTTCCTGAACAATTCTCTATATAAGTGCCCCCGGAATACCTCTAATTATGAAATAAGTTTCTAAATAACTTGCACCGACACAAACCTCAAAGTATATTTAAGCATCCTTTTTTGAAATGAACGTTGCTGGAACAATATTTGAAGTAAAAAAAGGGTATAACTTTGAAATTATCGCGGGGTGGAGTCCCGATCTAAATCGGGAGTGGCTCGTTGGGCAAAACGAATGAGCTATCGGGCTTTAAAAGAGTTCGATTCATAACGCAAGTAAAATAGAATTATCGCGGGGTGGAGCAGTCCGGTAGCTCGTTGGGCTCATAACCCAAAGGTCGTACGTTCAAATCGTGCCCCCGCTACCAAATACAAAACTCTGATAAATCAGGGACTTAGGGCGGTTGAAAGAGCAAGTTTCAACCGCCTTTTTTATTTCTTTGGTGTCCACAAGGTGTCTTAGTCTCATAAATCACTATATTCCCGTGTAAATAAAGCCTGGGCATCAGTTCTGCGGAACTGCGTGTAATATTCATCCATGGACTGTGTAGCGTGCCCCTGGAGATACATAGAAATTTCCGGTGTGGCGCCAGCAAGTTTCACTTCCGTTTTAAAAGTTTTTCGGTAATCATGGAAGGGCCGGAGGTTTTTAAGTTCTGCCTGATTCATGATCCCGAGATTCTTTATCAGTTTATACGGTGGATTCTTCCAGGACCAGACAGGGCCCGAGGGTCTTCCGCCGATAACTCGTACCATTAGATCGTAGAGAGCTCGTCGCATGGGCAATTCCTGCACTACCGGTATCCCGCGTTTTGTGATAGCGGTTCGATAATACGGCAATTCAACAATTTCTCCCTGGTCGTTTTTACCCACTACCAGTTTAAAATGTTCGCACTGCCAGCGCAGTACCTCCCCGATCCGGAGCCCTGATTCTTTTACGGCTGTAAAAAGATCCATAAGTTCTTGCGGAGCTTTGCATTCCACACACGCCACAATGAGCCGGTTGAAATCGGATAGAGACGGCCGGACCTCCCGGATGTTTGTAATGGGGCGCAGCGTAGAAACCAGGGCTGGAATAACTTTGCAGGGATTGACCATTTGCATTCGGTGCATTGTAATCCAGAACTGGATAGCTGCTCGTAATTTCAAATAGTAATTCCATTGATATTTCGGGGACCAATCTTTTTCAGGAAACCGTTTGAAGTGATCGACCAGTAAAACCGGGTTACGATCGCATTTATCCAGAGTTAATTTACCAATATGCTCAGTGATCTTTTTACCGATCGTTCGAGTGTCCGGACTATTGTTTTTGTACTCGATGAAATAATTGACTACTGTTTCCAGCGTTACCCGGCGATCATCCGGACAATCAAACATTCCATGGCTGACCTCTGTACGTCTCTGGCGCTCAAGCTTCTCTGCTGCTTGCCTGGTGTTTTTGGAAGGTTTTTCGCGTCGTCTGGTGCCGGTTCGATCATACCAATCTGCCCAATATTCAGGACCAGCATCAACGAGTCGCTTCATTCTTCTCCGGATCCGCTCCGGATCTCCCTGGAATGTTTTTAGTTTTTTCTGAAGTGCTTTAATTCTTTCAGCATTTTTATCAAAGATCATAGATGACCATCCTTTCCGGTACCGGTCACCAGATTATCACCGGTGGAAAATATAACTGTTTTCAATTTTTTTCGGAGAGATATTTTCGGAGGGACCTGGTGTTGACCAGGAAGGGACGGTTTTGGAAGCCATCGACAAGTCCCTTACGAACCCACGAACGAACCGTCGCTTCTTCGATTGAGAAGCGTTCATACACCATCTGAGGAGTAATGTATTCTGGTTCGTTTATGGGCTCTGCAAACGATTCCTGGAGTAATGCAGCCAGACGCTGCATTACCTGGGTAATAATTCGGTCTTCTTCGAGTTTAGAAAGCATAATTAATCAAAATCTATTAGTACTCTGTCGAACAAAAAAGACCAGGTTCGATGTGCATCTTTAATGCATCTCTAAATGTTATCAATTTATTAATTTCCTCATCAAATCTACACCTGTAAGGTCTTTATAAAATCTGATTGCTTCCTCAACAGAATTTGCACATACTTTATCGTAATCATTCATCTCGTATACTTGCATTTAAATATTTCACCTTTCATTTAAGATTGATTACTACCATCTACCCGTAAAAATGCGACCACAAATTTTAACGATAATAAACAGTACAAACGGTATTACAAATAGGAACTCCATACACCTTCAATCATTAGATAATTGGAGGTGCAAACTCGACATGGATATTGATGTGCTGGAATATTGTTGTTTGAGCACTTTGCACAGTGTTCGCTTATCGGCATATTACTTTACTCCTTCAGAAATGTTTATGATACAACACTGAGCATCACCACAATCTTGATATTCACATTTACCGTCATTCGGACAATGGTCGCATTGATTTGTTCGAATCATTTATTCGCTCCTGCAGAAAAAGAAATATTTATAAATATTTTATCTATAGTGTCGTCTCGTTGCTCAAGGATGTACGGATTAAAAATCACAGGGTTTATGCTGTGTGCGCAGGTGTGCGACCAGCCTATTCCGAAATTTTTGTAACCGTACCCTATCGTATTCGTCCAGATGCCCTTATATGGTGCAAATTGGATTTTTCCAGAACTTTTCGATGCGTAGTAGGAATACTCAAAATCTATATAAAACCCACTAACCTCTATTGTGGGATTGAGTGTTGTGTAAAAAGATTTGCCTCTGCTACACAGGAAGTGCGCTGGAGCCTGAAACTCTGCTGTTGTCGAAACGGGTATATAACCAGCCTCAAAATCGAAAGAAAGTAACAGGGATGCCATAATAAAGTTAAACATCAATATTTCCCTTCCGTTAAATTTTTACATTGGGCAATATTTTTAACATTTCCTGGTAACCGTGATCATCACCGGATTTTACACAATAATCAATAAGAGATTTTGTGTATTCGGAATAAAAATGATGTTTGATTCGAATGAATTTAAAAACCCTCGTAATCTTTTTTGCTGGTAACCAAAGTAGTTTTCCAGGCTGACGAAACCCGAATGATTTGGGAGGGAGCGTTGTAACAATATCATAACCTTTTACTACTCGAGTCAGATTGATTGGTAATCCATCAATCTCATCCCTGAGTTCTTTGTTGCCAGGCGCCGGAGATCCGCTTGCTACACAGCTGCATGGTATGTTCAAATTTTTAGCGATGTGTCGAGCGCTCAGTATTGACAACGTCCCGCCTCTCGAATGACCTGCATTGAAGATTGGCTTATAACCCCACTTACCTTCCTTATTTTTAATAGGATCAGAGTTTCTAATAAGACTAGTTATTACTGGCTTAAACGCACTCCAGCCCGTGTAAAATCCATCACAGATAGTCCCTTTACCCCAATACCCATCAGATATGTGATAATCGCTTCGGAGAGGGTAGACATCAAAATCAGACACCCAGGCTGCGGGGTTTTTTGTACCCTGAAAACAAATGATAATCCTGTTGTCGTACTCCGCATAATACCCGAAATCAAGACTGTTTTCCATCGGAATAAAAATCGAATCCGCAAATAACTCTTCTGATCCGTTTGGTGTATGTGAGCACATTTCAGCGTGCAACCACATTTGAGCAATGATATTCATTTTAATGACCTTCCTTCAAAGTTTTGTACTGTAGACAGTTTTTTAATCGGCAATCCTTTCATTTTGTCCACATTGCCTAATCTGCAAAAGTTAGGAACGTAGGGAACGCAGATGATTGTGTTGTCTTTTTTCTTATATTCACGGTAACGAAGATTTCCGGCAACATTTTTGAACAGCAACTTTTTTTCATCCCAATTCCAGACGAAGCCCTTATTTGCATCAGTAACACAAGTGATAAACGCTTTCAGCCTGCTTAAGTTTTCTTTAGAAAACTTTAAACGAATGAGAAGATCTTCGCGGGTTATATCAAATAGTTTGGAATAATAAAACTTAAATCTACCTTGAATAATATCAAGCTTAACTCTCAGTATTTCCACACCAGCCTCTGTTGTTACCGTTGAGCTCAATATATGAAAAACAGTGCCTCCTGCGGGGGGGGCTTCTTTCAGGATGTTTTCTGTTGCTTTTTCCTGTACATCATCCCAGTTTTCTGGCTTTTTCAAATCTCCTCCTATGTGCGTTTTTTGTTACCGGTTGATATTTTCGCAAGGTCAGGTACTAATGCATTTTTTGTTTCAAAAAACTTCAATCTACCCGGGCACCGAACGAATTGTGTTTCTGTCGGATTGCGCAAAACAAACCCGTATTTACCCTGAAACCACTTACTACTACTGTGTTGTACGCAGTTAACAATCTCAACAGATCCTACTATCCCGCCAGTTGACGGAAACGGCGGCACTTTTATACCACAACACTCTTCGATGTAATCAAAACCGTCAAGATCAATTTTTTGTGAGGCGTGTATCAGTACTCTTCCGCGAACAGATGTAGGCCAGGATCGGTTCTCGACATCTTTTCCGGCATGGAGAATTGCCCATGCCCATGGTTGTTGGATTGACAATGCTAACATTCCCATAATGTTTTTAATCCTTTATAAATTATCAAATAATGAAATTTGCACAGCGTTAAGTGTCTCTTCTTTTTTCTTTACAGGCTCTGCCTTACCATAAAACTCAAATTCTCCTCCAAAAACTGCTTTTACCCAGTGGATTTTTTTTATATCCTCTTTGGTCTCGTTGGCTTTTTTCAGCACTACAATTTCATCATGGGTGTAAACGGTACCATCACTGAATGTGACAGCACCTTCGTTGACTTCACCAGATAATTGCAGTAATTTGGAGAAGAATCTATCCATGATTAACCCTCGTAAGAATCCATTTCACCAACATCATCGAAATTTTATAAATCCTCGCCAGCTATGGTAACTTCCTGTTCGTTTGGTTCATTAACAGTTGATTCTGAATTCTTTTTCTTTTTTGATTTTGCAATTTTCTTTTTAGCAGCAGCTTTCTTTGCGGGATGGTTTTCTTTCTTTTCACCTGGTGTAGTATCGGGTTCTGCATTTGCCAATTCCTGAGCAAGTTTTTTTGGTATTTTTACAGTAGAATGAGCCTGAGAAACAAACTCTTCCCAGTTAATACTGAAAAACTTTGCGATACCTTCACAAAATGCAACACCACTATCCGGAGTAGTATGATACTGTTTATTCATCGATTGCTCAAGGGTTTTTATCCATCGAGTAAAAACAAGTGTTAACATTCTTGTTAATGCATCTTGCCATCTCGTTCGTTTATTGTATTTTGCAACGTTTTTCCATTGATCTGCATGATCAAAATCATCACAGCCCGATATATCATCAGGCAACGATTCAATGTTGTCACAACCAAAAACAACGATTACAGGAAGTATTTCTTCAACTTCCATATCTGACGATCTTTTTGGTGTTTTCTGTTCGTTGATTAGAAATGCTATCATTGCATTGATCACAGCTATTTTCTTTTTTGTGTCAAATTTAACTTTGACATCAACTTCGGTTTTTTCTTTTTTTACCCTGGCATCCTTATCAAGTTTTACCCATTTGGTTGTACCGGCATTCGGACCATCGGTTATCAGAGCCTGTTTTGCTCCTGAATCCGACTTCTTACAGTCAGTAGTATGATGTAAGTAAACGGCACCCTTTGAAAGATCGTCAATATCTTCATCTTTTTTTCCGTACTGATACACAGTGGTCAACTTCACTACTTCAGGATTCTTTTCCTGCAATTTTTCCAGTTTTTTCTTTGTGAAAACCTTCTGTTTTATTTGATAACAATCCGGATCTATACAGCGATCGACAACCTTTCCCTTTTCTTCGAGAGATTCAAATAAATTTGTCTGAATACTTGTCCTTTTAGTACAAGATGAACATGCACCTGCATCAGAATACAACTCACAATCATTCAGATCCCAAGGTACCGATGATAATCTCATAAGAAAATGATCAAAAACTTTTTTCAGATCATCTGTGGACAAGTAGTTTAATTCATCATAGTCCAGTTCTTCTCTGTTATACACAGTATGATCTTTAAGAAACGCATCCTGTGTATGAATTTCAAAACGAGCAATTGTTTCAAGATGAGCTGGTCCCCATGCATAAAGTTTTCCGGTAAGATATGCATTTTTGATTTTTTCAGAAAGATTTGAAAGCTTTAATCTCCTGGAAACCCATCTTATATCTTTGCCGAATTGAACCGCAATTTCATCCGGTGTCATTCCATCACGCAACAATACTTGCAGTGCAATGGCTTCTTCCAGCGGGCTCAAATTTTCGCGTTGAAAATTCTCAGAAAAGGTTATTGAGTGTGCATCTTTATCACTAACGTCTTTGACAAATGCCGGGATGCGTTCTTTTTGCAGGAATTTAAACGCATTCCAACGTCTTTCTCCAAAAATTATTTCAAACCCATCCGCGATTGGTCGAACTGTTATTGGCTGCAACAGACCATTTGATTGAATATCCGCTGCCAAGCTTTCAATATTTTTGTCTTTCCCTTCCCGCTTTTCATTTATTGGTGAAGGGCTGATTGCATGTACTGGTAATAATACCGGAACACTTAATTCATTTAATGATGATTCAGACAAGAAAACCTCCTGTTAAGTGTCAGTTTGTAATAGTAAAAGTCTTTACACTATCAAAATGTTCTGTATCAACGATCGGCTCATATGCTTCGACAATTTCGTCAAAAGCTTTCAGCCATCGATGTCTATCAATTCCCTTTGTATCTGCCAGCCTGGCATCGATGCACTTTTCAACCGGTCGATCAAAAACAATCACTTCGATTGCAACCGGGCCAACATCCTCTTTAAATCCGCGTAATGTACGGCAGAGGAGAGCTCTGTCGCTACGAGTGTTTGCAATTAAGCAGTCATCAATGATTACATCGAACCCGAGTGTAAGCAGCTGTTTAATATTTTGGAAAGCAATTACTCTCACAATTGTTTCATCAATTTGATTAAAAACGTACATACCATGCAGCATTTCCCGAATGTTATCAAATGACACGATGTAAACACCATCCCCGTTTGCTCTGCGGGTCCGCGATGCTTCCCGGGCCCAGGTAGTTTTTTTAGATCCAGGTAAACCGCATAGCACTTGAATTTTGTTCATAGAAACCTCCATCATGCAACTTTGAGTTTTGTTAAAATTTCATCAGAATGCGACAAAAACCATTCGACCAGGTCATGTGAAACCGGCATTGTCTGACTGTCGTCGTGAAACAGGTGCCGTAGCTGAGTTTCTGCTTCAGTTTTTACAATCGCATCAACAATACAATTTTTAATTCTGATTGCAGCTTCTTTTTTTATCTCGTCAATTTTCTGGTAGTCGAGATATTTCCTTTCATTTATACAGATCTCTTTTGTTGATACTGGGCTGTTTATATCTGGGCCCACTTCAATCGTAAAAGATACCGGCATTTGGTATTTTGAAACCTTTTCAACCATAAAAACCCTTTCTTTTCATAATTTTTACAGTTACTGTGTTTTCCAAAAGAAAAATAAGCCAGTTTATGTAAATTTCAGGGGTAGTAATTAATTTTTTTTTCATACCCCTGAAATCACAATTTCTGTGATTATATTCCGGTTAAACGGCTTTTTTTTGAATGGGTTCTATGGATAAAAAAGAGATAGACAAATTAAAATCAGCAGTTGATATAAAGCGGGTAATCGGACAGTTTATCACACTCGAAAGAGCGGGCAACGAGTACAAGGGTTGCTGTCCATTTCATCAGGAAGATACCCCCTCTTTTCACGTCAACGAGGAAAAGCAGACATATCATTGTTTCGGGTGTGATGCCGGGGGTGACGTAATAACTTTTGTCCAAAAGTTTAAGGGTTTAAGTTTTCGTGATGCTATTAGCTGGTTGTACGATTATTCTGGACAAAACCCCGGCGAGCAGCGCGAAATAAAAAAACAAACCGGGAAGGAAGTGTATAAGAACAACTGCAGGTTGATCGTCCCGATCCCCGACAATATACAATTACCATCGCAATCATTCCCCGTACAAATTGACGGCGTTTATAAACAGTACCCCATTACAGCGACTTGGGCATATCGTGGTGCAAGTGGTGGTGTTGAAACATATGATGTTCGTTTTGATACTCCAAAGGGGAAAATGGTTGCACCTCTCAGTTATTGTGTTACACCATCTGGGAACAACGAATGGACCTGGTCAGAATTACACAAACCATCATTGTTGTACAATACTGATTTACTTTCAAAATATCAGGAATTACCGGTTTTTATTGTTGAAGGTTGCAAGTGTGCAACGGCTCTTCAAGAACAGTTTGATCTAAATGATGTTCATTCGGTCGTTATTACCTGGCGGGGTGGATGTAACCAGACAGCAATAAAAAAAGCCGATTGGGAAAAAGTTAAAAATAGAGATGTTGTAATTTGGCCTGATTTCGACTGGAAACCATATAAAACAGGACAAAAAAAGGGGGAAATTAAACCCCTTGCAGAGCAGGATGGCTATGTTGCAGCGTTAAAAATTGCAACTATTCTAAAGGTAAACAACAAAAAAGTTGAAATCCTACAACCACAACCAGACAAACCGGATGGGTGGGATTGTGCAGATGCTATTCAGATCGACAAGTGGGATTATGTCCAGATTCAAGAGTATATCAATAAGTATAAAGTACCATTTGATGAAAAGAAAACGATTACATTCACCGATAGTTCAACGTTTTTCAAGACCGCACCTTTTTCCTGTTTGGGTTATGACGATATTAACCGTTACTATTTTCCCGAGGTTACACAAAAAGTAAAAGCAATTAAAGAAGATGGCCACAATGCGACTGCATTATTACCGCTGGCACCCAAAGAATTTTGGATTGAGTGGTTCCCACATAAAGAGGGAGTAGACTGGCAGGGTGCAGCAAGTTATTTATTGCATTGCAAAGAAAGTCAAAAAGTTTATAATCGTAGGAATATCAGGGGCCGGGGGGCGTGGATTGATAAAGACCGCATAGTTTTGCACATGGGCGATCGTTTAGTTGTTGACGGTAAGGATTCACAAAAATTAAAGATCGACAACAGTATATATATCTACGAAAAGGGTATTAGTATTGAGGATAATCTGACAAATCCCCTTTCTGATGCAGATAGTGGAAAATTACTTGATATAATAGACAAACTGAATTTTGCCAGTAAATCACAAGTTATTGCATTGGCGGGTTTTTGTGTCCTGGCTCCAATTTGCGGCGCACTGTCATGGAGACCACACGTGTGGCTGACTGGAGGAAAAGGCACGGGAAAGACAACGGTAATGCGGGATATAGTAAAAATGTGCATTGGGCCTTTTGCACTGAACATTATTGGTGATTCTTCGGCAAAGGGTATTTCGCAAACTTTGCGACTTGACGCACTTTCAGTAATTTACGATGAAAGTGAAGGGGAAAATAGAAAGCGAAAAGAGCGGATCCAGGAAATCATAGAACTGGCCCGTATTTCATCATCAGAATCCGGAGCCAGAGAAGTAAAAGGATCCTCTAATTTTAAGGCGGTTGATTTTGAAACAAGATCAATGTTTATAATGGCCAGTACGGGTGTTAATATTTTTAAGTCCACAGACCAATCAAGGTTTACTATTGTTGAGCTTGTCATACCGCGCAATGTAAATCCTGCTGTGCGTACTAAAGAGTGGCAGGATTTGGAAAAAAGAATAAAAGAAACAATTACACCCGAATACTGTTCATCGTTGCGAGCTCGTACCATTGGAAACATTCCGATTATCAAAAAAAATGCTGAGATATTTTCTAACGCAGTTGCAAATCATCTTGATGATAAACGGGCCGGGGACCAGTTTGGTATATTGTTTTCGGCGGCGTATTCTCTGGCTAATAGTGGCGAGGTCGATAGTAATTCAGCTGCTGTTTTCGTTAAAGAGTTTGATTTCTCATCCGTTTACGATCGTGGTCTCGATGACGAATACAGGCTTATCAATGTTCTTTTACAGCACGTTATGAAACTGGATAACAACAAAGAGCTTTCGATTGAAGAAATGATCGGGGAAATAATGGCACCATCACTTGTTGAAGGTGACGAAGCAAAGATGGCTCTTTATAATCAACTTAAACGCATAGGTATCCGTGCCGATCGCGACTATTGCTACCGCACGAAATGGTTTCTATGGATCGCAAACGCACATTCAGGCATTGAAAAAATTCTTGATGAAAGTGAATGGCCCAGAAAGTGGAGTTATATTTTAAAGCGGTTTCCCGGGAGTGTACAGAAAAACTTGAGGTATACCGGTACCCCGACCATGAGTACCGGTATACCTATGGAGTTGATTTTACCGAAAGAGGATTAGTTACTTGAAAGAGTTTCCAGTACCACGAACTACTTTCGTCTTTTTGTTACTAATAGATTTTCCAGTAATTTCAATTAATCCCATATTTGAATCTCTTGCAAAATCTATAAATTTTTCACTCTCAATGCCATCAAAAATTACCCAATCTATTTTTTTATCGAAGAATATTTTTTGTCGTACACCTGAAATAGAGGAATTTTCATCAAGCATAATACTTTTACCCGGTAAATTCTGATGTAAAAGTTTGGCAATGGTTGTTTTCCCGCACCCCAAATCTCCAGTTATAGAAATAAGTGTCATTTCTCTTTACTCCTTTTATTTTTTAAAATTTCTTTAAGACTTTTTGCAATTTTTGGATTACTCATTATAATTGCAACTTCCTTTTTAATACAGGATTCGACATAGGCAACATCATGTCCTAACCATTTTGCGACATCTTCAACGCTCATGCCATTTGGATGTTGATCAATGGCATGTTTAAGTCTTATTTCCCTTTTTGTTTTTGCATCCATGAATTATTTCTCCAGGATTTTAGCAGTTAAGTTATCTGCTGTGTGAATAATCAGAGTTAATGGACATTCTTTATATCTCAAAGCTTCTTTTGCACTATCCAAGTAGTACAAGTTGTGATATGCAATTGCTTGGAATTCCTCCGGTGTAAGATCAATGCTGAATTTGTTGCACAAAAGTATGCTATACATCTCATGAGGTAGTTGTACCAGGCTTTCATTAAAAATGAATGGTTCCTTTGCAATATTTGATTCATCCGGATTTGGTAGATACATACGCATATCAGGAAGTCCGAGCTTCCCGACATCATGCAGCAAAGCCGATTTGTCTACACTGTCTTCAAAAGCATTGAATGCAGGTGTTGACCAAAGCTCTTTATCCATGAACCAGACATCACTAAGTTTATCAGCTTTTTTTACTACATCAATTGTATGGTCCAACCATCCCCCATAGTAACAATTATGATATTTTGTAGAAGCTGGGCATAATGATAAATAGTATCCGAAGGTGTCGAACATTTTTCCTATACGATCATTCGACAGTTCATCCAGTCTATTCATAATAGGCAACAAATCGCTTAAATTGTATTTTGTTAAAACCGATTTTTTTAAGAACTCAAAGGGAACTTTTTCTTTTTCTGAAAAATCTTTAAGGATCTCTTCTTTTTCTTTTATCGATAAACCTTCATCGTTTTCGAAAACATTCCTTACATCGATTACAACATTCATTATTCTTTCTGACATATAAACCAATCCTTTCAATATTCTAATTAATTAAGCTGCTAAAGTTTCTTGATTATTATTCTTAACCATACAATACACAACTCCCTCAGATATTCGGATCCCCTCAAAACGGTCGCAATCGCATCGACAGGATCTGGACCCGACATTGTATAAAGTCTGAGTGTTTTCGTCCTTTTTACCATAAGGACATGGATTAATAAATTTACCATCTCTTTTTTTAATGCGAAGTTTTTCCATACTCAAAATTCCTTTCGCGCATTTCACGCAATTTCGAAATTGACAACAAAAACTTTTTTAAGTTACCATCACCACTTTTATCTATCTTTTTGATGGCATTTGAAAAACAGGCACAAGCAGTATCTTCCCGGCATTCCAGTAATTTACCGATTTCACGGAACTTCATGCCATCCGGATTATCTCTGGCTGTTTCGAGTATGTAGTCGCTGCGGATCATTTTAAGGAATTCATAGGGCATTTCGCAAACGAATTTATCTCGAACAATTTTACCGGCAATCAGATCTTCCATTTCATCGACCGTAAATTCAAAAGTGTCGATTAATTCACGCTCGTTTTTGTAAGTATTGATTAGTTTTCGAGGAAATATTGAACCGCTTTCAGCATATTCGGGCAGGTAGTATAAATCAAACATATTCGCTCTCCAGAAAAGACAAAGGTATTAGAATACTGCAACAAAATATGTTGCAGATGGCATAAAACAGGGGTACCGAAAAATGTTTTTTTCAGGTTTTCAGGATAGGGAATTTTTCTTCAAATACACCCAACATAAGATTGAAAAATTCTTGAAAATTAATCTTTTCGATCTGGTGTATATAAATTTCATGAAGAGCTTTTAAACGACGGGAGTCGCTATAATAGATAATAAACCTTTCCGACCATGAAGATTTAGCGTTTTTCATCTGTTCACAACTAGCGAGCGTTTTTTTTGCATCTAAAAGCATCCGTTGCTCAGGGGTGAGGTTTGCTTGAATCTGGTTCGTTATATTTGTAAGGTTACTCATTGTAATCTCAATTTTGTTTACAGCTTCAAGTGATGTAGTAACAAGTGCATTGCTTTTGTACTTCAGAATTTTTTCTTCAAGCTGCTCCGGAGAATCACAATTGAAAATATCCTGCATGCCGTGGCGAGAAAGAATTTCGGCTGCTGCCGGGTGGAGATAAGAGCCGGATTTACGAATTGAGGGGATCACGTCTTTTGCGAGCCATTTTTGGAAAGGAAGGGCTTTGGGTTTGTTTGAACGAAAAAGAAAGAAATTAAGGCCCGGTTCTGAGAGAAAAAGCAAGTCTTGTATACCGCCAGGGGTATTAATTTGATTATTGCCCTTCCACTCGTCTGGAACTTTTTGCAAATGGTTTCTAATGTTTGTTTTGGTATCCATATCAAGAATCTCACAAACATCCTTCGCACAAAACCAGATTACATTATTTTCGAATACAGTACGAATTTCCTTGTTTTCAAAGGAAAAATTAATTAAATTAGTACCAGTTTTGTTTTGCATAAAGCATCTCCTTTAGTGGGTATGTTAAATTTGAGGGATTTCTTCTGCGCTAACAGTTGAAATCCCATTTTTTTTGTTATTTTTTTCTACAAAATCTAAAAGATTAGTAATTACTTCGTGTGCAGCGTGTCTGCCTCCTTTTTCTTTATTAAGTTTTTTTATATATGTTTTTATTCGTATATTATCTTCTTTTACAATTTGAATGGTGGTATACATAATACTCCTTTGATTTTTGGTTATTTATAAGATACCTATAATTTAACATCATTACACAAATAAAGCAACATCAATTTGATTATATTTTAATTTTTATGGAAGCAGAAAAAGTTTATAACCGGATGAAATTACTTCTGAATGCCAGAAGCGATATCGAATTATCAAATAAGTTAGGAAAATTTTCATCTTATGTTTTCCAGCAAAAAAAAAGAAATAGTGTTGATTTAGATTTAATATTGGAGTTTTTTAAAGATGTCGATTTTAATTGGTTGTTAACTGGTGATTTTGATAAAAAAAGATTGATTGCAGAACTCGATGAGCAAACAGGCAGAAAAATTGTCGATTTGAATAAAGATTTTGAAATTTTAAAAAACGAAAATAAACGTTTAAGAGATGAGATTTCTTTGTTTAGAAACATCTTAAAGGAAAAATCAAGTAATTATGGAGATAAAAATAAGGAAGGGTAGTTATGCAGTGTGTTGATTGTAAAACAAAAATTGAAGATCCAAACACGAATGCAGGTACCGTTGAGTATCCCAGGTGTAGGCAATGTTTACATAAAATTTTAAACAATTTCAACTCAGATACTCCAGTTGGGACTCCTGAAGATGTTGTTTATTATCGAAAACCCTTTAAACATACGAAATCATTACTAATTGCTGGTATTGTTCTTTTTTTTCTTATTGTATTTATGGGCAATTTTCATATTATCAGCAGCATGGATCATGGTTTTCAGCTAATTTCCCGTGTTTCTTTCAGTTTGAACGAGTTTTTTGTTAATCTGGACGAAATAACAGGGATGCCTGCATTTGAGGCAAAAAAGCGGTTTCCATTAGCGATAAAAGCCCTGGTCAAAGCAAAGATGATCGAATCCGACGAGGCGCGAGAAAAACGTGTTGCAGGGGAAATAGCCAATACTACAAAGCAAATTTACGATAGTATTCAGGTTGAGATGAAAAAAGCACAAATTGAAAGTGAACGGCAAACCGAAGAGTACTTAAAGAAAATAAGAAAAATACTTGATTATTAGCAACGAGCGACAAAAATAAAATTAAAAGTCTGCCGGGGATCCGCTCCAGGCCTCATCCAGAACACGCAGTGCCGGGGATCCGCTCCAGGCCTCATCCAGAACACGCAGTGCCGGGGA
>JAFGIN010000213.1 GCA_016929595.1 Chitinispirillaceae bacterium
GCCAGCTTTGCTGGTTCTTGCACGGGAAATTCAGCGACTGTTACAAATGGAGTTTATACAAGCGGTTCATACGCAAATCCAGCATGGATCAGTGAGCTATCTGGATCAAAAATTACAGGAAGAGCTGATAGCGCAAGATCTGCAGCCATTGCTGACACTGTTAAAAAAATGCCTGGACAAGAATGGAATGGAACAACCCTTTCATTTATATGCGATGTCGAATTTCAACATAAAATACAGTATAACAGAATACTCACAATATTGGACGGCGCAGCAACAACAATAGACGTTGATGATTTCCCAGCTGTAAATATATCATACTCATCAACAACAAACTGGACGCTTGGTACTGGAGCAAGTGGGCAAAGAATATGTATAGTAAACACATCAGGAGTAACGCACAATGTAAACGGACACGCTTTAAATACTGGTTTGTTTATGGATTTCATAAGAATTGGTACTGTGTGGTATAGAGAATTTTAGAAATACTAAAAGTTAAGGTCAACAATGTCATATTTAATAACAGATGATGATTATTATCAAAAAAATCAGCCTGCAAAGTCTGAAGAAATTGCTAATATAATAGAGGTTTATACACAGCCGTTATCATCATCAGAAATTCAGGAGTTATACAAATCAACGGACGCTATAAGAATTATTCCGTATAGTACAAAAATGGTCGAAATTGTATTTGATAAAAAACCCGTAACTGAAGCGGAGATTTCGTTGGAATCAACGACAGCAATTGTTATTGCTGAGAGTACAATTTACGCCTGGGGTGCAACAGTAATTCTCGAAAATCCATCCGGAACACTCGATTCAGCAATCATATCTGCTAATGGGAGGCTATTAGTTGTAAGTGGTGAAGAATTAATAACAAGAAGAGATGAATTGAGCATCAGAGAATATGGTGAACAAAAGTACACTCTTCCCAAAAATCATTTAATACAAACGAGGGAACAGGCTGAAAGGATTGCCGAAGAATTGTTGCAATCGTATAAAACTGTACATAAAGATATAGAAATTGACTGGAGGGGAAACCCGGCACTCGAATTAACGGACGAAATCGAAGTCCATGTTTATAAAAGTAAAGCTTTTGAAAACAGGGGTACTTTTTATATAACAAAAAATACATTTGAATTTGACGGAACTTTGAAACAGCAAACAAACGGGAGAAAAACACAATGAGTACGGCTCCGAGCGGATGGGAGACACCTGTAACTGATTATGCCATCGATGATGGTTTATTGGCAAGTGATTTAAATCGCATTGAAAATAATATTAACAGAATAGAAAATGAAAATAGAACACTAAACCCGGCAAGTGCACCACTTAATAATACTGCAACATTACGAGAATTGCTTGATATGTTTGCGCATCAAATCGGAAAAATGATGGGTGACGATTGGTATAGCACTGTAAAAGCAAATGTAAAAGATAGCTTTTGGCTTGACGGTACATTGCCAGGAGGTTTTATAATTCCTGCAAGTCCTGCCGCTCCTCTTGTTTTTGCAGCAACATTTACAATTGTTCCACCAGGAAAAAAACTTATTTTATCACAAATAAAATTTCATGCAAGTAATATCGGTTCAACTACAGGGCCCACAGGACATATTTACAGTGTATTTTTTTCAAATACATATCCCGATGCGGCTAGTGAATTTTATTGGTATCATGCATCAAGATCGGGCCTTGAATCGTTAGATTGGTACCAAATGGATGAAGATTTGGACGTTATAGTTTATACAAATAACACTGAAAACGATAAAACGATTTTAATTGAATTGGTCGTTGGTCAAGGTCCAAGTGATTACACTACACAAACCAGTTATATTTCAAGTCAAGTTAAAGTCAGATTTGATTTAATGGATATTTAACGGGTCGAACATGCAACGTGGCTTTAGAATGTGTAAACATCCGGGATGTCCAAAGTTAGTAGAGAATGCTGGCTATTGTGAAAAACACATGGTTCAACACAAAAACGATTCCCGGCAAAACTTTAAAGCTCTGGATACAAAAAAAACTCCAGAGCAAAAGAAGTTTTATAGTTCTGCAGCCTGGACTGCAGCCAGTCTCTACCACCGCCAGATAGAACCACTCTGTAGGAGATGCAAAGCTCAGGGCAAAATTGAATTTAGAAATTTGGCAGTACATCACAATCCATCTTATGATTTTTTAGTTAGTAACGGATTAAATCCGCTTTCCGACAAATATTTAGAAACAATATGTGTGAAACACCATATGGAAGAATTGCGTAAAAAAAATCTAAAAAAGGTTACTTAAATGTTTGAAAAAGCTGTTAATTTAATTTTAAAGTATGAAGGTGCGTATGTGAATGATCCAAAGGATCCCGGTGGTGAAACAAAATTTGGGATTAGTAAAAAATCGTATCCTACTCTTGATATTAAAAACCTTTCTATAGCTGACGCAAAAAGTATTTACTACCGGGATTACTGGTTACCCTGTCGCTGTGACGAGGTAGATTACAAAATTGCATTAATTATTTTTGACACTGCTGTTAATATGGGTGTGGTTCTTGCAGTTGAATTACTTCAGAAATCGTGTAGTGTAAAAACAGATGGAATTTTTGGTTCACAGACTATGGCAAAAGTGGCCGTAATGGATCCACTCTTTTTGATTACTACTTATTGTTCTTATAGGATGATGGAATATGTAAAAATGAAAAATTTTCGGTATTATGGACATGGATGGACCAAACGCACCATTGAAACTGCAATTATGGCCTGCAAATAGATTGAAAAGAGGTGACTAATCTGGTGTCGATACCACATTACAACTGTTACGTTTTTTTATTGTTTTAATCGCTAAAATTACACACATTACAGTAACGACGTTGGCTCATAACCCAAAGGTCGTACGTTCAAATCGTGCCCCCGCTACCAATATAAACCCTTCAAAATAGCCAATTCGGTGTATTTTGGAGGGTTTTTTTATTTTAAGCCTATTCTTCTATTCCCCGTTCAATATACGTTTACTACCCTGTAAAAGTGTACTTATAGTCCACTAAGTGGACTATAAAGTGGACTCATTTTTCACCGGTTACCATTGGCATGTCTTCAGGGCAATACATAAAAATCAAATAAATCTTACTTGCTATCAGCTCCAAACAATATTTTAAACGCAATCCAATTAGCCTCGTTAATGGGATATCCCAGATTTAACTCTGTTAATCCAATAATAGGCTCCATTGGCAGGAAAATTAGTGAAAATTATATGGTTCAGCCAGATGAATGGGATAAAAATGATCCCAATTGGTGGTCTGTAATTGCAGACGGTAAACGTGAAGGCTTTTTTTATTGGAGACTCAAATCTCAAATTGTTAAATCGCTTCAGAAATCAGACGAATTTAAGGAAAATGGGTTAAAATTCGAACCAGACGAAATTGTATCGATTCCTGATGGGAATGAAGAAAGTGCAAGGATTAGTGTCCTTGTGAATATCTATGAAAGAGATGCCGGAAATCGAAAAGCGTGCATTGAATACCATGGCTGCAAATGTGCAATATGTGGCTTTGATTTTGAACACTTACGCCGATCCGTTCGGAAAGCTGCGAATGAAAACAGAATAGATCAATGTTTGCAGGGCTTTTAATGTCTGACCTTTTCTCTCATAACCCAAAGATCGTACGTTAAAATCGTGCCCCCGCTAATGTTAAGTTATCGAAATGTAGTTTATTGAATTTCATTCTCCAATATTGCGCTTTATATAAAGCGCAATATTGGAGATGGAGATTTATTCTGCAATATTACGGAATGGGGATGATTTTCACGTTATTGCCTTCTTTGATTTCCATTACTTTATTGGAATTATCAATTACCATGATAAGATATTTTTTACCAGCTTTTTTGGGTGCAGAAAAAGTGAACGTATGTGTTGCTTTTGAACCAAGTGATTTGTGTACTAACATTTTTGTACCGCCAGAAGCCACATCGTCACTGTTTCCGTATACTGCGTCCCCTGATTCATATGTCTGTGCAATGATTTCATAGATATCTGGTATTGTTGTGTAACCGTCGTTTTTAATTGTTGCAGTGTATTTGATGGTAGTGCTTGTCATACTGGTAATTTTAAACGAAGAAACGATTACGTCAGGAAGTATGAGTTTAAAGTAAGTGTTGTTGTTTTCATTTGATTCATTTATACTGTTCGAATTGTCGATAACGGGCACCAGATATTTATATGATGACGACCAGTTTGACTCATACGTATAGTAGGTAAATGAGAATGATTCTCCAGGCTTTAATGTAATATTCTTGCCCAGTATCCTTCCACCAGCTGCTTTATCATCGGCATCGCCTATAATTGTGTTTTTTGACAAGTAGTTCTGAAGTACGACATTGTAAAGGTTTGGTGTTGTTGCTGTTCCCCTATTTTTAATGGTGATCGTGTAAGTTAGCTTCCCGCCAACATTTGATACATACGAAAATGAAGTGATGTCCAGATCCGGCAATGCAGCAGCGTTGATTGCGACATCATTTTGAGCTACGGATAACGGATTATCGGTACAACCGACAATGAACATACCTGTTGAAACTGCTGCTGCAAATAGTAACTTCTTCAATGTCATAAGACACTCCTTTAGATGTTAAACAGATGATAAAATGGGGCTGATTCGTGAAATGCCCCTGTTCGATTTCATTCCTGTGATGTATACGTTCATTAACATACTTTATATATTTGATTAGAATGATAAAAATGATACGAAACCCTCAAAATTGGTAATGAACTGTCAAAATTCAGTAATGAAACAGTAATTACTCTCTCATTGTACGACAAAACGGTAACATACATTGTTGTATATTGTATTGCATAAGTATAACTATATTCCGTTGCAATTAGTATAGCGCAAATGGAAATAACAGTAACAAAAGAAATGATAGCAACAGTTAATGAAAGTGATCCAATGCATGATGATACATTGCCGATTATCCGCCAGCCTTGTCAAACGTAATACTTAGAAGCGGTTGTTATACTTGAAAGACTTAGTTTGTATAACAATGGTAAACCCCGTGGAGCTGTAGCACTACGACGGCAATTACAGTATATGGGATTAGTACAATTTTCATCAGTTAGTACGATTAATCGAATTTTATCAAAGAATTTTCTGACTAACAGAAGAACCGGATACTATCCGGAAGATTATTGCTGATAAATCCCTGAAAAATGGGTAAAAGAAAAAACTGTTTAAAAGGGCGGATCGGCATTAAAAAATTACTAAATAGCTCGCTGGGCTCATAATCCCGCCTTCGAAGACTTTGGCGGGATCGTACGTTCAAATCGTGCCCCCGCTACCAATACAGAAAAAGGCTTCGGTTGTACCGGAGCCTTTTTTCTTTTAACAGCAAAACCTGAAATGTATTTCGTTTATATAATCAGACCAGAGGCAGGTCGTTATCATTATTACATCGGATCAGCAGAGGATATTCCCTCTCGTTTGTAACACCATGATGAAAAGCTTATAGTATTCGATTTACATCAAATACTTTTTTCATGCTCCCTCTGGCGCCTCCGTTCCCTCGTTCAGTATCTCTATATACCCGGTATAACTGAAAAACCGGTTACGCTTTCTGGCAGTCACTTCACGCACAATTCCAAGCTGTTCAAGATGCACGAGCGACTTATTGACAGTTGCAGGTGTGATACCAGTCGTCTTTACCAACCAGTTCGACGTGGCAACAGGATGCTCCATAAGAACCCTGTGAACATGCAATGTTGATTCCGCTGCCCTACCCAGACCACTTACTTTAAGCTTGTCGGTTTCAGATAAACGAAGAAGCTTTTGTGCTGTCTCCACTGCCTGAGTGGCAACGGCAATCACCGCCTCGGCAAAGAAGTCAAGCCAGGACTCCCAGTCTCCTGTTGTGCGCACCTTGTTCAGCAACTCATAATAGTACTGCCGGTGCGTTTTAAAATAAAGACTGAGGTACAGCATCGGTTCCCTGAGAACCTTCTGTTCACAAAGCAGCAGGGTGATTAGCAATCGCCCAAGTCTTCCGTTTCCATCAAGAAACGGATGAATGGTTTCAAACTGAACGTGCATTAATGCTGCCTTGAGGAGTACCGGCGTAGGCTCCGGCATATCATGGAAGAACAGTTCAAATTTACACATGCATTCTATAAGATCCTCTACCGGTGGAGGAACAAATACAGCATTGCCAGGGCGGGTTCCCCCTATCCAATTCTGTGATTTCCGGAATTCACCGGGAGTACAGGCACTGCCGCGTCCTTTTGACAGTAACACATTATGCATCTCTTTAATCAGCCGTAATGAAAGAGGCAAACCTTCTTCCAGGAGGTGAAGACCATGGTACAGTGCTGCAACATAATTACTTACTTCCTGTGCATCATCAAGAGGAACGCCAGGCTCCTCTTCCATCTCAAACAGGAGCAGATCAGAAAGAGAAGATTGGGTCCCTTCAATCATCGAAGAGAGTACCGCCTCTTTCCGCACATACATGTAAAGAAAAAGCATTGTATCCGGAAGGAGTTTAGATACACTGTCGAGGCGCCCAAGTGTAATATGTGCCAGATCAAACTTTTCACGTAGCCCTGGAGTCCATTCAATCGGCGGAACTGGCGGAAGTGGTGCCGGGACAAATGCCTTTACCGCCTCACCGACAGTTGAAATAGTTTTATAATGTCCTTGAAGGTCCCGTTGCATGAATTCCCCTTATCCTAAAATAAGACGGTTCGTTATTTTACTATAAACACTTATCCTAAAATAGCAGTGAGTATTATTTTAGGCAAGTAATTTAGTTCATCTCCACAGTTGTCTGAATCAACGGATTCAATGAACTTTGAATACTGTTCCCGCATTGCCTGCACCACTTTTAATGGTGCTTTTGACTTTAACCTGATATTAACAATACTTTAGATTGAATCACTTTTTTTTATAGGCATACAATTTCTCTTATATCATACCCAGCCATTGGCCTCCCAATGACTCTTATCAACTGGATTCCAGGTATTGCGTTTCTGCATCAAGCGCATCATTGCAAACATGAACCTGCTTTTTAGACCGGGTTTAATCTTTCCTGACTTTGCGATAATATTCCGTGCGGTTTTATCGACTTTGCGGCGGATATGTTCTTTTTTTGTCGCTGATACTTCATCCCAGCTCATTGCCTGTATGCTGAATGCAAGCCGGAAAGTAAACGGAATTCCCAGGTAGAAAAAGTGCAGAGCTATATCTTTTGTAACCTTGCCCGCACCCATGCCGGCAGCGGTTGATATTGCTACAGCGATTTTAGAGAACATTAACGGATGTGGTCGATGACTCATCCATCGGTAGCACAGATGATCCAGAAAACATTTCAATTGTCCGGACATTCCCATGCCGTAGCAGGGCGAATCAATCAAGACTATATCCGCGCTCTCGATTGACTCGATTATTGGTACATTTTCGAGTCGATGCGGGCATTGTTTTTCATCTTTTGTAAAGCACCTGAAACAACCAATACACGGAGAGGCACTCTGAACCGAAAATTCGGTTACTTCTGCGCCCTTTTTTTCCAGCTCATCCAGTAAGAGTCGCGCTATAGAAAAGGTGCTACCTTTTGATCCACGACTGTGTATTGCGGTTATTTTCATCTTGAGGCACCAGCTTTTTAAAATGGGTATTCTGTTCAAACTTCAGAAGAATCTGGAACTACACATTACCCGACGTATTTATTTCCCATCACATAATTAAATCTATTTCACGAATATTTTTATTACAATACTCAGAAGGTTCTTTTACAAAATATTAACATGCCACTATACTGGATTGTTTTACCAGACTCCATGTCATAAATATCGCAGTTTGTCACAGTATTGATAATGTATTTGATTCTTTCTTATTTTTATTAAATCAGCATCTGCAATCTTTTGAAAGTAATAAAAATGAATGCCAGAATACACGCAATAGACTTTGATGCGTACAAAAAAACCATCGGAATCCGCCCATTTGTTGCCTTGCCACAGGAAGAAATCGATCGTTTATATGCATCACTTGAAATTGATTCGCTGGATATGAGCGAGGCCGATGCAGATAAAAAAAAATTGCCGCTTTCCATTTTCACCGTCATCCATTTCAATTATTCATGGTTCACCTTTAAAAGCACTAATAATAATGAAGGTCACCTTCGTTCATTGGGTCTTATCGATCTGATCAAACCCGGCAATTTCAATGGGTTATTTCTCGACGAAACACTCTCTTATGAAGCAAGGCGGATTATAGGGGAAAATATCACTATGAAAGCCGATTATACCATTCGTTTATCCGGCCTTCTCTATCGTGAATCAACTCCACCCGTCAGGGCGCAAGTGGCCATTCTCTATGTTGTCAGGCTTCATCAGGCCAACGCAGTGATTGCCGGGCAAAATATGCATGATGTTATTTACTATAGCAGCGGAGAATTGCAGCAGGACAGGGATCAGTTTGATTCGTGGAGCAGAATAATAATTGGCCACTTAACCGCATTATAACCCGAATTCTGTATACCAGAGTACCAGCAAAATTATTATCAAATCGTCTTGAAAAAAAACTAATGAACATTTCTTCATTCAAAACAACTAATTTAGCGATATATTAGAGATATGCCAGCTCTCAGTATTAATTTAAGGGTGCACAATACTGAAGCTCTATCCCAAATATAAAAAAGATGTACATAAACTCCAGTGCAGGATAAAAACATGAAAAGATTGTTCAGAATTGTACTTCCAGCTTCTGTTTTCGTCTTCTCTTCAGTTATAAGTGGTTTTTCGGACCAGATCAATCTCAAAGGCAAGGTTATCGATGAATATGGCCAACCGGTAAAAGATGCATCAGTGACTCTCATCAAAAATTCCTGCAATGTTGTCACCGATAACAATGGTATGTATGAGATTACAAAAGCCAATTCCGATGTGAACAACAGGTTAAAAAAGTCACCAGCGGCGATCGGTATCAATAAAAAGTTTCTTGAACTGGGAGATTATTTCCATGCAACCGTACAGGTACTCTCAATAAAAGGTGAGGTTTTTAATCAGCTCACCATAAAAAACCAGAACAGGGTACCAATTGAGCAGCTTGTCCCTCCCGCAATACAGTCTCAAGCGCTGATTTTTTCTATAAAAACCGCCAACAGTACGGTGAATATCAAATCAGTACGGTGCGGATCCCAGTGGCTGTGGAATGATAAACACATTATAGAAAGCTCCCGAAGTTACATCAACAACCGAAGCGCATCAGCGGCACTGGATTCTCTGACAGTTAAAAAGGATGGGAAGGTAACCGTATCTCTGCCGGTAACCAGCCTGATTGCAACACTGAATGATGTTATTCTCCGCGACATCACAGACCCTTCCAGTAACAGCATGATTGGTGATGTCTCGTTTTCCGAACCTTCACGAACATTTAAAAGTAGCCTCTCTGTAAAGATGAGTACATCAATCCCCGATGCAGAAATACGGTATACAACGGACGGATTATTACCAGATGCATCTTCAATTCTTTACACTGGAAATCCTGTTGCAATCAGTCAAACAACACAACTCCGGGCTGCCGCATTTAAAAGCGGTAATCTGGCCGGCCATGTCAGTACTGCAATTTATATTACCCGGAATTTTGATTATACATCAGAAATTCCAATCATTATCATGGATGGATACGGCAAGGGAAAACCTGAGGACAAATACAACTTTATCGACCTTGCCTTTATGACATTTGAACCTGTCAATGGAGTTGCATCACTTGACGATACACCCACGCTGTCTACCCGGGCGGGATACCATCTTCGCGGACAATCATCCATGTCCTTTAAACAGGCCCCTTATCGAATTGAGCTTTGGGATAATGAAGACTGTGACGCCGATTATCCGGTCCTTGGAATGCCCGGAGGTTCCGACTGGGCCCTGATTTCTCCCTGTACTGATAACACACTTATAAGAAATGTGCTGGCGTTTGACCTTGGAAAAGCCATGGGTCTTGATGCAGTACAATATCGTTTTGCGGAAATTTTTATCAATCAGGATGGCGGAGCTCTGGAGAAGCTGGACTATGAAGGTATATACGCTCTCATTCAACCAATTAAAAACCGTAAGAATACACTTGACCTTAAAAAACTTAAACCTGAAGTGACAGACCCGGCAAAACTCTCTGGCGGATATATTTTCAAGTTCGACCAGGCTGTCAGAGACAGTGGAATGATCTTTCTTGAATGTACAGGTGCAAAAAAATTTTCTGAAGCAGGCGGTGGCATGTTCGGATCTCATAAAAAGTACGATAGTACCGCGACCTGCTGGAGTGATCTTGAGCTCGTTGATCCATCAGAACCTAATCCGCAACAGAAGGAGTGGATAACCGGGTATATTCAGAAGTTCCATGATGCTCTTCATGCAAAACCGGCAGGTGACTGGAAATCATACGTTGATCTCAACTCATTTGTAAACAACCACCTGCTTAATGAAGTAACACGAAATGTGGATGCCTGGATACGAAGTCATTTTATGTATAAAGATCGAGATCAGCCCATTACTGCCGGTCCAGTGTGGGATTATAACTTTGCACTAGGTAACATGACCGATGGATTTGGATGGGGATCTTCTTCGACTGCCACAGGATGGCATGTCCTTGACAACAGAACCGGCAGCGGAGACTGGCATACCATGATGTGGAATCAGCCAGAATATAAAAAAGCTGTAAAACTGCGCTATCTTGAGCTTCGTAACAGTGTACTTTCTGATAATAGCATGATACAACTTATCGATGATGTGCGAAAACCAATCATGAATGTTGCGCAGCGTAATTTTGAGGCATGGCCTATGGGAAAATGCATGGGTTCAGGTGGCATGTTTGGATCGGGAAGCAGTAAAGTCACTGATACTACATGGACCGGTCAGATCGATTCACTTAAAACCTGGACAAAAAAACGGCTAAAAACGCTGGACTCTCTGATGCAGACGTTGCCATGAGTTGACTTTATATCCCTTACACGCATAGGGCAATCCCCCTTTATTAAAAGGGGATTTTATTCCTGTTTATCTCCGTCCCCTGTGTGAATTGCAACTATAAAGGGTGATCACACTCAATCTCGCATTATCTCTTTTTTGAACTAAGAATGACGATCAGCGAACAGCAAACCGGAATTTTTTTCCTTCACCTTTTGCTCATCATCATTCAATTCAATACTTAATTTGATGCAATAAAAACTATCATATCTCAATTTCATAACGCAATTTGAACAAAATGCCAAAGACAAGTATGATGACGTGTCAGTATTATCTCTTCACCACAGCTATCCCCATTACATCCTTGCCTCTGGACTCCCAGATATTTCTATACCAGGTAGATATACCTGAGCTGTCAAAATCAAGACTGAAAAGGTTGTAATTAAGCTCTTTCGTAATAATTATTTCCATGCATTTGAAAAAATCAACTGAGTCTGTCGCGAAAACGAGGCGACCATCCTTTACCAGAGATGAATACAGCGTTTCAAGAAAACGTTTTCTTCCGGTGTTTGCTCTCTGGTGGAAGTAATCATGCGGAGGGTTTGGGAAGAGATAGTAAGCGGTGCTTACCGTTTCTGATTTAAGAAGTGGCAGCAGTGCGTTAAAATTACCTCTGACAAACTTTATATTGTCAAGGCCTCTGTGGTGAGCATCGTTAATTGCACAAAAAAGCGGCTTCTGAGATACATCTATTCCAAGTACATTGATTGCGGGTGACTGTTGTGCACGATTGCATGATAAAACCCCCATTCCGCATCCGAAATCGATTTCAAGAGGATTGCAATTACCGAAGAGATCCGGTGATGTCAGACCGGGGAATCTGTCCGGTTCACGAATAATATCTCCCCCATACCAGTACCGCAGGTATTTTTTTGCGACCTGAGGTTCTGGTGGATCGATATACAGTCGTGATGGATGTCTTCCCCGTGCCATTTATGGAAAATAAATCAAGCTGATATTGCAGGTCGTACTATTTTGCTCCAACACCGTGATCAGAGGATCGGCTATTGTAAATAATTCCGTCTTGCGATGCATAATATGTCAGCACTGAAGCCGCTTCTTCACGGCATACATCAGTAAGAACTTCGATTCCCCGCGTACCAAGCTGCGCAATCCAGTCAGTTACTTTGGCACCCTCATCGAACCCCACCCTCCTGGCATCCTCATCCCGGGCACCGCATACCAGACGGGTAACTCCCGACCAGGGAATTGCTCCAAGGCACATTGCGCATGGAGCAGTACTGGTTACCAGTTCATACTTTGCCCTCCCCCCATCACTGAGATCAAACCTCGAGAGCGTCTTCTGTGCGCAGCTTAAAGCAACAATCTCCGCATGAGCGCTCGAACAGCACTGTGTAGTTACCAGGTTCACTCCAGGTGCAACAAGAGCGTTTGTGTAACAATCAAATACCGCTGCAGCAAAAGGTCCTCCGCTTTTGCACGAAATGGATTTTTTGGCACAGGCAATAACAAAGCGCATTCTCTTTTCTGTTGTTTCGAAACCATCGATCCATGATTTTACAAATTCATCGATCCATTCGGGAAGAGAAATGGTTATTGAATGGCTGAATGGTGCACAATTCACTTTTTCTCTCCTCTGATCCACTTGTAAAGTTCATTATACAATGCAATGAGTGAATCGATCTGATATGAGGCATTCAAACCGCTGGGATTGGGTAGAACCCAGATCCAGGTTGTTCCGATCCTTTCTTTCTGCAAACCGACCTGAGCTTTTGGTCTGTTAAACGCAATTCTGTACGCCCCCAGACCAAGTACTGCGAGTGTAAATGGTGTCTTCTCTATTATTTTCTCCTCAAGGACTTTCCTACCGGTTTCAAGTTCCCTGATTGTCAGATCGGCGGCTTGTGCAGTAGCAATATTTACAATATTGGTGATTCCGATTTTGTATTCCAGAAGCAACTTTTCCTCAAAAGGAGAAAAAAGACGGGGAGTAAAGCCGGCTCTGTGGAGTGTACTCCAGAAACGGTTTCCCGGACGCGCGAAATGGTGTCCAACTGCGGCAGTGTACAATCCCGGATTTATTCCACAGAACAGCACTTCAAGATTCTTTTCAATGACATCAGAAACGGTTTTACCTTCAGCCTCAATAAGTTGAGCACGCGAAGGCTTCAAGACTTTTGAACCGTCAGCAATTTCAGTTTTGGTAGTAGTGTTCATAAGGCCTCAGTTCGGGTGATAAAATTTTCTCTGTATTGATAAGGAAAGAGCGTATTTCGTAACAAAGATCGCACTTGGAAAGGTAGACAGGCTTTGCAGGCTCAAACCCGTAAACATCCCGCACAAAATCAAACAACCCACCGATACCCTCATTTCGTAATGTTGTAAGCACCGGATAATCCTGCCTCGAAAGAACTTTACCGATATCTTCCATTCGAATCGACAAACCAGCACAAAGTCCTGGAATGTAATTTCCAAAAAGATCGATATGGAAATGGCTGGTATCCTCCAGTTCCAGGCACCCTCCCCTATTTTTAGACAATATCGATTGTATTGTCATTCCCCGCTCAAATGAAGAAAAAAAGTTAAGAGCTCTGCCACCCTGTTTGAGATTATACTTCCTGGCTAACTGATATATATACCCATCTCCAAATGTCGCTTCATACTCATCGAGAGAATGCGATACCTGATCATCAAATATATCAATATCACCAAAAGAATCCCACAGCCACCCGCTGATACTTATGCTGCACGATGTACAGGCACTCAGCAGCCCCTTTACTTTTTTAAATGGAACATACTCATTATGGAAGGGACTCATCGAAATCAGAAGCCGGGATACATCGAGTTTCCTGATCTCTTCAAGCAGTTTTATATTTTCATTGCTTCCATTAAACCATGATGAGTTCGTCTCTATATATTCGATTTTGAAAGCATGTTCTTTAGCACATTTTAAAACTTCAATCAGTCCATCCGGATTAAGAAATGGCTCCCCACCGCCAATATGGACCGATGCACACCCTGCCCTGTATAACGTTTTGTAAATTTGAACAGCCCTGTTGGGATTGCAATAACTTTTGGGCCAGTAAGGACTGCATTTATACAGGCAATGCCTGCAGTTTGAGCTGCAGTAATAATTGGTGATTATACCACCGGATGAAAGTTGGTTAATACAAAAGTCACTCATATAATGTGCTTATCCAGATATAGTTTACCTAAAACAGACAATTTCTTACGCACAGACTGCGCGGCGAACCGTATCTCTGACATTCCATAGCTTGCAGCTGCTTGTACATCCCCATAAAAACCGTAACATTCCTTCCCTTCCGCTACCTCCTTGCAGCAATCGTCCAGATCAGGTAATATAAAAGGTTGTTATCGAGGGAAAAAGACGTGTTCATCTTTTTTTTCACTTCAAAAACATTAAAGGTAAATGTTTGGAATATGTAAGTTGTTTAAAATTAAAAAGTTATTACTCATTTTATCAAAAAAATGTACAGGACCGCTCATGTTGATCCCATTTGCGGGAGAAACATGGGCGTTTTCCGCACTTTGCCCACCCTTCGATCCCAGGCTCTGGATGAATTTTGAATTCTGACTCCTGAGCAGTAACAAATTATTATACTTCAAAACTCGCTGAGTAGCGCTCTTTAATCCCGCATACCTGATAAAACTGGCTTAGATCTAACGATACGAGACAGCAGTAGATGCGTCAGTGAAGAATCCGGGAGTCTTGATGGCAAAACGATAGTTCGATTTACCCATATTTCAGATTCAGCCGCCGCCATTTGCAGTATCAGCTCACAGCGTCAGTGAAATGACCTTCACAATTTGCAAAGACACATTATCGAACTTGTTTCCAATAAAGAAAAAAGAGAAACTATGGGAGCATCAGGAAGAACTTTTGTCTTTTATACATTCAGTCCGAGAGCACTGGCCCTGCGTCATGAATAACTTTACAGAGAGCTAATTTCACGGTCCAGGTGTTCTGTTTAACATCTGTAACACCTCATCATCAGTAATTTGATTAAAATCATCATACCATGCACCTACTGCAATAAAGTTTTCCGGTTCTATTACATGTATTTCCTGATCAACCATTCCTTTGAGTAATTCAAGTGCTTCCTTTGATACGACCGGCGCTGCCACAATAATTTTCTTTGGTCTATAATTACGAACAGATCCTGCAGCAGCATATATCGTTGCTCCGGTAGCAACACCATCATCCACTATGATAACATCCCTGCCTGCAATGTCTGCTCGTAACAGTGCCCCCCGATACATAAATATTCGCTCCTTGATTTCAAGCGTCGTCTTTTCCACTATTGCATTTAAGCTGCTTTCAGAAATCCCCATACTTTCAATAACTTCTGTGTTCAGATAGATATACCCGTCTTCAGCCATCGCTCCAATTGCAAATTCAGATTGCCAGGGTACACCAATTTTCCGAACTATCCATATATCGAAAGGAATGGAGAGTGATTTTGAGATTGCACAGGCTACCGGTATACCACCTCTGAGCAGCCCAAGTATAAGCGGGTTTTCAAATTGATACCTGCCAAGTTCTCCCGCCAGCATCTTCCCAGCACTCTGCCGATCAGCAAATTTTTCCATGTAAAAAGCTCCTTCTGTTACAATCTTAAACCAGAAAACACCCTGTTTTACCTGCTTTCTGCATCAAGCCACCGACGTTTTCAGGTCTAAAACGGCACAATTCATGCCAATATCTTTGACTCCAGGTATAGCCAAAAAATTGCACTATGGCCGGGAGAACGTCCTAAAACTGCATTTCCGGGTAAGGATTAGAAACATGGCAGGTGATTCGGATAGTATATTTCTAAAAGATCTTTTTCGAACCGATTCTCCAGAGAAGCAAATTTCTGTTCCTTCTTCAGGGTAAGTTTAAACAACGCGAGGTGATACGTATTGCATGGCTGTAGAAAATTTAATTATTGATAAACCGTTTTCACTAAGTAACGGAACATTAGTTGTGGGCTTTTCGGGTTGGATGGATGGCGGAGAGGCATCAAGCGGCTCCATTAACTACCTGATCGAGTTTTTTAAGGCCACCCAATGTGCGATGATTGCACCTGAAGGGTTTTATGTCTATAATTTTCATGGTGATATGGAAGTTTCAAACATTTCAAGACCGTTCACCCGGATAGCGAACGGACTCATTGAAGAATTCAAATTTCCGGAAAACGCCTTTTTCTGTAGCCAGCAGCACAATCTTGCTTTTTTTCTTGGTAAAGAGCCAGACCTCGAATGGGATTATTTCGGTGATTGCATTTACGATTTCTGTAAAGAGTTCGGGATAACTACAGTATATTGTTGCGGCAGCGTTGCAGGCCTTACGCCCCATACCCGTGAACCACGAATTGGATTTGTTGCATCAGGTCAGGAGTTCCGTGATCAACTACAACAGATGGGATTGCGCCCAAGCAATTATGAAGGGCCAGCAGGAATCATGACATACCTTATCAACAGAGCATCATTCGAATCTATTCAAACCGCCAATGTGATTGCTGAGATTCCAGCGTATGTTCAGGGATATAATCCGCGTTCGATTGAAACGGTTGTCAAACTGTTTGCAAGAATTCTCGACCTAAAAGTAGATCTTGATGAAATTCACAAAGCATCAATGGAGTTCGAAGAGAAGATAAGCGAGCTTGTCAGCCAGCAAGACGAACTTCCTGAAAAGGTAGCAGAACTCGAGCGGGATTACGACCGGGAAGCATTTGACCGTGAGATGGGAGAAATGAAAAACTGGCTTGGACGCCAGGGGCTTCGTTTTGATAAAAACGAGAAGGATGAACAGTAACTATTGCCAAAGTAAAAACAGATGCTGTTTTGCTTTGAGTCTGGTGCACAAGTGAGATATCAGATTCCTGATTTCAGCCATGACAAAAAATTGTGTATTTAACCGTTCTAATTACATATTCAGAGGAGAACCACGATGGCTGTCGCATTCAATGCCGATGAAATTTTCAAAATCGGTGTTCAGATTGAGAAAAACGGACACGAATTCTATTCAGTTGCAGCTCAAAAGACTGAAAACCCCGACATTAAAAAACTCCTTGAAGAGCTTGCTCATTGGGAAGAACGTCACATAGTAATCTTCGAGAACCTGAGGAAAGAGCTTTCCGCACTTCCCGATGCCATGGATGAGTTCGATCCGGACAACATGACTCATCTTTATCTTAAATCAATTGCTGACAGCAAGATCTTTGTAAAAGGTCAGAAAATGGACGATGAGTTAAACAAGTGCGAATCACCTGCCGATATACTTGCTGCAGCACTTGCATTCGAAAAGGACTCTGTTATATTTTATTCCTCAATTAAAGAAGCGGTACGAAGTGATTTGGGTAAAGCCAATATTGATAAGCTGATTCGTGAGGAACTGCTCCATGTCGGAGTCATTACTCAGGAATTGAATAAATTAGGTGTATGCTGAAAGACACTATTCTACTTTTCAATTGACAACATTTCCAGTAGTAAATATTTTTTTTACAACGTAAGGTGCTCAGCTATAAACAGTCCGATCCATTATAAGGTTACTCAGTTTACAGCTGCACCGATAGCTGTCAGCATCGGCGGGGTTATAATAACGCTATAGTGCGTCACAATTAATTCTTCAGTTTTTATAAAGCAAATGACATCGCCTCTTTTTTCTATACTTGTTCTCAATTGGAATGGTGAGCATTTTCTCAGGCCATGTATTGATTCCTTACTTAAAACCCGGTACACAAATTTTGAAATTATCATTATTGATAATGCCTCAACCGATTCATCTGTTGAGATTATTAAATCATTTTCAAAGTCCGTTAAATATGTTTTGAATGGTAAGAATCTCGGTTTTGCAGCAGGGATGAACTCCGGATTCAAAGCTGCAAGGGGCAAGTATATTGTAACTTTGAACAATGATATGACCGTTGAACCTTCCTGGCTTAACCGCCCGGTTGAGATTTTTGAGAATAATAGCAGAATCGGTATTGTCTGTTGCAGACAAATGCAGAGTTTGAAACCAGACATCATTGATGGTCTTTATCATCAAATCAATCCAGACCTGACTATTACTCCTGTCGGTGCTGGTGAGCTGTTCAACCCTGTAAATCCAGCGCATGCCAGAGAAGGATATATCCTTAGTGCAAATGGAGGTTCATCTATTATACGAAAACAGCTTATTGAGCAGATTGGTGGTTTTGATGAGAACTTCTTTGCCTATCTGGACGAAGTCGATTTATGTTTCAGAGCCTTTTTAAAAGGCTGGAAAATGTATTATTGCTCTTCATCGGTTGTGTACCACTTCGGAAGTGCAAGTTTTTCTAAGATCTTACATATGAAATATTACTACAGAGAAAAAAACAGAGTTTTATTTCTTTATAAAAATCTGCCATATTCTCTTTTATTGAGAAGACTGCCTTTGCTGCTATTATGGGAATTGAGAACGTTCAGGGTTTTTTCGTTTAAGTGTAAAAAGCCGCAACTCTACTTCAAATCAAAAATCGACTCTATAATGACCCTAAACAATTACAGGAACATCCGGAAAACAAATTTAATATTATTAAAAGAAAAAGGTATACTTTTTAAAAGATTTCTAAAAAGACCTCTCATTTACGATCTGGAATGACCATCAGATTGACTCAAAAAGTTGTTTTAATTGGCAGGCAGATTGTCCCCAGTTAAACTTTTCTTTAAAGGCTGCGTAATTCCCGTTGATCTTTTGTAATTTTCTCTCGTAATCCCCTAATAAATCATTTATTGACGAAGCAATACTTTCATGCGAGAAGGGATCAAAATAGATAGCTGCATCACCAGCGATCTCTGCCATCACTGTTCCCTTTGATGTAAGAACCGGACAGTTCATATTGAGCGCTTCAAGAACCGGGATCCCAAAGCCTTCGTAAAGCGATGGATACACCATAGCTTTACAATGAAGGTAATGGTATCTCAACTCACCGTCGGTAACAAAACCTTTTATTTCAATTCTGTTTTTTTTGCTGCTTGATTGCGAAGAATATAAAATATGAGTCCACTCTAAACAGCTGATACGATTTAAACCAAATATCTTTTTTCCTGATAATTTTCTGTTTGAACACGAATTGATTGTATAAAAGATCATTATTTTCTATTTTACTCCAGATTGATTGAATCACAACAGAGAATCGTTGTTACCATGAAAATTGTACTATTTTTATTACTTTTCACATTTTCAAGCGCTGGTGCGCTCCTGAAGTTTTCCGGGAATATGCCTCCAGAGGTTAAATCCGACTATCTTGAGCAACAATTTCAACGAATCCTTAATACTCTTGATTCAACACATACTCAACCTCACTATTTACCAGTTCACATTCTCTTCCTGGATCGTGTAACGCAGAGGAATCTTGGCATCCATCTTCCAGAATGGGGTGGTGGTGGCGCGATAGGAACTGACACGGTAGTCATCCCCACCGATAAAAACTCGGCATTTCATAGCCGCAATATCAATAAAATTATAGTTCATGAACTGGTACACATCGCTATTGCGCGACATTTTGGAAGGATCAGGGTGCCGAGGTGGTTTCATGAAGGTACAGCGATGACACTTTCAGGTGAAATATCATTCGACGAACAGGCAATTTTATCCTGCGCCATTATAACGGGAAAACTGATACCGCTTGATAGCATAGAATTTCTCAACCGGTTCAGCCAATCGAAAGCAAGTCTTGCTTACAGCCAATCACATGCAGTATTAGCCTTTTTAATTGACACATATGGAATAGAACTCATTCCGGAACTTATAGCCGCATCACGAAAAACAAGAAAATTCGAAGATGCATGTATTCAAACTTTTGGATTATCAATTAAAGAAATCGAGGTCCTATTTGTCAGGTATCTACAGAAACGCTATCCTTTGCTCATTGTTGCATTCAGTTTTTCTTTGTTCTGGTTTCTGATACTTGTCCTGTCCATAATTGCATGGTTTATCATCTATGTGCGCAAAATCAGAAAACTCAACATAATGGGATCAGAGGAATCTCTCCGGGATGAACAGGATGCCGGAAATGAGCTTGCTGATGCCCCCCCGGAGATCAATGAGACCTGAATGTTTACAGTTTCCGATCAGAATGCCTGGAACACAGCTTATTTGTGAATCTCTACTCCGTCCTCCTTTATTAACGATAGATAATACCAAAAATGAATAGGGAACTATAACAATTGTAAAATATGCAATACATCTGAAAGTTCACAATTGAAACGTAGTCGGAACATCCAAATGGCTAATAAAAAATTATGGTTTTTCTCAAGTAAGTAACGTTTCACCCGGATTATCCTCTGGCTCCCTTCCAAAATATATACAATCCATAAAACAGTATTTATTGCTTCAATATGAAAAGTGCTTACAGAAAAATATTGTAATTTTGTCCGCCAGAGTTTATATAAAGGCTTAAAAAAAAATAACGAATGTGTTTTTTGAGGAATTATATGTCTAAATTTTTTACCAGTTTTCTTTGAAAGGTTTAAATGATTTCAAGAATTTTATCTACAGTAGCGATTACTCTTGCATTAACCACCCAACAGAGTGATGGACAATATAATGTCAAGCTTCCACATCGGGATGTATCAGTTGAATATTCAGAAAATATCACTGTTTTCAAAGGGGCTCCTGTATACGGAGAACCGGGACAACCGCTCTTACCAGGGTATAAAGTTACCTTCCTTTTACCACAGGGTATTAATTTCGAAGACATAACCATACAAATTGAAAATCCGGTTGAACAGCTCATACGAGGTACTTTTGATATACAGCCGGCACAGCCTCCGAGTGTTCGAGGAGAAAAAAACTGGCCTTCCGGTAAAAATATCATAAACGGCATGGATATGGACGTCTATGGTCATGATGCATTTTTCCCTGCGGATTACAAAAGTGCCGTATCCTTTGGAAAATTGAGGCAGTATCAGCTTGTTGATGTAACTATAAGCCCGTTCAGATATAATCCCCTAACACGTCAACTCAAGCAGATTACCGGTGGAACATTACGATTGGTATTTCCCGAAGGTGTTGTAGTACCCAGGAAAAATGCTCCTGCCGATAAGATTAAACGAAAAAAACGCAGCGGTAGAATGGAAAAACATCTTCTTAAAAAAGCGATAAACCCGGAAGCTATCGAAAGCTATGATGACGTGACCATCGGCACATTATCGAAAACATCATCATTACCGCAACTAACATCCTCATCGATACCATCACCATCAGCAACGACGCGGTCGCTCAACGATGGTGACGGGTATGCGATAATAACCACAAATCAGACAGCTTCTTCATCAACAATGTTGCAAAATTTTATTGATCATAAAAGTGCACTGGGATACAACGTTATCCTGGCTACCGAAAACATCTGGGGAGGCGGCACTGGAGATGGTGCTGCGGAAAACATGCGGAACTGGCTCAGAAATAATTATCTTTCAAGCGACATTCAGTATGCTCTGCTTATCGGTAATCCCGATCCTGCAAGTGGTGATGTACCTATGAAAATGTGCTGGCCACGTTTTCATGAAACTGTGGAAACAGAAAAAAAGCAGGCTCCTACAGATTTTTATTATGCAGAACTGAGCGGAGACTGGGATATAAATAATGATGGATATTCTGGTGTGGATGGTGATGATTTCGGTCAGCCTGGTGGCCCGGATCTTTATGCGGAAGTATCTGTTGGTCGTATTCCTTTTTACGGTTCAATTGCCGATCTCGACAAAATACTTGCCAAATCGATCGCCTATACTAATGAGACATCACGGGGGTGGAGAAAATCAGCGCTGCTACCAATGATTCCTTTGGACATCCAGACTCCCGGTTACAATTTTGGTGAAAGTATCAGAAATGATATCCTTTCTGAAAATAACTGGAAATCATTCAGACTGTATAACAAACAAAATTTCGCGTTGGGTCGCCCGGTACTTATACCAGAAGTGCTTAAACTCAATCCTGCAGTTGACCACGCACCATGCGATATGGATGCAGTTGGTAGAACATGGAAGACGAATCCGTTCGGATTGGTAACCTGGGCAACCCATGGAAATGCTACTCTTGCAGAGTATGTATTAAATTCTTCACGAACGGCCAACCTTAATAATAATCATCCATCAATGGTATTTCAGGTAAGTTGCCTTAATGGCTATCCTGAAAATCAAAATAATCTTGCATATTCGCTTCTGAAGAACGGTGCAATTACAACTGTTGCTGCAAGCAGAGTTACCCTATATGAATATGATGAAACCGACTTTTTGAACTCCGGAACAGGTCTCGGAATGGGTTATACTTATAGTTTGTATGTAACCAGAGACAATATGACCGCAGCGGATGCGTTAAACGCTTTAAAAGCTGATGTGGTCAGTTATCTTTTCTGGATGAATCATCTGGTGCTCAATGTTTACGGTTGTCCAGATATTGCTCTTGACATTGATGACACTGCGCCGACTGAATGCAGAACTCAAGCTCTATCAGATTCACGGATCAGAATCACCTGGACTGACAACTCCGATATCGAAGTTGGTTATCGAATTGAACGTGCTGCTGATCATGGTGATTTTGAAGAAATCGCTACAGTTGCACCCAATGTTACCACGTATACAGACAATGGACTCTGGCAAAGCTACAAATACCACTATCGCGTTCGGGCATATTTCGCGAATGGAACATCAGATTATTCAAATATCGATTCCACGTCAACCTACACCAATCTCGCTGCAGGAAAGATGTACTATGCCAGTTCCTCGCAAAGCGGGTATAGCGCAGAATATGCCGTTGATAATAAAATCTTTACACGGTGGGCATCATCTACCAACCAGTGGCCACAGTGGTATAAAGTCGATCTCGGCGGAGTGTATGATCTGAGCGGTTGTGAAATGCTCTTTGAGCAACCAGGTACACCCGGTGACTGCTATGATTACGTGATTGCAGTATCGTCTGACAATGTCACCTGGCAGAATAAGTTCAGTGCGCGGCCCAATGCGAACCAGTCACGTACCCAGTCTTGTTTTTTTGAAACGGCTGCCCGTTTTGTCCGGATCACTTTTTATAGAGCACCATACTACTTCAAAGCAAGTACATATGAATTCAGGGTGTTCGGACAATCTGTCCCCACAAATCCCAGCTGGAATGCTCCGATATATAATCCGCAAACAGAGCAGATGCAGCTTTCATGGTCGGTATCCAAGGGTGCAGCGAGCTATACCATTTACCAGTCGCAACCGGGACTGCCGCGATTCGCTATAGCAACGGGACTCACAAGCAGAACATACACCACGAGTGGTCTTATTGGAGGTAAAGATTACATCTTTACGGTTGTTGCTTCTAATGCTGCCGGACACAGTGACGAAATGAAACCAGGGGTTTCACTGGAGGTCACGGCACCGGAGTTACCGCCGGAGACTCCTGTCCAATTAAATATTGCACAGATAAACATGATACCGGGTCTTCTGCTTACCTGGTCAAACGATACGATTTTTACTGATGGCATCGAGGTAGAGCGACGGGTTATAAATACCTCGTCCTGGACGGTAATCGGAACAGCTGCAGCTGGATCTCTACAGTACCTGGATGTAACATTTGATCATAATTATTCATACGAATACCGTATCCGAGCCTTTAATACTGGTGGTTATTCTGCATACAGCGAGATTAAAAATACGTTACTTCCACCACCCCGTCCGACCACTATCTATGCCAGTTATAATGCTGGTAATTCCACTATTTCATTAAACTGGAGTTACGGTAATTCAACGCACACGGGTTTCAGGCTTGAACGGTCAATAGGTAATGGTTCACAAGAAATAATTGCTACACTTGATCCATCCGCATCAAGTTACCTGGAAACCGGAATTGCTGATAATTATACATATAGATATTATCTATGTGCATTTAACAACTATGGTACATCTAACTATGCGGAAGTTGCCGTAGCTACTCCTCCAACCGCGCCGACGGATCTGATTGCAACTCTTGACAATCCAACACAGGTAACACTGAGATGGACAGACAACTCTTTTTCGGAATCCGGTTTCAAGATTGAGCAGGCAATCGGTAACGGAGCGTTTACTGAAATTGGTGAAAACTATCCACTGGTACCGATGTCAACCCCAATCACACTCTTACCTTCAACCACATACCATTTTCGTGTTTTTGCATACAGTAATTGGACAGCATCCGGATATATAACATCGGAATATTCGAATATCGTGACCCTTACAACTGCGCCGCCTTCGGCTCCGGAAGCACCATCCAGTCTTTCTGCAACTGCTAATCTGCCCAATAAAATAACCCTTACCTGGACTGATAATTCGTCTAATGAGAGTGGCTTTTACATAGAACGCGCAACTTCATCAACTGGTCCATTCAACCGTATCGCCACCGTTAGTGCTAATGTGAGAACCTATGCAAGTACTGGACTTTCTTCGGCTACCAGGTATTGGTATCGTGTTCGTGGCTACAATGATGGAGGGAATTCAACCTATTCAAACATTGCAACAGCACAGACGCATATAAATCTTTCACCTGCCGCAACCGTAAGCGCATCCAGTCAGCAGTCAGGGCACTATGCAACTGATGCTAAAGACTACAATTACACAACACGATGGGCGGCATCGAGCGCCACCATGCCTCAATGGTGGAAAATTGACTTTGGAAGTGTCAAGACAATCAGTCTTGTTCAAATCATGTTTGAACGCGCCGGATCTACAGGCGACTGTAATGATTTCAGAATCGAAACATCTTCTGACAACATAAACTGGACAACTCGTGTTAATCGTTCGAGTAACACTAACACCGCTCAAACACAGTCTTGCTATTTCAATACCAGCGCCCGATATGTTCAAGTCAGAATTTATGATGCTCCAGGTAATTATTACGCAAGTATGTATGAATGTAAAGTATACGGAAACTGAATACAGTAAAGGATGAGGGAGAGATCTGATACTCTTCCTCATCTATTTTGTAAAAAGTGACCTGACTGCGAAAACCTTTTGTCAATAGATAGTAATACCCACACGACAAATGATAACTACTGCTACCCGCGCAATTTTCTTTGGGAGCTCCTCTTTAACGGAACGCATGCAATTTGAACCCAATATTTTACCTTATCCGGTACAGTTGCACATTTTTGACAAACGATCCACTTTCAAATCGTAATATGTACACTCCGGATCCCACTTGAATCCCCCTATCAGATTTTCCATCCCAGGATATGGTATGCCTTCCTGATTGGATTGTCGATTTCACGAGGGTCTTTACGACTCTTCCGGAAAGATCAAAAAGTTGTATCGAAACATCCTGCCCATTATCTCCTGTTCGCATACCATTTTCGGCCCATTGATACGGCAATACAAATTCCACAACAACGCGTCCTTTTGAAGGATTGGGATAGGGTGCTCTTATCATAAATTTTGCAGAATACAAGGACAGGGAAAGTGGATTTGCAGTTGCTGCCAGATACCCATACATTACCTTCGGGGATGAATCGACACTAAATACCGGATTGCTGCGAAGATTAACAATTGTTCCTTTGTATATCCAGTAAATACCCAGATCTGATGGGCATTGATCGATTCCCGATACAGTAATAATTGACGGTCCACCGGGTGAATGTATTGCAACAGGCCATTCAACCTTTTCAACAGGTACCGCTTCCGATTCGATATACCTGTAGGATAGTTTTTTTAGTGATGCACTGCTTCCGCTACTGTCGTTTTTTAAAAAATAAAGATAATTTCCTCCAAAAGATTCAGGTGGTTCCGGAATTTCACCACCAAAGGAGAGCATGGATGCAGATGAGACCACTCCACAAACGTTTTCGGGATCTATCCCCGAACGGCTCTTAAGAGACAATAAAAGCTCCCATGCTGAATGAGCACTGCGTTTTGTAAGCTTTGACATAGAAGAGACATTGTTGTTGCCACTGTTAATCATAAACGCAGTGTCTATGTCGGTATAAACCCAGTAACCTTTCCATGGCTCCATAATTGAAACACGTTTATACCCTGATGAATCAGCAATCCACTCCCATAGTACATATTTTGATGGAAGGGCAGGATTTACCTTGTGGGGAAAAGGTGATGCTATCTGGTTCCATCCATTACCACCTTTTAAAATTCTGCATTGTAATGTATCCTGTACTTGTACAAGTCGTTGAGGTTCGTTTACCGAAACAGTAATGATTGTATCTTTCAGAGATTTCAGCCAGTACCCGTTCCCGGGGACCATTTTCGTTACAGCAGCATAGTGTGAGAGAAGTTTGTCTGCAGTTTTCTGGGGATCCCACTGATAAATTTTAACATTGGTGTTGGCGCTGAAATCAATGACTGACTGTCCCCAGGGACTGATCATCATCCAACGATCGGCTTTCACCGGTATGGTATAATTAAACGTATTTGTAAGATAATCTCTTATTGGTTTTGATGCAGGCATGCGGACAGAACTCTCATTACCGTATTGATCCACAGCACAAACAGCGTATAGATATGGTTGTCCGGGTACAACTGTCGAATCTATAAAAAACAACTTTTCAGTAGAAAAGGTATCGAGTTCTTCCGGAATCTCGTTATTCTCTGAAGAGACAAGATCCCAGAGCGAATCTGAGTTAACATAAAACAATGAGGGATTCCCCGGAACACGATATATGCGATACCGTACAATACTGTCGGTACCGGGTGCTGCACTCCAGGTCAACTCCACTTTGTTAACTGACCGATTAAATATCGTCAGATTTGAAATACCGGTAAGCTCCTTTTTCTCTTCGTCCCCATCGTTATAAGAAATTCCATATCCGATTTCCAACACAGACAATTTTGATGAGTCATTATACAAGTAGTATTCCTGATCCCTGAACAAGGGGTCTGACACAACGATATCTCCGTTGATTTTGACAGCATCAGAACCTGCCTGGACTGGAGTTTGCCAGGCTGCACAATTTTCGAGCCATACATTGGATAATGTACCAGAAGTGCTTATCGGTAGTGTACTGCTCCCTCCAATAGAACCATAGTAGGAAAACAATGATTTATGAATACCAGAACCGGCACTACAGTTTTTAAGTGGGAACAGCAGCTGCCGATCATATGTCCAGTCTGCACCTACCAGAGTTGAAGACGACTGCACACTCACCGCTATCGCCTGAAGCTTCGATGCTATGAATGTACAATGATCGATATTTACCTGAGCACCTTTTTCCAGAAATGGATTCCCCGGAAGTGCAGATGCAAGCGCACTGCTGTCGGGAATCACTTTTACTGCTTTTATGGTTTTTGAAAACAGGCACCGGTCTATATGTACATTTGTCTGAGCTAGAACGCCTGTTGAAGCATTAGTTATTTTGAACCCACTTATCTCAATCCACCCGTCATAACCGGACTGGGTTGTAAATGGTATGGTAACTGCGGTTCCCCCTGATGCATCAATTACCGGAGGATAACCATTGTTCCAGTCACCATGCAGGTTCAGTTTCTTTCCTTTGAGGTTTATCTGTTCAGGATACAAACCTGATGCTACGGTAATGTAATCATTGTCCCCGGCTACATCAATTGCACGCTGAATTGAGGTATAGTTCTGACCTGGTCCCACCCTGATCTCTTTTGAAAGCAGTTTGTAAAATGAATTATCGAGGGTTATGGATTTTACAGCTGACCGTAACCCCATTGATGGTATTTCTATATAATACTCAAATGTCTTTAATGAATCCGCTTTACTCCAATTCCAATCATTCAGGTAAGTTTCCCTGGCGCTTCTTGAAAGATGTCGCACATAACTTCCACCAACAGCACGTTTAAAGAGCACGACGCTGTCTGATTCGTTAATGTTACCGGTATCTGCAAGTCCCCATTCAATAGATATCCCCCACCTTGAACCGGAAACATCGATCCATAAATCGCCCTTTGCTACCAATTTCTGACGCAGATCGTAACGTTGGATATCGGAACGAACGATCATCGAAGCGTTGCATCCTGTTACACAATATTCATTCCATCCATTCAAAATTCTATTGTCAACATATTCATAGATTGTCACTCCAGAGCTTGATGGAACTGTTGCAAGTAGTTGTTTCGCAGTTGTATTACTTCTTGTATAAACAAAAAAGGTGTCTAACTGTACTGTTGACGGAACAACCCATTTTATTTTGACTGCACCGTTTGAATCTAACGGCTGAAGAAGTGTAATATACTGACTCATGTCAAAACTACTTCCATCCGGCGTTTTTGAAATTTGTAATTGTAACTTTCCGGTGGTAATGTTTAATACTGTTGGCTCAGCTGGATAAGTGGTATTTTTACCAATAGCAGACCAGTATTGATCAGGATACCCATCTGCCCACAATTCGTAAATATAGTTCTCACCATTAATCAGTCCGGGGACTTCAAATGTGCCATTACCAGGAAGGTGGGATGATGCTACCCACAACAGTGTTGTACCATCTTTTTTATACACATTTACATGGTAATTATTTACATTTACATTCGTCGCACTATCTGGAAGCAACACACCAAAAACAGAAACTCCCTCTCGTAATTCAAGAACGTTATTCCTGCTGGTATCTCCTGCGGTAATGGTAATTGTTGATGCAGATGAGTAAGATGTATCTCCGTTCAGAAATGTATACGCCAGATTCCTTTTATAGTCGGTACTTGTCTGTTCAGATGAGTTCATCCAGCTTACGGGATTGGGGGCAAAAGCTACTTTGTAAATTCCTGGTGGACATACTGATGAAACAAACCCTTTCGTTGTGTTATCAGAAGAATTACTTGAAAACTGAACGCCGGTACGATACACAGGATACAACAGTGTTCCGTTTTTATTAACATTTGGGAACAGTACAATTTCTCCATGTCCGCGCCAGAGTAACGTATCTGTCAGCTTAATATTCTTTAGGGCTATCAAACCCTGCACCAATCCCCCTCTTACCAACCGAATGGGATCCAGCACAGTTGTCTGTCCTTCAGTAATTTGAACAACCTTTTTTGAATTTCCTGATTCGATAAACAGATCACTACTGACAAAATAATTATATTCACCGGACGGCAGACCAACGATCTCCCATGAACCATCAGAACGACTTTTAACTTCAAAATGTCTTCCGTTAACTACATTTTCGTGTATATTTATACGCGCCCCTTCGATTACACTTTCTGTCGAACTGTCAATAATTGTACCTTTGAGAATTCCGCCTGTTCGCAATGAAAATGTTATTCCGGTAAGACTGGCGTTATCGACGCTTAAAGGAGATGCATTATTTGGATAATCTGCACTTTTATAAAATTGTGACACATAGTTCAGAGTATCTGCAACAGCTGCGGCCAGATAATTTCCTGATGGAAATCCGGTTATCAGGTAATTTCCGGTGCTGTCAGTTATGGTTACAAAATTAGACCATAGATGCAGCGGTGAAAAGCCATTGAGGAAAGTACCGTTATCCTCAACCAGAAGTACCCTTGCACCAGTTATCGGACCGCTACTGCTTTTTACTATTCCACTTATCTGATTTTTTAACGTATTTGCATCCTGATATACTGATGGATTCAGTGTCACTTTCATATCAGCTACCATCGTTGTCATTGTCGGAACTGAGAAATAATTGATCGTCGAGATACCTGATGTGAGTATGCTGCCAGATGGTACCCAATACTGAGGTGGATACCCCGGCGCATCAACTCTTAAGTACATTAGTTCATTCTGTACCCGAAACGGCTTGAATTCCCCCAGAGAATCGGTAATGGTACTGGATATCACAACTCCACTTTTCTCGAAAATCATGACAGAAACGCCATTAAGTACTCCAGCAGAATCTCTTACCGATCCACTAACGTAACCGTAATTTACAGTCAACATATCAATGAAGCTTCTCTTCAGACTTGTCTGAACCATAAGTGTTTCATTTTTACCAAGCATGAACTGATACGAGTCCTGCGCCGTATTACCATTCGGGTTGTAAAATTGATACGGATAACCGGGTATACTGAAACCAAGTCCGTATAACCCCTCTGCAACAGGGGGACTCACATACATTCCTGTTGCGCTGTCAATCATAATAGTTGTATAGTGTTGTGAAGGAATCGCTACCAGAGCTGCTTTTCCATATGTTTTTTCAACGGTTCCCTCAGGCGAATACGCTATTATTTTAACTACGGATCCTGGTAAATTATTTAATGGTATTGCAGTCACAAAAATTTTCATAGTATCCATTGTAGCTATCGGTGATGGCCAAACCGGATCGTCCGGGTAAAGAACAGTGCATCCTCTCTGTCGTGAGTACCACTGGGAAGGATAATTTTCGTCTTGAATTTTTAAATAATAGTTTTCACTCAGGATACCATCGAAACTGAAATCACCTGCATCACTTGTAGTATCCCTGTAAAGAACTGAAAGCGTATCTTTTATCCGATACAACGATATCACTAATCCAGATGCAGGAAGTGATGTTTCATTATAACATTTTCCCCTGATCTGACCATTTCCTGCCGGCAGCATAGTCATCATTACAGAAATTGTCTTCTGTTCATTTAATGCGACCGGAAAAAAATAATCGGCGTACGAACTGTTCCAGAGGGTATCGTAATACTGGCGGGGATACGGAGATGCATTGACACATACGGTATACTGTCCGGGCTGAATATTTGCAAAACTGACAGTATTTCCGGTATCATTATAAATGTAGCCAACTTGTCTCATGTCAGAACAAAGCAGTTCTACACCCGTATTCTTTAAAATCTTCCCTGATGAATCCACAACCTGAACAAGCACGGAACTTGTCGGAGGATTATCTGTTGGAGTCATAGTGACGGAAACCTTCAATGTATCATACTGCATTGCTGGTCCGATCCATAGTGTATATTGTGCATAACGTGTATTTTCTGAAGATGCAAACCACTGTTCAGGAATGGAATCATACGCTGGAATTTTCAGTTTATATTCTCCATCAGCAATACTGTCAACCCTGAATATACCTTTGGTATCAGCATCAACTCGTTTGATAAGTGTATCCATTTTTGCAGAATAAAATTCGAGACTGATATTTGGTTGCGGTTGATAAAGATCGTTCGTGATTTTTCCTGTCAATGATACAGCAAAGGTAGTATTCAGAAAAAAAACAGTTATTAACGTTATAAATACCGGAATGAAAGAAGGTATTCGAATCTGTCCCTTCCGTCTTTGGTCATACTGCACTATCAATGAAGTCAAACTCATTACAATCTCCTGTACAATGAGGCATATCAAAGTTTTTTTACGTTTAAAGGTTTTTATCTGATAAATTGTACACTCAGATCGAATATCCATCTGTGATCATGATCACATTTTCCAGAAAAGGATATCTTTTTTTTAAAATTGAAACCTATTATGATATTGAATAGATTCGTGGATTTTACCATTTTATGATGATGAGTATATTATACAATGAATAGTCACTCATGACAATCTGATGAAACGCCGTAAAGTACTAATTGTATGTAATGGAGGAATTATGACAGAAAAAGTAATCATTATCGGTTCGGGTCCTGCTGGTTTGACTGCAGCGATCTATATAGCTCGTTCTAATCTTCAACCATTGCTCTTTGAAGGGTTCCAGAGCGGTGGAATACCAGGGGGACAATTGATGATTACCAACGAGGTCGAAAATTTCCCCGGTTTCCCGGAAGGTATTCTCGGACCACAACTTATGGCTAACATGCGTGAACAGGCGATAAAACATGGTACCAGAATGGTTATGGAAGATATTGCCAATACGGACTTTTCCAGCCGCCCTTTTAAAATTACTACAACATCCGGTGAAGTATATGAGGCTGATTCCATTATAATTGCATCGGGTGCAACTGCCCGAAGATTACCGCTGGATTCCGAAAAAAGGCTCTGGGGTCGGGGTATTTCTGCCTGCGCAACCTGTGATGGTGCCCTGCCAGTATTCAGAAATAAAGAATTGGCGGTGCTTGGAGGTGGGGACACCGCAGTTGAGGAAGCTGTACACCTGACTCAATTCGCATCTAAAGTGTATCTGATCCATCGGCGGGACGAACTGCGTGCAAGCAAAATTATGCAGAAAAGAGCATTGGAACATCCAAAAATCGAAATTCTCTGGAATAAGACTGTAGAAGAGTTTCTTGGCGAGCTGAAAGTGGAAGCGCTCAGCCTTCGTGATGTAACAACCGGAGAATTATCCCGGCTACCGATAGCTGGTGTTTTTGAAGCGATCGGCCATGTCCCCAATGTTTCATTTCTCAAAGGACAGATAACCACCGATGAACTGGGGTATATTAAAACAATTCCCGGCACTCCCCGGACCAATATTGATGGAGTCTTTGCTGCAGGCGACGTTCAGGATCATACGTATCGTCAGGCGATTTCTGCTGCCGGCAGTGGTTGCATGGCTGCAATCGAAGTCGAGCGATGGCTTCAGAAATAGTGGTTAAAATTCGTTTTGGAAGAAATTTTGCCAGAAATTGATTGACACATCCTGACCTAAATTAATTTCACAGGTTCTTCTGGAACAGGTATTGCTTGAGAAATGGCAGTTATAAAAATATTGTTTAAACAATTTGAACAAATAAATGAAAGCTAATCTGAATTAATGGAACTTAAATACGAAAAATACCCGTTTACTCCCATATTAGGCTGGTCAATTTCCCGGTTCGAAGAATTCGACAAATGCAAACGGCGATACTTTTACTCCTACTACCCGAAATTCGTACCGGATATACCTTCATATAAGGTACAACAGCTCAAAGGTTTGACTACCGTTGCGCTCGAAACGGGAAATGTTATTCATGATATTCTGGAGGCATTTCTGCGACGGATGCAAAAAAGTAAATCCGATATCGATGAGCAGCGTTTTTTCTCTTATGCCCGTGCACTTGTCGATCGGTATTTTTCAGAAAAAACATTTCTCGAAGTCTATTACAAGTATACGGATTCAATCGAAAAAAATGCCGTTTATTCAAAAGTCCAGACCTGCCTCGAAAACTTTCTGGGTAGTCCCTGCTACAGCTGGATTTATATGTCTGCACTCAGAAATCGGGAGAACTGGATGATTGAACCACAAGGATACGGCGAAACCAGGCTTAACGGGCTTAAAGCATACTGCAAGATGGATTTTCTCATCCCGGTAGAAAACAATGTATACATTCTTGACTGGAAAACTGGGCAGAAAGATCCATTTAAACATCGCAGCCAGCTTCTTGGCTATGCTGCAGCGGCTCATCACAATTTTAATATTCCATGGAATACTATCTTTCCAAAAATCATTTACCTGTCACCTAAGTACGATGAGTTTGAGATTGAAATAAAAGAAAATGATCTAAAAAGTTTTTTTGATACGATCAAAGCCCAGACAGAACAGATGCAACAGTTTTGCAGTTCAGTTGAAGAGAACCGGCCACATCCAATTGATTCTTTTCCAAAGACTCCCTCACCGGGTATGTGCCGTCAATGCAAATACCAGGAGCTCTGCTTTCCTCAGGGCATAACAGCCACATCAGAAAATGAACACGCATCAGTCTCTGTGGACTGGTAATACCGGTATGATCGGAATTTATAGTTTTTAAAATCAATCTCATATGCAGGCTTTACCTGCAGTTTTCCCTTTTATTCTCTAGTTTCCCGACTTTGTATTTTCTATAAAATTTTTCTTCCTTTTTCAATTTCATTAATTGTACAATTCAAAATACCTGAACAAATAATTCGGGTTAAGCAATTACGTTAATCAATTTCAATATTCTTTTAAAGCATTAAAGGAGCTTACAACAGATGAAATCAACAGCACTCGAAATCGCCACCAGATGCACTAATGATTATAGTGCAATCGACTCGTTCATCAACTTTCTGGATATAAAAACCGGCGTTTTAACACGTAAGAGCGACCTGATAACCATCCTTCATCAGGCACAGCGCATTTATGGGTACCTGCCACTGGACGTTCAGGAACACATCGCAGAAAAACTCGATCTCGACCTCAATGATATCACCAGCATCATCCACTTTTACAGTTTTTTTAATACTGAACCTCAGCCTCAACGATACACAACATTTACATCAGTTGTTTTCTCCTGAACGGAGAAAAGATCAGAAACCTATGATCACCCCCCCCCCGGTAAGTATAATTCTATTTATACCACTACCCCGGAGTGATCAACAGGGTTGATGATTGTTTACCCGCTTCGTTTCGAATTCAATCAATGTTTTTACCACCGTTGAATCAATATAGCAAATTATCCTGATTATCACTCTTTAACAATAAACTTCAATCCCGATTTGTATCTCTGTATAATGATGGAGTATATTTTTCAGTCTGAATCAGGGACTTATAAAACAACATTTTCTTACAGAATCGTAATTTCACATTTCTGCAGATGGTCACAAAGAATCAATTACTGTTGCTTTTAATGTTTTCATTTCTGCTACATGCAGATACTGACACAACCATTATCAGTAACGGCGGTCCCGGTCCGTACTGTATCAGTACCCGTTTTATCGATTCAGCCTCCATAAGGGTTCGTTTGAAAGATTCCACCCGAACCCCACCCTGGAACTGGATCAGAGACCTTAACAGTATCCTGTTCCTCTCCTCGATCGATTCCGGAATACCAATTTCAGTTTCTTTCAAAACTGATTATTATGGTCTTCCCAAAGTCTATTCGCTTTTTAGTAAGCAGTTCTATTCCCCCTCAGATACGGGGCAACTCTCATTAAAACAAAAAAAAAGACAATTTTCTCTAAGTGATGATGATCAGCTTAAAATAAGCGGCTATAAGAGCGTTGGGGTTTCGATTGGTTCTTTTGGTCAAATAAACATTGCACAGGGTCTTGATGTTCAGATTGGTGGTGAAATCCGCCCGGGTACAGAAATCAGCGCGCATTTATCCGATGAAGGATCATCACTCGAAGGGAACACGCGGGAGATCAGTGATTTTGATATGATCTATATAAAACTCAAGGACCCCCTTTTTGATGTAACAGCTGGTGATCAGTATCTTTCCTGGCTTCCGGGAGGAATTTTAAGCGGCAGCAAAAAAATAAAAGGACTTTCGTTAAATGTTCATAAAGAACTCTGGCATTTCGGAGCTTTTGGTGCAATGAGCGGTGGTAAATATGCCTTTGAACAACTCAGAGCTGTTACCGGCATTCAGGGACCCTACACACTGAAAGGAAATGGTGAACGGGGATTTATCTATCCGGTAAGCGGGACAGTAAAGTGCAGGCTTAACGGTGTGGTGCTCAGTGAAGGCATCGATAATGATTTTACAGTTGACTACGACCTGGGAACTGTCACCTTTACATCGAAAACAATTATTACTGATGATGATATTATTAAAATAGAATACGAATACAAACTGTTTGACTATCAGCGTGCAGTAGTGGGAGGATCAGCAGGATTTCGTACTCCGGATTCATCGATCAGTGTAGAAGGGGTGCTCTGGTCAGAGTTTGACAATAAAAACAACCCCATAGATCTTTCCTTTTCAAACGAGGAGCTACGGATTCTTAAACAGACAGGTGACAATCCTCCGCAGGGAGGTGCTTTAAATTCGGAACCGGTTCATCCCAATGATGTAGCTAAGGAAGATGCAATCCGACCTCTTTACAAAATACTGAAAGACAGCGAAGGCGCAAGCTATTTTGAGCACATCCGTTTTAACAGACTCAAGCCCGACAGTAATTCCGGTTTTTTCAATGTGTGGTTTTCAAGTGCAGGTGATAAAAAGGGAGAATATGAACGTACCTATTCTTCTTCTTATAAGGACTACATCTACTACTACACTGGCTTTGGTAAAGGGTCGTACACACCGCGCATTTCTCTTACAGCCCCAAAAAGACTGACCTCCGGTGAATTAGGAATCTGCCTGAACTATCCGATGCTCAAAGCTGATATTGCAATTGCCGGACAGGAACACGACAAAAACCTCTTTTCATCAAAGAATGATAAAAACAATCTCAGTTCCTCAGGAAAAATCAATCTTATTGCGGGACGAAAATCATTCGACAAAAGGTCCTTGTGGTTTACCGGAAATTTCTCCGGAACGTCACGGCGCTTTGAAGGAGAACTGGTTTCGGCCTGGGACCGGTACTCACGATGGAATGACCGTACATTGACTTCAACACCAAAGCAATTGCTGTTGTGGGAAACAGGATCTGGTGTAACAATCATTCCCGGTCTCTGGACACAGTTATTGTATGGCCAGCACCGCCAGGAGACATCGATCGCTACAGATAAACTGAATAACACAACCAGCTACACCATTAATAAATTTCTTCAGCTTACCTATAATGGAAACTATTTCAGACATAATCCTCAAAACAGCAGTGATTATAGCCATACGCAACAGCTCACATCAAAAAGTACTTTCACCAATCACGAAATTACCACAAGTCTTGAAGAGGAGTGGCGTGAAGATTCCCTTCACAACGGAAATGGCATGATAACCGCTGCGCTTGGCTATTCATATACACCATGGGCTCTGAAACACCAGATCACGTTTGACAAACTCAAAAGTGGAAAAGGTGAGATTTTCTCATCAAGCGATTCCGGCTGGCAGTTTTTGTGGGATCAGTCGCTGCAGCACACTTTTTTCTCAATCTGGAAACTTGATGCAACATCCCACTTTTATCAGCAGATACTTAATCATACCGCTAAAACAACCTCTCTTCTGATAAATATGAAAGGAGAACTTGAAACAGAATCAAAACGGTTCTCGACACAACACGCCTACCAATCAAGTTCTGAACGATCAACGTCCTACATAACTGTCCCGATTTATGCAGGAAAAGGACTTGGCACGCACATCATCGATACGTCAAAAATTCAGGGTGACACAACCGTAGACTATTTTATTCCCCACACATTGGGCGACTGGATTATCGAACGGCGTGAGGTTTCTGACCAACAATCAAATGTCAGGATGAAAAAAACACTGCTTACCCTCTCCTGGGCACTGGAACCACCCGAAAAAGTAAACGGCATCCTGGGAGATCTTCGCTGGGAAGGAAATCTTGCATGTGAAGAATATAACTCATCTGAAAAAGATAATATCTCTTCATGGTTGCCCGGTTTCAAATCACTGCAGCTGAGTTCAAAGAAGCAGTGGTCATCAGTAATACAGTACTGTGATCTGAGCTACCGCCAGGATATCGACTGGACTCACCCATCGAAGAATACCTTTACCGCAACACTTAATGCCGAGCCGTTTCTTAAACAGATGCTTTCTTACAGGGAAAGTGGTTTTGAATCAGGTCTAACATTCCGTACCATTTCAAAAAAAAGTAAATTCACTTATAACCTGCGCTACACCTCTCTTTTCCATGATGACAGTACCTCCATCGACTATGATATGTATGATTTTGGTATGGAGTTTTCACAGCGGTTCGAACTCAAACACGGATTTGGTGTATATCTACAGGAGAATACCGGTATAGGGAGGGAAAAACGCCATGATGAAACGACTGTAAAGGAACCATTTAATGTATCAAAACAGTTCTATCTGCAGATTAATCCGGGTATGACATTCCGGCTCAATAATGTTGGATGGGCTGAATTTTCCTACATATTTTCACAGGTAGCGATTCCCGGAGAATACGATTACCGTATCGCCCGGGGACATCTTTCAGGCCTATCCCACGTCCTGTCTTTCACTGCAGACGTTCGTGTCGGGAAATACTTTTCGGTACGAGGAATGTACCGGGGAGAGTTCAGGAAAAACAGCACACAGAAAGCATTTGACAAAAGAGACAACATCTTCTCTATGGAGATGAAAGCGTTTTTGTAGCAGTCTGGATTTTGCTTGGACTGTAGCGGCAAGACCCATTTTTTGGTGTTGGACCGATTATCTCCCCGCAGCTAGGGTTTATACCTCGACAGGCTCGGCGCATCGCCTATCAGAGCTATTACAGGTACAATTTAACTTGAAAATCGAGTCGTAGCTGCAATCTCCAAGGTAGTAGATTTGACCCATTTCAAACGTCCACCACCAGTTTCTCTTCTGCCACCTCTTGTCCGCTAAGAAGTACCGCTGTGTTTATCAATGCCAGATGGCTGTAACCCTGCGGAAAGTTTCCTGTCAATTCTTTTGTTTCAAAATTAATACCTTCACTGTATAATCCAAGATGGTTGCTGTATTTGAGTACCTGGTCGAAAAGCTGCTGTGCAAGCTCATGCTCTCCGACTTTGTTCAAACTGTCAATCATCCAGAACGTACAAATAGTAAACGATGTGCCGGGCAATCCAAAATCGTCTTCATTACGGTAGCGATACAGAAGGCCATTGCGGCATAGACTCTCGTATGTTTTAAGAACGGTCATTTTGTATTTCGGATCGTCTGCTTCTAAAAAGCCATATTGCTCCATCAGCAAATTTGCAGCATCTAAGTATTGGCTCCCATAAAATTGCGTAAATGCACTCAGCTCAGAATTCCAGCCTTTTTCAAGGATTTCATTTTTAATTACATCTCTAAGCCTTATCCATTGTACGGCATAACTTTTCATCCCGAAAACATCCGCGATTTTCACCGCTCTGTCTGCAGCTACCCAGCACAATACTTTAGAGAATACGAAATGTTCTTTCATACTGCGATATTCCCAGATTCCCTTATCCGGAAGCGCCCAGTTTTTTTCCACAACCCTCATGAGAGTTCTTACAATCGTCCAGATATCTTCTGAATTGACATCAGAAGAATGAAAGATATTGAAGCTTTTGTACAAAACATCGAGGAGAACCCCATAAATATCATTTTGTTTTTGTTTAAATGCAGAATTTCCTATTCTGACCGGCTTTGATTGCTTATAACCGCTTAAATGACCCAGTATTTTCTCGGTTAGTTCGGTTTGTCCATTTATTCCATACATTATCTGCACTTTATTATGTTTGTAAGGGATAACATTTACAATAAAGTCAAGATATCGTTTTGCTGCGTTATAGTGGCCGAGTGATGTTAACGTATCGATAATCATCGATGCATCACGAACCCAGCAGAATCGATAATCCCAATTTCGCACTTCTCCTGCTTTTTCGGGCAGTGATGTTGTAACAGCAGCCAGAATCGCACCAGATTTCTGATAGGCAAGTAATTTCAATGCCAGAGCAGATCGCGAAATGACATCGTTGTATTTTGCGAATTTTTTTGTTCGTGAACTCCAATCAAGCCAGTAGTCTTTTGTCCGGGACATTTCAAAATGAGCGGTCTCAAGATCAGGTTTGTTGATTTTCTGATTGTAACTTATCCAGAAATAGCAATCATCACTCAATGTAATCTTATTTTTCTGTTCTATAAGTGACAGATCGATATTGGAATACAAATACACTGATTCATAGGGTCCCTTTTTTGTATAATTTTTAAGATAAAGATCAGTACGCATTGAAAATGTTCTGGTTGCAGCATAACAGAGTTGAGGATCATAATTGATTGTTACTACAGGAGTACCCTTCAATACCTTAACGTATCTGATGATATCAGGTGGGCAATGATAAGTTTCACGACTAGTTTTATAACGAGGCATGAAATCATAGATTTCCAGCTCAGAGGAACTACATTCGAACTTTGTAACAAGAATATTGGTATCTTTCATGTAGTATTGATTTGTTTTTTCAAGCCCGTCAGGATCAATTGAAAAGGAACCCCCTTTTTCCGTATCAAGAATTTTGGCAAACACAGAAAATGAGTCGTAATCCGGCAGGCAAGCCCATTCGATTTCACCTTTTATAGAAACAAGTGCAGCACTCCTGCAATTACCGATTAATCCATAATGCATAAAAGAAATCCCTGTAATGATATGAAAAGTAATTTCTGATTCTACTGTGCTATAGTTACTTACCCGATCGTTGAGCCGTTGATGCTATTTCGGTATTCCAACACAATAATATTAATTAGTAACAATTAAAACAGCAAATGGATACGTTTCAAAGATATCGCCAACCAAAGTACTATCAGAAACGACATGTTCTTTACTTGTAAAATAATTTCTCATAATCGATTCCTTAAACATATTCGGAAAACAGATTCTGGTATCCTGCCATATAAGACGCCCTGTTGGCAGTTGCCCGGCCTTTGACACATCTGTTGTAAACCTTGCAATTACAATGATAATTGTCTGTCCGTTAAAGCTCCTTACAAAACCAACAATTTTACTTTTATAGACTCCTTTAACTGTAAGCGGTTGGTAACTGCCATACCTGAACAGGTCCCTGTATTGACTGCGACAATCAAGACAGCGTTTGGTCAAAAAAGCTTTATTATTTTCATTATAATAATCGGTAAGGAGGCTATCCAGCCCTGTTGTCTGCCCATTTTCAAGGCAGGCCATTCTCTTTTTATAATCAACAGGTCGTCGGTTATCCGGATCGACAAGACTGAAATCCCAGAATTCAGTGCCTTGATAGAAATCCGGTAATCCCGGTAAAGTCACTTTAAGAATAACTTGTGAAAGTGAATTGAGTATACCGTGCCAGGTTATCTTTTTGCAGAATATGCGAAGTGAATCAAGGAACAGAGGACTTTTTTCATTATCCAGAACAGCATCAACAAACCCGATAACATTTTTTTCATATACTTCATCCGGCTTTATCCAGGCTGTATGTACTTTCGCTTCACGAATCGCTTTGAGCATATACTCCTTCACACGATTTTTATAAACATTGTCAATATCCGCATTGACCGGAAAAGTCCCGGTCAGAGTCTGATACAAAAGATATTCATCATTGCTGTCCGGTTGTGGTTTCCCATTATGTTTTATGATATGTGGCGTATTGTATTTCCTCCACAAAGTAACTTGTTTTGCCCATTCGGCTGGAATTTCGGAAAGCACCTGCAATCGTGCTCTTGTATCTTCGCCTCGTTTTGTATCATGGGTAGCCGTTGCATTCATAGCGAATGGATGAAGTGAGCGGCGCTTGCTTATGAACAGGTGAAAATCAGTGGCGGTTATTCCGAAATGAAGCGGCCACCCTCCGACTTCATTCAGTGCGACATGTCGATTGTAAATATAAAAAACCGTATCCTCGAACCCCTTTGCCATCAGAGGCCCGGTAAACTGCTGAAAACGCATCACAGCTTTTTTCCACTCATCATCAAACCGTTTCTCGAGATCCGAACCACCCTGCATCATCAGAAAGCGTTCGATAAACATAAATACCGATTCCTGTTCCGGCATTGTTTCCCGTGCACAGGAAAGGGCTTTCGTGATATATACGGCATCATGATTGTTAAATGTTACCGGAGTGATGTACGTTCGATATACAGGGAAATGAACAAGAACTTCAACAAGAGCTCTACGAAGCGCATAGAGTGTAATATCTCTACCCATTAAATCAATGTCTGAAATTCTTAGAATAAGGTTCGCAAGATTATCGATATCGCCCGCCATATGTTTACCGATAATCAATCTTTTTTTCTGTTGCAGAAGGTCCTGAACATCATGACGGGTATGAGTAACCTTCTCATAGAAATTGGTGAATTTTTTTTCAGATCTGGTATCGCAATAAAGATATCCAAGGTGATTAAGAAAATCGTAACCGGTCGTACCCTGTACTGGCCAGTGTGACGGGAGCATTTCATGTTTGTCGAGTATTTTTTCGACAACAATGAAACAGTCAGGAACCCTTGATCTCAATTGTTCAAGATAGGCGAATGGATTGAAAAGGCCATCGATATGATCTATCCTGAGTCCATTTATCAAATTCTTTTTTACAAAATCCAAAATTAATGAATGCGTCAGTTCAAAGGTCTGTTCATTCTCCGGTTTTATACATATAAGATCACTGACAGTAAAAAATCTCCGGTAATTCAGCTCTTCTGTCGCAATCTTCCAATAGGCAAGTCTGAAATTCTGCTGTTGCATAAGTTTATCAAAACAATTGTTACCGTAAGCATTCCCCGTCTGAAATGTATCGATACGATTATCTATTATTACTTGTATCTCTGAATCTTTTGTATATAAATCATAAATTGTTTCACGCATATGTGCATGCACAGCAACGGCCGGGGGACTGACACCACTATTGAGACCATTTAATGCATTTATGAGGTTTCTATTCCAACTACCAGGATATGATGAGTCTGTGCCTTCCGGAGAATCACCCAATACTGTCCTGTATGAGAAAGGCGATAAGGGATATCGTTGATCATAATATGCGACCCATAGTCGTTTGAACTCATATACCAGTTTAAGATCACCATCAGCAATACATTGTCCGTAAGGTTTTCCCAGAAATGGCGCAAGCAGCCGATTACGCATACTTTCATACTGATGATTCCAGGTAATATCAAAAAAATCGGCATATTTTGACGATATACCATATTCCAGAACATCGACTAAATAGGGATTCTGATGGGAATAGGCCATATGATTTGGTACAATATCCTGAATCCAGCCCATATTTTGTTTTTTGACAAAATTCAATAATTTTTCAAACTCTTCGATCGTTCCAAGTTCAGGATTAATTTCGTTGTGATCACAGACATCATACCCATGGGTGCTTCCCCTCCGGGAACGGGTCACAGGAGAAGCATAAATATGACTGATACCGAGCTTGCGCAAATACGTCACAATCTCAAATACATCTCTGAAACCGAATTGAGGCGTAAACTGGATCCGGTACGTAGCATCCGGTACAATTGTCGCTTTCATTTTAAAAAACCTTTCAATTGATTTTTATACCTGCGGAGATTTCAGTTCGTATACAACAAAACCGTATTGTGCAATGTTTAGGATGGTTTCTCCGGTTTCAATTACAACCTGCACTTTGTTTTCATCACAACTTGTTACCACCTCTGAATCCAGCTTTTTTATCCAGGTTCCGGGCAGACCAAATTCGATTGAAGAACAGTTTTTTCCCAGATTGAAAAAGCATGCAACGTGATTGGAACCATATTTATAATGAATTAAAATACATTCGGTTCCTGCATTTCGACTGATACTAATTTGATCACGTCTGCAGGAACGCAATGCAGGCATTTCCCTTCGAATCTTTATCAACGATTGGTATAACAAAAACATTGCGGAACCCTTTTTACTTCCTCGTTTGCTCCAGTCAATTTTTGATTTGTTAAATGTTTCAATTGAAAATGGATCCAGCGGTTTACCTATATCTTGGAAATCGGCAAATTCGTTTGTGCGACCTTTGCGTACAGCATCTTTCAATCCTTCATCTGAATGATCTGCAAAATAAAGGAAAGGGTTCTCTTCTGCGTGTTCTTCACCCATGAACAATAGTGGGATAAATGGTGAAAGGATTACCAGAGCTGCAGCAAGTCGGGCACGCTCGATATCGGTAATTGACAGGAGCCGTTCACCAAGCATCCGGTTTCCGATCTGATCATGATTTTGAGAACATACAACAAACTTATCAGTATTAAATGACGAAACATCATTCCCATGCGTTCTTTTGCGATGAATTGAGTATTGCCCACTATAACAGAAATTTGAGGTAAGAACACGAATAAGATGATCGACATTACCAAAATCAAAATAGTACCCACGACATTCTCCGGTAAGAACCGAGTGAAGCGAATGGTGAAAATCATCATTCCATTGAGCATGAAGACCGAAGCCCCCGCAATCTCTTTTGTTTAATATACGGGAATCATTTAAATCACTTTCAGCGATAAGATATCTTTGTTGCTCAGACTGATTAAATTCTGTGTCAATTACCTTTGAAAGGCGCTGAAGGAAAGGACGGGCACCCATATCGCAAATCGCATGCACAGCATCCAGTCTCAATGCATCGATATTGAACAGTTTCATCCAGTAAAGTGCATTTTCTATAAAATAATCACTTACATGATCACTATAGGGACCGTCATAATTAAGGCTTTCTCCCCAGGGTGTTTTGTACCTGTCGGTAAAATATGGTCCAAAATCACGGAGGTAATTCCCTTCAGGGCCTAAATGATTATATACAACATCAAGTATAACGGCGATGTTCCAGCGATGGCATTCATTGACAAACATTTTCAATTCATTTACACCGCCATAAGAATCCTGAACAGCAAACGGGTACACGCCATCATATCCCCAGTTCATTGTACCAGGGAACTGTGCAACCGGCATGATCTCGATAGCAGTTATACCTAAAGATGCGAGGAAAGGAATTTTTTCAATAGCAGCTGCGAACGTACCTTCTTCTGTATAAGTACCTATATGCAGTTCATAGATAATGTAATCTTTTAATTCCGGTAATCGTGTGGTGCATCTGTTCCAAAGGAAATTGCCATGATCGACTACCATCGATGGGCCGTGCACCCCATCAGGCTGTGACTGTGAAGCGGGATCGGGACGGGTCAAATTATCATCCAGTAGATACAAGTAACGGGTTCCTCCTGAAATTCCATTTACTGTAGCAGTCCAGTATCCCTCACTGTCGCATTCCATCGGGACCACCTCCTTTGTGGAATTAAAGATCTGCACCGACACTTTTTTTTTCAAAGGCGCCCAGACCCTGAACGAACACGATTTACCATCTGTAATGGCACCAATCCAGCTCATATCTCATCCTTTCTTTTTGCTCTTAACACAACCATTGAGCGCGCACCAAGCGGGAATTGAAATGGTACAGCTTCTATATTTGATGAGCTACCCATACCGTCAAAAGTATTTACCACCAGACACCATTTCCCATGGGAAGACTTAGGTAACACAAAAAGTACTGTTTCCCAATGTGCGTTCAGGAGTATTAAAAACGTATCGTCTATAATTTTTTCACCTTCAGCGTTGACATCAGGTATAGCATCACCGGTGAGCAGCATCCCCAATGATTTCGCGAATGAATGGTCCCATTCTTTTATCCGCATTTCCTTTCCATCCGGTTTGTACCAGTGTATATCTTTAATACCTCTTCCGGAAAGTTTACGTCCCTGAAAAAAGGTCTTTCTTCGGAAAACCGGATGTTTTTTACGAATGTCGATTACTTTACGTGTAAATTCAAGCAGTTCCATTCCTTCCTCATCTATATTCCAGTCAATCCATGAAAGCTCGTTATCCTGACAGTACGTATTGTTGTTACCCTGTTTTGTTTTCCCGAATTCATCACCACCAAAGAGCATTGGAGTGCCTTGAGAAAAAAACAGTGTCGCAAGAAAATTTTTCATTTGCCTGACCCTGAGTGCTTTTATTTCCGATTTGTCAGTCGGCCCCTCTGCCCCACAATTCCAGCTTTCGTTTTCGTTGGTTCCGTCGCGGTTGTCTTCACCATTTGCTTCGTTATGTTTTCCGCCATAAGAAACAAGATCGCGCAAAGTGAACCCATCATGGCATGTGATAAAATTGATACTGGCATGCGGGTTACGGTTTGAATGTTTATACAGGTCACTTGAACCTGTCAGTCGATAGCCGAGCTGCGCAAGTAATCCTTCATCAGATTTCCAGAACTTTCGCACGATATCCCGGTATTTTCCATTCCACTCTGTCCAAAGCTCGGGAAAGTTACCCACCTGGTACCCCCCGGGACCAAGATCCCACGGTTCTGCGATAAGTTTCACCTGTGACAATACCGGATCCTGACAGATAACATCAAAGAAGGTTGTCAATCTATCGGCTTCATAAAATCCTCTTGCAAGGGTTGCTGCAAGATCGAAACGGAATCCATCAACGTGCATATCAAGTACCCAGTATCTGAGACTATCCATGATAAATTGCAGCACTCTGGGATGACTCATGTTAAAACAACCACCACAGCCGGAGTAATCCATATAATAACGATGATCTTTCCGATTCAGAAAGTAATATGATTTGTTATCTATTCCCCTGAAACACAGTGTCGGTCCGAACCGGTTTCCTTCGGCAGTATGATTGTAAACAACATCCATAATTACTTCGATTCCAGCCTTATGCAATGCTTTTACCATGGCCTTAAACTCGTTAACCTGCTCACCCTGTCCCCGCGATGCATATCTGAATTCAGGAGCAAAAAAACCTATTGTGTTGTAACCCCAGTAATTGCTGCGGCCTCTGTCCTGCAAGGCCCGATCATTAATATGCTGCTGAATGGGAAGTAATTCGATTGCAGTAATCCCCAGAGATGTCAGGTGTCTGATCACTGGCTCACTGCCAACAGCCGCGAATGTACCTTGCAGAAGTTCCGGAATTTCCGGATGCAGCATGGTCAATCCCTTTACATGCACTTCGTAAATAATCGTTTCATTCCATGGAATTCGTGGTTGACTATCGCCATCCCAGTCGAATGATTGATCAACTACAATTGACTTGGGTATAAACGGTCCTGAATTTTGATCGTCAAACGACAGATCTTCGGCAGGATCACCAATTTTGTAGCCAAACAGTGAGTCATCCCACTCCAGTCCACCGGATAATGCCTTTGCGTATGGATCAATCAGAACTTTGTTCGGATTGAATCGATGTCCACGATGGGGATCATATGGTCCATAAACACGATATGCGTAATGCTGCCCAGGACCTATCCCCGGAAGATAGCAATGCCATGTCGATGCAGATTTTTCGTAAACAGTAACGACTTCACGTGGTTCATTCAGATCACTGAAATCATAGAGAAGAATTTCTACTTTCTGAGCATTTTCAGAAAATAGTGAAAAATTTGTGCCATTACCATCCCAGTTTGCACCGCGAGGATAAGGCTTTCCAGGAAGTACACGAACTCTTTGATTCATAGTAATTTTCTCCGGATATTGTACTTTTTCTTCAAAATCACGTTCCAATAAAGTATACGCCCAGTGGAACCTGGTGGCACACTAATTTCTTTGGCAGATTCAGTTTTTTCAAGAGACGAATCTGAACCGTTAACCGGAGCAATGAAAAAGGATGCTTAACAAGAGGGTTTGTACAATTGACTTCCCCCATCTGTTCTTCAAAATTGATAATGGCCAGATAACTGGATCTATATTTTAATCTGCTTCAATCTTACCATCAGGAATCTCTTCTGGATTGAGAACAATAATAATTTTCATCTGTTTCCAGATAGCGAAACACAAGAAGACTTTTAACCAATCGATGATACATCCTCATACGAATCCTGTTAGTTCTATTTTTAATAGTTAAGCTCGCAATTGCTTCCCAGAGAAATACCCATGAACCGATTGAAAAACCTTCTTTTATGGTCTTTAAAAATACCGTGCTGATGTGTATATCTGTTGCTTCGAGTGTAAATATTGTGATTGAAATAGCCAGAAAGACAATAATATAAAGTAATGCGTTGATGATGCTTTCCCGGCTGTTTTTTTTATAAATAGCTAAGATATAAAGAAAATAATTTCTGATACCTTTTCGTGTTCTTTCCTCAACATCTTCGTTTTTTTTCTCTTTTTTAATTGTTATTTCAATCTTAATATTAGCCGCTTCTGGTATATCACTGGAACAATCCTCAATGTAATTAATTACATTTTGATTAATATCTCTCTTTCGTATTGGATAGTAATCGAGGTTATTAAAAATATCCAGATATTTTTCCGGAGATAGTTTAATGATAAAAGACTTATCAACGTGATCATAGTCATAGAGTTCCAGAATGAAATTTTTCGTACCCATATCGGTAATATTGTTTACACAAAACAATACTTTTTTTGATAATAATTGCAATATATTAAAATGTATCAGTTTTTTGAAAACTTTTATAAAAAAATGTGGAATAGTCATCCGAAGCTCCATATACAAGGAATAATAACGTATCTAACAATCGTACTGATGAGACCCTGTCATCTTCAATCTCCCGGCAATCTTGAGGACGATTTTTTGTCTTTAATTCAAGAAAAAAGTTTTGCCCCTGATCCCTAATTATATTATTCTGAAAAGAAGGCATACAGCAGGAATGTTCAGGGGTACTGGAAGCGGATTGAAACGCCGTAAGACAAAAGAAACCATGGCACACACATTAGGATTCATTTTTAGTTTGAACGGATTGCCTCCCCGGCAGCTACGGTTATCGTAGATTTCGATCCTCTACGAGATACACTACTATCGTACACATTGCTGAATTATTGCTCAATTTTTGTCGTTTACAACCAAAATATGGCATTTTTAAAAATTCCAAAGTTTCTTAAGTCCCACAGATGAGTAAATACAATTCAGCTGCCAGAAAAAGAGCTCACAAAGCCAAATCCTGTAATGCTGCTATGAAAAAGGCGCATAAAATGCGCCTTGAAGTATCTTAATATATTAGACAAATATCATTTAACATTCGTACCAACTGCAGTATGATAGCTCTGCAATTCTGTACCAATATTGAAAACATGGCATCCGCCTGGCAGTTTTTCAATTCTGCATACACCATCATTAAATGATAAAGGAACTCTGGAGATCAGCCTCCCGGCAAGTGAATACGCGCTTATGAAAAGTTGCCCCTTTTCTGTTGCGGGCAACCTGAACGATACCGGGTGATTATTTACAAATATTGTATGTTTCACACCATATACAGCTGCTTTTCTCTCCCGGACGCTTAGTTCTTCATATGCGATTTTTACATCATGAGCACCTGTGCCCGGGGCTAGATACGTGTTGACCTCATAAGTCACGCCATCTTTTACGACTGTTATTTTGTATTCACCATGAACACCTGTAAGAGCTACTTTCCCATCATCTCCGGTTGTTTTTATCATCTCCTTGGTTGTCCAGCTTTCGATTTTTTCACGCCACATTTTACCCAATGGGGTTTCGTTTAAGCTGGAATCCACTACGAAGCTTTTAAGCTGCTCACGCCAGCGGTTACCTTGCCACGGTGTCCACAGAACGATTCCCCCTACTCTCTCATGGTTGAAAAATGTATTCATGAATGTTTCCAGATAGGTTGCTGCTTTATTTGCATCGGCTGCTTCAAAGTCCATTTCTGTAATCCAGATCTCTGCATTGGGAATTTTACCTGCAATATAGTCGATATTGCTTTTCAACGCTGATTGAGTAAATTGATTATCCCCAAAAGCTTCACCGAAATGCCCCTCACAACCAATAATATCGACCCTACATCCTTTACTTGTCAAAGCCTTAAAAACTTCTGCATATTTGTCAGGTACTTTATCATTTCTGGACCAGCGTGTTATCATATTATAATCATTGAGACAGAATAACGAATTCTTATCTACTTCATCAGCTTTTTTCAGAATTCGTTCATAGATATCAACATCAGACATATTAGTCAAAGTCTTAAGTGTTCCGTACTTGGCACCCAGCGCTACAAAATTTTCTGCATCGATCTTGACAGTATCAACCTGACCATGCACAATTTCGTTAATGACATCCCAGTGAGCGCACTGTCCTTCAAAATGCTTCAAACACTCTTCTGTTCGCTGATCGATCAAAACTTTTCCAGTATCGAACCAGGTATCTTCGCCTTTCCATGCGTTATATGCAATCGTATCAGCCCAGTCTGGTATCCACCCCATATGCTCATTCCAGAATAGGTTGTGCCCCCTGACCTTGATATTGTTTCTTTTTGCAAATGCGACAAGGGAATCTCCCTTATAATAATTGTCAGCACCCCGCTGATACTGAACATCAGTCCACTTCTGTTCGTTTTCGGGCGTTATCCATTGAAAATACTTCGCGAACGTCGGTCCGTATTTAGCAGCGATGTCACCAAATCTGGCACTATAATCGGTGTATGAAAGAATGGAATCCTCAGGATTTTTCTTATTGTACTGAGAAAGAAGCGACGTAGTATCAAATGGCCAGTATGCCATCGCTCCACCGAAACCAAAATGGTGACGGATCTGCTCCACCTTTACCTCAATTCCCGACTTAGGTGTTGAACCGTCGAGCACAGTGATGGTCATATCTCTTTTGCGAAAACTCGGTACATCCTGGGCAATTGACGACGAAACCAAACAGCCCAATGTAAGAAATGATCCAAAGAACATTCTGGACCGGGTCTTATACCTGAACATACTACCTCCATTACAAATAGTTGAATTTTTCAGTTTAAATCGAAGCAGGTTTCCTCCGATTGCAAAAAACATTATTCAACATTTTGATACATTTTGAATAACTCTTATTAATATAGTTTTGAGTTAAAGTAGATGTTTAACTTATTTCTTTAAAGCTCAAGTCCACTCAACAATGAAGTATAACAGCAGCGGTGACATGTAAGCAGAACATTTCAGGGCCTTTCATAGCACCCTGAAATAGAGAACAATCAACGAACTTTTTGATTTACACTATCTATCGTGAAACCTTTATCTCTTCAACCCATCTTCCTGAAGGGTAACTCTGAAGATACCGGTTTTTTGCACGAAGATGTTCTTTTCGAAGCCGCAACGAATGACTGAGGTCAACGGTCCAATACATGGCATCTTCCAGATATGCCCCACGTGGGTGATTCAGAATATACATTTCGTAGGCATCAAGTGCCTCAACCTTATCGCCATGCTCCCTGAGCATCGTCGCATACGTATAACGCCAGTAATCACCGTGAGAACTCTTCGGGTACTTTTTAAGCAGAAACTCAAGACATTCTATCGTTTCATGATATAAACCAAGTTTTGTAAGAATTGCCGCCTCTTCAGCACCCATATCTTCATTAAAAGTACCATCAACAAACGTTTCCCGATGTATGCGGACCAGAGCAAGAAGTGTTGCCGGAGGGGTCCTGAGATATTTTTTATGAAGAAGCAACAATGCAGCTGACGCAGCCTCACGTTTTCGCACAGAAAACAGATCACAATTTGCCATTCTTGAACGAAGTTGCTCTTCTTCACTATAGTGCATTTTCATGTGTTTTCGATCAGCAGCACTGAGCATAATATCATAAATCGTATCAGCATAACTCCGGTCGAGCGTAACCATCAGCAGTGAGTCCAACACAGTGTAACAGCTTTCGGAAATTGCATTCCTTACCTGGTCGACAACAAACAATTCAGACACCTCTGCAGATTCCTCTCTGCGTCTTTTACCTTTATTTCCTTTAGTCACGGAGTCGGACGACTGTATTTTATAATCCAGGTTCCAATCTACCGGTTCCTTAAATTTGTTGGCTTCAAAAACATTTGCAAGATGTTCGACCTCGGCTACCGACCGCGTAAGATTTGTGACAACACCAGCATTGGTGCTCCGCCATACAGAACCGGCATGAATCAGATACGCATTTCCTTCACGATCTGTTGCTCTGACAGTGCCCGAAAAAACTTCAACTCCCGCTCCATGAACCGAATCGGCAAAAACTGAAAAACGGGTCCCTACGTTAGTAAAATTCGCATACGGTGTAATAATGGTAATACTGTCATCTTTTGTATTTTTTTTAACATCAACAGCTATCATCCCATGGTCAATTTTAACTGCAGCTGTCGAAATATTGACACGTAAAACCTTCAGGGTGGTTTTTTCAAAAATTACAGTTCTGGTTCGCGATCCGATACCGAGTAATAACTGTGATTGATCTGTTGTTGAATAGACGTTTTCTCTACCACAGGCTGTCGTATCAAAATTGCTGGTTGTGGAAGCGATTACAGCAACAGAATTATCAACTGGAATTGTTGATATTACCGACGATTTAATATCCGGTTCATTCATATGTCTGATAAAAACAGTAACAGCAGTTGCTGCTATCAGTAGTGATGCAGCAATTGCATACAAGTGTCTCAGTTTAAATGATACGACATTACGGCATTTTGACACATTCTGTTTCATCGCGCGGAGAAGAATTTTTTCAGTTGCATCAGCAATACATTCATCATCTATCGGCAACCTGCCAAACCCCCTGTTTAACAGCCTGTCCATTTCAGATTCATCATCATAATCATACAAGCGCATACTTTTCCAACCTTTGCTGTGCAAGTTGTTTTCTCATGGCTTCTTCACTTCTATTGACAAGTCGACGAACAGAATACTCCGGAAGATTCATTATAGCCGCAATTTCACTTGTTGGTAATTCAGCAATATATGTCAAAATAAGAGACATTCGTTCCTTCGGCGATAGTTTTTGTAATGTATTATTTACATGAAATATCGCATCACGGTCCTCCTGCCCCCGGTCTGTATTTTCATAAGCGGAATGCCAGAAATCTATTTTTTTTTCATCAAGTGCCCTGGATTCAGATGCCTGTCTGCGATACCACGAACGACAGGTATTTGTCGTTATTCTGCAAAGCCAGTTAATAAAGGGTTGTTTACCCACAGATACACGCTCAAGTGTATTATGCACTTTCAGAAAAACCTCCTGTGCCATATCTTCTGCGATCTGTCGATCAGAAAAAAAACGAAATCCGATATTCACGACAAGAGCATAATGTCGTTTAATCAGTTCCGAAAGGCATCTATTCCTGTTTTCGGGGGTTGTGCGCAACATTTTAACAATATCCCAATCATCCATACTCACCGGAAATAATTCCACCCGTCTTTTATCTCTGCATTGCATCAACGCTGATCTCATCTTTTCGTTGTCTGATCGTTCATATATATAACGCGGCGAGTTAAAAATTTAGACACTTTTTTTACCGGCAAAGGATCTATTTTGGTTTGTAAGCACAACGACAACCAAGATCATCTTTTCCTTCTGATGGATCGAACCTGGCCCGATAGGTACTGGTCATCTCTTCAGGGTAATTTTTGAAACTCCCTCCACGGTATGATCGCCAGATACCAAGAGATGCACCAGTAGGATTTACTGAATCTGAAGGGAAACTATTTGCATACCAGTCATAACACCACTCACTCACATTTCCGGTCATATCCATAAGCCCAAAGGGTGATGCTCCCGAAGAATAATTACCTACGGGAGCAGTATATCGTGCACCATCAAAAGAGTACCCGGAATCATCCATCGAGACAAACCCTGCAACATAATTAGCAAGAAAATAGTCGGGAGGAGCTTGACGGGAATAAAATGAATTTCCCCATGGGTACAATCGTTCATCAATACCCCGTGCCGCTTTTTCCCACTGCGCTTCAGTAGGAAGTTCCCCTCCCGCCCATTTACAAAACCTGTCAGCCTGACTCCAGGAAATCCAGGTTACAGGATGATCAATCCGCATGCTGTCAACAATAAACACATTGTTTTTTCTGTAGATTCCACACTTTTGTAAACTATCAGAATACCATTCACCATTATAATCATTCAGGAACCGACAGAAATCCCCGACTGTAGTCTCGTATTTATCGATTAAATATGGCGAGAGATAAACTTCATGAGCCGGCTTCTGATTGAGCGGAACACCACTATTTCCGTTTCTTCCCATGGTAAACGTTCCACCTGCAATGAAAATCAATTCTTTCTCTACCGCTGTCTGGTTAATCCCCGAAACAATCGGACTCACTGCCGTTCTGCGCCCGGTATCCATGGTCTCAAGATAATAATAATAATGCTGTGCCGTTTCAGAAAGCGTTGTATCAAGCCAGAATGTGTCAGTAATATTGTCGGTAGAAAATACCGATGCAAAATGGAGTGAATCATCGCTTCGCAGGAGTGTATATCGACTGAAATCAGATTCTGAATTTTTTGTCCAACGAACTCCCAGATACATGAAAAAATCGGCCGTGATGCCGGTTATTATAGATGGATCAGGAGGTCTGTTGGGAATCGCTACCGCAAGCTCTCTTCCTGAAGCAATAAAACCATCTGTCGCAATGACATCTACACGATAGCTATACAAATAATTTTCTGATACAGTAGTGTCGGAATAGAGAGTGTCTGCAGCTGAAAATGAACGTACCAATGTATCAGTAAGAGCTGTCCGTGGATCGGTACGGAGAAGTCGGTAGTAAAAAAAAGCATCTGATAAACTGCAATTCCAGACCAGGAATGCCATCTTGCCGGTACTTGATGATTGAAGGGTATCCCAGTCAACAGGCCGGATTCGCATATCATGAAGCATGACTAATGTATCTTTTCCGTCACGTGTAAGAGTTACCGGAAAGCTTTCTCTAACACGATGGGTTGCCGAAAAAACAGCGATTATCTGTGCCATCAATCTAGCTGATGCACTGTTTTCATAAATAACGATTGATGCTTTAGAACCTGTATCTGTGGTGACTGTATCAAGACAATCTTTGAATCGGTATATGATCGTTGCATCAGTAACCGGCCCCTGCATTACATCATCATATAAATTTATTGAACAGGAAAATGAGGGTATAACAAAGTGGGGATTGCCAGGATCATATGGATTATTCCTCGGCATGCAAGAATACAAGCAGATGCAACAAGCTGTCATCAGCAGTACAATCCTGCAGTTTATTCTAAAAACAGATCTCATTTAAAATACGACCTTGAAAATCGAAGTACATATTGCCGCTCCACCTGCGGAGAAAAGTGCAATAGTAGTAATATTCCAGGCTACTGAAATCGCATGCAAACGGTCGAAATCAGAAGGTGGTTTTGCCTTAATGTAACTATCAATAGAGAGTGAACGCATATACGCAGCTCCGGTTCCGGCAACAAAACACAACGATGCTCCCGCAAGCCACCGCAAAGCACTTCTACGATCCCTGTCAGTTCCGCCACCGGTTAAATTGAAATCGTAGTGGTAACTGGTACCGCTGCTGAATGTAACTGGGATGCGCAATGGAAGCAAAGGGGTTTTTCTCATTTCCAGAGTATAATTTCCCGGTTGAACCAACCCTTCAAATGGTGTTGTCCCCAAAGGTGCACCATCAAGAAGAAGTGTTACTGCCGGAGGCTCAGTCATAACTGTTATATGCGCCATGAGAATGCGCTCTAACCAGAACTGCAGTTTTGACACCACCGCTGATACAACCAACCCCTTTGATTCATCACAATCCATCAAAATACGGAAATGAGTGATCCCTCCGGAATTGATATTTTGTACACGAAGATTGATAAGGCATCCTCCGGCAAGTGTATCCGCACTCCCCCACACGATATATGCTGCATTGCAATCACGAGCTGATACTACCATACTCTGATCCGGAACTGAATCAATCAGTGAAAAGGTATCAAGAACCGTTCTGATGCTCACTATCGAAGTTGAAATACGATCATGGATCGCGGTCGACAGATCATTAAATAAAGGCTTGGCGGTATTGTTACGGATATTGCCAAGAAGTACCGTATTCTGAGTGTTGTCCTGAGCGTAAACTAACTGTCTATTCGCTATTAACGGTAAAACAAGTAATAATCCTGAAATGATAAAAAAAAGCCGTTTACCCATGTAATACCCTGATATTGATATTCCGACAATCGGAAAGATAGTTACTGCACAACGAATAGTGCACCTTTTTGTTGCCGCAAAGAGAAAACGCCCGACAGAATTTACTCTGCCGGACGAATGAAGAATAATGAATAACGGGGTATCTATAGCGTGATTAAAAAGAAAATGATCGACGAACTAATCCTGTTTCTGCATTTTTATAAAGAAGTAGCTGTGGTGACGAGGAACGAACATTTCTGCCATTGTTTATTAAACGGCCATTGATATTAAATGCAGCAGCCGGCACTTTAGTATTGGACAATTTCTGTCCGCGACACCCTGAATTATCTTTGAAATTTATTCCAGTACTTATCTCAATGCTTTTGGGCGGAAGGTTAATAATGGATGGCCCATCGGCACAATCAATTGGATTGAAAGTTCCATCTGAAGTAAGTGCATAGCTGCTATGTACGAGTGTGTCCTGTTTTGTATAAAAAACCATGCTTTTTCCCCATTTTTTAAATTCATTTTCAATTTTTTCCCTCTTAACCCTGTCCATAGCAACAATACCTGCGTCAACCAGCCAATCAAGCTCAGTTCTAACACAAAGATCATACTGCATAGTATTAAGATCCGTTTTCGAAGTATCAACCGTAAATTGTAGAGTTCTGCTCCCTGCATCCAGTACAACCATAACAGACGGTTGAAAATGACTCCGAAATGTGTACCGGGACTTCCCTTCATCCTTAAAATAACTTACATTCAACTCGCCTATTTTTTCAATAGGTGTAACGTCTATCGACTCCGCGTTGTTGAACTTAATTTCAAATACATTATCTGGTGATTTGCATGCAAAGAGCATGGTTGGTACTACAAAAAGTAGGGTGAGTGTGATAACTTTTTTTAACATAAAAACCTCCCGATTGATTGTGAATTTCTTGTTTCAATGTTATAACGCAGCTGAAATTAAAGATGAACATTTTTTTTAAAAAAAAAGCCATCATCAGTTTGATGATGGCCTTAGTTACCGGTTTAAGCCGATATGTAAAACATGCCCAATGAGATAATTACGGTACAAACCGCAGATTATCTATGTAATATGGACCTGAATTGGCGTTAGTATTAAGTGCTATAATAAATTTAAAATCACTATAACTTCCCCTGAGTTTAGAAAGTACCGTAGAAGGCACTGTGAACTGCAGCGTACTGAATGTATTAAACGGTTTGCCGGTAAGATTGACAGCTCCAAGGCTTACCCGGTTCAATCCTGCATTTGCTGAATTAACAAAAACCTGAACCTGACCAATCCAGCTAGGATTTGGTTGTGTTGATCCGATATAAAGATCAACTGCAAGTTTTGATGTCTCATTTACGATTTGTGATGTACTCATGGCAGCACTGGTGATTTCACGATAGTTGTTACCACCAAAAGTAATTGATGCGCTACCCTGGGTTTTGTTTGTGGTATTGCGTGCAAGTGTTCCACTTCCGCTGGTTATTGTCCATTTTGAAGTATATTCAAAGCCAAGAGTCTGATAAACGTTCTGACTTACATAAATAACACCTTCATAGGGACGACGATCATATCCGGTAACAGTAACATAGATTATACCGGTTGCAGTAGGATTGATTGTGAAAGTAGAAGTTGAGCTTGTTGTAACATCAACAAGATGAATATTGTTTGTAGAACTATAGAGACATACCTGACGTTTTCCGCTACCGGATGATGTAATTCTTACAGTTTGAGAACCTGTTCCAATCTGTGACGGATGTGTGACGGTACGGGTAACAGGAGTGCGAACATGGATATCGCCTTCTGGATCACCGAAAACATGGAAAATCTGGAAAGTTTCGGTACGGGCACTGCTGGTTCTTTGCATCATGTAGATTTTGCCATAATTAAGATTCTGACCTAACTTACGGGCATTTCCTTCAGTCATACCATGCATGTTGGTGGAAGTAGGAGCTGGGAGATTTTTGTCAAAGTTTGGTGAAGTTGAACTATTAATCCAGGTACGATAACTGGGAAGCAAACCCATACCGCAACCATGTGCCATCCAGTCATTTGGCCCGGAGAAGGATACATCGACAGCTGAAATAACCGCATATGCACCACCATTTGAATGGAGCAGAAGTGCACGAGTAAAGTTATTGTTTTTATGGTATGAACCTGTCAGGCAATTAAGCGAATAGATTACCGGACGCTTGGTACCATTGGAGAGTGCGTTTACATTAGTTGTGGAAAAGCTTGGAGAACCCCAACCGGTAGCACTTCCATGATCGCGATGAATAACAAATGATATACCGCCGTTAATGGTATTACTGATACGCGAAGTTGCAGTAGTTCCGTTAAGAAAAGTATTGAAGACACGTGTACCAATTGTTGATGTGCTGTTCCAGAGTAGAGAGCTTGACCTCCATTTGCAGCTTGATGTAACGTTATCGGGATTTACAAAGCTTCGGGTATTGGTGTAGCTGTTTCCTTCAAAATAACTTGCAAATGCATCTGCAGTTTCACAGAAATATCTGTCAGCAATATTATTAGGACCAACACTGCTTGGTTCATGATCCTGGATCTGCGCAGCAACAAGAGTTTTCCTGTAGATATTAGTGGTAGGAGGCGTACGATCCATAGTGGTAACTTTTGAAAGCATGGTTGTCAATTCTGTACTTGTTTTTGCAGGAAGACGACCATAAAATAAATCGGGTACGGGAGTCTGTCCGGCAACCAGGGGATCACGTTCTGCATAATACAAATCAGAGTAACCACCGTAATTGCTGGTATATGTTTCGACATACCACCCATCGACACCATTGTTTGCAGTTTCATCACCAATGATAAGCAGGTAAGCAGGATAATTTGCAGCAGACAGACTTAACATGTAATTTCTGATCTGAGCTGAATCTGGTGCACCATTTGAATTGATCTGTGATGTTTTTACTACGACAACTTTATATCCTTTACGACGTTTCCAGTTAATAAACGTATTAAGTGCAGAATTACCATTAAACTGATCATCCATGATAATCATATACCGTTCCGGAGCAGCAACAGCATCAACTCCGGCATCATAACTTTCGGTAAACAGTTCATTGAGAGATCTGCTCGTGACAGGTTTCTGGTCAAGTGCATTTACGGATGTATTTGCAATATTAACAATCACATCAATGGATGTGGCAACCTGCAGTTCACCAGTTCCCGGGCGTGTACGGGCAAGAGCCACTTCCACACGCACGAATTGACGATCACGCACAACATATGTCTCAGACTTCAAAATGTAATCGGCCGGATAATACTCCGATCCTGAATATGTTAAATCATCAACAGTAATCTTTGGCTGAAACCCGTCTACATCAGGATACGGTATCTGAGCAGGCTCCACATAAATCTTCCGATCGATATACTTATCGGTTACCGGACGTGCAGCAACTTTTGCTTCCGACCCGTAAGGCACTTCAAGAGTTATGATGTGCATTGGAACGGCTGGTTTCCCAACTTCGTAAGTATAACCTGTAACACCTGGTATTTCAATATGCTGGAATTTTTTTCCGTCCATTTCGACATTGGAAACATCGATTCCAGGTACATCGAGGGTAAGCTTATATTGCCGAATATTATCAACCTTCTGAGCGATGTTAACCAGCGATCCGTTAACCGTCGTGGTAACACTCAGTTCTTCCGATTCTGTAGCTTTTTTCTCTGAGCTAAGGTTAATCCATTCTCCCGAAACGGAAGTTCCGACAAACAACGAAGCGGCCAACAATGACCCCTTCGTAAAAAAATCAAAATACGATTTGTAATTCATGTATTCTCCATGGTTTTGTGTGATTTGTTTTTTTTACAAAATTTGAAACACCCAAACCGTCCTGTTTTTTACCTCTCCTTTCTCAAACGGCTGAATCAGTGTGACAAATAAAACATACACATTACCATGTCACTCAAATGCGAACTCCTGTTCGTATTTTCTTTTGAAAGAAAATATTGCCTGAACATAATGCAATTATTATATTATCAATTGAAAGATATGTTTTATGAGTACAGCTGGTACTCATAAAACTCTAACAAAATTGTAGTTTTTTTAATTTTATTTGCAATACAAGTATAACACAGGTTGAACTTTTTTAACTTGTAAAAATTGGCATTCACATTTTGAAGGTGTATGGTATATTGTATTTACGCTGTATCAAACTACATTGTCAATTTCCACCATAGTTGTCATGATTTCAGGAGCAAATTACATGAGCACGCGTGTACTAACAGCAGATAAACGTTTTAATATTCTATTGATACAAAACGATTCATCGATAAAAGAACAGATCTCTTCCATGTTGCTTTCACCAATGGTGAGAATCGAATGTGCCACTTCGATAGCTGAAGTACGCAAAAAAGTACTTAAATCAGGTACTGCCTGGCACTGCTGGATTCTTGACCCCAATATCAACAAATACGAAAATGGAGTTGATCTGATGCGAGAGTTCAACTATTTTCCATTTATCATTGTTCTATCGGGTAATGGTACGATGAGGCTTGCCTTCAAGATTACACAATTGGGTGCATTAGACGTTTTCGATCACCTTCCCGATAACAATTTTGATGAATTCATCGATTCGGTGATTCATACTACTATACTTGGCTTCCTCCTTGACTCAAAACGTTCTGATTACTTGTCTACTTTTTTAGCACTTAAAAAAAACATTGTACCCAATGTGCCCGACTGGGCACGTCAGACATTTATCAGCCAGCGGTATTTAGAAAGGATCTGTGAGCAACATTTTGGTCTTCCCCCCCGTTATGTGCTTCCTCTTTACTATCATCTTTTCAGTAAATTTTATAATACTCTTGCAAATGTCGATAGCCACTGGCTGACTCGACGGTACAATACAAATGAAAGTACGTTTTTTAGAAGCTGCAACGAATTTGTAAAAAAAAGAATTGCACCCGCAATTTCACTGTATCCGTTTGTGAAAAACAGGTTCAATCTTGAATGGTTGGATACAGATTGTAAGCAGGAGAATACCCTTATCTGCTGTTGATCCTTTAACTAAATCGGGAGATAGCAAACCGTCTCCACATCCTTTTGCACAAATCTCTGCTATAGCAAATTCGCTTTCATTTGATTATTTTACTCTCTTTTGAAGACTTTTTTACAAGGAGTATTGAAAAATGAAAATATTTGTACCTGGACGAATTTGTCTCTTTGGTGAACACACAGACTGGGCAGGCGGATACCGCCGGATCAATGGTGGATTGGAGATGGGATATACACTTATCAGCGGAACCAACCAGGGCCTTTTCGCTGATGTAAAGCCTCATCCATCAAAACTTATTTTCAGGACAACGCTCACCGATGAGGTATTTGAAATCCCCATGACACGTGAAGCACTCCTTGTTGAAGCTCAGAAGGGTGGTATTTTCAGTTATGTCGCTGGTGTTGCCTATCAGGTTTTAACTCATTATCGTGTACACGGGCTGGAGATCGATAATTACAAAACAGATTTGCCGGTAAAAAAAGGGCTTTCATCAAGCGCTGCTACAAGTGTTCTGGTAGCACGGGCATTCAACAGAGTGTACGACCTGAAAATGACCATCCGTGGAGAGATGGAATTTGGATATCTGGGTGAAATAACTACCCCATCACGGTGCGGACGCATGGATCAGGGCTGTGCTTATGGTGACAAACCAATTTTGATGATCTTTGATGGGGATCGGGTTGATGTAAAAGAGGTTGCAGTTGGAGGTACGCTTAACTTCATAATAGTTGATCTCTGTGCAGGTAAAGATACACGTGAGATTCTCAGCAAATTGAATAAATGCTATCCCTTCGCAGAAAACGATCTGCAGCGGGGAGTTCAGGAGTACCTCGGCACTATCAGCGCATCATTAACAAAAAGAGCAGTCAAGGCAATAGAAGTCGGTGATGCTGCCGCATTGGGTAAGCTAATGGTGGAATCGCAGGCGGCTTTTGATCGTGCATGTATCCCGGCATGCCCAACACAGCTGACCTCACCTGTTTTGCACAAACTGCTCTCCTGGCCATCTCTACAACCACTGATTCTGGGTGGCAAGGGCGTTGGATCCCAGGGAGATGGAACAGCACAGCTTCTGGTCAAAGATGAAGCAACCCGCAACAAAGTTATTGAAATTATCGAATCTGAACTTCAGATGCAGTGCCAGAAACTTACACTTTCACCAGCTAAAAAGGTGCGAAAGGCAGTTATTCCGGCAGCAGGTTTCGGCACCCGGCTGTTCCCGGCAACTAAAGCGGTTAAAAAGGAACTCTTTCCTATTATCGGCAGAGATGGTATCGCAAAACCGGTCATTCAGGCTATTGTTGAAGAGGCACTCAGTGGTGACATTGAAGAGATCTGCGTTATTGTACAGAAAGGCGATCGGACACTCTTTGAGGATTACTTTCATACCCCCCCTCCTATGGATCATTTTGCAAAACTCTCCAAAGATGCTCAAAAAATATCCAATTACATTACAGAAATCGGACATAAAATCACATTCATCGAACAGCAGACTCAAAACGGATTTGGTGATGCAGTATTCTGCGCAAAAGAGTGGGTCGGAAATGAACCGTTCCTGCTGATGCTTGGTGACCATCTGTATGCATCATATACCGACACATCATGTACAAGGCAGCTGCTTGAAGTGTATGAAAAGTATGGACGAAGCGTTGTTGGGCTGATGCTTACACCAGCTGAGCAGATCCGTCATTTTGGTACCGTTACCGGAAACTGGGAAGAGAAACAATCGGTCATCTCGATTACAGAATTCGCAGAAAAACCAGATTCTATCTATGCTGCGGAACACCTGCATATCGAAGATCTTCCGGATGATCAGTACTGCACCGTTTTTGGTCAGTATGTACTCTCACACCGCATTTTTGAATTTCTTGAAGAGAACATCTCAAAAAACATCAGGGAAAAAGGTGAGTTCCAGCTCACATCATGCCTCGACAAACTTCGTCAGGAAGATGGATTCATGGGGTATCTTGTTCAGGGAAAACGTTTTGATATCGGATTACCCCAGGCATATCTTGAAAGTGCCGTTGAATTTGCGAACTGGCGCAACTGATAAGACATCCATATTCACTTGAATGTATAGGTTTTTGTCAGGTTAGGACAGCCTCATAAAGATTATAATCCACGCAATCCTGCATTCATCTCACATGATAAATGCAGGAAGTCTTTGGGCCTTCATCCATTTCCTTATTCTAAACAGTGAACCTTATAAAACCCGAAAATCACGAAAAGAGCAGTACTGACCGATTATCGAATTTTCATGGAAAGATTTTTGTTTATGAGATTGAACATTATTTCTGTTTTTACCCTTTTCCTGCTGACTGTTGTATCAATAAGCAATGCAGGTACTGCCGCAGATGCAGTTCGCACACTTGAAAAAAACAGCTATTACTTTAAACCACTCGCAACAGTTTTCGGTACAATAAACGGCGGAGGCTGGTATCGCTCTGCAGGAGTTAACAAGAATTTCAGTTTTTACGTCGGGTTACCTGTATCAATCACTTATATCAATAAGAAAGACCGCCTGTACGACTCAACCTATATTGATGAGCCATGCCGGCAGTGTATTGAGCAGAACCGAAACTCCCGTGGATGTATCCCATCACGAACAATCTCTCTGCCGACAATTTTTGGCATGGACAAACCCCCGGTTATTGATGTCGTCTCTTCACTTGATCACAACAGTAATGTTAATGGATTCCGGCATCAGTACTTTGCAAATGGTGTTGATGAACTTTCTCAATTTAACTGGATTCCCTACGTAGCACTTCAATCAGGGCTATCATACTTTTATACATCTGTCCAGCTGAGGTTTATGGCTATTCCTGCAGATGCTTTTACCGTAATACTTCCTGCGTTCTCGCTTCAGCATGATCTTAGATCATTGTTCCCCAATCTGCCATTTTCTCTTTCGCTGGCAGGTAATGCCTCAATCATGAGTATTAACTGGAAACCAGGTGATGATGTCGAAGGGACTGTAAAATTCAGGGGCATCTCAAATTTTCTCGGAATACTCGCCGGTTATCGCATTGGTGTATTTGAAGCGTTCCTTCAAACTGGCTGGGAACACTCTTTTTTGAAAACCTCGGGCACTGTTACTATCTTACCCGATGAAATAGTCAGGCCATCAGTTAAACTCAATGGCAGAAATGCATTCAGGATTGGATTAAACGTTGCGCTGGATGTTGGATATACAGCCGTAGGTGGACATTCATTCGGTGCTGAAATGAATACAACAGCTAACATTCTCGGTTTCTCGTATCACAAAAAATAATTTTCATATAATGACGAAAAAAGCATAGTATCAGGGAACCAGTACCTACCTTGATTAAGGAGAATTTAATTGGCTATTTACAAAAACCCGCTTAATTTGACTCTCACATTAATTTCACTGACCCTGTTTTCAACAGGATGCAGCCCGATCCTTCAAAAGGATGATCAGGATAAGCAGGACAACACGCAACAGCATCTGGACACCGATAATGACGGTACACCTGATGTAAACGATAATGATATTGATGGCGATGGGATCGACAACTGGAAAGACCCTGATATCGATGGCGATGGCATTCCCAACACTTCGGATAAAGACATCGATGGTGATGACATTGACAATATCGACGACAACGACATCGATGGAGACGGAATACAAAACGAGTTTGATTCCGATATTGACGGAGATGGGATAACTAACACTTCCGATAACGATATCGATGGTGATGGCATTGACAATATCGACGATAATGATATCGATGGTGATGGGATTAAAAACAATGAAGACCCGGATATTGACGGGGATGGCTTAGACAACAATTCAGATTCTGATCTTGACGGTGATGGAATAATCAACAAGGATGATAATGACATCGATGGTGATGGAATAGATAATAAAGATGATCCAGATATCGACAATGATGGCACTGCCAATACCTCTGATCAGACACCGGGCGGAACGACTGATGCAGGAGATGGGACAGCTGGAACTCAGGGAACTACCAATCAGGGCGGCGATAAAGAAAACGGAACTGTCAACACTGATGAGGACAGCAATAATGGTACAACCGACTATGATGTCATAGATCAGTCTGAAGGTCTGATAATTACGGCTAGAGAAGATGTAGCTTTTTCGTTGGTTCTCAATCCAATCACAGATCCTTCCGGTGGTGTGACAGCTAAAACAGAACAGGTGAATCTGGATGATGTCAGAACAACCATCACCGATAACGGTATTGCACTTCAATCATTCCAGGTTGTTAATATATCAATCAACGCATCAGAAGAATCGCTTCCATTGATAGCATCACTTGGAGATGTTAGTTTTGTATTAAAAATCTATTTTCAGACTCCTGGAAATCAATCCAACAGAAAGCTGGCGCTGCAGACGCCCGATCAGACATCACAGGTTCATTCGCCGCTTACAACCGACATGCTCGCATCCGGATTGCATCTTAACAAACAGCTATTCGGGGTTCAGCCGGGCTTTGACTCCTATGTGGCAATCCTGAAAGATGAATCTATAGACAATATTGAAGTTGTCACTGAAATTCAGTTTTTAAAGGAAGTGACCCGGAGCGGAACGATAGATCTGAAATTCGCACTTGAAACCGAAGGGAAGAAAGCACTCTGATTATTATTTTGGCAATTAAATAGTACTCACTATAATCTCATAAAACTGATATTTTAAATTCCTGTCCTAAAGAACAGGCCACCCTTAAGTATTGAATGGGTACTATTTCATTGCCGATGTAACAATTAACTATTCAGGTACAAAAAGTAACCGTTTCCGCTCATCCTGATTCCGCAAAGGCAGAAAAAGGTTTGGGCGGAAATGTGTAGAAACGCTCATGTTTCTGCCACAATCGAGATCAACACTAAGATAGCGGCCACTTCAGGTGTAATTGTTTCCTGAATACGTAAACAACAACACCCATTACCAGAACAGCTGCAGATGCAATCACTACTATTAAAACATTATTTCTGTTCATTGTTAGTAAATCCTTTCTTATATCTGAACGAAAGACTAAGATACTTTCCAGTAGCTTTGAACGCAAGCAGAAATGCATATAGTGCTACCCCATGTCTGGTTTGTCAGGGCAATGTTCAGCATAATGGCAACTTCCGCAGTACGCACCCATCCAGACATCATCGAACTGTTTCATAACCGCAGAGACAATTCCGTAATCATCACTGATAAACCCTGACTCGAAATTTCTTTTGTTAATATTTTTTGCTCCAATTCCAGCCCCTGTCAAGTTTGCACTCCCACTATACATAAATATCCCATCGATGATTACGCATTTGAAATGCACTCTTGGACATAAAAGTCTTTCTAATTGCTGTGCAAGAACCGGATACCGATCAAAATCAGCCCGGAATGCATCTCCCGGTTCTTTCGCGTGAATCAGCCGTACCTCGATATCGTCGTTCAGCAGATCGGCGATTATCTCAAGGAATGGCACATACCTTTTCCTTTTTTTTACATGCAAATCTTTCAGATCTGAAGTGCCAATCCATACAAATTTCTTTGTTTCAATGATCCTTTTCTGGATAACCTCCTCATATATATCCACTCCGGTAATAAACTGTATCACAACCCTATTCCTTTGAGAGGGAGCTGCATCTGTTTTACACAGTCTGTCAGTATTTTCATAACTCTTTGAAATTACAGTGATTCCTTACAAATATCAAGAGTTATAAGAGATAAATTAGATATTTATTTGTTTTAATAAACCTTTAAAAACCTTTGTTGCACTAATGTATACATTACAGTGAAAAATATTCTCTTCAAAGGTGATTTTTTAATGAGACAGCGTAATCCCGCAATACATAAAGCAATAAAATTTATTAATGAAATGCTGGAAAAGGATATCTGGAAACCTGGTGATCTTCTTCCATCTATAAACAAATTAGCGACCTCGGCAGGTGTAAGTACAGTACCTATGTGGAAGGCTGTTCATCAACTCGATAATGATGGCATCCTTGAAGTATTACATGGAAGCGGAACAAGAGTAAAGTCAATCACCGAGGAAATTCAGAGTGTAGTTCGAAAAGGCTGGCTGGGTCTAAGAGACAGGATTCACAAAGATATCCTCAGCGGTGTGTATCCGGCAGGTACACTAATGCCCTCACTCAAGGAGCTCCGTGTCATTTACGGAGTCAGTTACCCGACACTCCGTAAAGCTCTTGACAATTTAACTAAAGAGGGTATAATCGTTTCTGAGCACCGCACTTTCAGGGTCGTTACTTTTGCATCGAAAAGAGCTCATGCATCCATTGTATTACTTGGGTGGTCCGGCCCCGGGATGGAGATTCAGAACCGTACGCCCTGGGGTGAAGAGTTCCTGCGTATATGCGAAAACCAGTGTTCACGCATGAAAATAAACCTTCATATTATACGCTATACAGGTGAAGACAGTGATGTACAGTATTTTTCGGGTGAGAGCAATACTCAGGTGAACCTTGTCGATGATCGGGCTGTGCTTGGCTATCTTGTCTGGGCTGAAAGCCCCAATAACCTCTACCGTCAGGTACTGAATCTGGTCACCCGTTTTAAAAAACCTGTTGCAGTTCTTCAGGAAGGCAGTAGACTTCAAATAAATGATATCGCAGAAAGCTGCAAATATCTCCAGGTATTCTCAATCGCAACAAGCTCAAATGCAGCAAGAGCGGTTGCATCATTTCTGAAATACCAGGGGCATAATAACATCGCCTATTTTTCTCATCTTCACAAATCAGACTGGTCTCAGGCCAGATTACATGGACTACGCGAGGTTTATTCACGGAGTGGAGAATCAACGATAGTATACTCTTTCTCTCTTGAACATTTCAGATATCTTTACGAAATCTCCGATTCCATTAAGCACCCAGACCACTATTTTAAAAAGATCATTCCCCATTATGACAAAAAAGATACTGTGCCCCAGTTGATTGTTGAAGCGATTTCCGGTCTTAAACCATTTCTTTTGTCACAAATACAGGATTCGGTAATCCAGAAATATCTTCACCCTCTATTTTTAAAAGCGATTACGCTCCAGCAGTGTACTGCCTGGGTCTGCTGCAACGATTCGGTTGCACTCATGGCTATAGATTTTTTAAAGCGATTCTCACAGCGAAAAATTTCAATCATCGGCTTTGATGACACGTTTGAAGCATTCCGTTGCGGTCTTACATCCTATAATTTCAATATCCAGGCTCTCGTGCAACTGATGCTCAACCATGTTGTTAACCCATCAAATCTGATAGTTTCAAAAAGAACCAGAGCTGTTGAAATTGAAGGTATGCTTGTCGAAAGGCAAACAACTCATAAAGTTGAACTCGCCCCCCTTCACCTTGCTGCTATCCACAAATCAGCTTGAGGAAGCGACCCACCCATTATACAAATGCTTTACCCTCTGATACCCTGTCATTACTACTAAGATTGAACAGCATCTTTTATCCGGAACCTCGGATTTTTTCCGATTTTTATTGTAATTATTTTAGCAGTATGGTAACTTTTTAAGTAAACAGGTGCTCAGGATAAACAATATCTAAAAATTTATCCGCTTAAGCTGCTTGCCTGCTCATGGCACGCAACTTGATCTACCCTTGGGACACTGCTATGGACTCACCGCAAAAAGCCCCCAAAAGTATCGATAAGAAGAATCTTTCTATTAGAACGATGCTGGCATCTATTGAACGTACCTTTCTTCCGGTTGGCTCGATGATCGGAAAATATCGTATCATTGAAGAAATTGATCGAGGCGGAATGGCTGTCGTCTATAAGGCGATGCAGCTTGATCTTGACAGAGAAGTTGCATTAAAAGTCATGCCGGCAAATATAACTATCAATCGCAATTTTGTCGAACGGTTTCTCACAGAAGCCCATGCGGTAGCACGGTTGAGTCATCCCAACATTGTCAATATTCATGAAGTCGCCTTTGAAAATAACATTTACTATCTTGTCATGGACTACATACCCGGGAAAAACCTCTTCTATCATCTTCACTTCCATAAACCGAAGCTGGTTGACGTACTTGAAATAATAGTAAAATTAACGGAAGCCCTTGCCTATGCTCATGATCAGAAAATTATCCATCGGGATCTCAAACTCAACAATGTAATCATGAAAGATAAACTGACACCGGTATTAATTGATTTCGGACTTGCAAAAGCGATGGAAAATGATGACCAGAAAAAAGGCGGCATTACCAGAACCGGCGAGATCATGGGCTCACCATCCTACATGGCCCCCGAAAGACTTCAGGGAGAAGCCGTAGACCAGAGAAGTGATATCTGTTCTCTGGGGATAATGCTGTATGAAATGTTAACATTTAAAAACCCCTATCTTGACCAGAGAAATCTTCACCAGACAACGATCAATGTCATGGAAGCAACACCGATTCCTCCACGCAGACTGATCCCCTGGTTACCGCTTGAAATTGAAGCCATCACGCTCAAAGCGATGGCAAAAGATCCTCAGATGCGATATCAATCAATGGAAGAGTTTAAACTGGATATTCAGCGATACCAACGAGGTGAAGCAGTACTGGCCCGTCCGCCATCATTACTGTTTAATATCAAAAGATTCCTCAGAAAATACTGGCCATTTTTGACAATTGGTACTCTTATTACCACCTTTACGACATCGGTTCTTTTTTCGATGCACATTCAAAACCAGAAAGCGCAATCACACTGGCAGCTCATCTACAATTCTAAATCAGGCCTTAAATCCTCGCAGAATGACTGGATGTTCAGTAATGGCGATATAGAAAACAACTCCAGCTTTTCATTTAAAAACGGTAGTATTGCATCACGCTCAACAGGTATGGTCTTCTCTCGTTTACAGCAAAGGCTTACCCGTGACATTATGATCGAATGCGATATCATATCCGATTCAGGCAGTTGTTATAATGCCGGCATTTTTCTTTTTGGTGAACATCCCGACAGCAGTATCTGTTTCAATATAAATTCCGGGAAAAGAGGACTGCATGGTATCACCATGCCCCGAAGCTCATTTCTGCTCCAGGATGCAGAACCCGAAGAAATACCATTTTCATCAGTGAACCACATTGTCATCGAGAGAATCCGGAACTCGGTTACATTTAAATGTAATGGTGCACTGGTCACAAAAACCTGGGATTTCAGGATGCCTATCGGTAAAGGTCACGATAAAATGGGATTCTTTGTCAGCAATGGCAGAGCTGTTTTCGAGAATCTTAAAATTTACAGAAGAGCTACCCCGCAGGTTCCCAGCCCCGCTCTTATCGCAGACCGTTTCTGGGAACGTGGTGACTTCGAATCTGCACTTGATGAATACCAGAGTCTTCTTCAGGACGAAAACAATAACGCAATGGCAGCGGAAATTCACCTTAAAATCGCAGATTGTCTTATCAGGCTCAATCAACCCGGGGAAGCATTAAAAACACTTGGAAATAAAATCTTTCAACGGCGTAAGGATGAATCCATTCAAGCTGAAAAACTGTTCCTTGAAGCAGTTATTTTCAATATACAGCAAAACAATTCAGCCTCCGACAGCGTTATCAGAGTTCTTTCGAAACGCTATCCTGCCAACCCACTCAATGTCGCGGCAATGCTCTCTGCACTTGAACGCTCGATGCTCCACATCACACACAACAGACCCGGGATTGCAGAACGGGAAATTGAATCACTGATCGATAAATACAAGATTTTCCCGCACCGCTGGGGAAAACTGTATTTGGAACTGCTTCGATATCAGATCGACAGGGAACGATATGAAGAAGCTGGTAAAATCATCCATAATATTGTCCACAAACACAATTTCGATAATTCCATTGTTGTTACTGCGCGTACTGCACTGGCGGAGACATACCTTCATCAGGGAAAAACTGATCTGGCGAAGGAGCTTCTCGATCAGCTGGTTACCGGTCACAGCAGTGATCCCAACGTCTGGTACGCCTGGCTTGAGCTCGCAGGTATTTATGAGTACGAATTTAATTATAGAGATGCTCTTACGTTGTACCGCAAAATAGCCAGGGAATGTCCGAAATCCTCCTCCGTATCCTGGATGGCAATCGTTAAAGCCGGTGAACTTCTGATGAAAGATTCGGCTCAGCAAAGTGCAGTGCTATTTACAGAAGCAACTTCTGACAGTCAGCCATTTCCGATACCACGACTCGTTGCGCAGTTTTACAAAGGGAGTATTACCGAAAGTGAATTTAAAACTCTATGGCAACATTTTTTTCCGAAAGACAATATGTACCTCTATCATTTTGCCCGCAAAGCCTACCTTTCAAATGAGCAGGTCGTTGCAAAACTGTATCTTAACGAATTAAAAAGAAAACTATCAAGACGAACCTGGCACTATTTCAAAGCTCTCAAAATTATCAATAATATCGAGCGCTGGTGATACCTTTTAACAAATTACAGCGGCAATTAAATAGTATCCATTCAATACTTAAGGTCGGCCTGTTCTACTTTATTAGAATTACACATTGGTCGTCCATCCCGAGCTCGGGATCAATGACCGGTAATGCTATTTTTATATTTTAACAATGTAGAATTAATTACCGGAATATTAAATACGCCTTAGTTCCCCAATAACAATCTGAGGACGCGCGAAAAAACGCAGAGGTATAAATGCTGTCCCGATACCGTTAGAGATTATAACCTTGCAATTTTTGACACTCACCAGTCCGGTCCTGAGCTTCTGTCTGTATCGCGAAGGTACTTTGGGTGCATATTTACCAAATAGTGTAATCTGGCCTCCATGAGTATGCCCTGAAAACATATAATCAACCTTATCAGTGGTAATTTCCATTGCGTAATCGGGGCTGTGCGATACAAGCAGTACAAAATCAGATACGTTAACGCTATCAATAGTACGTTCGGGATACTGCTTATCCTCGCAATGATCACCAACGCCTCCGATTCTTATCCGTATCCCCTTTTTCGTAATCCAGTACGCACCATTGTCGATCGATTTGATTCCCGCCGCAGCCATAGCGTGTCTGCAACTGTCAGCCCCCTGCCAGTGGTCATGGTTTCCAAGAACTCCGTAAACCCCATATACTGCCCGCAATTTTTTTAGTTCATCAAAGCAAGATTGAATATATTTCGGGCTCCCCTCAACGTAATCTCCACCAAGCAAAACAACATCAGCATTCATACGATTTACGTCTTCAACAACCTTCCTTACTCTGGCTTTTGAATAGAATTTACCATGGTGAATATCTGTCAGGAAAACTATTTTCGTTCCATCAAATACTTGTGGAATCTCATCGCTTTCAATAAGGTAATACTTTTTTTGAACCCAATAGGGCTCAATAAGCATATAAGCAAGTAATATCATAAGAAATAAGGTCAGCGCCAGAACTACTCTTCCAGCTGATCTCCCATGGATTCGAGTGGAATTTGAATCCGGATTGGTGGCACTGCCATCGGATGACCTGTTTCCTGTAGAATCAAAAACGTGCATACTATCAACAGGAATCAAATACTGTTCCTGTTACATCTTCACTTCGATATCCAGGATTTGTTATTCATTTCCTACTCCCTCAATATCGAATATCGAATCAAAAATAGCAAAGTTAAAAAAAGGCCGCTCCGAAGAGCGGCCTTTTGATTGTAAAAAGTATCTGTTACGATAACTTATTTAACAAGAGTAACCGGAGACTGCATTGAAACAGCTTTACCGTGTGCATCTACTGCGCTGATTTTTACAAGATACATTCCGGCAGGAAGAGTCTTCGCTGAGAATGTTGTCTTAAATCCGACAGGCTTTGTAGCAATGCGAGTTCCATTGCTGCTGAAAAGGCTGACTGTACCGTTAGTAAGAACTTTGCCAACTGTTACGTTGATGTTTCCATTCATATTGACTGCAGTAAAAGCTGCTTTCTGCATCACAGTATTCTTGCGAACAACGGGCACCCCCTCCCACTCTGCACCAGGAAAGTACACATTGTCAACAGCGAATGTACCGGACTTGCTTTCAGCACCCTGAACTTTCCACTGCAGTTTTGCAAGATGGGTTTTTACCAGAGGAACATTCTTTGCACCCTCCCAGTCTTTGTGAAGTTTAAGGGAATCCAGCGGGAATTCAACCGCAACCCATTTACCGGCTGTAGCTGGAAAATTTCTGAACCAGACAACCCCATCCCCACGACCATCTTTTCTGTCCGGATGCTGTTCATCAGCAACTTCAAAAGTATCACTGACTTCAAAGGTAATGTAAGGAACATCACCATCGGTAGCATACTGAAAATAAATCTTATCAACTTTGGATGCTACTCCATCCCAATATTTATTAGTTGACGAATCATACACATTACAGCCAAATCCAACAAAGCTTTTGATTTCAATCGTTTCTTTCTGAATAGGTTTACCAAGTGTGAATTGAAGCAACATTGCTTTTCCCGTTTCATCGGATCCTGAACCATCTTGGAAATCGAGATCTAAGAGACCTGTTTTTTCATTCTTTATTGCTCCACCGTCTACGACAGCATTACCTTTAATAGCACCATCATCGTATGCATACCAGTAATTGGTCAATGGCATTGGTAAGGGTGTCTGATTAAATGGTTTTTTATCGAATGTCGCAAATTGTGCTGCGCCTGATGGAACCGTCATGGATGCAGTCTTTGTCCACAGGAATGGTGATACAAACGTATAATCTCCAATAAATTCGATATCATCAATAAAAAGTGTATCAGATTCTACAGTTGAGTTGTCTTCAAAGTTTACTTCCCAGGCAAGTTTTGTAGCTCTCTTTAGATTGTAATCAAGTGCTTTCTTTGCCCATGCAGGAGCTGTGAGATCCCCCTGACCATTTGTACCACCGGAGATTGCTACTTCAACTTCTGTAAAAGATTCGCCTGCGGTTGCAGTTATATCCCATTTTCCATAATATCCAAACGGGTTGTTATCTTCGGCTTCAAGCTCATCAGCATTACCGTTAGATATTGAGTCAATTTCATAGGTTTGAACTTTAAAACGAACAGTAAGATCTTTACCTGCAGATCTGATTTTGAACTTTACTTTTTCGACGCCTGTCAGGTCGATATAGTCACCATCAGCCGCAAGCATGGTACCAACTCCTACAAAGGGGTTCATATCCCAGCCTTCCGGTGTTTCAAAAACTTCACCAAAAGTAAAAGGCATTATAGCATAGCTATTGGATCCCTCTGTTTTTCTTGTGAACTTGTACTCTTTTACTTTATAAGTGTCATTCTTATCACCCTTAAATTCCCGATTTTTTTCTGTGGCTTCCACATTGATTACTGATGCCTGTGTTTCTGGTGCAGCCTGAGGACGATCGTTATTCCCCATACCTGCGTTATCATCAAAATAATACCAGTAGTACTCAAAATCATTCTGGTTGTCATCCAGTGCCTTATCAACAACTGCATCAGCAAAAATCGCTGCTGATGCAACAAGGACTGACGAGATCCCTGCGATCACAGTTTTAGTTTTAAAAAGACCCATAAAGAACCCCTTTTTAAGGTTTAAGTTAAAGAACTATATTAATACTTCCATTGAGAACGAACTGTTCCTCTTCCAACAATGTTAGTACACGATAAAACGTGCGTGGTTCATAGGAAGAATTTACGTAAAAAAAAGTATTACTGACAATATTTTTTATTCCCTTAAATTTAATCATTGCAAGCTCTATCTGCAACAGGATATTTGGTGCCTTTTTTGGATTTTAAACGATTAAATAAACTGACTCACATTTATTCATCTGATTTTGCCAGTGTTTTTTATTTAAACCAATACTACAGCACTTAAAAGAGTATGGCAATATGTTTAGCTATACGATTTCATCAGGTTCCAGATTTTTTCGAACTACACTCTTGTATCTGCTTTGAATGGAATGGTGAATCGCACCTGGGATTGTAATCCTTACTTTTTTTAGCATAGCTAAAACTACCAGGAACTTTTTGTTTTTAAATGATTCTTTTCTGCACTGAATATGAGGGATAACACAATAAGCGCAACTCCGTCTGATAACGGATTCTAACGTCTTAAGTTACTATATTACAAGTTAATAGACCTCATTTTTCATTTTCCGAAATAAGCGTCATAGTGTCCATTTCTGATGATGTACTATTTACTATAGAACCAAAAATAGTTACTACTCAGGAATTAGAAAAAAAAATAAGGTAACCTATTTTATTAACTGTCAACAAACCCATTTCCAGGCGTATTTTTTTATTCTGAATGCTGTATACTAAATTCTGGATACCACTGAGTAGTAACAATTATTTTTAAACAAAACACAAGACACCGTTCAGTAAGAAAACTTGAAGGAACTCCAATGAAATTGTTAGAACAAAAAATTACAAACAATGAGCTTAGCGAAATGGCAAATGACATGTTTGGTAATTTAGTTAAAGCAGTGGTCGATATACAAAAAAATCGTTGTTCTGGACGCAGAACTTCATTCCGATCAGGAAAGTTTCCTTCTCGAGAATGGATCTGAGCAACGGAATTTATGGGGTATCAACTTGTATCCGGAATTTTCAAAAGATGACGATAATTTCATAGAATTCGATTCAATGATTAATTTAAAACCTTCAGATAATAATAAAAGTAGATCGGTTGAAAACCCTGAAATCCGAAAGCTGATCATTGAAATTGTACGGAATTGGGTTGTATAGGTATGGAACATAAAGATCTTGCAGCAGGCAGATGGTTCAATTTCACATTGTGTGAACAGATGGCTAATGTCGGGAGTGAAATCGAGCGGGCGATAATCTGGGGAAATAAAGGAAATCCCGATTATAAGCAGCGTGCATTTTACCGGGCGCTGGAA
>JAFGIN010000214.1 GCA_016929595.1 Chitinispirillaceae bacterium
CAGGTTCTTACAGTTTCATTTGTGTAGCGTACGATAATTCTGGCGACAGTACTGTTTCAGACATAGTTAATGTTACGGTTTCCAGTATTGTGAATATTCCTCCAACAGTAGTAATCACATCACCGGAAAATGGTTCTCAGTTTATTGCTGGTGATTCCATTCAGATCACGGCATCTGCAAATGACTCTGACGGAACAATTAGCAGTGTCAGTTTTTACAATGGAAGTCAGCTTCTGGGAAATGACACTGAAGCTCCTTATTCATATACAATTAACGATGTCGAAACAGGTTCTTACAGTTTCATTTGTGTAGCGTACGATAATTCTGGCGACAGTGCAATTTCAGACACTGTTAATGTTACTGTCAACAGCAGTTCAAACCTGTTGGCCAAATACGGTGTTCCGACAGCAGACCCGTTCTCATCTGTTATTAAGAATTTTACAAGTATAGTCACTGAAGGAACCGGTGCTCCATCTATGGCTCAGGTTAATAAAATTATGTTCAACTGGGACCTGCAAAATAATGGTCTATGGGATTTCGGTATGACCACAAATAACGGAAAGCCCTCCTGGTATGTTGATTTAAAAAGCAAAATCAAACACACATTTAAAAACAATAATCCTGGATGTACCATAAGCGGCAGCGGTTTTGACGGTTTTGACGGTGAATATTATATAACAATGGATGGAGAGAACATGGTATTGGTGGAAAAGACTGGGCAATATGCAGTCATTTTTCAGCCCTAAATAGCTTTGTTTACTGCATACGGATTCATCATCTGTATGCAGTACTGCCTTTCATCACAAAAATTCCCCCGCGATTACAAAGTAGAATCATTTACTCGCATGGATAACAAGTTGTACGGGAAACCCATTTTTATTTTATATATAATTTAGCCACCCGCTGCCACATTTTTGCAACTCAAAGTACAAATGATCGCGCAGATGCGACCTCAGCTATGATTCCTTCTAATTCGTTTATGCAGGTAAGGCAACACAACATTTTTTTGAGCATTTCAAACAACGTAGATAAATAAGTTGTATGTAACCCAAATTTTAATCTGGATCCTTATCTATTGTCTATATCGTTATCGTAGTCGTTATCGAAAAAAGAAAAAAAACGATAACGACATGAAGAAAATGAGAAACTGAATTACGAATATGATTGAGTCAAGTGTGTCCTCTATCAGGTAATTCAGGAGAATTCTATTTAACAGGAGAATTCTATTTAATTTGATCTATCCGGATATGTTGTATGATCGTCAACTCTCAGATCAGGGATTCCAGGATTGCGCAGTACCGAATATTATTGCAATGAAAAGCATCATTAAGATACCCAGACGTACCTGACTTTTATAATCGTACGTTCTTTTAATAAGCACTGGACCAGATTTTTCTTTCGGCAGGAGTTCATCCACAGGAACTTTTTTTGTAAGGGTATCCACGTTTGGAAGATTCAGTGTATCGGAATAATCCAAGACCTCTGAGGCAGTTTGCACCGAGTCCGGAACAACGATTGTAGCAGCAACAGTACTATCAACAACACTATGGAGCTGCGATGAAAAGCAGATTCCTGATATAACTACTATTAAAAAAAAACCAGCCTTATAACACATAGATCTTTTTACCCGAAAAGTTTCTGCAACAGCGTGTTGATTTCTTTTGGATTTCCCGTTCCTTTTGTTAATTTCATTACCTGACCGACAAAAAAACCTGTCAATTTTTTATCTCCACCTCTGAACCTCTCAACTTCAGCCGGGTGCTCATCAAGTACCTTTCTGAGTGCGATTTCAAGAGCCCCGGTATCTGATACCTGACGGAGCCCAAGCTGGTCAATGACAGTATCAGGCTCTTTATTTTCACTCTGCATTGTATCAAGTACCTTTTTTGCGGCTTTCGCAGAAACCGTTCCATCAGAGATCAGCGAGAGCAGCTTTCCCAGACGTGCTGGTGTTACAGTGATCGCATCCAGGGTAATCTTCTGTTCATTCATAATACGAAGGATATCACCCATGATCCAATTCGCAACCTGACGTGCATCATTAAAAAAATTCAGGGTTGCTTCAAAAAAATCTGCGATATGCCTGTCACTAGTCAAGACATCTGCAGTGGTATCGGGCAGAACGAACTCATTAATAAATCGGCTCTTTCTCACCTGAGGAAGCTCCGGGAGTGAAGCTCTTGCTTTTTCGATCAGTGCCTGCTCCACTGTAAGAGGCAAAAGATCCGGCTCCGGAAAATAGCGATAGTCATGTGCGTCTTCTTTAGAACGCATTGGCAGTGCTTTATTGTTTGATGGATCCCAAAGATAGGTCTGCTGGATGATTTTCCCTCCGGAATCAAGCACCTCTTCCTGCCTTCGGGCCTCATACTCCAGCGCCTTCTCCATAAAACGAAAGCTGTTCATATTTTTAATTTCGGTCTTAGTTCCATACGTTTCCTGCCCCTTCGGTCGCAGCGAGATATTGGCATCACAACGTAATGATCCCTCTTCCATATTGCAATCACATATTTTAAGATACTCAAGAATCTGTTTAATCCCGGCCAGATATGCCAAAGCTTCCTGCGGCGACCTCATGTCAGGATCACTGACAATCTCTATCAGCGGTGTACCGCATCGGTTAACATCAAAGAGTGAATCAACATCCTGATCATGCACAAGTTTTCCGGCATCCTCTTCAAGGTGAATGCGAGTGATTCCCACTTTTTTTTCAACACCACCCACATTTATGACAAGGAAACCAGGGCCACATACCGGAAGCTCATATTGAGAAATCTGGTATCCCTTTGGAAGATCGGGATAAAAGTAATTTTTCCGGGCAAAAACTGATTTATTGTTAATACTGCATCCTACCGCAAGTCCCATACGTACAGCCATCTCTACAGCCAGACCGCTCAGTACTGGCAAAGCACCGGGTAAACCCAGACATACCGGGCACCCGTTGGTATTAGGCGGATCACCAAATTTTGAAGCACATCCACAAAACAGTTTTGTTTTTGTCAATAGCTGTGCATGAATTTCAAGCCCGATTACAATTTCATACTCCACAATCCATACTCCTGACTCATCGCACCTTTTTGTAAACGTAAAGGGCATTTCAATTGTTACTGACCTGTCATGAAAAACAGTACGTTTTTCTCAATTCTGATCCGGCATTCTCTTCGGAACAGCCTTCCCTGTAAATCCAGCTTTCAGAATAGAATCTGTCGCAAAGAGTTCCGCATCCTCACGGGTTGCAAAAGAACCGACTCTCACTCTGTAAAACGTCTTTTCATCAAGAGTTACCATTGCAACCGCGACATTCTTAAACTGCCGCGATAGCTTTTCCTGAAGCGCAGAGGCATTTTCAATTGTGCTGAATGCCCCGACCTGAACAGTAAATTCATCACTGCGGCTTTCAGACGGAACCTCTCTTTTCTCTTCCGGCACTGTTTTTGTAACAGCCGCAGTGGGTTTAGAGCTAAAAGAAGACCAGGCCAGCGAATACACCGAAAACTGTTTTATTTGTCTACTAAGTATTTCCGCATCCTTTGGCCGACCCATTTTTACAAGGCAGAGATGTCTTCCTGAAAGCGCTTCCACCGTATAGGGTTTTGCAGGATCAGGTTTCCCACACTTTTCAAATCTGCGCAGTGCTTCAGAATAGTTTCCCTTATGCAACTGAGCACAAGCGGAGTAAAAATCCGCTACTATACCAAACTCTTTTTTATTTTCAAGCGAAAGAGCACCCCACAATGTCAACGCTGCATCATGCTGTCCATTGCAGAACAGAGCCAATGCCCAGCGATCACGCACTGATGGCCCGCTCCTGTATTTCATCGCAGTCTTATAATGCTCAGCAGCAACGTTGTACTCTTTGCGGGCAAAGCAATATTCACCAAGTGCAATGAAGGCTGCAGCTTTCAATGTGTCGGAACTATTCGCCGCTACTGCAATCTCTTTGTAAAGACGGACCGATGTTGAGCATGGAGCGACACGAGCCCAGAGATATTTCGTTTTATGATCAGATGGTTTTTTTTTGTACGCATCTTCCCACTGCTGTTTTGTAAGCACTGCGGCAGGAAGAACATTGCACAGCGCAACTATTGCGAGTACCATGCAACGCAGCATACCAGAAACTCCATATTTTACAATTCTCATTGAATTCATTCGTGAGTACTCTCGTCAAACCCGGGAGTTCCATCCGACAACGGAGGTGATTCAGGAGGGGGGAGCGATTCCACTGGGGGATGTGATGAAGACGAGGGTAGACCACTCGTTGCCTTTAAATCTGCTAGTTCAGATTCTAATGTACGAATTTTTTTGTTAAGCTTGTGAGCTTTCATACCCCCGGTAATATAATTGTACATCGCCACAAATCCTCCGAGTATCAGGCCAATAACAAAAGCGCCTGTCACATACACATATACCGGAATTGGCGGAGTACGATAAGCAAAGATTTTGGCGGGAACCCCCTGGGCGAATGGCGGTTGCGTAAATGTGAAAATCAGAACCCAGGCAACCACAAAAGCAAATGCGAAAATCAAAACCCACTTCAAAAGATTCATTTTGTAATCCTTTCACAAATCAAAGTCATTCCACTGCTGCGAACAGCACGAACATTAAAAATCATTCCTGCCTCTGCACTATCGCAAGATAGAAGCACTTTTTTAAAACCATTATTCATTCCCATCCACAATCTCTCCCTCTTTTCCTGACGACCGTTTATGAGCACCTCAAACTCTTCTCCAACTGAGGAATCATAGATTTTTTTAGTTATTGAGGTCTGAAGATCTATCAGCGATTTCAATCTGGACAACTTGACATCCTCAGATACAGTTTCTTTCATTGATGCCGCAGCGGTACCCTCTCTGGAAGAATAGGCAAACATAAATGCCGTCGTATAGTGTACCTTTTCAACAAGTCTGAGAGTATCTTCAAATTCATCATCAGTTTCCCCCGGAAATCCAACCATTATATCGCTGGTAATGTCGGCATCCGGAATGTACCTGCGGATCATTTCGATAAGCCCCAGGTAATGATCCAAACTGTATCTTCTGTTCATCAACGATAATATTCTGTCGGATCCAGCCTGCACCGGCAGATGAATATGTCTGCACAGCGATGAAGTAGCTGCAATCGTTTTTATAAGCTTTTCACTACAGTCCTTGGGGTGCGATGTGGTAAAACGAACCCTCCTGACCCCTGGTACCGATGCAACCATTTTCAATAAATCGGCGAAATCGATATCTCCGTCGCGGTAAGAATTCACATTCTGTCCCAAAAGCGTAAACTCACAAACACCTTCATCCACACGTCGTGCAACCTTTGAAACCACCTCACTTGCAGGAACCGATACTTCAGGACCACGCACATACGGAACAATACAATAGGTACAAAAATTTTCACACCCCCGCATCACAGTAATGTAATCACCCGGAGAATTATGTAGTTTTCCCGGAACACCCGTGTGATCGTACTTCGGAAGATACTTATCGAGATGCGCTAAAAAATCACTGTTATGCTGAGCACCGATCACCCGATCTACAGTTTTTATCTTCTCTTTAATCCTCTGACCTAACCGCTGGGCCATGCAACCGGTAACCCAGAGTTTCGCCCCGTTTTTCTTAACACGACCAAACTCCTGAATGCGCGCTTTTGCACGGGTTTCCGCGTTTTCCCGTACACTGCACGTATTAACGATCAAAAGGTCCGCACACAGAGGATCAGATGTTTCATCATACCCCCGACACAGAAGCTCTCTTCTAAGGTCGTCTGAATCGGCAATATTCATCTGACAACCAAACGTCTGAAAATAAAAAGAGGGCATGCATTTTCCTGATAATTAAAATATTCGAACACTGGCGTACTTGTTCAGTACGTACTAAGGTGTTCTCTTTTCAGCTCGAAAGAGAAACCCTCTTAAAAATAATTAATCTCCAGGGTAATGCCTGAATAATGAAGCAGATTCAGGAAATAACTAGCGTGCAGTCCCATAATTAATGACACCACTGCTCGTAATGGTGCCACCGATTATGGGAACAGCACACTAACGGGAAACACGGGTCATCAGATCAGCAGTAATCATTGATGCTTCTTGGGGCACTGTCAGTGGGATACTACTGTAAGGGGAAATCCAAAGCTGCCCCGATTCGAAGGTGACCGAACTGCGTATCAGCAGAAGGTACTCCCCGGGTAAAGCCATAAATGTAACATCTGTTTCAGGATAAAGAACAGCTTCAATGCGGCGTTTGTTATTGAGACTAAGTAACTGAATTGTATATGTATAGTTCTTTGGCGAAGACAGCTTAACATAAGAGACTTTTTTTGAAAATGCACCGCTGCTGATGATCTCATGGGAAGAATCAACCTTTGCCATCTGAGCAAAGAATACCCGATTCCACTCCTTCTTAAAATTATCAACCGTAATCTCTTCAGTTTTCAGGCGTAAAAGACGGTTTGCAGTATTCTCCTCCCGATTACAACTCATTACCCCATCAAGAGCTGTCTGATAGTTTTCCGGGATTTTCTGTTCCGCACTGTGTATCCACACCTGGTAGTCTTCTACCTCTTTGCGCCATTGCTCCGGTTTCAGGAATTTACTTCTGTTAAAATCGGGAAGCGTGAACGATGGTGTTGACGCAAGCAATACATCGGCATAAATTGCGAGTGCTTCTGCGATCTTACCGGTAACTTCAGCTTTTTTTGCTTCTTTAATATCCGGCTGTTTTTTGAAAAAATCACATGAAACCATAAATAAACCGGTCACTGCTACCATAAGGGCACACATCGAAATAGATCTGATCCTGGTCATTATAAGCTCCCGGATGTCGTTTTCTATACTGAAAAATTATCGTGTTAAACGATTATATCGGTTCATACCCGATGTTATACACAGAATTAAATATAGTACATTTCACTAGGAATCGCTCCTTTCCATGAGTTTTTTGAAGAAATTGCAGACTTCAGAGCTCACTTATACAATAGGAACCGGTAGTTTTCACGTTTGAGAATCGTGATCAGGCTGTCAGTGATTTCCGGCACCCATCTGCGGTTATACGTGCATTCCGGATCCCTTTTTAATTTTTCCTTAAGTTTTTTCTGCGAATCCCGCCCATCATGAAGAACAATTATGCCTCCTCTGGTTTTCTTAAGCTTTTTTAACGTGTTCTTTAAAACGCACCATTTTCTGTCTGGCTTTACCTGAGCATCATAAGCATAAAATGTTATCGGAAGTATTTTCAGTCCTTTTTCTGAAAGCAATTTTTTCAGGGCTGGACGATAAATACCGTATGACGGGCGAAAATGGCGACAGGTGAACATTGTCGTATCCAGGGCACTAGTAATCTGCTCATGCCATTTCTGCATATCGGAACTGATTTTGGCGCAGCTTTTAAACAATGTAAGGTGATCATCATACCCATGGTTGACAATATCATGCCCATCACGAAGTATCCTTTTGACCACCTCGTAATTCCCGGCAACATTCTCTCCAATCAGGCTGAAATGAGCTTCAACGTTGTGTTTTTCAAGTACATTTAACAAGCTGTCAGTTATACCATCAACTCCATTGGGGCCATCATCAAAAGTTAAAACAACCGAATATGGAGGAAGCTTAGTATTTGAAGTAAGGATCGTACAATTAACAACACTTAAAAAAATGGCTGAAAAAAGAACATAGATCCATTCGATTCGAAACAAGAAGCCCCCTTATCGGAAAACCAGTACCATTCTATTTCTACAACGTTAAAATACCTAAATCGCATCAAAAAGGTCATTGAGCGCAAGCGGTGCATTGAGCGAAGTCGATATGTCGAAATGACAAGCGTGATTTGCTTAAAACGCGTCGCCTCGACTCCGCTCGACGACCGGAACAGTAATGTTAACGTTGTAGAACTAAAATAATTCATTTAATAATTGGATACAAATTCGAACCCGAATCGGATGGTATTATACACTTTCCATCAGTGTACCTGCATCAATTCGTTTGATGCAGGTCGTCAGGAATGTTATTAACAGTCTTATATTTATCGGAATCGCTTCGGAATCGGAATCGGGATCGATCCTCATTACTGTTCTTTTCGATACCGATACCGACCCCGAAATGAAAACCTGTGCATTGCATTATGAGCCAATTAATATTAGATGTCTTAGTAGCGCTTATCCATTTCCGGAAGTTCAGCTATCGTACAGTTGTTAGTTCGTCAGTGTTGAACATCTTTTGTATATTTCATACCCTTTCTACCCGCCTGAGAGCGAATGGTTTCATAAACCTTATTTGAGAATGCATTCTCCTTTTCTGTTTGCGATTTTTTCTTCAGTTCACTCTCGACATATTCCGACCGTTTTTTCTGAAGTTCAGTTACTTCCGACCTGATTTTTTTTCGTAATTGTCTAACGGAATCCACGACCGTTTTCTGTCGTGCAGGTGTCAATTTTTTGAAATTTTCAGGTAATTGATTGGCATCTAATTTATCCATTGATATGCTACCATTTTCCAGGTCCGAAATCAGTTCTTTTGAACCTGAAAAATTTTTCATACCACTTTTTGTTGAATTGTAAACACCGCGTTTTGCTTTGAGCTCTTTTGACATAGTTGATTTCATCATATGGGATTTTGCCATCCGTGAGCGCTGGTACATCTGCTCATCACTTGTTCCATAATAGATACGCGCATTATCAAGCGAATCTGTTAATGATGCGATTTTTTCATCAAAAGGGGTGGTAATTTGAATATCGCTGGCACGTTGATCAACTCTTAAATATTGACCGTTGGTAGTGGCGGCAATATTTTTCCAGACAGGCGTTGCAGAAGGGTCATTACCCATCTGGATTGTGTTGATAATGATACCTTTTTTTACAGCAAGACTGCAGGTGACAGGATATTTAATATCGTCCTGATAATCCATGTGTGGCGGGCAATCTCCCACAAGAAATGCCACACGATACGTTTTCGTATCATCACTCCACGTTATTTTTGAAATAGCGTTATCAAGGGCTTCATTTACACTTTCAGGACTGTCCCCACCTCCATCAGCGTGCATATTTATAAGATCCTCATATACTTTATCTATATCTGTTGTTAATGCTGTTGTTCTCGTAACATACTGATCACCCCGATCACGATACCCTATCAAACCCATTGATATTACAGGAGGTGGATCTGCCTGTGCCATTGAAGTAGCTATCGACCATATTTTGTCTTTGGCTGTGCTGATCAAACCGCCCATACTTCCCGTATTATCAAGAATAAACACTACCTCAATTTTTGCCTGCTCCCCTTTTTTGGAGAGGTTCTTCTCAGATGTTTTTATATGGGTTGACGTACCTGATCTATTAAGTGCATTTACATCTGAAGCCCCCTCTTTTTTCCCTTCACAACTAAGTAATGAAACGCTTAAAAAAGTTGCACAAGCTATTAATTTTCTCATTGTTCCTCCTGTGAAAACTGTGATCTGACCATATATTAAACATACCAGAATCACCCGTTTAATGTGTCACAGATAGGTAAAATGATTGTAAAAAAAATGTAAAAGCAATTACTCAATTATCGAATATGTCTTCCGGATAAACCCCTTCTCAAAGGCCTCAAAATGCCACCACTCGATAGGAATGGGATTAAAACCAGCAGAAACCATCACCTGACGAAGCAGTCTGCGATTTTCAACCTGTTTTTCAGTCAGTTTACCCTGTTTTAAAAAGATGTTTTCAAGCCTGATCTCAGAAAGCTTTCCAAAATGATCCACCGGAGTTCCCATATCGAGTCGGACACCATTTTGATCAACTATTGTAATATCAACTGCACATCCATAATTGTGCATAGAACCATATCGGGGATTTGCAACATAACGCTGCATCGGAGTTCCCTGTACGAGACTCCACATTTTTTTCTGCACATGACGGGGGCGAAGAGCATCGAGTACAAGTAGAGACAGATCAGGACGAATTTTTTTCAGTAATCTGTTTGCTTCAACAAGTTTCAATGCTGCATCACGCTGCAAATACCCTTTCTTAAATTCACCGTAAACATTGGATTTCATGAAATTATCGATACCTGCATATTTAAGGTCAACTTTTATTGTTGAATCTACCTCTTGTATATCTATAAGTCCCTTACTCAGTAGTTCTTTTTCGAAAGATACAGCTGATAAATTCGATTGATTTGCACTACAGACGTGTATGACTAATACTATTAGATACAGCGGCATCAGCGTGTTTTTTTTCATTTCAGAACATTCTCCATTACTACGTTTTTCGGGAATGCAGCTACCCGTTAATTTCACCTATAGAATGATCATCTATACATTAAATAATTATTTCTGCGGTTTCCGGTGTTGACTCAGCCAATACAAACACTCGTTAAAAATGATATCATGATCGCCATCAAAAATTTTCAGGGTAACCGATGATGAAGTTCTGCTCAGCAGCACTTTAAATCCAGCATCTTCAAATAATGGTTCAGTAACTCTACTCCTGAGATGCTCAGGTAGTGCATGACGATTATTTATATAAGTTATATCCTCTTCTGTGACCCTGTCGTCCTTACCTGCAAGATCGTTAAATGCCTGTATCGAGTGACCGGGTGGAACAAAACGGTCCTTTATACCTGATCCAATATATACCGGCACCCCCTGTCCTCTGGCGTTGCGCAGGTAGGTGCTTACACTGCGTTTCAGGCACTCTCTATGAGCCTCAGTACCAGGCAGTGGCGACCCACCACATGAATTCGATATATCACGGGAATAATTGTGACGGGCTTTTCTGGTTGTCTGATACCATTGTGACAGATCATAAACAGGAACCCAGGCCGAGGCAGCACTCCACATCTCCGGATATCTTCCTACCATGACCAGTGTGGCCATCGCCCCCCCGGAAAAACCGCAGACATACACTCTGGATTCATCAATGGAAGCATTTTTCTTTGCATAATCGACAGCATCAAGTATATCTCCAACAGCGATCTCGCTAAGAGTAGCTGATGGATTGTTAAACGTACCCCGATAGTCCGGATGTATCAACACCCAGTCATTCTTTACCGCCCAGATACCGTAGGGGATACTGAACCGCGATTGGTAATTTTCACTCCAGCTATGTAAAGCAAGAAGCAGCGGTTTTTTCCTGCTGGAGCCAGAATTATGGAAAAGTGCCGGCTGTTCAGTTGAATCAAATGATGATTTGATATAAACCCGTTTTATTTCAGGCACGATTTTCTTCCAGGCCCGTTCTTCCGGCAGATTCATTATCGCAGAACGGACAATTGCAAAAAAGGATTTGAACCTTTTATCGGTAATAAAGTGTATACTGGTATCTGTCTGTGCCAGAACACCCTGTCCTGTCAAAAAACACGGTACAGCTGATGACAGTACTATTATCAAAAACACAACACTACGATGTTGGGATGAATTATTTGTTTTTTTTAATCGAACTTGTGATAACATTTCGTTCCAGTCGAACATTTATCAGTTGCACGTATTTCTACATTGTTAAAATACCAAAATAGCATCAGGGCACAATCCTTTTTACTACCGGGATGCTTCTTACAAGCAGTACAATTGCGAGAGAAACTACAAATATAACTGATGCAAACAGGGGTATCCCGATTACCGGACCAAACACTGTTTCACTCATGGTAATCCCGAGCAAGCCCTTTTTCAATATCGCCAGTACCAATGCATGAATAAAGTAGACTCCGGGAACAGCGGAGGCAACAGTTGAAAGGTGTCGGCTGCTCCAGGAAAGGTTTATACTATTAAAAATTCTACAGCTTTTAACAAGTATAAAAATACTGACAGACATGATCAGAACATTTACACTGAAATAATCGTAGAAACAATCTGAAAATACTCCTCCGTTTCGTATAACGGTCATATAGTATGTTCCGTATGCGGTTAAGAAAAACGATATAAAAAACAATACCAGAAGAAGAACACTCATTTTTCTGCCCGCACTGTACTCACGAAGAGTAGATCCAATTATAAAATATCCGATATAATTGATAACGCTCTCTGAAGTTACAGCTGAGAAGAAGGTTGTAGCCCCGCAACATGATTGCACCATTGGTAATACCGAACCGAAAACAAACCATATTGTCAGAAAAAAAAGGAGATTCCTTACATCTGCATGCCTTACATATACACCTGAAAGCGGAGCCAGAAGATACAGTTCTATGAGAATATAGATAAACCATAGATGATAGTATACCGGTTCTTTCAGTAGTAATACAGGGAAGCTGTAAAATGACACTCTTTCTCCATTACCATAAACCCTCCAGAGAAAATAGATGCCACTCCAGACAATAAAAGGGATGAATATCCTCCCGAATCTTCGTGAGAAGAATTGACGAAGAGATTCTTTACCTGCATTTTCAACTAAAAAGGCACCGCTTATCATAAAAAATACCGGTATACACCATCGGACCAGAGAATTGTAAACGTTTCCAGTCCACCAGTACCCTGAGCCTGACAAATCATACCTCTCAAGCAGAGGTGCTGCACTGTGAATCAGAATTACTGAAAAAATCGATCCCGTTTTAAGCACATCAGGCCATAATAAGCGGTTATTTTTGTTCATGCATACTCTGTGAAAGCACATTCCGGGCCACTATTAGATACCTGATTTTTAGAGAGGGAAGAGCAGGAATCTCTTGATTAACTCATCTGGACGATATATTATAAACCAGACAATAAACGACTTCGTCAGGCCGTTTATTTTTTGATAGGCAGCATCAGTATGCTGTCTTCTCAGATTTCAAAACCGATTCACGTAAACAGCTCATCTTCAGGCTGGTGGCATTAATTTTTCAAGAAAAATGAAGGGTGAAATGAAATATCTTACATTCGCAGCGATTCTACTTATTACATCTACCAGCATCCTTCATGGTGCAAATTCTGATTCTATCCCCTCTTCAGGCACCATTCGAAGAATTTTTCCCACCGAATATGCACTTCCTGCATCCAATCCGATTGTCTGGAAAGACAGCGGAATTGTTGTGCACCTCCACGCCCGTGCTTTCAGCCAGGGTAATATAGTATACCTGGAGATAGTACCTGATGACAAATCGGAAATATACACAACCAGCATTAACTGCAGATATGAACAAAACGATGTTCTTCTCACTCGCTTTACATGGGGATACAGGGGTTTTTTTGCTCTGCCGCCGGATGCTCCTCCGGGAGAGAAAACACTTACCATTGAATATCAGGGCTTAGAGCAACCATCACGACATGTACTCACTTTCAATGTGGTAAAAACTGATTTCCCTGTTTACCGACGGTCGATGAACGTAGGAAAATTTTCTGATATTAACCACGCACGTGCCCCTGAGATTCAGACTTTTATCGAGTACTGCTCAAACCGAAAGAAAGAGGCGTTTTCGCATCAGGGAGAAGACCTTCTCTCAAGCGTGCTTGCACATCCTCGCGACCGCCATTACGTGACATCCCCGTTCTGGAGCACCCGTATTTACGAAAGATATAAAATCAAAAATGGTAAGAAAATCGCTCAACCCTCGGAGTCGAAATATCATCGTGGTATTGATTTTCGTGGCTCCAGAGGTGATCCAGTGTATGCACTTGCAGATGGCAGGATCGTGCTTGCTGAAAAATTATACTATGAAGGTAACTTTACGGTCGTCGATCACGGCAACAGAATCTTTTCTCATTATATGCACCAGGATACCATACTGGTTTCTGAAGGTCAAATTGTCAAGGGTGGCGACAAAATAGGTACTGTGGGCAGCACTGGTGTCTCAACTGGCCCCCACTTGCATGTGTCACTGGTGGTAAACGGAATACAGGTCGATCCGCTCAGCATCCTAGCGCTCCCTGTCAGAAATTAGGCATTCGCAGAAATGTATTTTATTATCGTGTAACAGGTTCACTTTGAAAAATAATAGTAAAACAGTCTCACACCTGAAATCTCTCGGACCTTGTCCCGCATCACATGATGAAGAGTCAATCAGGAGTCTTGAAAAGCAGATCGCTTCACTGCAGGAGCAACTCAGTATAGCAGACTCACAAGTACGCATCCTTAAATCACAGATTCAGGCCCGATATCATAACGAAATCAGGCGAATCAACGAGCTGTACTCACTCTATAAAAATCAAAAGCGGTTAAAGAAAGAAAAACGCACCGAGCAGAAAAAACGCGGGAAAAACTATAAAGAACCGATTGGCCTGAAAACAGGTGCACCAGAAAAACCTGCCATTTCAACATCAACGCAAACATCATCGCATGAACTGAAGAAACTCTACAGAGAAGCTGTTTTACAGGTTCATCCCGACAAATATGTCAACCATTCTGATCAGGTAAGTAAACGAAGTCTCGAGCTTACTATTCATCTGATAGACCTTTACCAGAGTGGCAACCTGAATAAGTTAAAACAGATACATCATCATATAATGAGTGGTAACGCAATGGCTGTAAGTAATGATGCTGCAGCCACAGCCACAGCCCCTGACCCTGCCGCCATGAAAGAATATTTGCTTAATAGAATCAGCACACTTACTGATAAATTAACAGAAATCAAAAGCTCCTACTTTTACAATATTCTTTCCACCTGTGACAACCCTGCAGAATTTATTGATAACATGGCCGCTCAATTCCACATCAGAATAAAACAACTGGAACTGAGAACCAGAAGCTGATCTATTTTATGTAAGTTTCTAAACCTCACCCACGACCTCACGGAAGCCATTGTGGGGAAAGTTTAGTCAAGCGCGATTGTCGCATTTTCTTACTCGCCATACTTGACTCCGTCATATTGGTGTAAAAAAATTACAGCGAATATTCAATCTCAGGCTCAACTGTTCTTGAAACATTCTGCAATGTCCTATTTACAGGGATTAACAAAAGTGCGGACCGTTATTTCTAATGCGTTACTAGTTTAGTGAAGTTCAGTCCGTGACTGAAAATGCACCATTTTCGCATATCGTCTCTCTCCACTTCTACTACGCGATCAGTGACCACCCATCCCTCTCTCCACTCGTGGAGAAAGGGAGCAAGAAACTGCGATTTATTCTTCTTCCCCCTCTCCATTTACTAATGGAGAGGGGGACCG
>JAFGIN010000215.1 GCA_016929595.1 Chitinispirillaceae bacterium
GCCCCCAGACTGAAACTTTTAATACTGTTTTGAAGGTTAAAAAGGTGATGAATGATACGATTATTTTACGGATCGTATGTTCGTAAGTTGTCTGAACTGTGATTTTTGTGATTCGGATGAAATACATGATAAAGAAGTATGAAGACATACATGGAAGAATAGACCGAAAAACAGGTATTCTCTTTATCATGCCTATCACAATAATCACACCGATCACAGTTCAGACAATGGTTTTGCAGCATGCGACAGATATCATAATCTTGAAAGGATTGTTGCGTACAACTGCAGTCCTTTTTTATCATCATAAAGAGGTTGTGATGAAAACGGCAACGATCACCATTAGTTGACCCATGCTTTCCATATTGATGCAATTATCAAGGCTGGAACGGGAATTCCTGATTCAACCGGTTGAAAAGTGGTTTGAACCATGCAGAGTTCTTGGGAAAAACACTTGGAAGACCAAAGAATTCAACTATGGGTGATCAGGCATTCCTGAAAAAGTATAAGAATCGATCTGTAGACCTGAAAAACGGAATATCTATCAGGAAAGCAGCAAAGATTCATGAAGTTTCACTGAATACCGTTTTGAAAGTTAGAAAGATGATGAATTTGGCAGCATGATAAATGCATCCCATTAGGGAGACATTTTTTAGGGAAATTAATGGGATAGGAGGATTCTCGATTTTTCAACACTCCACATAATACAACTTTAAAGTTTTAGTCCGTATTTAAAATGTAACATGTAGTGGCTTTATTTAATAAAGATGTTATATTTTAATTATTAAGATCGAAGTTAATGAGTCTCTGCGGATCTGAGATATTTCAAAGCCAGAAAAAAAGTGAGGATATATGATTCATACACTAAGTGCAGTTATTCATCAGGAAGGTGATCTGTATGTAGCACAATGCCCTGAAATAGGTACAGTGAGTCAAGGTACCACCGTTGAAGAAGCTGTATCTAACCTAAAAGAAGCTACAGAGTTATATCTGGAGGAATTTCCGATGCCTAAAGTCGCACGGACTTTTATGACAACATTTGAGGCTGTACATGGTTAAACTCAAGCGACTTTCAGGAGAGGAAATCATTAAAGCACTCAAAAGAATGGGGTTTGAACCTGTCCGGCAGCGCGGTAGCCATGTCGTTATGAAAAAAATCACGGTTTCGGGGACCATTGGTTGTGTTGTACCTATGCACCGGGAAGTCGCAACCGGGACATTACACGGTCTTCTTAAGCAGGCTCAAATAACACCTGAGGAGTTTGAACAATTTGTTTAATGGCTTCAAGATAGGACCACTTTTTTACAATAATGTACATGTGCCGTTCCTGGATTACCTTCTTTTTTTCTAAATTTAACGCAGAGAATTGCGACGAAAATCTTTTCCAGATATAACTTGAATATGGACGCCCGAGGCCAACCTTCGTTAAAACTACGGATGGTAGACGATTTAGTGTGGGTTGGCGAGTTTAAGCCTGACGAGGTGGTCCAACGGCGGCGTCGCGGGTCCCCCCCTGAATCTACTTCGACCTTTACATTGCGTTACTCCAGTCCTCTGGATTGCCCCCAGACTGAAACTTTTAATACTGTCTTGAAAGTTAGAAAGGTGATGAATTTGGCAGCGTGAAAAATGTCCGCTAAGCGCTATAGAAGACTTTTTTCGGGAAAACAATTGTGCATCGAAGCGGGTTTTACAGGTTTCACCCGTATTCAAAATGAAACATCAATTTGTTTTATTAAATTGGGATGTTATATTTTAAATACAAACATAGAAAGACATTGGAAAGGTGTAAGGTATATGACTATCGACTATTTAAAAATGACCATTGATACGCTTGCAGCTCTGCCGCGAGAAAAGCAGGAAGAGGTGTATGATTTCACGCAATTCCTGAAAGCATCTTCAAAGCAGACAATTAAAAGGAAAAAAAGGAAAAGCTCAATTCTCAATATTATCGGTGTGGGTAAAAGCGGACTTGGTGACTTATCACTCAACCATGATAAGTATCTTTATGATGAATAAGAAAAGTGTTTTTATTGACACCGGAGCATGGCTTGCATTATCCGACACAAGTGATCAATATCACGAAAAAGCTGCAAACCATTTAAAAAAGCTCATTACTGACGAATACAAAATCATAACAACGAATCTTGTTATTCATGAAACATTCATGCTACTCAGTCGCAGGATCTCTCGTAAAACGGCTCTTTTATTCCTTGATGAGGTTTACAATGCCGATAATATAGAAATCTTTCACAGTGACCAAACGCTTGAAACTGAAGCGTTTGAAACAATACGTAAATATGCCGATCAGGATTTTTCTGTCGCTGATGCAGTTTCTTTTGCAGTAATGAAACATGAAGACCTTAAACGGGTTTTTAACATTTGATAAACGCTTCAAAACAATGCGATTCTCAGTAGAACCATAATTGCCCAACCCCTCCGGTGCCGATTCTATTCCTGCGCAACAAAATTACATCAAGACCGCGCCATACGTAGCTGATCATTAGTTTTTAAAACTATCGATGAAAACAACAACAGATCCCCACTTGTTGAATTTTAAAAAATTCATGCTTCCATTTTAATGCAACTTGCTACCGCCGATAACCAATGAACCCATGTTCCACCGATGAACGGACCCACCCGATCGGAAAACGCCGATAATTTTTAGTCGAAAAA
>JAFGIN010000216.1 GCA_016929595.1 Chitinispirillaceae bacterium
ATTTTCGAACACTTTAAAACAACATTGTTGTGCTGTGATCAATGGGAAAAATTGAATATTCATGGTTGGGAAAGTCGGATATAGCCTAAAAATTAACGGGATTTTTTCATCAGGAATTCCGATCCCTGTATCAACTACTTCAGTAATAATATCATTGGTACCTTTGAAAAGGTTGACAGTAATAGAACCGCCCTTTGGTGTAAATTTGAATGAATTATGAATAAGGTTTCCTACTATCCGTTCAATCCAGATATTATCGATTGCTACCACCACTTTTTCATCGGGAACAATAACTTTGAAACATATCTCGTGGTGTTCACCCTGTACAGAAAAATGATCACAAAATTCTTTAATGTAGAGAGGATAATTATATAGTTCAAGTCTGGGCTTTTCATCCTTATTATCTAAAAGAGCTGTTGAGATCAGCATATCAATGAGTCGATTGATCTGAAAAATCGAGTTGTCAATGTAGCTCAGATATTTTATTTCAACTGTATTATGGGTAAATGAATCCCGGAGGATTTCTGTGTGTCCGCTGATAATTGAAAGTGGTGTTTTAAAATCATGAGCTATATTTGCTATAAATTGACGTTTTATTTCCTCCTGAGCTTTAATTTCCAATGCCTGCTTTTCTATTGTTAACCTATTGCGAATTTCTGAAATTCTTCGCTTCCTCTGAAAATGGTTGATCACAGCTGCAATAATGATTGTTTCGATCTGGAAAACACTGTTATTAACGAATGCTTCAATATCGAAGGATGCACCATGGAACATCAGAATAGGTATCAGATATCCCATGTAAATTAACATGCAGATACTGAAAGTCCAGGTAAAACCCCGGATAGCAATCATTGTTGCCAGGTAAACAAGATTCAATCCGGCATAGTAAGGGTCCTGATATCCAAGTATATGAATCATTACTAAAAGACCGGATCCTACAGTCATTAATGCGGAGAGAGAGAGTATCTCTGCTTTATCTTTAAAAAAAGGCTGTTTACTCAAAATGTAAATTAGAAAACAGATACCTGAAACAACTAAACGGATGAATAAAAATGTTCTCAGGTATCCCGGATTGATAAAATAATCGAGAATAATTGAACCCGGTACCAGGGTCGCGCCGAGAAGAGAAAGAATCTGGGCGGATGTCAGTTCAAGTCTTTTTAACTCTGTTTGAACTGACAATTCGAATAATTTGTTATAGCTACTTTCTGAAGACATGTTTAACACTCTAATTCGAGGAATTTTATAACTCCAAGCGGCTCTTCCTCAATTGAAATTGATTTTACCTTATTTACTGTTGATGCAAGCTTATGCAGAGCGTTGCGGTCTCTGTAGATCATGAACCATTCAAATGCCATTTCGAGATATGTACAGTGAAAATGACCGTCAAGCGAATAATTGGAAATCATAATTCTGCCGCCTGAATCCCTGAGGAATTTAGTAAAATAGTTTAAAATTTTGGATGCCGATTTATCGTCAAAATAATCAAACAATCCGAAACAGTAGACAATGTCAAATCCCCCGTTAACAGCTTTAGTTTTTAATGCATCTTTTATAAAACATTGTATCGATTTATGAATAAAATTTACATTTATTATAAAATCGGATTTGATACATTGTTCATAAATTTTTTCCTGGGAATATTTCAGAGCCAGAATTTCCTGGTCTAGAAGAGTCAGGTTGATTTTTCCTGATAATTCAGGTGTAGAACTTATTAAATCTATTATTTCGTGCGCAGGTCCTGATGCAACGCTAAGAATATTTACATTATCTTTTCCGATGTTTTTTATCATCTGGAATAATTTTCTACATAAATACTGGTTGCGATTGCGGTTCGATTGCGACATATTGTTCTGTAACACATGTTTATTTACGAGTTTGAAATAAAGGGATGGTCCACTGAAAACATCCTCCTTTATCATACGCATCATCTCAAAATCACCTGCATATCCGAGAGGTTTCGAATACATCCGCTGACAAAAAGGTGCTTTCAAAAGCAGGTTATGCATCTGATCCTGAAAATAGCATTTATACAATAGATATTTTTCTTCCTGTAACTTCAAAGCGGGTACAATATTTTCAAGCTTCTGTACATGTGATTCCAATTCTGAGAAAAAATAATCGTTATATTTTTGGAGGAAATCAGTTTCCTCTATTTCTGTATTGAATGAAAGTTGGTTATCGAGAAACATTTTGTTTTTTTCTAAAAACATCTTCAGATCAGCCACTGCCGTTTTAAATTCGATATCGATTGATGAATAAATCTTAAATTGCTCTTCAATCACATTTTTTGCAGCCGATACAGCTGTGTCAACTTGTTCCCTAGTATCAGCAATTTTGATTTTGAAAAGTTCTTTTTTGGGTTGGATTACAACTCGCGAATGACCCTTATTGTCAACATAGGCTTTTGTTACAATACCATTACCTGAAAAAATATTCTTACCTCTCAGCATTACGGTCATTTGATTTATCATCTGACTTACTTTAAAATCAAAAAAATGTTTCTGATCACGTAAAAAACATACGCTGTAAGCTGAGATATCGATAATCGGAAATGTATAGTAGGCATCGTTTATAAATACGGTTACAGAATCGGTGTCATTACTGTTTCCAGAAATGCGATGTGGTCGTAACCTGAGATTTTCCTGAAGAACGCCTTTTGGTCTCGAAATAATTTCCAGACCTGTTTTATATCCGTTGGTTTCATCTGTTCCAATAACCTGATGATAGTACTTTATTATTCCAAACAGTTCGTTGGTCGGTTCATTGCTTAAAGTAAAGTATATTGGAGTTCCAGGCAGAAAATACCCGATCTGTCTGGGTACTATAAATGATAACCCTTTTTCATGATAATCACATATCTTAAAATTAAGCGTTTTTGGTGATCCGATTGGATTGTGAACCTTGATAAAAGTGTTTTGGTTAGGCGCATTTCTGACAATGTTGCGACGGTTACTGTTCATTGGTTACCTTCTCTCTGCAAAAATGAATATAATATTTATAAGAACAGCATTGTGCGCAGGGATAGTGGGAAAAAATGAATCCTGATAGCTGTACTAAACTTTGCTAACAGAATTCTTGCAAAACATAGATTAATCTGTCAAATATTTATAATGATATACAACTCTTATATTATTTGCAAGGATTATTTACCATGTTTTCTAAATAACAGTATTTTTATAAAGCGGAATCTGATAATCAAATCAATACAGGTAATAATAAGGTAGAACACTAATGTAATTATCTTATCGCATGAAAGTATCTCTGGTTATGTTACAAGATAAATTAAGTTGTATTTAAAGCACAGTCTGTTTGCAGGCATAAAAAAGAAGATGTCCGGATTGGTGAAGAAATAGAAGACTACTCACTGTTTGACCATTCGATTCTTTGGCACAATTACTGGTAGTGAAACTATTCTCTGGAACATGTCTGTTTTAAATAATTGGTTAAAAAATTGCGGTAGCTGAATTCATCATTATATAAAGGGGCGAAATTGAGATATCTTCTGAGTATAATAATTCCATGTTATAATGAATCTGCCACACTTGAAAAATGTGTCAACTCAGTCATCAATATTCAGGATGATTTACTTAATGTAGAGATCCATATTGTCGATGATGCATCAACTGATAACAGTTTTGAAATTGCCCAAAAATTAGCGGAGCACAATACGTTAATCAAAGTGCATCGGCATCGCGTTAATCAGGGAAAAGGTGCTGCTTTGCGAACCGGTTTTCAGCACGCAACCGGAGACTTCGTCGCCGTTCAGGATGCTGATCTTGAGTATGATCCTGTTGATCTGAAAAAACTGATCCGGCCATTGATTGAAAACAGGGCTGATGTTGTTCTTGGGTCTCGTTTTCTAAGTGGTGAAACCCGCAGGGTGCTTTATTTCTGGCATTCGGTGGGGAACTCGTTTCTGACGTTACTTTCCAACATGATGACCGATCTCAATCTTTCCGATATGGAAACCTGCTACAAAGTTTTCAGAAGAGAAACTGTTCAGCGTATAACACTGGAAGAAAACAGATTCGGATTTGAACCTGAAATTGTTGCCAAAATCGCCCGTTTAAATATTCGTGTCTATGAAATGGGTATATCATACTATGGTCGAACGTACGATGAAGGAAAGAAAATAAATTGGAAAGATGGGGTGAGGGCGCTCTATTGTATCATGCGGTATAATCTTTACAGAACACCTGCTCCAGTCAAGTTTCTTATATATCTTTTTATTGGCGGGGTGACAGCAGTCTTTAATCTGGGACTATTTTTAGTACTCCGCTTTTTTGAGGTACCCCTGATGATTAGTGCATCTGGAGCATTTATCTCTGCAGCCTTATTGAATTACCTTCTCTGGATCCGGATTCTCTTTAAACGTAAAGCACACTGGAATGCTTTTCCAGAAATAGTCGTTTTTTCAGGAGTCGTTCTTTGTGCCGGATGTCTCGATGTTTTCACAACCAGCACTCTCATTAGCTGGGACGTTTCTGAAATAAATGCAAAAGCGTTAGCCTGTGGATTTGGCCTGTTTCTAAGTTTTGCAGGAAGAAAGGCAAGGAGGAATGGTGAAGGGTGAAGGGTGAAGGAGGAAGGGTGAAGGATGAAGGGTGAAGGATGAAGGGTGAAGGGTGAAGGGTGAAGGGTGAAGGGTGAAAATTGAGAACAACTTTGGTTTTTCTTCATTTCACACTTCTCCCTTCTCACTTCAAACTTCCGAATGAAGGGTGGAGCGGCCGGGGATAGGGGAACGAGCTGGTGTAGAAATCCGTAAATTCTCATTTTTAAGTAATTGAAAAACTCTCTTTATTCTCACGCCCCCCTGCAGGACCCCTGCAGGGGATTTAGGGCATAGTTCGACTTATGCAATTCCCTTTTTTGTTAAAAGATAAAAAAATATCGCACACGATACAAAATTGTGGTATATTTATATCGTAAGCGACTTTTATTTGTAATTGTCAGAATCAAACAGAAATGGGGAGGATCTATGGAACAGACATTTTATTCTTTCACAGCAGAAACTCTTCAGGGAAAAGAAGTTTCAATGGAAGCCTATCGGGGTAAGATGGTACTTGTTGTAAATACGGCAAGCAAATGCGGACTGACGCCTCAATTTAAAGGTCTCGAAGAGTTGAATCAAAAATACAAATCGAAGGGTTTAGTAATACTGGGGTTCCCTTGTAACCAGTTTGCAAATCAGGAACCTGGGAACAATGAAGCGATTTCGGAGGTTTGTTCGATCAATTATGGGGTAACGTTTCAAATGTTTTCAAAAATTGATGTAAACGGACCAGACGCACATCCGTTGTACAAGTTTCTCAAAAAAAGGTTACGCGGATTTTTAAACAGCGATATCAAGTGGAATTTTACTAAATTTCTCATAGATGAAAATGGCAATCCTTTGAAGAGGTTTGCACCATCAGATACTACTGCAAAAATCGATAAGTATATCAGCCGGGTATTTGCAAAAGGATCGAAATGAAGTTCAGTTAGGGACTGTGCAGGAATAAGTTAAACAAATCCTGCGAAGATGTTTAAGTTATTTCGCCCAGTCCCTTACTCTGGTTTCACGCACAAAACAGATTGGAAATAAAAATGATCAGTAGTGATGAAAGATTGAAGTTACGAAATCAGTTGTGCTTTCCTTTGTATGCAGCATCACGTCTGATAACGCGTGAATACCAGCCATATCTGGAAAAGATGAATATCACCTATCCTCAGTACCTGGTATTACTGGTATTATGGGAGGATGATGGGTTGACTGTTAATGAGATTGCGCATAAGTTGATCCTGAATACAAACACCGTTACCCCTCTTCTTAAACGTATGGAATCGGAAGGTATTATAAGTCGGGAACGAACATTGTCTGATGAGAGGAAAGTGCTGATAATGCTTACAGAAAAAGGGAAAGAGATGAAAAAATCTGCACTGTTAATACCTGAGCAACTTTCAAAAGATCTGCTATCCGGTGTAATGGATCTGAATGAATTGGTTCATCTTAAAGGCGTGTTGGAAAAGATAATCGGACATCTGAGCGGGAAACAGGGGGAGAGCACTTGTTATTAACTGTCCATATCACACTGCACAGGTTTTCATTTAGGAGTCGGTATCGGTATCGAAATGCACGGTAATTGAGGATCGATCCCGATTCCGATACCGATAGCGACCCCGATAACAACAATCTAAAAAAGGGGGATAATCATGAGATCTTTAATTATTTGAGGCTGAGGCTGAAAAACCTGCACTCATCTCCTCCTACATTCTAAACCTTAACCTTAAAAGATGCCTGTTGCTATCGTTCAAAGCATGACAGTATTTTGTCTTCAGAATTCGATTTAACACGAGTGATTGAGTCACTCAGTCACTTAGTCACTCAGTCACTATTTCATGAATACAGCTAAACCCACAATAAAGATCTCTGTTCGAAATCTGCTAGAGTTCATTCTTCGCTGTGGTGATATAGATTCGGGATTTTCCGGAAGCAAAAGAGCGGCTGGTCCCCCCAGTAGTAAAAACAAAACTGTTGTTATAACGTAGATTTTTTTTATCTTCCCAGAATACAGGTTTACACTATTTAAAATTCTTTTTGGGATTTTCACAGTACCCCCCTTGTGAGGACCGGTGATCAAAACGGTAATGTTTCAGGGGGGACTGCCGGTAGATTTTTAGTAAAATTATCGCAACTTAATATCAGTATTGTTTTTTTTCGTGATCCCTTAATGCAACCTGTACTAATTAAAAAAGATTAAAACCACTATCAGCAAAATACATATACAGTTGAAAACGTTTTTTTTGATATAAACAGCTTTTATATTCAAGAACAGTCGCCACAGATAAGCCAAGTAATTTTGGGGCCATTAGATCCAGTGTCATAACAAGTATCTATGTGAGGTAAAATGAATAAAGGGATTGTCAGCAAAGTTTTAAACAGAACTTACAGCTTTCCGAATAGTAAATCAGAAATAGAACTACTCAGAAATGCATCAAAAAACAACGGATCGGAAAGTATAACCGATTTTCAATACTACATGGCGGTATTTAATATCTGTATGGAATTTACAGAACAGGTTTTGGATTCTAATCCAATGCTTAACGACTTCAACAATATGATTTACGACAAGCAGGAGGAGTATATGCCGTCTGGGCCACCGATGAGCCCGATTACGAAATCCTTTTTCAATTCATGGATGGCCCTCGATGCTCTGATTAATAATAAGCTTACACTTGGATTACTCTTTTCCCGTTACATTCAAGAAAAAAAGGTAATGAGGTATGCTGCTAAGGCAATGGACAATCTTAACGATTCTTTTGTTTCGTTATATCAGGTTGTTGGTGGTGATTTGAAGAAGACTTTTCTCTGGAATTTGATCGAAAAACGCGAAATTGAAGCATCTATTCCGATTTACGATTATTCGGTGGCAACGTATTCACCAGCAATTGGCGAAATCTGGTATGCACGAATCCTTCCGCCGTTGAATCAGGAACAGAATATTCATACTATTTTTGGAACACCGCTTGTTTTCCGTCATACTAATCGTGAGGACTGGGAAAGGTATCTTGCGCGGCGTATTGCGGGTGGCGACAAGAATGTTGAAGAATTGAAGATGCATCTCAAGTATGGTGAATCATTTGGATATTGGATGGAGTTTGTTTTTCAGGTTTATTCCAATCATACACGTGAAGTCATATACGCAGAAGGTTTACCCGATATCAAGGATAGCCGACCTCATGGAAGGCTTGATGGCGGGAGAATGTGTGAAGCAGTTGATGCGCAAGACCAGCTCGATTTACCATTTAAAAGTGAATCTTCAATATGGTTTCCTCTGGAACTGGCAATGGCACTCAAGGGAATGAAACCCGGAAGTTGCTCTACTGGTTCTGTGTGTCATAAGGGCGAGATTATTCCAGTGATTGCAGGATGTTTTAAACGGGATGATATGGTTTTTTTGGGAGTGGAACCCGGGCCACCGGAATATGTGGATACAAAATTCAGGTATCTTGACAATTCGGGTGGGGATGAGCTGCTTGAAGTATGCCTGTTTTTTAAAAATGACCGTATTCTTGCCTTTGATTTCGATCCCGTGTTTATACCTGTAAAACGCTGGCTGAGTGAAGTATTGGCTGTGAAACAATACGGCTTCTGTTTTTACAATCATGAAGATAAACGGTATACGATAAGTTTTACTTCTGTCGAGCCGGAGGATGAGCCTTGGTTAATAAGAAATAATTTGCGGGCAAAAAAGTTAGTCAGGAATAATTTTAAGCGACTAATGGATGCATCAAAATTAAAGGATAGAATTACTGTGAAAGGGAAAAAATCTAATTGTATTGGAGTCGGTGAAAATCAGGACTACTTTATCAATGATGACTCAAAGTTGATTGCAATAGAGGATATAAATAAATTATAGGAATATAGAGAGGTGCGATGCTCGAAAATCGCAAAAGTTCACAATTACAGGGATAAAAAATGTCACAGAAAACTTGGATTGATGCATCAGTTAAAGATCTTGACCCAGCCCTTGATAATGCTACTATTGAGAACCCGTTCATAAGGAATTACTTTGACCAGATTCTTAAAACTATCTGTTTTCCGGTTATTCTTATGTACAGCGCTGTAGGTTTATGATGCGGTACTCAGACCAGGGGCCGGCTTGAAAGATCCCGACAGGCCAATAGGCAGCGTTATTTTTTTGGGGTCAACCGGTGTAGTGAAGACCGGGCTGGCTCGCGCACCTGCTTTCAATCTTTTTGATGATGAGAGGGTGATCTTGCGAATTGACACAAAGGAATCTGTGAAAAAATTCGCAGTATCACGCCTTGTTGGCGCTCCTTCGGAGTATGTTGTCTGTTAAGAATAGGAGGGTAATTGACAGATACTGTACAACACCTGAAGATAATGGCGGAGACACTTCAATTCTGTTCGCATATCAGGCGAACACATTAATTGGATTTTACCCTCCAGTTCGGATATATTTACACATATATCATCAATAAAAAAGGATTCGGCCAATCCTCTCTTGATTTCAAAAACTTCTAACTTAAGCTGGTACAATGAAACCAAAACCCAATATTTTCGAATTTATCGATTACAGGAAGTTTCTTACTGCATGGCGGGAGGTTGAGAAGGATAACAATCCCGGACTCACACATGAGTATCTCTGTGCTAAACTTGGGCAGAATAATCGAACATATTTCAGTGATCTTGAAAAGGGGCGTAAAAAGATCGGCCCTGAAGTCCTGGACAGGCTGATCAAGCTGATAGACCTCAAAGGTGATGAGGCAAAATATTTTCGTGCAATTGTCCAATATGGGCAACCTTCGACCTATGATGAGAAGGAGTTCTGGTTTGAACAGGCTATTCAGCTCAATAATACTCCCCAAATAATTGTTGATAAGACTACCTATTCTTATTATAAAAAGTGGTATCACACAACGATTCGTGCCTATCTTGAAACATGCAATTTTAAGGATGAATATCAAAAAGCATCACAGAAACTTTATGGCCGAGTGACGCCAGAAGAAGTCAAAGTTGCTATTGAAAACCTTCTGGCATTGGGTCTTATCGCTCCTGATGCGGAGGGATATCTTAAGCCTGTAGAAAAGGTATTGACCACTGGTGAACAGGTAAAAGACGAGCTATTACAATGCTACCAACTTACCAATATCGATCTTCTCCGGTCGATTGTTGCAGAAAACAAACCGGATACTTATGAATGCAGGCATCTCACGGTGAGTGTTTCGGAGGAGGGTATCAGACGGATCAATAAAAGAATAAATCAGCTCAGGACTGAAATAATCTCAATTGTTCATAAAGATGAAAAAAAAGCAACCCGAATTTACAAAATCGCTCTCCACACCTTTCCAGAATCAACAAAGGAATAAGTATGAAAATATTATTATATGTACTACTCTCACTTAGTCTGTTTTTCTCCTGTACATTTCAAACTGCCGGAACCGTTGATGACGTTGGGTCCATATCAGGAGAGCTTCTTACCGAAAATGGGGTACTGGTAAATTATACAGTAACAGTTACTCTGTATCGTTACGCAATTGAAGAATCTGCGTCCATCTCTGCCGTTAATCCTTTATTTACTCAATTTAAACGACTGGAAACAACCAGTGGCGTTTATAGATTCGACTCTTTGCCATCAAGCAATTACCGTATCGATGTGACACAGGATGAAATTGTTGTCGCAAATCAAGACGCTATTTCACTTGTGAGCAGTCCGGTGGTTGAAAATCCGATTACTGTCGAAGATGTGGTGACGATTCCTTTTAATGTCAGCAATCCTAACATCTTTACCATGCAGGAATCGTTTATAGGCAATACAAAAGTCGGGAGCTCCGACAGTGGTTACAGTATAAAAACTGTCAAATCAAACATGAGTTCTCTTAAATTGGTAGTGATCCATAATACTATTGCCGATACCGTGGACGTAAAGGCTGCATTTTCTTCCGATACATCCGTTCAATTTGAGGTAATAGATGGCCCTGATGGGTTCAGTTTAGCGGCTCGAGGTACAGATAGCGATCCTGATATTGATACGGTAGATATTGATACGGTAGATACAATAAAAACTGTTTACTCTGGTATGAAGCTCATTCCTGCCGGGACATTTGTGATGGGACGTAATTCTGTAGTTTCAGGAGCCGATCAACCGGTAAACCGTGTAACAACTTTGACATACGATTACTGGATGGATTCTACCGAGATTACACAAAAACAGTATACCGATCTGATGACGAAGTGGTATCCATCATACAAAATGCCAAACTGGGATAGCATCCATTTTAGCAGGGTCGGCGACAACTATCCTGCACACTCGGTAAACTGGATTGATGCAATTCTTTATTGTAATGCCAAAACCAGAGAATCGGGCAGTACCGATACTGTTTATTCTTACACAGCTGATATTCTGTTCTCCAACAAAGAACAAATGTCTAAAAATGTCATGGAAAGCATCACTATAGATCTTACCAGAAGTGGATTTCATCTTCCTACAGAGGCGCAGTGGGAGTATGCTTGCCGTGCCGGTACAACGACTGATTACTATTTCGATAGTGAAAATATTGATAATTATGCATGGTATGATAAAAACAGCGATAAAACGTCGCATCCGGTTGCACTCAAAATTCCCAATGCATTTGGACTCTACGACATGAGCGGTAACCTCTATGAATGGTGTAACGATTGGCTGACTAACGACTGGTTACCAATGGAACAAAGCAATGACCCTACCGGTCCTTCCGGCCCCGATCCTGCTTCCGGTGAAACAAAGGTTCTACGCGGTGGATCATGGGGGGACTATCGATTTTTGCAAAGCTGGGGCCACTATGGATACGAATATGAGGCATGTGTTCCAACGAATGGCTTTAGAACCTGTAAGACTGTTCGCTGATTATTTTATAACATCTGTTGTTTGAAATATGAATGGTTCTTTTTAAAGAGGGTTGAGGCCTCATGGTCACGTGGGCGATCGTAACAGCGTACCTATCTCATAAATGTAAAAAAGGCGGAAATACTATGAAACGTTCAGTACAACAATGACAATTGTGCAGGCCTCTTGTAGGGAACGGCTATCGCAACCTACAAACAATTATCGGCAAGGGCTGCAATCCTCATAGATGCAGAGGCTGAGAAGAGGTAGTATCGAGGTTGGAGAATTGGTGTGACTTACATGAAGATCACACCAATTTTACCTGAAGGTAATAACACTTCAACTCTTATCTCCACCCTCTCCTTAACCTTAACCTTAAAAGATGCCAGTTGCTATCACTCAAAGCATAACAGTATTTTGTCTTCAGGATTCGATTTAACACGAGTGATTGAGTCACTCAGTCACTCAGTCACTCAGTCACTATTTCATGAATACAGCTAAACCCACAATAAAGATCTCTGTTCGAAATCTG
>JAFGIN010000217.1 GCA_016929595.1 Chitinispirillaceae bacterium
AACAAATGTATTGTTAACAAATATAAGATCTGAAATCGTAAAAAAAGCTGATACTACACCAGGTCCACTAAAAAAACGCTACCAATAATTTAATAGCTCACGAATTGCTACATAGTACCATTTTTTAAAATATTCATACTGGTCGGTATCCAATGCGCTTGTATATGCTTCACGGGACTGAATAATTTTCTCAAAGTAAATTTTCATTTCGTCTTTTGTTTTAGACCTGTTGAAACGAACCAGCAGTGTGAAATAATCACTCTCTTTTTTTTTGAGATTCAGGAAATCGATGAGTACAGGAAGTGACTTCAGGGACAGATGCATCTGCTTCTGTAATACCTTTACATAAAAACTGGCATCAATACCGGTTTTGACAGCAATGTAGCGATATGAAAAGAATGAATATCTTTGTTTACAGGTTTCGTAATGATCCCTCATAAATTCCCTGTAATCAAGATAATCGAAAACAGATTTCAGACACATCGGATTATAAGCTTCGCTTTCTCAGGGAAGGGAAAATAAATGGTATTCCTCAAGTAGTAGAATAGCATTCAGCTTTTACCCGCCACTCCAAAGGTTCGTGAAGAATTGATATCTCAAGTATTCTGTAATATAAGGCGGGTTATAAAGAGAAAAATGAATTAATCATGAAAATGGTAAAAAAACGTGGAAAAAGATTTCCACACCTGTCACTATAGTTAAAAATGCTGTAAATGGTTGAAATATATACGTATACAGGTTTTTATGTGAGGCAAAAAATACTACAACAACGATTTTACAGAAAATATCCGGGCTGAAAAAATCCACAGTCAGATGGGGGCTGATGGCTCGAGATGTCCAATTTTAATTGTAAAATTGCAGCAGATGTTTTTTGACGGCCGTATGGATCCAATGGAAATATCACCCGGAGAACAAAAGCCATTAAGGAGGTTGCAGCCAAACCCTCCAATGGCTGCAAATGTGTCATTGCGCAGGGAGTATGCCCGGGATGGGCATTGATCGGAACTCCCTGTCTCAGAAAATCCCTCAGTTGTATGCACAGATCACTTTCCCTTGAAATAGTACACCATTTCCCCTGAGTTCGTACAGGCGTAAACCGCTTCCGGTCTCTTTGAGATTGAAACTGCCCTTTGATGCTATTTGTCCTGTTGCAAGTACATGGCCTGCAGCATCAAGGATTTTGTAAGTAACCGTTGATGCTGATGTATTTACAATGTCAAAACCACGCACGTTTGCTGCCTGCTGCACTTTGACTGTCACTAAAGGCTGTGTCCGGACTGCTGTGCAACAGTTGCCGGTGCTGCAATAGGTAGCAAGAGGATCGAATGATGCACTCGATGTGTCAAGACATCCCTCTTTGTTTGCAGCCAGTGCTTTTTTGAAGAAGTCAAGACTGCCATTAAAATTGGCTGCATGTCCGCCACTTACCGGGGTATAACTCTGGTCCTTTTTATTACCGTTTTTCTGAAGAGCTGCCCACATAAGTTCAGATTGACATGTGGGAACAATGTTGTCACTGCTTCCATGCACAAGCCGGATCGGTGGATCATCTTTAGATATATAGGTGATAGGGTTGGCGAAAGCGCATTTTTCCTTATTCTGCGCAAGGGCTCCACCGATGAGGCCCCCTTCAGGTGAATTTGCTGCACCGTGATTTATCATTGAGCCGCAACCATCCATAGCTAAAAAGTCTGTAGGAGGAGCTGATGCCCAGGCTGCCTGCACGCGGCTGCTGAATTCCAGATTGCCTCCGAATTCCCCTTCGAGTTTCATAGTTGTACTACCCGCTTTGTACTCGTCTACATCACCGGTAGTTGCCAGAATTGCGGCATTCCATGCACCGGAAGAAAATCCGATTACACCGATAAATTTCGGATCCAGATTGTATTGATCTGCATTGGCGCGAAGAAAACGGACGGTGGCTTTCAGCTCCTGTATCTGTGCCGGGTAATGGGCTTTTGATGTACCGCTGCCACCTCCACTGAGATTTGCGCCAACAACCGCAAAACCAGCTGCGTTGTAGGAATTCGCAAGTCCGCCATCACTTTTGGCATCAGACCAGGAAAACGCGAGTCCGGTATAGTGTATGACAACAGGAAACGGTCCGCTGCCTGATGGTAAGTAGAGATTAAGCGTGTGCTCTACTTTACCAGTACCAGCGTAATTGATGTTTTTGATGGTTTCCGAAAATCCGATACCGGAAAAAATCAGCAACGTTGAACATAAAGAGGTAATTGGTCGGAACATAGTAAACTCCCTGGGATAAAATTAAACAGATCTCATTAAAAACGAATGTATGACAAAGCAACAATGCTTGTTTTAGAATTCCTGAAATATTTTTTATGGTTGCCAATTCATTACAGTGTTTTTCTTTTTTACAGACTCCTTAGTAGATCAGGTTCGAAAATCGCAACGTGAGATGTACAGAATTTTCAGGACAATCATCTACAAACTTTTTCTTACTAATTTCCTCCTTCCTGTGAGGAATCGAGTATATTCTGGTTAAGAAAAAGGCAAAGCACGCCACCTGGTGCCGTTCAATGCACTTTTTCACCTTACCACCGGTTGCGCCCTGCCAGGTTTGAAACCGGTGGTTCTCATATTTCAGACCTGAATCACCGAGTCAGGTCATATGTAGTAAAAACTTCTATTCAGTCTTTTTCTGATACTTTTTCGATATAGTCAATTATCTGAATTGCACTAACTTATCATCACTCCTCTGGTTCATGTAACTTAAACGGATCCAGTCTGCACTTCTTGTAATGCTGGACAAACGCAGTTCATCGATTATTCCTTTGAAATAACAATAGCCGAATTTTGTTGGATACTCAGGTTCCTTCATAAAACGGCCGATTGAAAAATTATCGGTGGTGTCCCTGTTTATCGCAACACCCTCATGGGAATAGATTGCAGCCGTTTCGTCGACAAGTTCTCCGTTACAGTAGAGATACTGTAAATTGCCTTTCTTTACGCATGTAAGATGTACCCATGTACGGGCTGCAGCAGTATAATCAGTCATGTGCCAGTTATCATTCTGATAGTACGTGGAGAATTGCCATAGTGGTTTCTCTTTTGATGGAAAATAACTGAGCTGAAGGAAATACTGCTGATACCCCTTTGAAGCTATGGTCCGGTATGTATTATCGAATGTATCTGCGTATACCCAGGCTGAAAGTGTGAATGTGTCATTTTCCGAAAAATTCAGCTTACCGCTTGCAGTATTAGGCATGCTGATATATCCTGAATCACCATCAAATACACGGGCATTACCGATTACACCTTCGGTCGACGGAGCTTCAGACATATGATAAGATTCACCATCAAAACGGTTTCCTGTTGCATCCATTGCTTTGTTGCTATATGTTTCGCCCAGATGCCAGACCCCTTCAAATCCTGCAGTTGTATCGAACACAATCTGACTGCTGGATCTGTCGGAAGCTGCGGCACTGCCCCAATACATCATTATCGATTGTGTATTATTATTTCCATAAATTGTATCGACCTTTATCCAGATCTCTGCAGATTTTCTGAGCGGATCCCACCGCTCAATTTCGTGGTGAAGCGCGGCGCCTTTCGATGATGTAAATCGGATATCCTTTCCGTCGGGCTGTGCCTGAGCGAAATCAAAGATCGCTGATGTTAACCTGACAAGAACGGGGAATCCGTACACGGCTCCGGAGATGTTTGCTCCACCGGATGAGGTATTGAGTACTATTCGTTGTTTTTTCTGCCATGAAGAATCGGTAATAACTGTTGTTTCATATGATTTCACCTGAACATTTCTCAGCACTGAGGGTGCGCTGATTGTATCATTGATTGTGTAGACAATCGCAGGCACAATGCCTTGCGGGATGGAATCGAGAATGATTTCACTGCTGCCTGGTTTATTTGACGAAACAAAATCGGTGCCCGGGATCGTTACATAGCCTTCATGCGTTGCCCCATAAGGGAGCAGTAGTTTTACTTTTCCAGGCGAATGAAGTGTCTCCTGCGGTAGTATCGTATCTTTATCACCCACAATAATTCCGGTGACAAGCGCTCTTGTCCGCTCGGTAAGCTGAAGCGCCTGCACATTGTATGTTCCGGGTGCAACATCCTTAAATGAGTAACGACCTGAAATATCACTTGTATCTATCTGTATAGCATCACCATTTAATTTCGATACTGCATCGTACTCCTGAGGTATCAATTTGACCTGCGTTAATGATGCCGGGGTGTTGTCTCCTGATACTACATACCCGGTAACTTCAACCTCCGAACCGCCGCCGCCATGGCTTACCGTTTGCACACAGGATACCAATCCTGAGACTGTAAGGAGAAAGATGATATGAGAGAGGATTGTTCTCATTTGCCCTCTCCGTCATATCGTTCGGTAAGGGGGAACAACTGGATATTGAACTGGTATACCCTGTCGGGGAGTTCACTGTTTCTGGCAATCTCCAGGATTTTACGCCTGCAAAGCCTTACTTCCTCCTGAATTTGTTCAAAATCGGCTCCGGAGATGGAGAAGCTGACAGATGAAAGGTTGGTATCTTTCTGACCTGTATTAATGGCATTTTCGGCAAGCTTCATGGTGTGTAGTATAAAATTGTTAAGTGTCAGTGACTTTATATTGTTTCCCGTACTTAAAAGCACATCGGTACGGTTATATCTTCCGTACTCGTCTTTTTTGATAAGATTGAGCTCCGTAAGAAGCTTTACAGCAGATACAACCTGGCTTTCGGTTATCGGCGGAATAATAGTTTTACCAAGTTTCCCGAAATTATCATCGTAGAGAGGAAAGAACGCAAGGGATTCCCGTACCGCAGTATAATACCACTTATCATAAAACATATAGTGGCTGGCATCAAGCACGCGTACTGATGATTCTTTGAATGTCATCAGTTCTTCAAAGTATCTCCTTTTGTCTTCATGGCTTTTGGCCTGGCAGAAAAGTACCATGGCCTGAAAGTACAATTTTTCTTTTTTATTGTGGTTTAAAGCGTATGAAATTTGAATAGCCGCCTGAACAGGGAGGTTGCGCTCACCTTTTAGCATTTTGGTAAAATTTCCCGGGTTCATACCTGTCTGAGTCGAAAGAAGGCGATAGGAGAATCGGGAACCCTCTTTTTTCTGGCACTCGTAATAATCGATCAGGTATTTCCGGAAATCGGTGTATTCAAAAATGTTAAGCATGGTCGCCTCTGTTCGTGTCTACCATAAACAGAATATAAAACAAAAATTGTCAAAAAGTTTATAAAAAAAATTAATATTAAAAATTGATGACAATAAATACAAGTCAAAAAAAAATGTAATTAATTGAAATATATATAGATATAAAAATACTCGGTGTGGTTTTGTAAGCAAAAAATATAATAAAATGACAACAATAATTTTATCTGGACCGCACAAGCGGGAAGACACGAAAATAGAGTGGGGTATTTTGTTGTGTTTCTCCTTTTTTCGTGCCTTTAGTGTATTTCGTGGTTAAATCTTCAGAGTCCCTTTTAAATAAGGAAAAATAGTAATGGCATGGTTTTTCTGGAGACCATGCCATTCAAAAAAACACAGTAAAGAATGCTGCTACGCTGAAACGTTACTGCTAATTTAATATCGCTGCGAGATCCTGATCCGGAGTAGTTACAGGCATTATATTGAAGTTCTCAACAAGAAATTTGAGAATATTCGGTGAAATGAATGCTGGCGCAATAATGCGCCTATCTTAATAGAAGCAAAAAACGAAAACGCTATGAAACATTCAGTACAATAATGACAATTGTGCAGACCACTTGTAGGGAACGGCTATCGCGATATATTTATAATTGTTGGCACGCGGCTGCACATCGTAAAATTGTACTGGCGGGGTTTGGGTGCAGTACAATTAGCGGCATGGTACAGAAGTCAAAAGTTATAGGTAAAAAAAAGAAAAAAGTAAATGTTGTTTTCGCAATTTTAATTTGTTTGGCATTTGTTGTTGCTGGAAATGATTTAGGTCAAGTTACATCCTTATCATTAATAACGGGTACCGGTGGTAATAAATACATTGAAGTTGGGCATTCACACTATGATTTAAGCTCAACTGGAGGTTTTATTGCTTGTGGAGCTGATTGGTGGGGACCAGTTTACATTTTATGGACAGATAATGATGTAATAAATGCATTAAACTGGTCAAACTGCATGCAGAGTATGAAAAGTGCAACACCAATTTTAAAATTTATTCCCCTAACAGGTACATCATCAACAGCAGTAATGGGTGCTGGGAACTACAGACCGGTTGTCTATACATACTCAATCGTTAAACAATAAAAATTGTGGAAAGTTTTCTAAAATAAGTTTTCCATACACTCCGGGTTAGTGAGTGTTACTGAAATGAATTTTAAACATTTAGTTATCTTGTTTTTTAAAGAAAAGTATTGACGTATAATTACGATATTAAAATATGTAAATCTTTGTTTTCGCATATAGTCTAAAATGTGAATTACAGTGTAAATTATTAACAAACTGAATAAGTTAAGCGCCTATGTACAAAAAAAAGAAAATTATGTTATTGTTACTATTAGCATTATGTTTCTGCAAAAAAACATTAAAGAAAACGAATTTGAAAGTAGTCAAAGTGTTATTGATAGTATTTTTACAATAATCGAAATCTCCACCCAAAAGAGAGATTCAATATTAGGTGTAATAAAGAAAAAATATTACAATTACAAAGATGTGTATATAATAAGACCTATTGTTAAAGTAGATAAGGATAAACTAATTAAAAGAATAAACGAAATTAACGAAGTGGTTTTATTTTACAAGAAATTAGGAAAACTACCAATACGTCCTAATGTCAAGTCTGATACATTATTAGATCTGAGTATTTTGGTAGGTGGTAATTTAAAGATAGTAATTGATACATCTTATACGTTTGTTGGTAATGGCTACTCATTTAGTGGACATGTAGAAAAATGCAAAGGAACCACATACGCTGGCTTTATACTTTTTAATACTGGTGCATTTTCTGGACAAATTACAGGGTTTGAATATAAGATAACAAATTTTGAACAATTTGAAGATAGTCTACTTGTTGGGATATCTTTCCCATTTAATAATCCTGGAGAAAAATATATACAAAAATAGGAGAATTAATATGAAAAAACGACTTAAAAAGCTTACTACCTTACTTTCCGCGGGTTGGGGTAGTGCGTTTTTTCGAATTTTACCACTGGAAAAATTTTGATCCATCGATATCGAGTAGCTGTAATA
>JAFGIN010000218.1 GCA_016929595.1 Chitinispirillaceae bacterium
AGTGTGGGAGGGTTGGCCTCCTATTTTTAGCTTTTTAGTCTATTTGTTTGTGGAATGTAAGTCTAAAAAAGAATCGAGACGCGACAGTTATGTTACTGGCTGAGATTGCTGAGGGACTCCGGATACATAGAACCCCAGCAATCTGAAACCATCTTAAATGAGTGTGATGAACTCTGTAAAATTATTGAGACCATTCTTCAATAGAATTACATTTAATTGGCATATCTATTTCTGTGAAAAAGTCTCAGTTGGTTAGATGAATCTCCGGAAGCCGCGTTGTGTGGCATATGTAAACTTGGGGCGGAGGTTATAGAAGATATGCGTAAAAATAAAGAACCAGTTCCGGAGCCAATAGCATCAATGCACTACAGTGGAAAATTTATAGTTCGAGTACCACCGCAGGTACATCGAAAGCTTGCGATTGAAGCTGCAGAATCAGGTGTAAGTCTTAATCGTTTTGTAAGCTCTAATCTTTGCTGTTGACAAACTATGTTGTACAACAATGTTTGGAGATATTGCAAATCGTAGTACAACAGACGCCAGAATGTAATTCTTCATTCCTGGTTCCTCATTGATAACGTGTGCCGTCGCCTGGCCTGCACTCCGTAGCTTTAGCGAAGGGGTGCCACTCCTTCGGGCGCTGCTTCCGGCATGGTTACTGAGCCTACCGAAGTACAGTTTGTTGCTGCGTTAGGCCTGGCGGCAACGGGATTGGTAGCCATATTTTTGGGGAATTAACAAGTAATTAAAGAAATTGTTTTTGAATTGTATCAGGATGATATCGGCAATCTAACGCAGCAGTTTTATAATAACAATCGTGTCTTGAATGGAGTAGTAAATCGTAAATGGAAACAGACTGCGAAGGAGGTTTTTAACTTCCATAATGGTTCTCCACTTCAATGTTATTTCCTGGTAATTAAAACATGATAAAATTAACAAATATCTATATCCTGTACTGAATTCATAAATAATTGTCACTGGCAACTTAAGAGTTATGATATATTATATGCTTGTATGCCAGTCTTGAAAATGGTATCACACTTATTGAAAAACAGAGTTTTTTGTGGGGATAATAGCTCAGCGATGTCAAAAAATTCTCATTTTTTTCGAAAGCTGGCATTGCTGGTGCCGAAAGTTTCAGTAAAAATTCAGCTTTTTTCAGCAACGATGATGTGGTTGATTGGTGCATCAATTCTACTTGTGCGGGGAGTTGGATATATTTCCGATCGACACTGGCATGCTTGGGTATTAGGTAGCGGACTGGCTCTGGGAGCAATAAAGTCCCGTGCAGTTCTTGATCGTATCGCGAAAAACGCAGTAGCCCGTATTTATGCACGTGGAACAGCGGACTTTTTCGGATTCCTCTCCGGGAAGTCATGGCTGTTTATTTGGGGCATGATGGGGGGAGGAATGATTCTACGGCGGATCGTTGTTCATCCCGGGGTGATTGGTGCCGGGGTTATGGGGGCTATTTACATTGGTGTTGGTTCAGCTCTGCTTATCGCAGATAGAATTTTCATTCATGCTTTTTATGTCACTATTCGCAGTGGCAGCAGGTGACCTGAATAAATCTGTCTGCATTTACTTTAAATTCGTTTACTTAAAAAATAACCGGCTCGGTATTATAAATAAGATTGGATAAAAAAATAATCTGTTCAAAATTTCTCCTTTTATTACCCTTCGTCACAGGCTCCGGACGATGTATGATATAATTTTGAACAGATTATAAAAATTTACCTATTGATAACCTTACCTGTAAAACATATGTAGCCTTGTTGAATCTGCAGTATCATCATTCCACGATATTCGATTGGAATTTCAATCGTAGTGCTGCCTGCACTTCCATTTATTGAACGGGAGATCAGTGTTTTTCCAAGAAGGTTTCTGACTGTTATCTGTGCTGTACCTGCGGTTTGGACTGGAAAAGAAACGGTGAGTTTCCCGTTGGCAGCAAATGTCCTGAAATTATTTGCGCTGTAAGTTTTGCTGTTGAGCACTGCTGTGTTGCCGGGGTACTTTACTGTTGCTGTTTTCCACTCCTGATCAGTTCCGACGGCGTTTACAGCGATCATTTTAACCGATTCAACATTTCCTTTTCCCTCTTCAGGGGAGTTCTCATTAAATGAGTAAACAGTATCGATTACGCCAGACTTCGATTTGAATACAATCCAGTCGATATAAATAGTTCCACGGTAACCATGGGAATAAGCCTGAATAGCGAAGAAATCGACCTTAGCCGGATCTGCGGGAACGAGAGTTTTTGAATCAGTAGTATCTGTGCCGATGGGGATAGTGTAATTTGCCCAGTTGTTCAAGGTAAGTGTACCCAAAGAGGCTTCCCGCCATGTATAGTTCTTTGACATCGTTACCATACTCAGTGATACCCATCCGTTTTTTTTCACACCTGCTGAATCATAGCTGGTTTCACCATTGACGTAAGCTCGAACAACGATTGAGTCGTAGGTTGTAACATCTGATTTTACTATGCCAAGTTCAACCTGCCCCCATGATGAATCTTTTGCAGAATAGAGGACTTTCATTGCGTTTTCTCCTGAAACGACATGTGGCTGTGAAGTATCTCCCGGCATTTTCGATAATCCACCACCGGAACGGATTGCATTCAAAAGATCCTGATCGTAAACAGACCCGGTTTTTCGATCGAAAATAGTCATCGTAAGATTACCTTTACCACCAGCATCCCATGCGACAGGGATAATTCCTTTGCTCATTGCTGAAGAGACAACATAATTATAGAATGCGCAGCGGGAAACAAGGTGTCTTTTCAATACATCGCCTGTCAGTGTTGTGCGCTTTACAGCTCCGAATTCTCCCAGAACAACAGGTATGTTATTGTCAACGAACTGTTTTTTCATCAGGTTAAATACAGAATCGACAAATGATTCCTCACCCCAGGTGGGGTTGCGTTCGGTGTCGGTGGTTGAATGGTTGTTTTTTCCCCAGTAATAGAATATCTTGCCCCAGGATTCATCTTTTTCCATAAGTGTAAATTGGTAGGGGTAGAAATGTACTTCAGCCATTAACCTGTCTGCGATTTTATCTTTCGGCATGGTGGTCATTACCTTATTTGTTAATTCGATATCTGCCCGTGGTCCCTGGACTATGAGTGTTCGGGATTCGTTGTTGCCGCCAGTCGCACGGACTGCATCTATGAAGGTCTGGTGATAAGAGTTGAGAATTGCCATACGGTCTTCTCCGAAAGCTGTTCCGTAGGGGTCCTGAACCGCAGGTTCATTGGCGCTTGCGAAGAGCAGATGACGATCGTAATCACGGAATGCAGTAGCAATTTGTTTCCAGTATGCTGCTTGTCTTTTGTTAACTTCAGTCTGCCTGGATGCAGAGATACTCTCTTCCAGCCAGCCACCATCCCAATGGCTGTTAATGATAACAAAAAGACTGTCTTTTATGCAGTAGTCCACGATGACCTTTACCTGTGAAAGCCATGATGGATTTATTACATACGTTGTTGTGTCTGCGTGAGAATTCCAGGCACAGGGAAAGCGTATTGTTTTGAATCCGGCAGCTTTCGCGGCACTGATCAGTGTTTGAGTTGGCAGTGGATTACCCCAGGCCAGCGGGTCTTTCGGCACCTCAAGGCTGTTACCGACATTCCAGGCGAAACCCATTTCTGCGGCGATTGATTTTGCCGTTGGGAGCGTCAGTGAAAAAAGTGGGCTTTTTACAATAAAAAGAATCGAAAAAAGAACTTTAGCGCTTAAAATCGTTGTTGGTTTCATCAGAAACTCCACTTAAAAGTGTACTCTATTATTACAGAACGAGCCAGAATGCAGAATTCAGTGTACTGTTGATCTTGATTTCGGGAACTTTCAGTAATAACAATATAGCTCATAATTGCACAGAACAATCTTTCATCATTAAATATTCAATAAAAACCGTACTGTTTTGAGTACGCGGGATACACTATCTAAGTGATTGATTTATGGAATTTGCTAAAACAATATGGGGCTAAAGGATTCTGCTTGGGCTGTGCCAGAGAAAAATTTCTCCTTCTTAATTCTCAATTATACTGCCCCACTTTCCGCTTTTGCGGTCCATATATAAGCTGCAATAAGAATACATAGGTAAAGGCCAGCTTACCAGGAGGGGTGCTGGAAACGGGGAATTTAATTTGCGATCTCTGCTATTTTTATTCAAAAATCACTGTCAGGGGTGATAGTGCCACACGGTTCACCACGAATGCCATCTTTAATGAATTTGATAAAAACATCGGGATCGATGCTTTTACCGCTCACCACAGAATTGAACAAAAGACCGATGAGGCTTGCGAGGATAATATCTGCTTTGTCGGAAGAGAGGGGCCACTCGAAGAGACTGGAAAGACCGGTCTGAATCGTGGAGCTCCACTCGCTGAAGAGCTTTTTGAACTTTTTTTTCAGTTCATCGTTACCTGTAGCACCCTCCATCATGAGATGGATGAGAATACCATTGTTGCTCCGGACAAGTATTTCAGTGATGATCTCCCGGAGGGCGCTGTCGTTTTTTCCTTCTTTTTTCGCTCCGGCTGCCATATCAAGGAATTGACGGGACCACTGTGCCGCCTGCCTTTCGGCGAGATCAAAGAGAAGGTCTGCCTTACTGCGGTAATAGTAGTGAAGGGTCCCCTTGGCGATATCTGCGGCGCGGGCGATTGTTGAAAGACTTGCGGCGACGACACCCTCTTCACGGATGATCTTTGCTGCTGCGGTGAGGATTTTATCGCGGCTCGTGGTGGGCGCGCCTGGATCTGTCTCACCCTGGTATCTTTTATTCTGCTCCATGTGTGACTCCTTCCGCCTGGTTAAAATGAGTAAAAATACTATTTCACCCAGTTGAAAATGGCATTAAGATAAACTCGGCTCTGCGGGAAAAAGAGACCGATCTTGTTGTCGTATATATTACGGAGGTCATCATCATTAGCTTTTGAGAGGTACGCCGCATAATACCCCGAGACGCCCAGATCTATCTCCATGGCATCCACCGGTTTCCATGAGAGTTCGGCTGTACCGATGAGATCTCCGATCCGTTTTCCGTTTGTATCGTCGTACCTGAAGGGGTAAAGGTAGACAACTTCAATCGATGGCTTGAGATTTCCATCAGAGAGCGACCATTCAGAGCGCAAAGCGACGCCGCACAGAAGCGCTTCTGTAACATACGCAAGCCGGTTTGAGAGCAGACGGTAATAATATTTTTCCATGGCATCGTGACTCGATAACTGTGCCAGAGAGGGAGTTCTCCCTTTGTAATCATCGGAAAAATCATCATCGTAATCGACAATGAATCGTCCGATCTGCTGGATGTTAAGGTAGTGTTCATCGTAAGTACCATAAGAGAAATCGAGCCCCAGAGTCCAGTCAAGGGATGAGTTGCGCACCTTCCAGGAACTGTTGTCGGTGTCTTCTGTAAGCGAGTAACAGATTTCAAACCATACACCAAAGCGGTCGATTACCGTTTTGGCATCAAGTCCGATGCGATGGATGCGGCCGCGATGGAGGGTAACGTTTTTGAGTGCCCAGAGCTGCGACGGCAGCGCAGAAAGCGCTCCGGCGGGAATGATTGGATCGACTTGTGTTGATGCGTCAATCGGTGAGCTTGCGGCCAGTTCGATTCCGGGAGTGTAATACGGATCCATATCGTAAAGGTAACTGGCAGAAAGATCGAACGTGCCACCGCTGTATTTTATTCTGCCGCCACCGAGAAATGATTTCGGGTCAACATCGGGATCATCGATTATTATGTTTCCTTTTGTCATTATCGATTCGAATGTCGGTACAGGAGTGCCTGACAAAAGATTGAGGGATGAAAGCCGCAGGCGGCGGAATAGTGACTCTGAGGAGAGCTTCTCGGGCACGTCAACGGGAAAACGGTCGGGCTCTTCAAATGGCACGTAAACCGCCTGAATCGACAACCGTTCGGTGGGATAGAACTGCATCGAGGCAGAGAATATCGCGAGTTTTTCCGCGTTGGGTCCGGTGGTGTAATCCCGTGGGTTGATGTTGTCGGTCGGGTTGAGTTTGTCGGCCACTCCCCAAGAGAAATATTGATACCCGAGTGTCGCGTTGAATTTTCCCTTTTCAAGCGTGAGGCTGTTCTCAAGAGGGAAAAATGTAAACCGCTCCTGCTGCGCCCCGGAGAGCATCAGACGCGATTTGACACGCAGGCCTGCGTGCAGTGTGATATCCGAGCGGCTAGCTTCGAGCTTGAGGTCGCTTTCAACGCGCGGTTCTTTAGCTTCACCGTCGAAATCGAAATGCTGCTTTGCTACAGGTATCGAAAGGAGCGCCCGGTGTTCGCCCGAGAAGGTGACGCTCTCATCCTGGCCGAAAATCGTTGCAGCGAAAAGAAGGCTGATTGAAAAGGGAACAACTATTTTATTCATTACCGGATCTCCTTGTCTGAATTATTTTGCTTCCAGATGCTGCAGAGTAAATAGCTTTACGTCAACTTTTCCGTTTACATCAACGTTAGAAAGCACCAGATCTGTCGAGGTTTTATCGGCGACGTTTGTCATGCGTACCTTAACAGGAATGATACACCCATCATAGATCTTTGTTTCAAGCACCGACAGTGTCTTGATATGACCCCCACCTGCGCGGTCGTAGAGTTTAAGCTGGTAGACAAATGAGTCGATGGTGTCTGCCCAGGCTTCAGCGTGGGAATAGGGGGCCGACGGGTCTTTTTGTGTCATAGTGACAACATCACAGGTGCGATCTCCGAGCTTTTCCTCGCGCAGATAGGTGTAGGTGTAATCCTCGAAATCGCGGTCTTCCATATCGTAAAAAGTGAAGTCACTTCCCACAAATTTACCTTTTTTCCCCGATGATGCAATAAGTCTGACTTTTTTGAGCGCCGGCAGATAGATCCGCTGTTCGGTGGAATTATTGTCAAGAGGAAGGTTAAGGAAACGGGTTCCCTTTACGTCTGCAGGAGCGGAGAATTCAATGAACGACGCTGTACCGTTGCTGTCCTTTCGTTCGTACATCTCCAGAGAGCGGTTGCGCGTTGCACCTTTTTTATCGGTAAGTGTCATGGTTGCGGATGATCTGACTGTGGTGGGATCCTTGAGGCTGAAGTAGGCGCGGGCGACCGCTTCACCCCGTTCGTCAGCATTGGCAGAAGATAAAAGAGCCGCAAGTGAAAGGGTGCTGAGAGTAACGGTTGTGATAAGTTTGTTCATATATTCCTCCTGGACGGTTGAACCGCCAATGGTATCGGCGGTTATTGGTTGTTATGATTTCGTACGTAAGAGAAATTGCGGTTTGAAATGGTCAAACAGTACGGGCAGAAGAGTGAGCGACACAAGCGATGAAGTACCCATGGAGAGAAAAATGAGCGCTCCGAGATAGTTGAGCGGTTTGAAATTGGAAAGAAGGATTATCGCGAATCCCAGAGCCACCGAGGCCGCATTGAATATGATTGCTCTTCCACACGATCGGGTGGCGCGGGCAGAAACTCCCTCCCAGCGCATACCGTTTGCCCGAAGCTCCCTTGTATAGGCGCTCATATAATGGATAATGTAATCGATTCCGATACCAATTGCGATGGATGAAACCATGGCGGTTGCGATATCGAGGCGAATACCGAGAATGCCCATCACTCCAAAGTTGATAAGGAGGGGAATAGCAAGGCAGACTGCACCGTAAAGACCTGCCCACAACGATCCGTATGCCAGGGCGATGAGACCGAATACAACGACGATTGACGTTATAATACTGTTGATCTGGCTGGTGACGATGAGACGATTTACTTCTAATTCGGCATCGGCGGTACCAGCTACTTCGAAAGTATAGCCTTCAGGAAGGTTCTTTCCAAACCATTCAGTAACACTGCGTTGAATTGACCTGAGTGTGTCCACCTCATTGGTGTTCATCTGAAGGAGGATGCGGGCAATTTTTGGCTCGATCCCGTCGTCAGCGAACTGCTCAATATCTCCTGTAAATAGCATCAGGTATTGCGAAATAAGTTGCTTGAGCTCTTCATCCCCGTCGAGACCATATTTTACAGGATCGGTGGGAATTTCGTTCCATGGTACCGATGAGTCAGCTTTCTGCTCTTCGATATGCATGATATCATTGATCCGCTTGATGATATCAACCAGGGATCCGGTTTTTTTGACGTTTGAATGCTGCGATTTAAGAAATGTGCCAAACTCGTCGATCTTTTTAAGGATAAGAGGGCGTGCGAGGTCTCCGGCTTCTTTACCACGGATAACTACGTTAAGTGTGCTTGTTCCGTTTGTGTGCTTCTGGAGCCAGGAGTTAGCCTGCCAGACGGAGCTGTTCTCCTTGAAAAAATTGATAATCGCATTGCCGACCCGCACTCTGGATGTTCCGATAATTGCAATAACGATGGTAAGGAGTGTTGCCGCAAATACCGCTGCAGGGCGGCGGGCAATCTTTTCGAATGCGTTAACGAGTGGATCGATGAGTGGATTGGAGGTGTCTTTTTTAATCTTTCCGGTATTTTTACTGTGTGCAAAATGAAGCAGTGATGGTATGAGAACGATTGATACGATAAACGCTGCGAAAACACCGACAAATGTGAAAATACCGAAATCGCGCACAGGTGTTATTGATGAAGTAGCCAGCGAACCAAATCCGGCCATGGTGGTAAGCGCTGCAAGCATAACCGCTCTGCCAACGCTATTCATGGTGGAGTCAAGGAGATGCTCGTGTTGAACTTCGGAGAGGCTCCCAGACAGAGTCATGCACTGTTGTGCGAAATTATCATAATAGTGTGCCAGAATATGAATTCCGTAGGCACTTCCCACTGCGACCAGAAGTACAGGTATCACTGTGGCGATGAGTGTCATTTGTATACCGACAAGGGACATGAGCCCGAGCGACCAGATTATGGAAATAAGCACTGTAAGCATCGGAAGGATAATACCGCCTGCGCGTCTGAATGATATCCATAGTGCCAATAGTACCATGATAATCACAAAGGGAATCAGACGTGAAAGGTCGCTTGTCATGTTCTTTCCCACAAGAATGAAGATTGACGGCGATCCTGCCACCTGGAAGTCGAACTTGTCGTGGTAGAGGCTGGTTATGCGCATGGCTTCATGATAGATAGCCTCATCACGCTTCATGGAATTACTTTTTAGGCGTATGAGAATAAGCGATGTTTTGTAATCATCGGTATAGAGCGTGTTGCGGTAGATATCCCAATTTTTAAGACGGTTGAGTATGTCTTGTTCCTGCTGCGGATTGTCGGGAACTTCACCTGCAATCGGGACTGTTTCGACACCACCCTCGATACCCTCCACGTAATCGGTTGTTGTCAGTGCCATGACTCCTTCGACCGAGTCGATTGCCTGGAGCGAATCGGTGATTACTTTAAGAACTGAGACATTTTCTGTTGAGTAAATGAACCCCTTTTTGACTGTAGCAGCGATGATAATACCATCACTCTTGTCGAACTCTTCGTTGAGTGCATCATAGGCTGCACGGTGAGGGTTGTTTTTCGGGAGAAAAACTACTACATCGTTGTTAATAATCAGTTTCGGAAGGTGCCAGGCGAAAAAAAACGTAATCGCCAGAGTGGCTATAATGGAGATTCCAGGGTATTTGAATGCATGAAGAGCGTTTTTCACAGGGAGATGTCCTTTCGTTCCTTTTCTTCGGTCGGCCGGTCGGCCGACACTTGTTCAATAGTATACAAAAAAACCAGGATAAAATCAAGTTTTTTTATGACAAGAAAAACAGGTCGATGATTTATTGAATATATTATTTATGAAGAATAAACAATGGCCGATCAGCCGACGTATGGCTTTGACCGAATACACATGCAGACTGTGCAAGTGCTCTTATACATGCGATATACAACATGCTTCGGTAAATATCGGTATTATAGGTATGTGGGTGGGCAAAAGGAATGATTACTTGATTCGAGGCTCTTGGCCAAAATGCGCAGTTGTAATCATGTTTTTCCCGAACCGGCAACCCCCTGGATGATGAGCACCGGCGATGATTTGTTGCGGATAATCCGGTTTTGAACTATTTGAATCATTGTAACAATGGTATCGTTTGTAATTTTTATTAACATACACAGTTCTGCACTGAGGTTTATAAATTATGGTTATTATTTTTGTGCGACCGACACATCAGGTACTTTGTCGTTGTAAAAATTGTCAAAAAGTACAATCGAAGGATTGTTTTCACAGAAGTGTCGTACTTGCCAATCTCTTTCAAACAGGATTGCACTTCGGCCATTGCAGTCCTGAACAAGAGTTGATTTATGTGGAAGGCTGAGTTGCGTTGCCTCAATAGGTTTTGTATCGAGCCAATGAATTATTTTCCATTCAGTTGTCTCGATTCTGGAAACAGCACCATACTCAGATTCGAGCCGAAACTGAACAAGGTCGAACTGAAGGGGGCCAACTGCCCCGAGAAGTACGTTTTTATCGGGAGAGTTTTTCTTCGTGAATATGTGTACCAGTCCTTCCTGTACAAGTTGTTCCAGTCCCTTTTGAAAACGTTTGTAGTTAGAAGGTTCGGGATTATGGAGATATGCAAAACATTCAGGTGCAAAACGGGGGACTTCGCGATATACAATACCCGGTTTTTCGCATAAGGTATCGCCAATGTTGAGAAATTCTCCGCCAACAAATCCGATAACATCACCCGGCCACGCTTCATCGACCGATATCCTTTCACATCCGAACAAACTATTTGAATTGGACAAACGCAGTTTTTTTCCTGTTCTGGTATGAAAAACAGGCATGTCGCGGGTAAACTTTCCCGAAACGATTCTTATAAATGACATTCTGTCGCGGTGTTTGGGGTCAAGGTTCGCCTGTATCTTGAAAACAAATCCTGAAAAGAAATCGGATTCTGGTTCGACAGTCACATCTGTTGATTGCCGTGGCTGGGGTGGCGGAGAGAATTCCAGAAAACCATCGAGTAGTAGCTCAACCCCGAAATTGTTCACTGCACTACCGAAAAAGACCGGGGTCATTGTTCCATTTGCAATATTCTCAATATCGAGAGATTCTCCAACATGTTCAATCATTTCCAACTCGTCGCATACAGTGCGGTAGGTACTTTCAGATAAAATATCCTGAACAAGTTGATCAACGAGACCACATGTTTTAACTGGCGCACGAAAGGCTCCACCCGGAGTTCGCTCAAACAAGTGGGCAATTTTAGTCCTGCGGTCCCAGATCCCTTTGAATTCATTTCCGTTGCCAAGAGGTATATTCACCGGGTAGGGGATGATATGCAGTACTTTCTCGATTTCGTCAAGGAGCGACAATGTATCACGTGAAGGTCTATCCATTTTATTAATAAACGTGATAATCGGAATTTTGCGTTTTCCGCAAACCTCAAATAATTTGAGTGTTTGTTGTTCAATACCCTTTCCGCCATCAATAACCATTATAACTGAATCAACAGCAGTCAGTACCCGGTATGTATCTTCAGAAAAATCATTGTGACCCGGAGTATCGAGTAAATTGATCCTGAAGCCATTGTAGTCGAAATGAAGAATCGTAGAGCTGACTGAAATGCCTCTCTTTCGTTCAATTTCGAGCCAATCGGAGACTGTTGCCCGCTCCTTTTTCCGTGAAGTAACAGAGCCTGCCATCTGTACTGCTCCTCCGTAAAGAAGCAGTTTCTCGGTTAATGTAGTCTTGCCTGCATCAGGGTGTGATACGATGGCGAATGTCCTTCTTCGTGTTATTTCATTGTGCAAACTCAAAATCTTTTCTCCTGAAATTTAAATAGAAATTGCCCCTCCTGATAGAAATGCTGGAGCACAAATTGAACTGAACAGAGTGTCTGTCAGATGAGGAAACGTTGCATCAAGGCGGACTGAGAATCGGGGCGAGACTTAAACGGAGCCAAAACTCATGAATTTTATTTGTTCCAGGGAGGATTGGGAACAAAATTGTGCTGTTTATTTTAAAATATTCCATTTTTTAAAAATACTTGATGACCATTTATCTATCCAAAACATTTTTGCCACACTATGAGTCGAAATACAGAGCCTGATATCTCATAGAGTATTTATTACGGATACGGTACTCCTGTACCCGATTATAAGCTGATCCAATACCTGTAACCTGACAACGTCAGCTGGTTTTAAAAAAAATGAAGAGTGAAAAAAAAATATACTCTCACTTTTTCATACTCATCATTGATCACTCTTACTTTCCTACGTATATTACTTTTATTCTGTTATTTTATTTACAACGTGGTGACTTTTTTTTGTGCTGTGATCCTGTTCGCCTCATTCCCTTGGTTCTCCTTTCCATTAGGGAAATGGAGAGGGGGGAGAGAGATAGCGCGTGAGCTGTTCGAAGCAAAGTTCACGATCGAAGAGGTTCTCCCCATTGTAGCGATTAACCTGACCCACGGTACAGGAACGGAAATAAACCGTTTCATTTTAACTAAAAAAGAAAGCAGATGTCGCGAATATTTGTTAAGTTGTTGAGTTTTTATCTCAGTTATTTTTTACACTCTTTCTGTATTTATCTGTAAAGTTAAAAACTCCCAGGGCTGATCCGACTGCAAAACCCTTTGGTCTTGAATAATATTCGGAAACAAAATCACTCACTACAACCCAGACTTTGAAATGGGTCATTTCGGTAAACACTGGTGGCTTAATCTTTATATAACCGGGGCCGGAGATATCATAAGAGAGTACCATTAGAGAGTCTTTAATTTCATCAACTTCGTCTAAGTTCTTAAAAAACCAGTTGTAGTTATACTCTTCCGGTACAACAAAACTTCCATCACCGGCTATGTCTATCAGATCACAGGTTGTATCCCTGATTGTATCTCCGGTAGGGTCCAAATGGAAGTCGATTCCCTGATTGCATGTGAGAAAATAGGTGTACCCTTCATCGATAACAACGGTGTCTGATACACTTTCCGGAGAGTACTCATTGTACAGATAGGTAACAGTTGTACCTGTGTCGAGATTCGGGTTGTGTGGATAGAAGTTCTTTGCCTGTCTACTAGGGACTTTATAGACTGCAATCCATTTGATCTGCGGATTGTTGTTTACAGGAAGAAGGTTTGGTAACAGTGAATGATAACGTATGGTAAGATCAGTTTTGACCTTAAGACGAGTTCCATTGACAGAGTTTGCATAAAAGAAAATTGCCGGTTGAGCAAAAATTGTTTCAACTCCTTCCATTAAGAAATTCAAGGTATCTTCGCTCACAGGTGGAAGTGTTGAATCTCCATACATACGGAATGTCTTTACCAGGGCAACAAGTTGTTCCAGTCCTGCCCGGTTACCTGTCCCCTGTGTTTTTTCCTTAAGGAAGACATCTTCCGGTATCACATACCTGAACTGCATCGAATCGGGAAACCAGAGTGTGCTGTCAAGCAGAGAGATTTTTCTTTCATCGGGGTAGATATAATTGTGATCATACTGTTGAACATAGGCGATTGAAAAATCTCCAACAGAAGCAATTGCATTGCCGGCGAAATATACTCTTGCACAGACGGTATCCCCGGGTGCACATTCAGCTCTGGTATATCTTACACCAATAACCCTCAGTTTATCATTTTCGATTCTGTCAAATCGGTCATCCTGGGCACAGGAGAAAAAAAGAACTATTGCAACAGGGAATAGAATCTCCGATAAAAATTTCATGTTGAATCTCTTGTCTTTGAATAAAATAGATTGACGTGTTGATATTTTCATGGTTACCTCTTAAAACTCTATGGAAAGTCCAAATGACGGTTCTGGAAAATTCGCAAATCCTTCAAATTTCGAATAATCGTAATTATACGTCGGAAATTCTGATGGTAAATACAGCGGTTCACCATTATCTTTAAGTTTAAACTGCAGGAAGTGAAAAATCCGGTCGCATCCCACATAATAAGTAATGATACTGCGTTTAAAGGCTTTTTTCTTTTCGAATCTCAAGTCCAGTTCAAGATAGGGGGTATGTTTCTTTGAGTTACTGCTGCCCCATTCCGGAACATAATAAAAATTTGATGCATCGTAATAAAGAACTTTTTTTGCCGGTGTATAGGGATATCCATTGGTGTATTGAAAACGTAAACCGATATTCATGTTTCTTCTAAGATTGAGTGATGATACCAGTTGAAGATTGTTTAGTATGTTTCTGTCAAATACAATCCACTCTTTTTCTTTATAGTTATAACGTTCGCTGTATGAAAGTGAGTAACTGAGCCATCCGGAGAAGCGTTTGCTCTGATTATGACGCAGGAAAACCTCGATACCTTTCATCCTCGCTTTACCACGGTTCACCAGGGTTCCGACATCATATCCATCTCCCCGTTCAAATTCATCTACAAAGTGAGATTTATCCCATTGTCGATTAATGTATCCTGAAACATCAAGAGAGATCAGGTCGGAAATTTGCCATTCATAACCAAGTGTGTATTGGGAACCGCGTGCCGGTTCAAGAAGTGGATTACCTCCGAATTCTTCCATAACGTCAAAGCCGGGACTTTTGTTGTATGTTCCGGCTGAACTTTTAAGTAGGTGATTTTTTGATAATTGATAACGAGTGGAGAGCCGCACTGATGGTTCATGGGACCAGCGAAATTCGGGTTTTGATTCATAATCCCAGATTTCTGGAAGTAATGAACCATGATAGTTTAGTCCCGGATAGTAGTCAATACGATATTCCGGTTTGATCGTGAGCTTTTCTATTGGGTTGTACTCAACAGATACATAACCGCCAACAGAGCCGTTGAGAAAATCTGCTTTATTATTTATTGTTGTATCACGTGGTGTAAGATTTTTTCGGGTTCTGATTTGACCTTTGTATCGGTATTCCATATCGGTTGGTTCCAGATGAAGATCCAGCCCTGCTGTTGCATTAAGTTTCTCACTTATTTTCCATTTCAATTCGTCCCGGACAGTGTGTTCATACCCTGAAACTTTATACTTTTCCTCTTCAAATCTTGCTACATTTGATAGTGGCGTGAGTCCATAACGAAACGTGTTTGACCATGTTTTTGAAATTGCCCAATCCCATCCTAATATTCCAAGTTTAAACCCTTTTTTATACTCTAAGCTGTTTTCTTTTTCTTCATCGTCAGTAAATTCCAGTATATCTTTAGCTTCAAGAAATTCACAGAAGATAGTGTGATCGTTTGATGGTTTATAATCCATACGCAGTGAGTAATCCCAGTAATACATCTTGAAGTCTAAACCAGCATCGAATTGTTTCAGCATCAAGGCGACAAGGCTCATAAAATATTCGCGTCGCATTGACCCAACAAACGATAATTTTCTGTTTATCGGCAGATCAAGTACCAGTGACGCATGCCCGGTGCTTATGTCTGCTATGACATGCGTTCTTTCCTGTGCTTTACGTGTGTTAACATTTATAACTCCTCCGAGTGCATCTCCGTATTTTGCTCCAAAACTACTTGGAAACAACTCTACGATGTCAACTATATTGGAGTTGATTACTGAATTATTACCGAGATCATGCCACAAATAGGGGACCTCAACTCCATCGATGTAGTACTTATTGTCATCCCAATCTGCTCCCCGTAAAACAATTTCGGTACTTCCAAATACTGGTCGGGCAACACCGGGCAATGCCTGAACCGCTTTAACCGCATCACCGCTGAATCCCGGAACCCGCTTGGCCTCACGCGCCTGGAGCGTCCTCTGGACAATCTCCTTCTCCTGTGCTTTTCCATATACAGTAATCTCAAAATCGTCAATCGCGATTTTGTTAATGCGTATGATGATACTGATCACTTCACTGTCGCTAACCTCGATCATTGAGTAGTAGGGTTCATACCCTGTTGCCACAACTTTAAGTTTAGCCCTCCCGGCGGGGATCGATTTGAATGAAAAATTTCCCGCAGAATCTGTTGTGGTAATAATAGATCTGTCTTCGAGTGATTGACCGGCAAACGACCCTATTTTATCAAAATATCGTTTAGCCGGTAGTATTCCTGACCTGGTTACGACTGTCTGACAACTGTCCTGAAGATCCGTGGCAATATCTTTCATCGTGATACTGAGCATTACATCCGATAGAGGGACTCTGGTCCCTTTTTCCAGAATAATCCCTTTTATATTGGTGTATTCCTCTATTTCTGTGATAATTTCCTCAAGAGTGAAATGGTAATCATACACAAGCGAAACAGGGACGGGATTCCCATCTGCAATACCCGGTGTAAATTGAAACTGAGATACAGCAGCTCTGGCAAGTGAGTCCAGTGTGGGGTGAAGCGATTTAATCACCTTTATGCTATCAACTTTACCAGTTTCATTAATTAACAGTTCAAAAGAAACCGCTCCTTCAATTGCAGCCGCAATCAAACTGTCCGGATAGCTTGCTTTAACAAACGTTTTAAGCTCAGGCTCTTTCTCAAGTCCACGAGATGTTGTATCGGTATCAACTGAGACAGTTGTGTCGATAATCGTTGCAGTTGTATCATTTACAATAATCAGAGGCTCATCACTGTTTTCTTCAATTTGTGCTGAGATTGAAATGGAAAACAGTGTGAGAATGTTTAGGGAATGTGTGATGAAGCGTTTAAACATAACAGCTACCAGCTCCTTGTTGAGTAGTTAAAAACAGGTATGATTTCGTATCGGTATATATAATATTTAATTTTGTTAAATTTGTTGAATATATTAACGGTCTCATAATTATCGGTACTTTTATCGATAGTAGCTATCGGGGTCGCTGTCGGCATCGGGATCGGGATCGGGATCGATTACTGTGTTTTTCGATGCCGATACCGATTGCGATCCCGACCCCGAAATGAAAACCTGTGCATTGTGTTATGAGTGAGTTGAAAAAAAAGATGTTGAGATATTGCTTCGAGGTGTACCGTATGGTATTGTGGTTTTACTTTGGCATAAAAAATGGGAAACATTGTATATTATTATATCGGCAATTAAATAGTGCCCATTCAATACTTAAAGGTGGCCAGTTCTTTAGGACAGGAATCAAAATATCTGTTTTAGTAAGTTTATAGTGAGTAATATATTATTACCGGAATATTAGCAGTAATCTCATCAGGCTTCAGGTATCGTTAGTGTTTTTCAAAATACGTGTAAAAACAGTATAATCCATTTCCCCGGAGCAGAATAACGTATTGTATGTAAAGACGTTCTGAAACGCAATGGTGAGAAAAAGGAAACTTATTTTATGATAAAACGACATACTCAGCGTATTTTTATAATTATTATTTTTCTTTTTTCCTGCAATTCGATTCCACACAAAGAAATTCGATCATCTTTTGTGTATGCAATTAAGGAACATGGCGATTCGATCTATTATTCAACAAACAGGGGAGAAATTTTCCGGTTTCATCCAGATTCTCCGGACTCTCAAACTGTAACAGGAGTAAAGAAAGGTCATCCGATTCGTTCATTTTTGTTTGCAGATAGTAACAGGTTGTTCGCTTCTTCATACCGTTCCGGATTATATACTGTAGAAGACAAATCATTGTACACCAGATCATCCTGGCATCATCAGGCCTGGTCAATGAAAACTGATCCAGATGGTAATATCTGGCTGGCAGCAAAGGATGGCGTTTACAGACAAAATACTGACACTTTTGAGCGGGTAACCGATCTCCGGGAGGCGTTTGATCTTGATTTTTACAATAAGGAACTGGTTGTTGCCCACTACAGAGGCATCTCATTTTATGATTACAAATCAGGTATGCTCAAAAGATCGATTTGCAAAGATACGATATGCTGGATGTGCACGAGTATTGGTTCACGCCTCATTTGCGGCGGTGTTGAGTGTTGCATCATTATCGAAAATAACACTATGGAGACTTACAAACTTGGCCCTGAACAAAACATACCATGGACATGTACGGTAGACTCTGCGGGTACCGTTGTACTTGCAACAGAAAAAGGCCTATATAAAATTGTTGAAACGTCAGAAAATGCATCGTGCATCGGTTATAATCAAAAATGTATAAAATCAGTTCTTTTTGATAGAAAAGGACGGCTTTGGGTTGGAACGTATTATTGAATTTTAATTCCTGATGGGCCAGGCATGGACCTATTCTGGGAGGCTTTAATGGAAATCTATGCTGCAGGACGTTTTGTTTTCGGTGAAAAACCAGAAATCAAAGAACTCTTTTATATCGACTGCCGACAGGAAATCGGTAAAATTCGTTCATCTACATCTATGGAAAATGGTGAACCTCAACTTCAACCAGCTCAAACTGCCACCTGATTTGTTTCATGGAGTGCTCCGTAGCGGAGCATCCTGTACACCACACCCTTTCTCAAGAAGGTATGCCAGCTGATTGCGTATCTGACCTTTCACTGCGCGGATATCATCCCAGATAATGCTGTGGTGAACAATGAGCATCTGCCAATCATTACAGATGGCAGACTGGTATGACCCATGCCCATGCGTCAACTGGCAGCACAATCCGTGAAACCATCTTCTCTCCTTTTACCTGAAAACCGTTACATGAATAATCCCTGGTTGATGATGTTCTGAGTTCTGTGTTCAGAAAGTCGACAATGGCATCAGCAGGAACTGCAGCTGTTTTTTTATAAGGTTACGTTTATTAGATTCGCGTTCTTTTCTGTGAAGAAACAGTGCGAAATTGTATTTCGTATTTACTTCTCAGGGTTCGACTAACTTACCGATACATATTATGCGATTTGAACATCGGTCTTTGACCATATATACAAATGGATAGCAGTCGACAAATGATTTTTGGGAAACAACCAGATTATAATATTCTACCATACCTTGAAAAGATGAATTACTTCGAAAATTTTCATTTAACTGAATATAACCAGTCTGACTTATATGTATTCCTGACGTATCCCAGCTTACTTCTGATGAGTTGGACATTGCATCAATATATAGATATGCAGTGTCATTAATATGTTTAAAATCAGCATCTGATTTTGAAAAGGGAGTTCTTACATTATAATAATTATAGCGGGAAACAGCTGTAGTGTGCGTTCTACTTGTACAAATCGGGAGTGTAATCATAACTGAATCAGAAATAACCGGAAGGTCTAATAGATGTTGAGCTGAATCATTAACGACATTGAGTCCATGTTCAGATCTTGGTAAGACAAGGGTCATTTCAAGTGTTTTTTTCGGATTATATAATTTTACAACACGATAATTTTCATTCTCATATATGGGCAATACACCTGAAATGGTAACCATAGAAACTTCTTTGTATCGAGTGCTAACCGAACCAAACATCCCGGATTTACGGGCACATAACAGTTTATTTGAATCAAAATTGAAGCTAATATCGGCTGACAATTCTATTTCAATTCTTTTCAGTGAATCTTTCCAAAAAAACACAGTGTCGAACTGATAACCTCCACAGTGAAGGAAGCTGATAAATTGTCTGTTAAAAGTAAAATCTGGTAAACCAGTAAATGACTGTTTCAGGTTTATGCTACTGTTTTTAAGCATGTTCTGATGTATTGCACGCTGGAGCAAAACCAGCGTGTCACTGCTTTCACTGGAAGAAATATATTGTTTCAACTCATCTTCTGTTATGCCTTCGGCCGCCTGCAAAAGCACCTGATTCTCCAAATCCTGAATTAACGGACTGAAACAAGGATTAACCGGATTCTCTTCTGATGAACCATACTGTTCATATTTGCTGAAAAAACGCTCGATATCAATTCTATTGAATTTTTCAACAAACGCACTATCGGCTTTTATTCCATTGGTCTGACATAAAGTATCAATTTGCATTAGCCAGCTGATCTGATTATTTTTTCCTGGGTTGGAGATATCCGTACTGCACTTCTGAAGGAAAATGACAGATATAATAAATAAGTATACCGATTTGTAGTTCACGATACCTCTCATTTTCTATATATACTACAAACGGCTGAAATGTTAAACATTTGTGCTAATTGCAAACATCGCATATTCCGCGGCCCCTATCCCATCCTTCCCCC
>JAFGIN010000219.1 GCA_016929595.1 Chitinispirillaceae bacterium
TGCAGAAGTGAAGGTTATTATACTGTCTTTGGTTCCTTGCGCAATTAAAACACCTCTATGATTACCTACATAGCTGACATGAGTTCCAATCTGGAGGCGACCTCCAGCATTCGCCATAACACTCACACCCGGTTCGATAAAAAGGGTGCAAGCTTCGGTGGTGGATTTATATACAGTAACATTCCCGGTAATAATGTACGGACTCCCTTCCATACTCCACGTCGTATTTGTCCTTATGTTTCCTGAAACTTTGGTTTGGGCCCAAGTCAGGTTCGCGGTTAACATGAGAAAACATAAAGATATGTTAATTCTCAGATGCCAGCAATTCATATTATCGGCTCCTGTTAAGATGATGGTTGTAATTTTCCTGAAGTAATGTTTGTTTTATCACATTTCATATAAGTTATCATTAAACTATAGGAGGTTTATAACTTACCAACTCTTAAAAGATTAAATTCCGTATCAAAAGATGGAGTATACGTGTGATAACCGGAAATCCATTGGTTGTTTCCGGAAAACAATACACTCCCGCCAGAAATAGTTAACCGAAATAGAAGACCCGATGTTGTTCGACCTTCCACTTGCGCACCATTTATTGAATAAGTACCTTCGTTAGTAATTGTTTTTGATGCATTAATAGGTACTTCATTTACGGTCATGCTATATGCATCACGAAATGTACACTTAAATTTACCGCTATCATAGAATACTAAACCATAATTTGCAGTACTTCCATTTGTGCAAAGTCCAAGGTCAAGTATGTAACTTTTGCCGAAAGCTTCATAATTTGCACATCCGCGCCAAACTGTATTTGCAAGTGAATTATTAACATATACGTCATTTTCGTCATCATCAGATGTTCCACTTCCTTTACTTGCACTCCATGTCCCCTCGAAAGAAACACCAGCAATTTCAATTATAACTTCTCCGCTCACTTTACCAGTGTTTCGTATAGTTCCCTCATATTCGCTTGTATATTCAATACCATTTGCCTCGTATTCGACATACATCCAAATATCTCCATCTTCAGATACTTCACCTTCTATACCAAAATCTGGCAAATTTGTAGTACTTGGCCATATCTCACTACCAGTAATAGAATAATCTTCATCTACAGAAAACTCCAATTTTAGTTTAGTCCCATCCTCGAAACTGCAAACACCAGAATACTCGCCTTCAAAAGGATTTGAATCTGTGGTATCATCATCAGGATCAGGATCAGGATCAGCGATTTTAATGCCCGGACCCATTGGATTTGATTTACTACTGTCCTCACTGCATTTGACAAAAAAGAATGTGAAACAAATTACAAACAATGAAATTGGTTTAATTAATGAAGGCATAGTATGTCCTTTCGGTTTTATTATTATTAACAGTGATAATGTATTATCTGGTCATATAGATATCCGATTCTACAAATAATATAAATCGTTTTTTTTCACAAAAACACATTGTAAAGTACATAAATTTGAGAACATTTTAAGATTGTTTTTACTGAAAAGAAAAAGAATTGGGTAAAGAGGGAAAAAAATGTGCCATAGTAATCACTTACATGTTAACTGATTTCAACTGATGGTTTTAGCAATTTTAGAGGTTATACCGAAGAAGAAGGATTTACTGGGATTTTTTCAGAATTGCCCTGCAGCAAAATTAAATGCTGCAGGATATCATTTGAAAGATTACTTGCAGTATGTATTATCTGAGGCTTTCCATATATTCCTGATCGCATTCATTTGTACAATTTAATAACCAATCCTCTGGAACCATAAATTTCTGACGATAAGCCTTACGACAATCCTCACAACATTTATTATGCCTGGTTTCATTATATTTTGGGCTTGATGGATTATATAGTGGGTTTGAGGATCGTTGTGGAGTAACTGCTACATAACCAGGGATAGTTTCTTTCTAAGATCATATCTTGGAGATAGAAATCAGGATTATAGAAAAGGTATTCCATAACAGGATCTGGAGTGATCATGTCTTGGATATATTGGTCAAAAAGATAATCATACGTTTGGAAATCCTGTGCCAAACTAATGGTGGTTAATGCAACTGTGAACAATAAAACATTTAGAAACTTTTTCATGAACTACTCCTTCTCTAAATTTTTGTACTGTGATTGATTTTATTATCAATTCATTTTCTAAAAAAAATATAAGTTGTTTTTTTTCTCCTGAACACAAGGTAATGTACATAAAACTGAGAACATTTAAGGATGGAATAAACCCGGAATGAAGGGGAAATTGGGGTTATAACAATCTAAGAATAAAGAGACTAGAGGGAATTAAATGAAGACTACTATATGGAGAAACCGGAGAAACGCTTCGCCTGATTATGTTAAGACGAATGTAGTACTGGCTTTAAAAATCAAACCAGTATAGTAAATCAATAAGCCTTATAAAGTCTTCAATTGTTGCACCGCGCAAGCCCCCAAAAGGAGAAACCTTTTGTTTCATATTATCGGCAGTTGTACCAGTGGATGTTTCAGTTGTTGTACCGGTGATTCTGGTACCACTTGAACTCTCCGTGGTTACTCCGCTGATTGTATGCTGCTGTTTGATAGCATCGATGGCTGCTTTTATATTCTGCCTTACGATACTGATATCCAGTTTTGAGGCTTCGCAGGTTTGTTCCCTGCTTGATCCCCGAAGTGAATCCTGGCTGGTTATATCGAAACCTAATATTTCTGACAAATTTTCATTTGTCTGAATAACTGAAACTGCTTCAAGCAAACAATCATAAAAATTCTGACTAGCGGAAGTGTCCCCTGATACTATATATTTACACAACGCCCGGTTGACGGCGATTGCACCACTATCATCTTCCTTGTAAATTTTATCGAATATTTTTAATGCTTCTTTTTCTTTTCCGGACAATAGTAACGTACCGGCATAATTTGATAGCATTTTCGGTGATTTGTTAATGTTATACGCCTGTTTAAAGAATTGAAGTGCCTTCTGGTAATCTCCTGAACGCACATACAGCAGACCAACTTTATTTTTAACCACAGCAGGGTCGCCTATATCTTTTTTTTTCAACGATTTCAAACTGGCTATTTCTTTTTTATATTGCTTAGTGGTTACATCCCGCAAATTTTGTAATTGTATTTCGACTTCTTTTTCAACAGGTTTCAAACTGATGTCAAATTTTTCGGCGAACAAAGAAACTGGTGGATAACATTTCCATGCCTCTTGAATATCGATAATTTGTACTTTTCTTCCCGCATTCACTGCATCATGGAACTTTCTGGCGGTGGTATACCAATTTTTCACAAAAGAAGTATGCATATCTGTAGCTTCAATGGGAATCCATAATTTTTTATCATGAATGATAGTCATGGTTGTGTCCGAAGATAGTCCCAGACGATTTTTCTCATAAATTCCTGTATTGAACATAAAAAAGATATGGTCATCATACGACAGTAAAGCGACTGGTATTCCAAGCGATGACAATAGTGAACAGTATAAAACCGATAAATCGTCACAATCACCTGTACGATGGAAAAGTGTCTGTGCTGGATATTGAACCATGTCGACCACTTTTTCCGAGTTAGGTAAGGGGTCTTTTACGTATTGTATGCCATACTTACAGATAGCAGCATGTACTGCGATTGCGTTTACAAGATCCTGATTGTATTTACTTCCAGATGGTACGCCTTGTATAGCCTGTCGCGCAAACGATCTGACAACCGGATCATCGTTTGTAATAAAGCTTGATACCGCATCAGGATGTTCCCAGTTCATTCCATTGATTCCATAAATAGTTACCGGAATCGTGAGCGACCGGTTAAGTACTGTTTGAGCTAATGAATATTGCAGTTCCAACTGTGCCTGGATTATACGGGTTTGCACAATATTAACCAGCTTTTCATAAGCTGGAACAATAAACAGGTCAACTTTATTTTCACCGGGATCGAAATGATTGATAGATATCTCGAATGGCTGCCCGAGCAGTTCTGGTAATGAAAGGCTTAATCGAACATCAGAAACCGGAACAGAACAATTTAAAGTAAAGTTTCCAGCCGGATGCGTTACATAGTGCCTTCTTTTTGAAGAGTACAATGTTTCTATATTAAAGGAGGAAATCTCAACATCTGAATCCGCAGACAGAGAAACGGTATGCAGCGAATCATTTCCATACACTGCAAAAATTTTTCCTCGTGTCAGTGATTCTATTGCTAAACCGTGAATTTTACCTGACGATATCTCATTTCTCAGTTCCGTCAGTGTCCCGTTCATGCAAATGCCGAATACTGCTCTTTTTCTCTCAAGATAGCGGAACGCCACTTCCTTTATACATGATAATTTTTTTATATCAAATTCGAGCCTTTCGGCTTGAGAGTAATCAATACCATCTATAATCAGTTCGAAATGTCTTTCTGTATAATCTTCACTTTCAGAAAATGCGTCCAGTTTTGCCACTATTTTTGTTCCGGTTGCTTCGGCTGCCGATTTTAAAGCAAATTGTAATGCTGAGAATTCATTCGTCGCGTTCTTACGAATACTAATGGTGTTTGAAGCAATAATCCGGGCGTTATCGGTACGAATAATCTCAACATTCATCTGTACCGGAACTGTTAACTGCTTTTTTCCATAGATATCAACTGGTGTTGCCTTCCCTGTATTCACCATACCTTTGATGATCAGGTCTGCGCCGTTTTCAAATCCAAGATATGCCATATCAGTAATCTTCGTAATACCAGAAGAACTTATATCTGCTGACAAAACGGTTTCCTGTTTTAAATCCAAAATAGTATAGCCATTTTTTACCAGTACCTGCTTTAGTGTAAGGCAAGCTGTCTGTTCTGACATTTTATTGTTGTCATGATATTCATCGACAAGCATGATAATTACCGGTTTACTTATTGATTTGACAGTCAAACCGTGGGTCGTTAAATGCTCTTTCAATGTCAGATTATCGATATCCGCTGTAGCTTCCACCTGAAAACAATTGAAAGATTCATTTGTAGAAATGATATTGGAATTTTGAACATATCGGGATACATCATCCATAAATTCACGATTTATTAATTGTTCATTTTGCATATATGCACGTTCGGATATAAACGCTTTTATGTTTCTTTCTAATGCATGCTTCAGAGCATTCCTATGAGCAGCATCTCGGGTGAAACCGACACCGACAGTATGCACCTCAGTAGAAAAAGATGTGAGTACTATACATATCAGAAACAGTTTGAAAAGCAGCAGTTTCGAAAAACTCATTAACATCGCTTACTTCTTATTTTCTCTATGTGAATTCGCAAACAGCTGAATATTCAACTGGAAGACCTGATCTGCGGGATTTTTATCATTATTTACGAGAGTACAAACAACGGACTTGAATTTATTCAGTTCCTCTTGAAGCTTCTTCAAACACGTATGGGAAACACTGATGGTGTTGGTATATATTTCCTTCGGGTTTTCATCATTGCTGAACAATGCTTTTCCAGCCAGTTCGATACATTGAAGCTGATATTGCCTGATCAGCTCATCCTTGACAAAATCTTCAGTCGTTAAAGCTTTCGCGGTCGGCTTGTAAAAACCATTTTCATTTATTGAAGTCAATCCCAAAGAATCAAGAAGTTTAATGGATTCCTTCGCCTGCTTGATTGTTATCTGCGGTATGAGTTTTTTCGCTAATTCCGTATAATTGTCACTGAAATCAAACGTATCTAAAAGTGTCCGAATGGCAACATGGTACCATTCCCGGTAAAACTCATATGTCTTCAAATCCACGATTTTTTTCTGTGTTTTATTTGATGAGAGCAGCTGACGAAAATAGAGTTCACGTTCATGAGAATTCTCTGCCTGGTTGAATTTAACCAGTACTCTGAAATACTTTGATTCATCAGGATCAAGGTCAAGTACTCCCAAAAAACGTTCAATAAAATCAGGAGTAACCTTTTTCCCTTTTAGAACATCATTGAAGTAACTTCTGCTGTTTAACAGTCCCATCCGCATACAGAGTGAGCTTTTACTGTAACCGTTATCGATTTCATATCGTGCCTTCTGATAATCATCCAGAAATTTCCTGAAATCGGTATAGCTGAAAATGCTTGGTAATTTTTTAGTGTCCATATCCATAATGATACTAAGCGCATTGCATGGTCACGAACATTATGAGTGCATAAATTTGAGAACATTCAATGCTTTGTATATCGATTTTTGTCAGTTATCGGACTTGAAAAAACCTTTGAACCAAACTGGATCCATTTTCGAGTCGGATTTTTGCAATCATTGGTCCGCAAAAGTTCGCTACTCGATTAGTTGACACATCCAATTGTATTTCTTTACCGGGCTGAATCGAATTTTCTTTGAGTAATAAAGCACCATTTATTGAATAAAGTTCGATCGATATAACCCTATCCGATGAAGAAATAAAAAGGGCAGGACGGGACGATGAGGTGAGGTACACATTTATTTTGTATTGCCTGCTGGTAGTCTGCTGACTGTTTTTTCGTGTAGAAACCGCTTCGGAAAAATATGTGTCAACCCTTCTTGAGTCCGGAACCCAGTTCCCCGAATTGAGTATTTCTGTTGTGGCGATTTTAATTACGGACTGATCCTGAAATGAATACGAATAGGTTATTCTCGAGGTGTCTTTATAGGTCGTATCGGAAAACGAATCGATATTCTGGCTAAGATCCATTTCCGGCAAACCATCCTCTTCACGGTAGGAGTACAAGGTTCTTTCGGTTATCAGGCCTGGTATGAGACATTTACCCTGCATCAACTTCTTTCCATCGGTTGAAAAAAGATATTGGTGCTCAATGTCATATGTCGTTGGTGGAGAATCCGGGCCAGTTCTGTAAGAAGTTTTTTCGGATATTGAATACATTGTATCACTTACATAATGAACTTTTTCTGATACGGTGCTCCATATATAATTTTCATCTTCGTCGTAGTTGATTGTAATAACTGAATCCAGCTCTGAATTTTGAGAATAGATATATACCTCTTCTGAGGAAAGTACTAATGAATCAGTACTGTTCGGGGAAAATGTGTTCATTTTCTCAAATTTATTCATATTATTATTGTATGAATAATATTCCTTATAGATCACAGAATTAACGGTGTCATCGTTTACCGGACTGACATGATAAGCGATCACCTGTTTACTGGAATTATAAGAAAACATGCAATATAAACTGTCAGTCCAGCTGTTTGAAGAATTGCTCCAATAGACAACAGAATATCCTTTTTGATTCCCATCATCGTTATAACTAAAAGAAAATTTCTGTTTGTTTTTCCACTGATTATCGAATATCTGGCTTTCACTCGAAACCTTGGTATATACTGTATTTTTTAGGGTGAAATGGTATTCCGGAATAATCACTCTATCAACAGTGTAGACCCTTTCAGCATAGGTATAGATGGTGAGTAATAATAAAAATATGCATTTGTGTTTGATATTAAAGCTGTTCATGACATTTTCCTTTTTCTATATCTGTTTTTACTGTGGGGGATAAATTACCGTCCGGGTTACAAATCCGCATGTATCAAAAATAAAATCAACTCCACGGTGAATGTAGCAATAAGCTTCCTGATTCAAACTTTTAAGCTGCATCTGAGTATCTGGAATACCAAATTTATCCTTGACCGCATTTTGTGTACTTCGCTTGGTAATAGCCGAATCACAGGTAACGTTCAAACCAAAAAATATTCTGCTCACGGTTGTATCGTTTGAAAATAATATTCCATAAACCCGATTTTCATATATCAGGGTTATAGTTTCATATGTACTGCTGGATTTGAAAGAAATACTATCATATTCAAGTGATGAAATATCTCTTTTAGTACTGTATATATTTATTTCTTCAGAACCATACCCAGATGTAACAGGGAGCAGTTCTATCGGCGCAAGAATTTTAATACTTTCTAATCCTGTAGAATCATCAACAAAAAAAATCAATCCTTCAATGTCATAGTGCAATGCGTTGAGTGTCTGATACACCGGAGTAACAACTGCCGGGCCATAAATGGCTTCTATGTCGTTTTTTGTTTTTCCAACCGTAATATTTGCTGCACATTTGATACGCTGTGATTCTATTTCGATTGATCGTGCAATATTTGAATCAGTATATTCAACTGTATAAATATCATCACAACTGTCTTTATAGACATAATAGAAGCGATTGGACAATGTATCAATTGAATACAACTGCATCTTTTTCTCGATCTCAATTTTTGGCATACCAATGGTTATTAATGCAGTACCAATACCATTGATCACCGTACAAGGTAAAACACAAGGATTGTCGGGTAAGAGTTCAGGTACAATCGGATCGTTGGTCTCACAAAATAAAAATAAAAACCATAAACTAACAATTATTTTTCCGACAGTTCTTATCATAAGATGGTTTACCTTTTAAAAATAGTATGAAAACCCTATTCTTAAAGCCAACGCAGAAAATTCGTAGATACTTTTTCTGTATGGTACAGCTGTTTTTTCATCAGGATTTCTGATAGTGATATACTCTCCTGTTCCAAGAAAATTACCTTTTACTGCCGCTGCCCTGTATGAATAAGTTGAGTCTGAAACAGTCCCGTTCGGATGTAACAGCGAGAAGGTTACTGCCCTTTGAGATACTCTTGTATCTCCCTGAAGTTCAGGTGCTATAATACATCGTGTATTCAATGAAATATCAAAACTCCAGTTTTTTCTAAAATTAAAAGAACCGGTTACTCCAATATCTCCTCCCGTTATAAATCCGTCAACGACTGTTTGACTGTTTTGAAACAGGTATTCAGTGGTTTGTCCTGTATACTCGTTTTTAGAAGTGTTTTTTATTTTTACAATGATAGTGTCAGTTGAATATAACCACTTTCTTCCATACCCTGCCAGAGGCATTGTAATTACAGTGAACTGAAAATGGGTATTTTTAAAAAGAACCGTTTCAAGCCCTAACGATAAATCAAACACCATATGGTTAATGCCAGTATGAGAAGTATGATGCAAGTCGGCATTTCCCAAGGTTTCATCCCACACGATAAATTCCCGGGATTCATTGCTCCAGTCAAGGGAAAGTTGTGATTTCAACCAGATTTTTTCGTTTAATTTCATTGAAAAGCCTAATCCAAAACCGTAATTGAACTCTTTTTCAGGCAACCCCCATTCACGAATCGTGGAATCTTCATCGTAATAATTATGTCGGGGTATATTAGAATTACCAGTAATAAATCGCATTGGCAAGCTACCCTGGGTATACAATGTCATCTTAAACCTCTGGAGCTGTTTCTTTGAGATGTTATCGAGTTGCGAAAGAAACTCAAGATGGTCTTCGGTGGGTTTCCCTGCAATTGCTCCGGCAATATTGCGTAACATCCGCTCTATTGTCGCAATTTTTTCTCCGGTTCTCGTTTCTGTCGCCTGTGCGGTTATTTCACCGTTTTCCACGCTGATCAGCTTGCACGTTGCACTATAGCATCGTTTTTTGTTTTCTATGATAATTACTGACACAATCGCTTGAGCACCTACAAGTTTTCCTACCTGGACCATGCAGGATGTCTGATCGCATAACTCACTCATTTGAAATTCCTGCTCATTGAGGATTTCTTTCATTAAATCTCTGGTCATGACAGTAAATGAATCGGTATCTCGAAGGTATTGTCTAAACTGGTCTGTTAAATAAAGCCGAGTGTCTTCACTTAAAATAGAGGATGTAATCGGTAAAACGGTTACAGATTCCTTATCTTTTGCAGCTAACGTTGTTTTTGATAAAAACATAGAAAGAATTGCCAGTAGATATTTTATTTTCATAGATATCTTCTTGTTTATCCGTTTTTCATCACTCTACTTCAGTAACTTTTTTTGAATATATGTGTCATCTATTTTTTGTTTTGGTTTTACGCCGCCGTCTTCTGTTTTGAACGGGCTGTCCTAATTCTCCCTGTCTTCGCCGCCGCCTATAATGTTCATTCGTTCCGGTTTATTTCCACTACCTTTGGCAATGGCGAACTCTTCGGCATTCCATGCGACATTTGACGCAGATGTAAGGCCATCTACGTCCACTACAGATAAACTGGGTGTTTCTGAACATCCAAAGAGATAGATTCCAGATAAAACTACTAAA
>JAFGIN010000220.1 GCA_016929595.1 Chitinispirillaceae bacterium
CTGTCGCCAGAATTATCGTACGCTATACAAGTGAAGCTGTAAGAACCTGCTTCAGTATTGGTAATTATGTATGAATAAGGAGCTTCGGTGTCATTTCCCAGGAGCTGACTTCCGTTGTAAAAACTGACACTGCTGATTGTTCCGTCAGAGTCATCTGCAAGTGCAGAGATCTCAATAGAATCACCTGCAATAAACTGAGAACCATTTTCCGGTGATGTGATTACTACTGTTGGAGGAATATTCACAATGTTGGAAACCGTAACATTAACTGTGTCTGAAACAGTACTGTCGCCAGAATTATCGTACGCTACACAAATGAAACTGTAAGAACCTGCTTCAGTATTGGTAATTATGTATGTATAAGGAGCTTCAGTGTCATTTCCCAGGAGCTGACTTCCGTTGTAAAAACTGATACTGCTGATTGTTCCGTCAGAGTCATCTGCAGATGCAGAGATCTCAATAGAATCACCTGTAATAAAGTGAGAACCATTTTCCGGTGAAGTAATTTCTACTGTTGGAGGAATGTTCACAATGTCGGAAACAATAACATTAACTGTGTCTGAAACGGCGCTGTCCCGAGAATTATCGTACGCAATACAAATAAAACTGTAAGAACCAGCTTCAGCATCGTTAATCGTAAAGGTATAGGGAGAGGCTGTGTCGACAACCAGAAGTTGACTTCCGTTATAAAAACTGACACTGCTGATTGTTCCGTCAGAATCACTTGCGGATGCAACGATTTCAATTGAATCTCCAGTATTAAACTGTGAACCGTCTTCCGGTGATATGATTCGTACCGTTGGCTGTATATTGGTATCAGATGGAATTGAATCGACAATAGTGCCATTGATATTGGCATCTCCGGTTCCGGAATATCGATAAAGAGTTAAAGGAATATTGTTTGTGATTCCGGCGATTATATCCATGTATGCCTTACCGTAATAGCAGATCGTATTTGAATCCGTATAAACAGTTACTTCGAATTTCCTGTTAAATCCTGCAGGTATATCAGAAATAGTTCCACTGACACTGAGTGTGTCTACATCTAATACTTGTATGATAGTGTCAATACCTGGAGCGCTAACTTTAGCTTCAGCATGATGTGCAAGGGCGCTAAATGCACTTTCCGCACTCGCCACAAGCATAAATCTGGCTTGACCACCAATATTTTCAGCTGATTGCTGATCGACCGGATTTTTTGAACAGAAAAGAAAAAAGAGTGTGGTTGCACACACTACAGTTGAAAACGTTTTAGCTATGGACATAGATCAATACCTCCTGTGTCTTGAAGAGTTTAAAGTATGCATTCATAATAGTTTATAAATGCTTATAAAGGATATAAAAATAGATATAGACAGAATAATAATCAATTTTTATTTTCAATAAAAATCGTTCTAACCAATGATATAGGTACAATTTTCTCTCCGACTAAAAATAGTTGGTTGTTCCATGAATGTCAAGAAAAAAGTATCTATTTATCAAACTGTTGTTCTCTTGATTGACAGTTATATTATCTTTTCAAAACGTGTATTCAACTTTCATCTTGATAAATCTTCCACAATCAGAATGCCAGTATCATGCTGATTATGGAAATGGTTTTGACCCTGCGTAACGTAATGGGCATTGGCTAATAAATTGGGGAAACTTCCGCATTTTGCACGGTCTTGGGCAAAGCATTCATCGTGGCTTTCAAGCAGATTTTAAAAAAGTGTCCTGAGAGTACACTTGAATATGAAAAGTGTCTTTAACCGGCTCGATATAAAACCGATAATGATTCGTCCTTCGTTTCGAATTCAGCATTCAAAACCAGATATTGTATTTACTAGTACACTATACTTTTTTGTCTGTTCTTTACCGGAAGAATAACAATTTACACTCAATCCGGATGTGAAAATTCTCATCTCAAGGTAACGGATTACTTAACAGACCTATATCATTCGTAGTTACCAACTGACCTTATAATCTCTTTTTTTATATACGATAGTCTCACTCAAACATGATAGAACTTTATCCAGACCTCTATTTCTACAAGAACCTACATGAAAATTTTGACATTTTTGCAAGGACTACCCCGAAAAACTTGCCCATAATTTGTAGTAATTGTACAATTATGTGGTATTTATCGGATCAAGATTTCTTAACAGCCTAAACAACCGACATGTTTGTCGATTTCGGCAAGAAGCTGAACTTTGCTTCAAAACAGGTATAAGATATAAGAAAAGACACTCCATCACCTTCTGAAATTGCAGGTAATTTGGATGGAACCAATGACCATTTCAGGTTTTTCGACCAGGAGTTCTTATATATCGTCTAAAACTCCTGAAAAATATGATAGTACCCGTGAAAATTCGAAGGGAATATTAGTATGATCCAGAAAATTCTTATCGTTGATGATTCTCCTGTAGCTCGAAAGATGTTAAAAGCGAGCATTCCCAAAGACAAAGAATATGAAATATATGAGGCATGTAATGGAAAAGAAGGAATAGAGAAATTTAAAGAAGTTTCTCCAGATATAACATTTATGGACCTCACAATGCCTGTTCTTGATGGATATAAGGCAATCCCTGAGCTCAGGAAGATCAATCCTCATGCTATAGTTATTGTTTGCTCAGCAGATGTACAACCTAAGTCAATCGCTGAAGTTTTCTCACTGGGAGCCTTAACGGTATTGAAAAAACCAGCAAAAACAGAGTCTGTTCAAAATGTAATGGATCAGGCAAATGGAAAACTTAAAAATCTCAGAGAACAAAATGAATCTAAACAATGAATTACTTTCTGAAGACCAGAAGGATATTTTGCAGGAAATAATGAATATCGCCTTTGGTAACGCAACTGCTGACCTGGCTGATGTAATTGATATATACGTTGAGCTTAGCGTACCTGCTATTGAACTCATTAATACCGGAGAGTTATCTGGATACATTGACAGATCATTAAATTCTTATACAAATGCTTTTATAATCAGTCAGAAATTTCTTGGAGATTTTAATGGGCACGGTCTTTTTGTATTTCCTAATGGTGCTGGACACGATCTGGTAGCAATTATTGAGGATACTGTGACTAAAGACTTAAATTCCAGCCCAGCTGCATCTCTGGAAAAAGAGATAATCATGGAAATCGGAAATATCCTGATTGGTGCATGTGTCGGAAAGATAAGTGAACTTTTAAATACTGCTGTAATATATTCTCCACCCAAGGCGATAATCGGGAAAAGTACAGAATTTGATTCATTTATTGACTCATTCGTCCCATTGCAGACTGTTATTGCAATGAAAACAGTCTTTAAGTTTCTCCAAAAAGATATAAATGGGTTTATAGTGGTATTAACCGATCAGGAATCAATAAAATGGTTAAAGACTGCGTTGGATAAGTTTATGGAGTCTTATCAATGATGTATACCCAGATCTTCGAAATAATCAACGTGGGTATAGTGGTTCTGGATAAAGAACTGAAGGTTAACAAATGGAATCGATGGATGGAAAACCACAGTAAAATCCCTTCAGCTCAGATTGTCGGGCATTCAATTTTTGAATTCTTTCCCCAGTTAGATACTAAATGGTTCAAACGTTCATGTAAATCGGTTTTGGCGTTCGGAAATTTTTTATTTTTCTCGCAGAAACTTCATAAATACATTTTTCCCTTTAAATCAGAGTTCTCGAATTATACCGAATATGACAATATGCAACAAAGTGGTACTATGGGGCCACTGCGGGGTGAAAATAATCAGATCCAATATCTTTACATCATGATCCAGGATGTTACAGAGATAGCTGCTTACGAACAAAAACTACTGGAGATGAACACAAGAGATCCACTGACTGGAGTATTTAACCGCCGCTTCATGAATAAACGTCTTCATGAGGAAATTGAGCGGTTCAACCGCTACGGCCGCCCATTTTCAATCATACTTCAGGACATTGACTATTTTAAAAAAATTAACGATGACTATGGCCATCTCTGCGGTGATTTAATCTTAAAGGAATTTGCACGTCTGAATACTGAGAGATTGCGAAGTATAGACTTTTACACCCGTTATGGTGGAGAAGAATTTTGCTGTATTCTTCCTGAGACCAGACTTCAATCTGCATGCAATCTTGCCGAACACCTTCGCCTTGCTATCGAAAAAAATATCTTCTCATTTGAAGGAATAGATTTGAATATTACCATGAGCCAGGGGGCTGTAGAAATGTCTCCTGTTATATCTACTGTTGACCAATTATTTAAATGTGCTGATGAGCTGCTATACGAAGCAAAAAAAACTGGACGCAATAAGATTGCAGTCAAACAGGAGTGAACTCTTTTTTTAGTACCTGTATTTCATTCTCCCATTCCCAATGTTACTGCAATGTCTGAATTATTTGCTATAAAACGAGCAAAAAAGCTCTCATTTTTATGCACATCCCAATAACCAGTATCAATTTTCCCGTTTTTCACACATATGTGCAACTTACACTTAAATACCATTTTAGTGTGTTCTATCCAATTATCTGAATCTTATGATTCGGTGCAAAATACCAAGAAGTTTTTCAGGTAAAAGGTAAAAAATAAAAAAAGGCCGGTTTGATTTCAAACCGGCTTTTCCCATTTGCTACGGAAACGATACCTGTGAATCGTCCGTTAATTTGAAGCAGAAACGCGGCAGAATCTCTCCTTACTCGAATTGTTTCTTTCAGGCTGAAAACCGGGAAACCTTCAGTGAAGGGGCCTGCGTTTTCAGAGCATCTATTTTCCTTCGCTCATATTTTCCAGTTCTTCAGTGAGAACAACATAATATGAATCAAATTCTGTGCCATTTCTTAGTTCTAAAAAACAGTGATACGATCAAAATTCAGGCACTTTTATTTTTTCAGGAGTCGCATTTTTGTAAATCCTGAAAAAAGGTCGCGGAAATGCGACTCTAATTTTAGACGTGCCCTTTCAAAATTGAGTCCACTCGAAAAGGCAGAATGAACACTTCGTCCTGCTTTTTGCGGGATCACGCAGTGGCGGGGTGAGTGAAATGTGTCTTAATTTCGCTAAAAACGTCGTTCTTGTTGATCCCGCTAAAGTCGGGAGAAACATAGTTATTATCTATCTGCTTTTTAGAGGGGATTCACAATTGACATGCAAAAAAACAAATCAATAGGAAATAGGGCAGAAAATTTAAAAAATATGGACTGAAGGTGAGATTTTCAGAGATAAAAAAGGTTTTAATAATATAACAAGGTCATGAGAAGAGATTGAAGAGTCGCAGAAATGCGACTCTTTTATTTACAAGAGATATCCTGAGGTGTGGATGCACGATTCATTATGGTAATTTTTCCAGTAAGGCTATCCAGTTCGACAGAATCACCGTTGTTGAATTTCCCACAGTATCGATTGGGCGAGAATACCAGGGGAATAGAAAGCTGGTGACAAGCCAGGCTCAGCTCAGACAGAGTAGAGCTGTTTTCTAGGATGATACCTTTAATAAATGGGAGGCAGAGGATCCATTTCGAACTGCAATCCTGAACAACAAGTATTGAATCTTTAATTGAGCTACTATTTTTTGTCGTTCCTGCGAGAACGACTTCGCCAGTCACTGATCCCATCTGGTTACCGAATCCCTGAAAAAGCAGAATCTTTTGATTGTTATTACTCTGTACTGTTGTTGATGGTAGCATATTATACGCTATACCGTGAGTGAAAACCAGATCTGGCGCAACCAGTTTTTCACTATTGATGTACTCCTGCTTTCGTAGTGTGACCATTTGTTTCAAACTGCCTGTTATAGATTGTCCCGATATGTAATCTTTAATTTCATCCCGGGTTAGAAACCGGATATCTTCTACATTCTCGAGTATACCCTCTGAATAAGATTTTTTCCCCAGCAGATGAACCACTTTTTTTAAACGTGTGAATTGAACTTTTTTAATTTTGTTAAGAGTCTGTTGCTGTGTAATTAATTTGTACATCATGGCATTACAATAGCGTACATGGAAAGATCCATTCAAAGATAGATGTTTCTGTTTAGCTGCCATGACAGAACTAGTATTTGACTCAAAAACGCTATTGCATACAAAAGGATGTTTTAAATATAAACGAATAATATCTATGATGGTATTGAGATAACTGGAATTATTGTCAAACTCGGTGATCTCTTTTAAACTGCAGCTGGAGCCGTCTGCCACCTCAAGAATCCTTTTACGGATTGTCAGGTATGCCATATCTTTAGCCGCAGGCGGGATAGCTGCATCAAGTCCAAGACATTTGCGTATTTCAGTATTTGATGAGTGTTCAAAAAGATCTTGAGCAGATTGATTCTGTTTAATACTGGTTGCAATAGCGGATATAACTGCAATTTCATCCGGTAATACGTTTTTGTTTTGAGGTGGGTTTAGTTTTAAAAAAATGTCAAAAAAAGCAGTACCAGTTTCCCCCTTATTCATTTGCAATGCATGAAGAGCATTTAGATAGTGTTCATTTATTATCAGGGATTTCCAGAGAAGACTCAACTGGCATTCAATCTGTAAATAGAGACCGAGTAATTCCTGGAAGCTATAGTCAAAGAATGATTTTCCTGAAGGGACAATTTCTTTATCGATGTTTTCTGAAAACGTTTTGCAGCCTTTATTAACGGTGCAATAATCAGAATGCAGCATTAAATGAGAATGTGCAGCATCTGATAATGAAATTGTTTTTGTTTTTTTTGTACATAGAGATCCGAATGGGAGCAATTCTACCAATCGGTCGTGAACCGATTTGTCGATATACATATGGCTATTTGTATACGTAAGAAAGTCAAAAGAACTCTCTGTTGACTTAGAATGTTTCTTTATGTCTGGGCGATTACACAGAGATTTGAATGCTTCAGCTGTAATTTTTTTTAATATAGAGTAGGTAAGCGGAGGTGTACGTCCTGTTGTAAATAATGAACTGGCAGGTCGTTGCCATATCTGTTTTTTTTCGGTGGTATCCGGAATGTTTTTGAGTGAATTGACTGCACGTGCCTGTAAAACATAAAATGTACCCTTTGAAAAAGTCCAGTCGAGAATCTGCGGTTTACCTGTTTTAATGGAAGTGGCGCGAGTGATTGTTGCAAGTGCCATAACCTGCTCAGGTGATAAACTGCTCTTTGATCTCATGGAATAGGGAACGGGTCCTGGTGCGGTACCACTGCCGGAAAGCTGGTCGGGTATAACACGGTTTTTCTTTTCATAAACTCTTGATATTCTTGATGCTTTTTTACCTGAAAAGTTCACGGTGAATTGATCACAGTCTGTCCGTGTTGTAGTAATACCGGTGTTGATACCATAGCAGGATGAGATGACAATATTAGAACGTGATCCGTTTGAAGGGTCAAAACACATTGCGATTCCTGAAGATTCACTATTGACCATTTTCTGGATTACTACTGCGATTTGGATAGAATTTTGAGAGATTCCCCATTGTGCACGGTATGCAGCTGCTTTGGGATAGAACGGAGATGTCCAGACGTCAATAATAGCTTCAGGTAACTCATTGAGAGGCACGCAGAGATTAGTTTTTAACTGACCTGCAAAGGTGTGATCCAAAGACCTGTCTATACAAATTGATGAGCGCACAGCAAAGAGTTCGTTGTCAAGACCATTATTATGTACCCAGCTGTGGATAGAAGTAATAAGCGAGGAATCAAGAGTGATTTTCCTGATAAATGGAACAATGTCAGAAGCACAATGATCACGAATTGATTCCGGGACGTACTCAGAAAAAATTGTTGATGGGATTACCATCCATTCAGGGACCTGAAGTCCCAATGTCTGGAGTTGTGTCAGAGTATCAGCTTTAATGCCGGTAATAGAAAAGGGTGTCGACTCTGATAGTGGTGGTGTGGTGGTGATAATGGTTCTCATAAAACAACCTCCCTATTAATTGCAGGGCAGTTAGATTGTATGTGATATATTTTTTCGTCCATACTATGATATAAGCTACAAGCATGCCATGAGAAAAAGCCGAAATTTAGCAATTTAAAAGGGTGGGCAGTCGCATAAATGCGACTACTAAAAAAAAGGTCGCGTTTCTGCGACTTTCTACAGGTGCTGGCACGTATTGTGCTATTTTGTTTCATTTAGAAATCTCATTACGTTTAAAAAAAATTTGACTGCTATATGAAAAAATAACTATATTAGACGTTCAAACATGCGAGAGTAGCTCAGTGGTAGAGCTCTACCTTGCCAAGGTAGCTGTCGCGAGTTCAAATCTCGTCTCTCGCTCCAATCTTTCGGGTTTCCTCAATCTGGGGAAACCCGCAATTTTTTAGATACCTACCTTTGAGGCGGCATAGCCAAGTGGTAAGGCAGAAGTCTGCAAAACTTTCATCTCCAGTTCAAATCTGGATGCCGCCTCCAATCTTTCTCTTCGAACTACCCTCTAACTTTCAAATTACCATATTTTTTTACATTCAAAAATAAGGATGTAAGGTAAAATGATTGAATGTAAATTGTTAATGCTACTGTCTTTGTTAATCCTTGCAATGACTGTTGAACTGAGTGCCAGAGTTAAGAATTAAAAGGTGTTGATATCATTATAAGCAAACCGCCGGGTTGAAGTATATTCCATGTGTATATATGACCGAAAGGGGTTTCAACGCATGATACAAAAGACAAGGATTCATCTTCTCAACAGTAATCAATTACAGAATAAAAGTTACGTTCTTTACTGGATGCAGCAATCGCAACGGGTCGATTATAATCATGCCCTTGAATATGCTGTGATAGAATCGAACAGGGTGAATCTTCCTCTGATTGTGCTGTTCTGTTTAACACCGGATTTCCCGGATGCAAATTACAGGCACTACGAGTTTATGGCACAGGGACTTATAGAAGTGAAAAAGTCTCTGCATGAACGAGGTATAAACATGTTTATGGTTAATGGAGATCCTGTCAAAGAGGTTGTATTGGTAGCTTTGAATGCAGCGCTTCTTATTACAGATCGGGGATATCTACGTTTGCAGCGTCAATGGAGAATGAATGTCGCAGCCGCTGTAAAGTGCGCCATGATAGAGATTGAATCTGAGTGTATAGTTCCGGTTGAAACGGTATCGTCAAAAGAAGAGTATACAGCTGGAACGCTGCGGCCAAAAATTCAGCGATTACTACGCGAATATCTTGTACCCTTAAAACATAATTCTGTAAAGAGAGATTCGCTCACAGCAAAATGTGATGCGGCATTATTTCCTGCTTCAACAAAAGAAATAATACGATTAGTAAAACCCAATATGACTGTTCCTGCTGTGAAATGGCTCTCTGGCGGTTACATCGCAGCATCAGAGCGATTGAGCAGTTTCATTAATCATAAACTTGACAAATTCGGTTCTTTGCGTAATGATCCATCAATGGATTACAGCTCAGGTTTAAGCTCGTATATCCATTTCGGACAGATTTCTACATTGCAGATAGCCCTTGAAGTCAATAAAACCCACAGTCCGGGAAAAGATGTTTTTCTTGAGGAGCTCATTGTCAGAAGGGAGCTTGCGTATAATTTCGTATGGTATAATAAAAACTACGATTCTTACAAATCTCTTCCATCATGGGCTGCAAATACACTGGAAACCCACCGGACTGATACAAGAAAGCCGTGGTACTCAGAAACACAGCTGGAAAAGGCGTCAACGTATGATCCATACTGGAATGCAGCACAACGAGAAATGCATATTCGCGGAAAGATGCATGGATATATGCGAATGTATTGGGGGAAAAAGTTGATAGAATGGATGAGCTCTCCTGCCGATGCGTATGCATTTGCACTGTATTTGAATAACAAGTATGAACTTGATGGAAGAGATCCAAACGGGTTTGCCGGCGTCGCATGGTGTTTTGGTAAACATGATCGCGCCTGGAAAGAACGCCCTGTTTTTGGAAAAGTGCGCTACATGAATGCATCAGGGCTTGAGAGAAAATTTGACATCGATGCGTACGTGTCAAAAATCGAAGCATTATGAGCCCTGTGTGTCAGCTGCAGAGATAGTTGATTATTGCAGGAGTGACCTGGTCGATTGCCAAGACATGTTTCAGTGATGCTGAGGCTGGGCCGATTGAGATCAGCGGTACAGGATTTTCGGTATGCGATCCTTTTGAACAGTTTTCGATATTACCATGATCACTGCAAATCATAACCGAGGTATTTTCTTCCCTGGATGAAAAAACGCCTTCAAGAAACCTGTCAAGTTTCAGTAAGAACTGCTTCGCTGCATCCATGTCACAGGCATGTCCAATCAAATCAGATTCAAAACATTCAAATAATACAAAGTCGTTTTCTCTGGCAATCCGGGCAAGATGGGTGCCTGCTTCAAATGGATCAATTGGTTCGGGAGCGGGGTCTGTTTTTCCTTTCAGTGAAGTACGTGTGATATCCCAGTAAACAGCATTGTTGTTAAGAAGTTCAGATATCATTCGGAATGGAATACCGGCAGCCTTTACACAATGTGTGGTAACACTGTAAGATACATCCGTTTTTTTGAAATATGTTTCAGTGTATGCGTTTGCAAATGTTGCACGTAATCCTGCATAAGTAAGTGTTTTAAGTATTGAATACTTTTGAATAATAGAGACAAGTCTGGAATCAGGGAATGCGGGCAGGTGGTATCCAAGAAATGCCTGGGCATTTTTTCCTGTCAACAGTGACGTTTGTCCGGTTGCACTTTGTGGAATCCCCTCGATTCCTAGAATGGCATCAATACCTGCGAAATGACAGTTACCGGATGTATTGTTTGTTCCTGCAATCAGTTTTGTGTGCAGCCGGGATTCCAGTGCTGGTATACCATATAAGGCCAGCGGGTTTGTTTCGCACTCTTCTCCGAGTCCGAAACCATCAAGAAAGATGAAAATTACAGATTTTTCCAAAAAATGTTCCTCAAATAGTTTATCGTCAGGTATTAGTTCTACATTGTTAGAATACCAAAATAGCATCACCCGGTCCTTGATTCCGAGTTTGGGATCGATGACCGGTGTGTAATTCTAACAATGTAGAATACAATAAGGGTAATTGGTTCTTCAAGGATACATTAATCAGAATAATGAAATCTGCTCTTCCTGCGGAGAACGCAATTTTTTTACCGGGGGTTTCGAATCATATTTTCCCAATGGTTTATACTCTATAACTGTTGTATCAGTTCCATTCTGTGACGACCCTTCAATTGAAAACAGTTGCAGTTCTTTTTCCTGTCCGGTAATAACCGGGAATCCGTGGTTGGCGTTAAAATATTTTGGCGTATCTTTATTTTTTGAATACTCTTTAATGAACTGAAGGTGTGAAGAGATGCGACTGGTTGTTGGCTCTGTTGCATACGGGATGAACGATTGAATGCGTTTTTCAATATGTTCGCGAAACGCGGGATCTATTTCTATTCCGATGCTGTTTCGCCCTGATGCTATTGCTGCCAGAGTGGTCGTTCCGGTCCCCATGAATGGATCGAGAACGGTATCGTTATAAAGAGAATACATGTTAATAAGACGGTGAGCAAGTTCAAATGGGTAGGCTGCACTTCGTCCTCGCAGATCGGTATTATAAAGTGTTTGACGAGTGCCTTTGAAATCCCAGAGATCGGAAAACCAGGCATTTCGTTCCTCCCAGAACAGTGCGCTGCGCATTCGTGCAAGTTTTTCTTCTGCACGTTTAAATACGCGCTTGTTTCCTTTGCGAAAGATGAGAATGTATTCATGTTCAAGAGTTACATAGGCACCTGCCGGAAGCATCCCTGATCCCATAAATTTATTTGGCGCATTGGTCTGCTTTCGCCATAACACTAAAGGAAGTGGATCAAACCCAAGCTTCAGACAGGATGCAATAATTCGTGCATGGTTCGGGTATAAGGAAAACCGCTCTGATATCGTCCGCACAGCATCACCAACGTTAATACAGAGAAAAGATTCGTTTTTTAAAATCCGGTACATTTCTGCCCAGACTTTATCGAGCTCCAGATGCATCAGCTCAAAAGCTTCTGAACGTTTTTCTGATTCTAACGTGATTTTGATATCATCAGAAAAGGATGAAAAAAGACCATCCCACATCTCAATCATAGGATAGGGAGGGGATGTAACAACGAGATCGACTGATTCAGGTTTAACATATGTGACATTACGTGAATCATTAAATAGAATGGTATGAGTTGAAATCATTTTTTTTCCGAAAGTTTGTTATTATTGCGGGTATCCATCCCGAGCTCGGGATGAATACTGGATTCTGACTCCTGATTAGTAATGTAAAATACTTTGTTTCTACTCAGGAGGTATCCAGAATTCATTAGTCATCCTACCAAGCGGGAAGAATTCGAAAAAAAAATACCTGCAATGGGGTGTGCTAACTGTTAAACTCAGTTTTTCTTCTGAATTCTTGATTCTTGTATTCTGAGCAGTAATAAATACTTTTTGGTTTAAGTTATTTTATCGACTATGTTTTTTTGTATAAAAGAACAGGCAATGCTGGCAAAGTATTTGCTGTTATGTCATTTTGATAATTTTTCACAAGAAACGAGGTTTTTTTATGATGAAGTCTTTCAGAAACATTATGGTAGTCCTGATCTCTGGTGTTATGTCGGTCTCTGCATTGGAAAGTTCTGATGCAACCAGCAGCAGTCAAGCTGGTAAAAAAGGGCCTCTCAAAGTTGAATTAACTGCAGAACTGGGGTTTCTTTCAGTTCTGGATCACAAAATTCAGTTTGGAAGGGGTGGGACCTATTTTGATTATAATAAAACAGGTGGTCAGGATGTATTGTTTCCGTTCAATCGTTTAAGTATAAATACACAATGGAAACGAAACACTTTTGTATTATTATACCAGCCTTTAGGTCTGGAGACTGAAGAACTGGTGGATAGGGATCTGGTAATTGATGGTATGACATTTCCGGCACAAAGCGGGGTAAAGTTTTTCTATAATTTTCCTTTTTACCGGTTCAGCTATCTTTATGAGGTTGTTCCTGAAGGACAATGGAACGTTGGGCTGGGGGTCTCTCTTCAGATACGAAATGCAACGATCACATTTGAGTCTACTGATGGAGAGCGGTTCAGGACTAACCGTGATCTAGGGCTTGTTCCAGCACTCAAAGCTCGTATACGGTACAACCTCAATGAGATGTTCTGGCTGGCAACAGAACTTGACGGGATCTATGCCCCGGTAAGTTATCTAAATGGTGATGATAATGATGTTACAGGGGCTATACTTGATGCAAGCATACGGGCTGGATATACACACAATAAAGGCTATACGGCATTCCTGAATGTCAGGTATATTGGTGGTGGCGCAGAGGGACAATCTGACAATTATGAGTTCCCATCGGATGGGTATGTGAAAAACTGGCTGCATTTTCTTGCCGTGAGCGTAGGGTTTTCATGGGAGATTTTTTGAAGATTTTGACTGCGTATGAGCCTCTACTAATGGCGGGATACTTAAAAAACTAAAGGTTTCGCTAAAAAAGTAACGGGCTGAAAACAGTAGCGATTTGTTTTCAGCCTGTTACTTTGAGAACTGACTGAAGAATTTTTCAATAAAACCGGCAACCGATTCTTCCACCCTCTGTATCTTCATAAAATTTAACATTAGAACGCGGTTTTACAATTGTAGTATGGAACTTTCTGATTTTAATGAGTACATCACTGTAGCATGTCTCAAGAACTTTCACAAAACAAGCCTCAGAGTATTCGGAAGTTTCAACGAGCTGTGAAATTTTAGCATTGATTAGTTTAAGGTTCATATCAATTTCACTTCTCTTTTCAAGTGCTTTGACAACCAGTGGTTTTCGTGATACAGCAAGTCCAGGATTGCATTTAAATGCGGCGTATACCGTTTTTAGCGTATCATCAATCTTCTTAAGGTTTGCAGACAGCAATTTTACAACATCCATGAATTCGGTAATTTTTTTCTTGGCTATAAAATCGGTACCGGCTTCAACATATGTTTTTACACCCTGTTCGGACCCCAGCGATTTTACATCAAAACCACGAAGTGCATATGCTTCTCCCCCAATGAGTGTACCGCGCTTTTGGGTAAGGCAAAGCTGGTTTGTAGTTGCAATGTAACTGTTGATAGCAAAATTACCGATTTCAATAATCCCCTGTGCTTCAAGATGGCCGTTTTGAACATATTCAACAAAAATATCCCTTCCTGCACAAATATTGCCTTTACCTTTGCCCTGTATTCCACCCTTAACAAAAACGTCTCTTCCAGCCTCCAGTCTGGCAGCTTCCACATTTCTCATTACGATAATATCACCTTCGGCCTTTACTTCGAAACCATCAGGTACATTACCGGTAATAATGACGGTACCGTTAAAAGTGACATTTCCAGTAGAATAATCGATATCACCCTTAACAATGTAGGTATCGACAACTTCAAGTGTCGGTTTGTTATACAAAAGGCAACCCTTACAGGATGCAAAAAACTGCTTTTTATCATCAGAAAGCTTAACTCCCTTTCCTGCAACCAGATTTGCGGGTTTACCATTTTCTGCTTTTACCGGGTAATTGAAAACATCAGAACCTGCGATCCCCTCTTTCGGGTCAGTCAAAGAAGCCAGTAATTGTCCATCCTGAGCCATAAGAATTTCAGCCATGCTTTTATAGTCAATTCTTCCATCAGGAAGTATTTTGAAGTCGTAATCCCTTTTTTCTGCATTGAAATGTAATTCTATACTGCCGTCTGAACCATGTATGGGAGGAATTCCTTGTGCGACAATAACGCCTTTTTGCGGAGTAAGACTCTCATTGGCTGAATTAACTGCTTTCTCAATCGCAACAATGTCAATACCTTTGAGAATTTTCTGTTTTTTCAAAGCATCCCTGACTGCGTTTATGGAAAGCTCTTCACCATTACCATATGCAGGTGTACAATCCATTCGTACCACCATCTTATCATCTGAAACGTGTAGTTGTATGGAGTGGTCTATATCTGATGAAACTATGTGCAGCACATCATCCAGAATAACAAGCCAACCACGGCAGATAGAAAATATTTCAAGTTTTGTATCTGTCTCCTTTATTTCCGTGTTCCGTCCTACTGAAATCTTTGCCAGCCCCTTGAGATCTTTTATTCCGATAAGGGTGTTATTTTCGACTGGCTTGAGCGGAAGGAGTTCATTGATATCGATAGAATCCAGATTTGTACCCTTGGGCATTCTCCTGAATTCAACTCCAGGCTGCAGTACGGTATTTTTAATATCGAGATTTCTGCTATGTTGAGCCCTGTTAATCACAACCGGCGTGTCTGATGCTATGCCTCTTTCTCTCAGTTCATCGGTGGAAATACCATCAATGATTTCATTGAGCTCGATTGCATCCAGTTGCTCTTTGAGGCGTGCGAATAAATCATCCGCATCTTCAGTTTCTTTTGAATTTTTTTCCATAGTCATATCGATATTTTCAGATTCCCCATTCTCTAACTACAGTAGCAACCGTATTTTGCGTTTCCTCCCATACAGGAATTATGTCCGATTCAGTGATTCCAAGACGGTGAAGTATTACTCGTGAACCTTTTGCTGGTTCCCCTTTAAGTCCGATATGGTAACCCTTACTTTGAATAAACGAATCAGAAATATGTACTGTGAAAAGAATGTCCAGAATTGATGGTGGTATGTTAAGTGCGAATAATGGAGTATGGTGGTACTTGATGCTTAATGAAAGTAGTTCCGGTATATGCCATTTTTGTGAAAGGTACTCACCAATATCGCAATGCGTTACTTGTATTATGGCTATTTCGGTCTCTGTATAATCCGTATGGTTTTTCGTATATTCCTGTAAAATAGAAATAAATTTTTCATGAAAGAACTGGTCAAGCACAAGTATGCCGATATCATGAAGTAAGCCGGCCATGAAATAATCTTCAGGTTCCCCACATTTTCTTAATCTGGAAATTCCTCTGGAAAGAACAGCACAGGCGAATGTATGCATCCAGAATTTCTGGCGATCAAAGATAGAAGGCTTACCCGGATTGTCGAATGCTTTAATTACAGCAACTCCGGTTACAAGATTTTTGACAGTATTGAGCCCCAGAAGTGTTATTGCCTGTTGAATAGAGGAAACCCTTCCCTGCAGCCCATAGAACGCCGAATTTACAAGGCGGATTACTCTTGATGCAATTGCCTGGTCACGTGCAATTACTGCAGCGATCTGTGCCATACTTGAGCGGTTACTTGCAATCAGTTGATTTATTTGGTTGACAACTACCGGAAGTGTTGGCAGCTTGTCGATCAAATCCAGCTGTTGAAGTATTGGCAGTTCATTCATGAGATGATATACTCCCGGAAGGCACTGTCAATATAACAGTTGTTCCCTGATTTTGTACACTTTCAATCGAAATCGAACCGGACATCGATTCCATCCATGCGCGGGAAATAAAGAGACCTAACCCATTTCCCTGAACCGTGCGGTTTACCTGATTATCTTCTCTGAAATATTTTGTAAATAACATTGGAATAGTATCTTCTGCTATTCCAATTCCGAAATCTTTTATTTTAATAGTGCAAAGATCATCTATCAGGAAAATTGATGTTGAAACAATATCTTTGGAGAAAACGAGTGCATTGTCAATGAGTAATTCCAGTACACGGCAAAACCTCTGAAAGTCTGCAAATACAGGAGTGCTCAGAGCGCCTTCAATCTTAACTCGTGTAATGATATCCTTGTGCAGAAGAAGTAATTTTTTAAGAGCCGCTTCAATGGCATTTCCAGCAGTAAAATGTTCGTATTTTATATCATCCTGCTCAAGTCCGGTCTCGATAATGAAGAGGTCACGCAGGCTATTGAGCAAGTGGTTTAATCTGTCGATCTCATGTCTTCCCATTTCAAGTACTTCGCGGGCCTCATCGGTCATTGTTTGAGATTGGTATTCGTGAAGAACCGATAGTGAAGTCTGAAGTGTTGCAAGCGGACTGCGGATTTTGTGAAGGATCGCACTTATAAATTCCTTTTTCACTTCCTCAAGTCGTTTCAGTGAAAAAACATCTGAAATGGAAACGATGGTCTGTTTACCCTGATCGAGAAGACCAGATGTCCTATTTATTCCGCAGTGCAAACACCTTCCTGACTTAAAAATTTCAATATGAGACTGTTTTCTTACTTCAGCATCCCTGATAGCCTGTGATAGTTCGTATCCTAAAGTCGTTTCAATTGAGGTCTGAAGAAGGATTTCCTCTACTGAAGTTCCGAGTAGTTTAAGCGCTTGTTTATTGAAAACAAGGATGTTTTCAGAGCCATCAATGATAAGGATTCCTTCCGGGACATTATCTGCAAATGCCTGCAATTTAGCGATATCATCCTGCATATGAATCAGCCTTCCATACGGTTATTCTGTTCAAGGATTTTTAATAACGTTGAAGCGAGGAGTCGGGGATCCACAGGTTTGGTAATCATATCAACCGCACCTTTTTCCCTGGCCAGAGCTGTTCCATTTGAATATTCTCTTGCAGTAAATATTACTACTGGAATCCGGCTTGTACCGGAGCTACCTTTAAGGCGTTTCAATATTTCCCACCCATCAATACCAGGCATCATTATATCCAGAAGGATAATATCAGGGTGAAAGCTGTCAGCTAATTCAAGTCCTTTAATTCCATCTCGTGCGCCAAGAGTGTCAAAGCCCTTATAATTTAAAGAAAGACGCATGGATTTGATAAGCAAATCTTCATCGTCAATGATAAGTATTTTCCATTGTTGCATTTATAACTCCTTATAAATAATACATGTTTTTTGAAGTTAAGGGATTGTAACCGGAACATTAATCGTGAAAATGCTTCCACCAAGAGGGTATTGGGCATAATTGAGTGTACCACCGAGAATTTCGATTGCACGTAATGCAAGCGGCAGACCAATACCCAGACCGTTGTAGCTCCTGGTCAAAGAATTCTCGCTTTGCCAGAACCATTCAAACATTTGTGATTGTTGTTCAGCTGGTATACCAGGGCCCCTGTCGAGAATCGATATTGAAAGACTTTTATCTGAATTTATCTTTTCCATCAATTTGGCTGTTATTTCAACTTCAGAATCTGGTGGAGAAAATTTTATTGCATTATCGATAAAGGATTCAAGTGTATCGCCCAGAAGAACCGGGTCTGTATAAATAGATTCAGGAACGTTAACATTTTTGACATTGATCTGTATATGTTTTTTATTTGAACTTTCACTACATCTCAATAATATGACATCGAAAAAATCACGTGTGTTAACACATAAATGATCAGCTTTGATATCGGCTCTTTGAATATTTGAAAAGGTGATCAGGTGATCGATAAGCTTTTTTAATCTGCTGGTTGATTCCAAAATTATTTGCGCTGCTTCAGCAGAAAATGCTTTGTCAATATCTGTTTCATGAAAGATGCTGGCACTGTTAAGTATTGATGCAAGAGGAGTTCTGAATTCATGCGCGACAAGAGAAAGAAATCCGGATCTAAGTTGGGCCGCTCTGAATATTTCGGTCTGATCCTGAAATGTCAGAACACATCCTGATGGTTTGTCAATACTGTTTTTTAGAATGTTTATAGATACTGAAAAAAAAGTATTCTGGATTTTTGCCGGTACAGAACTTAAGGTAAGATCATGATCATCATTTAATCCGTTTTTAAAATGTGTAATTGTTTTTAAAAGTGATTGATTCAATCGTGGAGAATGAATACATCGTCTGAATGGAGACCCCAGACACTCGGGTTTTAATCCAAGAACCTGTTCCGCAGCCTTATTTAAGATTATAATGAGGCCGTCCATATCGACTGTAACCAGAGGTTCAGACATGCTGTTGAGAATAAGGTCAATCTGACGGCTCTGGAATTCGGCGATTTCAAGAGCCCTGCTGATCTCTTTTGTTCTGGCGTTTACAAGCTCTTCAAGCAATTTTTGATAGTTTTCTGTTTTCTCACGTTCTATTATTCTGTCCAATGAAAGTGATACCTGCGAGATCAATTCACCATAGCGAACTGGTTTATTCAGAAATCCCCGGGCACCAAGATTGACTGCATTATGGATGATCTGAACATCTTCCTCTGCAGACATCATTATAACTTCAGTATTTCGGCTGGACACGTTTAAAGATTTTAGCAGGTCGAGCCCTTTGGCATGGGGCATCATTACATCAAGTATAATAATGCGTGGTTCGAAGCTAGTTGCGATTGTAATAACTTCATCAGGATTTCCGGTGTCTTTTACATAATATCCTTCGTTGGTAAGAATCGATTTTATCGCATTCCTTGTATCAAGCGAATCGTCAACAACAAGAACATTTCGTTTAATTTCCATTGATATGGATCCAAACATTTAATTACAAAATTGCGTTTAAACAACCCAATAACCTGCTTGTAAAAATAAGAACAGATAAAATTATTTTATTTGAAAAATCTGATGAGCCATGTTTTCTCCAGTGTTTTTATGGTGCGAGATGTCGGAAGAGATAGAATTGCTGTTCTTCTATTACTGCATTCCGTAATTTAAGAATGTTATTCAATAATCTTTGAATAATTATATAGTTTCAACTATTGATAATGCCAATAAAAATGTAGCCTGCGACTGCATTCTAATAAACGTTTGTTGAAATATACGGAACAATCGATTGATTTGCAGTCGGTTAGCTGATCGTTCAGGCCTGAATTTAAAAAAAAGTGAGGGGCCACAATGAAACTTTTTGATCGAATGCCCTGTCAGAGGTGACAGGTCCACACAAATCGTCAATAATTTCGGTATACAATAATGATAAACCCTGCAATTTGCAAAATTGGGACAATACATGGGCCCTGGCCTGAAAAGTATAATGCAATGGTTGGTTCAAAGATTGGCAGGTAATGTTACTGTTTCATAAAAAAGAACCGCCGGGAATAAATCCCGGCGCTTCCGCTTCACCCAAATGTTGCAAGGAGGGCCCTTGCATGTAGTAGGAAAATAAGAGGTACCAATAATATAGTATTGATAAATAGGGAATACAAGTTTTTTTTAAAAAAAGTGAAAAAATTTTATTCAGTTAAGCAATTACCCTGCCGTGTAATTGCTCAGTCTCTATTAAGGATTTTGAACAGGATTGAAAGATGTTTCGCTGCAAGCTCCGGAGTCATTGCGGCCTCACACTTTGTCTGGATACAGTTTATAAAATGATTAATCAGTTCTATATGATCATTTGTATGTGCAGACATATCCGCTCTCATGATTATATGCTCTTCTGTGCTTTTAGCATCAATGTGAAAAAACTCAATTTCAGAGCAATCCCATGTTAAATAGCCAAAACGGAGACACCCCTTAGTACCATACAATCTGGTTTCGTTTTTCTGCTCGCAATGTACACCGGCACCACGTTCATAGTACCAGGTTAAACCGGTATCAAATTTCATAAATGCAGCGAAATGTTCCTCGATATCCTGGTGAATACTGCTGTCGTTGAATTTTTTCAACCCGTTCTGTGTAAAGGATTGGACAGAATCGATCTGTGGAGTGTCATTCAGGAGGCCCAGGTGAAACGAAAGATCATAAGGTCCCCAATCTATAACGGGGCCTCCGCCACTGGTTGATTTGTCAAGCATCCATGTTCCGGCGGGATTGTATTCGATGAATGTGCCTCTTGTCAGGTGATTGTGATGAATATGGTAGATTTCCCCCAGAAGTCCGTCATGGATCATTGTTTTTATAAATGCATATTTAGGCTGAAGGCGGCTGTGACGACAGGAGCATTCAACAACGATACACTCCGGGTGCCTTTTAACTGCTTCGCAGACTGTACCGAGATCATCCCTGCAAATCACCATAGGTTTTTCGATTAAAACGTGTTTGCCTGCATCGAGGGATTCAAGAAGTATCTGCTTATGCAGCAATGGTGGAGTCGCAATTACTACAGCGTCAATACCGGTGTCATCAAGAATGTCGCGGTAATTGACAGTTCCATAGGGGATGTTGAATTTTAAACATTTTCTGTTAACTGTCTCCTGTGTGCGTGCGGAAATACTTTTTACCTCTGCATTGCGCGCAGACCTGATCGATGCAATATGATAATCTCCTATCATACCTGCACCGATAATACCGAATATAATAGTTTCAGACATACTCTATCCTGCTACTGTTAACGTACTCTAATTGTTTTAATAATAATAGTTTCAAGTCCGAAGAGCAATAATGAATAGATCATCATATCCCATACATCCGGAAATGGAAGCGATCCCCAGATACACTCATTACCTGCAGAAATAAATATTGCAATTGGAATTATCAGGAGAAACAATAGAGGCAGCAGAAAAAGACTTCTTCGTAAAAGTAGAAGAGCTGGAAGTGCCAGAAGTTTAATTGTACAGAAAACAGCTAAGATGTGAAACGCTTTAAGAAGTTTCTGCTCTGTTGCCGTATTTGAAACTGGAAATACTGCTATTGAAAATAGCACGACCATAAAAGGCAGGATGGCAAGCATATGGGATTTGAAATATGTACCGAAACGATGCACAGGTAATAAACGGTAAAATCCAATACTGCCGATTTGTGATGCCAGGACGCGTACGTGTAATCCAATAAATCCAAGGAAAAGTAAAAAGAGAAGAACGATTGTTCTGAAAGGATAGATTCCAACAGTGACTGGTGTGAAAAGATACCATACTGTGCAAATAAGTAAAAGCATATCTATCAGGTAAAAAGATTTGATGAGGTCTATATGCATTTTAATAAAATGCCTGAAAGAATTGAATCGGGAATTGTTCATTTTATCACCTCCGCACCTCTGAATATCGGTCGATAATAATAAAGAAGGAGCAAAATTACGAGTAGAGAAAGGCTTCCGAAGAGAGCTGGTATAATCCAGAGGTGAATGTCAAGTAGAGACCGTAAAGCCCAAACCATTTTTGAGTCAGAGAATGAATCGACTATTAACCCTGTGATAAGAAGAGCAATAATTGAAAGTAAAATGAAATTCCAAACGACAGGGTGATTGTTTCGTTGCAATACAGGGGCTATATGGTGACTTGAGATAAAATAGAATGTTAGTGATGCACAAAGGACGGGCAGTATCAACCACCAGAATGGGAAAACCGGATACCCTGCGGGTGTTTTGACAATTCCAAAAAAGAGGGATGGTTCAAGGATTTTATGGTAAGGAATTTCTATTCGGCCGCTAAGATCGGTAATGTATCCTGATGCTATACTCATAATTTCTCCATCCTGGGATTGAGTAAAGGTAATATGGGCATTACCTATGAATGGGAGTCCCAGGCTTAATCCGAGAACCGCAGTCAGCACAGTTTGAATGGTAGCGCTGTAGAGGAGCGCAGAAAGTGCAAATAAGCGTATAAGGTGTTCAGTGCGAATTGGTAACATCCTGAAACAGGAGAGAATCATGCCGGATTTGTCGCAAATAGTTCTTCCCATACCATATGATGAAAAGCACAACAGAAACATGGAAAGCAGAATATCGTGGTGTTTGAGGTCCTGGCCTCCTTTTAAAATGAGCAGAACAATACCAAACAGTATGTAATAAAAATTTACTGATGGAGCGAACCATAAGTTTTTCAAAAAAAAGAAAGTACCGGATATATAGATGTTTTTATTTCTCATAGTGCCATCCCGTAGTGTTTTCGAAAGATTACTTCAATAGATTCGGTCGATTCTTTTAAAGGCTGATCATAAACTTTTTTTCCCTCACGGATTATCACAAGGCGATCGGCAAGCTTGTGGACTTCCTCAAGTACATGAGTGGTATACAGGATTGTTACTTGCGTCTTTTTCTGCAGTTCTTTGAGAATTTTCTGAAGGTTAATTCTGTTAACAGCGTCAAGTCCGTCAAATGGTTCATCCAGGATAAGAAGTTCAGGGTGATACGATAATACCAGTGCAAATTCTGAAAGCCTTCGCTGGCCCTTTGATAAGTCCTTCAATTTTTTGTTTTTTAAAAGACTCCATTGTCTGATGTAGTTTTCGAATAGTTGAACATCCCATTTGTGGTAAATAGAAGCGTAAAAATCAGCAATATCGCAGACCGGCGCCCATGGAACCGGGCTCATATCTGATGATATATAACCAATCTTCTGTAAATCAGATGGTTGTAGTGAGATGCTGGGAATACTGAAAATTTCAGAGTTTCCTCCTTCCGGAGGCGCTTCAGGGCTTTCCAATCCTAATGCAATTCTGATAAAGGTCGATTTTCCTGCACCGTTGGCACCAAGTAATGCCACGAACTCTCCTTTACGAACCTCCAGACTGAAATTGTTTAAAGCTTTTGTAGATGAATAAATCTTTTTTAAAGAGTCTGCTTTTATTGTTATTTGACACATGAATATTCCTTCGTTAATAGTTGTTGAAACTCTGGTAAAACAGCACCTTCCACTACTTTACCCGATCCGTCTGCCCCTGGTGATTGTGAATAAAGATAAATCTGTCACATTCACTTCCTCTCCTCCTTATCGGGTGAGAGGACAGGGCGGAGTACCGAGCTTCGCTGCTGAAATGGATAAGGACAGTGAAAACTGTACTATGAAAGTACTCTCTGAAATAGACGTGTAAACTAAAGCTGATGACGATTCAGTACAGAGCTTCAGCTATACAGTAAAGCTGGAGAAGGATCAGATGCGAAGGACTTCATGTCTGAGGTGCTCCGGCGAGAGATAATAGTTATATCGCCCAGGAGTGTTGATCTCCGGGATTGATGAGGTGATGAAAATCTGCTGAATCCGATTTGGGGATATCGGTGCTTTTTTATTGTCAAATCGAGGACTGCTTTTCAGAACCTGAACTACCGTATTATCACGCGGTGTTTCTGGAGGGAATGGTAAGTGATTGGGGTATTGAGTCTTTGTCGCATCCTGTTCTGATACGTGATCGGAAAAGATGAAAACAGAGTCTGCACTTGCAGATGAAACTTCTGTGACTGTAATGACATTATCTTTGTTATTATAACTTATCTGAGAAAATGCATGTGTTGCCTGAACTGGTACACTGAAAGAAGAGAGAATCAGAGGGAAAAAACTGAATATCAAACGTTTTGAAATAAACATACTAACCCTTTTTAAGGTGTTTATGTTTTTATCAGGTCAAGAACATCACTCAATTCCTGTCGTAACTCTTCAATAGAAACAGGCTTTTTCGCTGCTGGCTGAGAAAGGTTGAGTGAAAGCTGTTCCCACTCGCCATCTTTCATATCTGTAATTTTTTTCCGGGCGCCTGGAATGGTAAATTTCTCATCGTAAAGTAAAAATTTAATATATCTGATAATCTCTATGTCTTTTTCGCGATAAGCGCGATTTCCGGCACGGTTTTTTTTGGGGTGAAGCTGAGGAAATTCGCTTTCCCAGTATCGCAGGACATGCGGTTCGAGGCTTGTCATACTGCATACTTCACTGATCGAATAGTACATCTTTTTACCATTGACCATAAAGAAAACCTTTCCTTAGTTGCGTAAATGGCGGCAATTACCACCATTCAGGTTTAGCCTCACGCTGCATCAGATCGCGTGTTGCCAGTTGAGCACATTTTCCTTCAAAAAGTGTCTTGTAAACTTCCTGAGTAATAGGCATTTCTATGTTGTGTTTAAGGGCAAGCTGATAGGTTGAACGGGCCGTTTCAACACCCTCTGCAACCATGGTCATTTGAGAAAGAGCTTCTTTGAGGCTTAAACCTGATGCGATAAGTTCACCCATTTTCCGGTTGCGACTGTGTTTGCTTATGCAGGTGGTAATAAGGTCACCGATTCCCGCAAGCCCTGAAAAAGTTGTTACATCAGCCCCCATTTTTTTCCCAAGCCGCATCATTTCGACAATACCTCTGGTCAGAAGTGCACCTTTGGAGTTATCTCCCAATCCCAGTCCATCACAGATTCCTGCTGCAAGTGCAATAACATTTTTAACACTTCCGGCAAGTTCAACGCCCATAACATCAGTATTAGTATAAATTCTGAATGTTTCGTTTGAGAATGCATTCTGCACAGTTTCTGCCAGAACGAGATCTGTTGATGCGGCAACGACGGTTGTCGGGATGTTACGGGAAACTTCTTCTGCGTGTGACGGGCCGGAAAGAACGACGAGTTTATTTTCCTTGACCTGGGGAAGCTCCTCGAGAATTACTTCAGTCATCAATTTCAGTGAATCAATTTCGATACCTTTCGCTACAATGACCCAGCATTTTATCGCTGCAATAGATTCGGAAGGAATAATTGACTTGAGCGTTTTCATTGTGGCCCGCATTGTCTGCGAGGGAACTGCACAGACGATACACTCTGAAGGGCGCACTACTGAGGCCATATCGTTACTGATCTCAATTTCATTGGGAATGGTGATTCCCGGGAGTTTTACCGGATGCACTCTTTTCTCGCTGAGCATCTCTGCATCTTTCGGGTTGAATTCCCACATGCGTACCTGATGCTCCTTTTTATGTAAAAGCACAGAAAGTGCGATAGCCCAGCTTCCCGCGCCTAAAATCCCAATGTTCACGCCTCCTCCTTCTCAAAAGTACCATCAGAACGGTTGCCATTTGATGGTCGGCTTTTTGACCGTGTTATTGAATTGAATTCCAGTGTAAGTGGGCAACCTTCAAAGCCCCATGTATCATAAATTTTATTGGTAAGATAGCGCTCGTATGAAGGAGCGATATCTTTATGATTCGTTACAAAAAATTTAAAAAGCGGAAATGGTGCAGGGACCTGACGGGCACCGAGAAATCGTACAGGGTTTTCGGGAATTGCAGGATGAGGGTGTGAGCGAACCCATTCAAACACCGTATTTTCAAATTCAGCTCCCGGTATCTTTTTTTCCATTCTCTGCTTAATCTCCATTGCAAGGGAGATTATCGCCTGCACTCTCTGGCCTGTAAGAGCTGAAACAGAAATCATTGGCACGGGCTTAAGTTCCATATACTGATGCCTGGTTTCCGCAACGAGTTGATCAAATGTCCGGTGATCTTTTTCCATGATATCCCATTTATTCCACACAAGCAGGACACCTTTTCGCAACTGTGAAATACTTCGTAAAATACGAAGATCCTGAACGCCAATACCTTCAGTGACATCGATCATCAGAATACAGACATCACACCGCTCAACGCTCTTCATGGCACGAAGATTCGAATAATACTCGACATCATCTTTAACACGGGCCCGTTTTCGTATACCTGCAGTATCGATAAGAATGACCCGGGAATCATTGAAAACCACTTCTGAATCGATAGAATCACGGGTTGTGCCAGGCAATGAATCAACAATCATACGGTTGGTGCCAAGCATTTTATTTACGAGTGAACTTTTTCCGGCGTTGGGACGTCCGACTACCGCAAGTTTAAGCGCATTGTCTTTTTCTTCTGTAAGGACAAGCTCATTTTGACTCAGAGAACGTAACCGTATAACAATCTCATCGAGAAGGTCTGCAATTCCGGAGCCGTGTAATGCAGAAACCGGAAATGGGTCACCTATACCTAAAGATCTGTAGGAGTCAAGTTCAAAAACTGAATCTGCAGATTCGGATTTATTTACGATCAGAAGTACACGGTTCTGAAAAGAGCGCCTGAGCTGCTTTGCGACCATAAGATCCAGATCAGTCGGGCCGGTATGTGCTTCAACCAGGAAAAGGATAACAGATGACTCTTTTGTGGCAATTTCAACCTGCTCATGTATTCTTTCGGGAAGTATGTCGTGCAGTGTTGGAACCAGACCGCCCGTGTCTACGAGCATGAAAGGACAATCATTCCAATCCGCTTTAAAATAGTTCCTGTCCCGGGTAACACCAGCAAGATCATCAACGATCGCAATACGTTTTCCTATAATTCGATTGAAAAGACTCGATTTGCCGACATTTGGTCTGCCGACAATGGAAACAACAGGAATTGAAGACAAAAATTTCCTCCCGGGCTGTAATAAAGAAAGTTACCTTATTTTTAAAGTGTTGTCAATATTGTAGATGGGTGAACCGATTAAAGCCATACTCTGAAAATATACTTGAACTGGCTCCTGATGAGCTCTCAAATTAATGCCGCTATGATATCAGGACTCTGTAGAACGGTTTTCCGATCGTTTAATTTGCTGCTCGTTCAACCTCTGAATTTTGTCGCGTAAGAGACCTGCATTTTCATACTGTTCGTTTCTGATCGCTTCTGATAGAGCAAGCAGCAGACGATCTTTTTCACTGATTTTTCTTGATATCGGTTCCATTTTTTTTATCTTTTCTGACATTTGAGGTGTAATCATATCTGATAATTTAATCGAAGTGTCAGAAGTTGGCTGAAAATTTTCATCGTCCACTTCAGAAAGTGAATTCTCATCGACATTAATGCTGCCTTCGTCATTATCTGAAAGCGAAGAACTGTTCATTTCATTTTTATCTGAAATAAGCAATTCGTTGACAATGTCTATAACGTTGGTATTCAGGTCATTACAGAAAAAACAATCTATACATAAAGGTTTATATTCACCGTTCCGGATAACCGGTACCAGTGATGAAACCTCAAGATTACAATTAGAACATCTCATTTTAACCTCAATTATCTGATCATACAATTCAGAGAATTGCTTGAAAAAAAACCTCATATGTGACTAACGTATGTGTATTTCGAATATTATCAATACAATACACGAAAAAATCCGGGTACTGAACTTTGAACATACTGTAAAAGAACCGTTATTCACTCAGGATTGGGGTAGTAATAAATATAGCTATTGGAAACATGAGTTCTGCTAATTTTCGGGGAATCTTCATTTTCCTACAATTAATTCTACGGCCTGCTGAGGGTGAAAACGACTTTTCAGTTCTTAAACAGAATATTTATTACGTTTAAATTTTATAAAAACAGTGTTCGTCTCAGTTACAATCGCGTTCAGGGTTATAGACATACAATGATATTTCAATGTACAATCATGAGTATGATTCGCAATTCAATAACTCAACCAGTGATGATACCATCCGGGGTGCGGACGCTTCGTTTTCAGGGAAGCGGTAAAGTTGTGGTTACGCCTCACACTGACACTGTTATGCTGGAAACTGATAATGCTAACTATATGGTTAAGGTGCCGGGACATACTTTCAGTGATGGGGATGAGGTTGATTTTGAAATTGCCGGTGAGGTGGTTTATCTAAGTAAAAAAACGGAACGGGTGGCAGGGTTCACAGTAAATATACTGCCAAAGGATGAACTGATTCTTCAGGATAATCCTGATGCGGATCTGTTAATAAAAACATTGAAATCATTCTTAACCGGGATCAATTCAGGAGAAGAGCTTTCGTCTCTTCCGGCTGATTTTCTTAAACAGATAGCTGTCGGTATAAAGGGCACAATTAATGAAAACCAGCAGGAACAGCTGGATATAATAATCGGGATGATCATTAAAAATGAACAACTGAATGTGCCTGAAATGGTAAAACAGTTACGTTCGCTTATTGCTGAACTTGGTACCGATACATCAAATAAGACTCCCTTACTTACAAATATGAGACGTCTTGTTACATTTCCGGAATTAATGATAAGTGAGGGGATCTATCGGTTCCAGGACGTTTCTTCTGTTAAAGAGTTTCTTGGAAATCCAGAAAATGGCGGATGGGAAATTTTTTTGAGAGAACAGTTTGCCAGAGATGGCTGTATATGGTTGCGAATTGCCGAATCGGGGGACAAATTTCCGGGCGTGTTTCAGGTTTCAACTGCGGCTTTGAAAAACGAGTTAGTTTCAATGATTACATCGGTGTCAAGCGATATTCTCAGGCAGATTCCAGTTGAAACGTTTATGGATTTTATTAGTACTAATAATGGAATCGATAAAAAAATGTTGCATCTTTTGTCAGGACATATGTCAGTAGCGTCGGATTCACCTGTCATGTCTGATAGGATCAGTTCCCAGGCGCGGCTTCAATGGTTGCAGACAATTAAGGATCTGGGAGATTATTCAGAGAACCTTACTTTACTGCTGCCAGTCAGGAGTACGGAGCTTTTCCGTGGGGTGCTAGAAATAAGAGAAAAACATGGTGTACTGCAGGGGATGAGTCTCAACGATATCGGGATTATTCCAGGGACAGGTAAAACCCCCATCTCTCTCATTGAAAATGCCATTGATGGCATTGGTCTTACATTTGAGAATAAATTAAGTAAAGGTGTAGTTTCTTTGGGATCCCTAAAAACAGAGCTGTATCGTCTTCTGGACGATACACACTCAACGGAACAGAGCCTGCCTTCATCTGAGTTACAGAAAAATAACAATGATACGGTTGGTGCTGTTGCTATCAAAGGGAGTCTGGGGACATCCCAGACCTTACTGAGTCAGGATGGTTCCCGTTTAAGAAATGGTGATTTTCCACAGAATGAATTCCTGTTAAAAAATCTTTTAAGGATAGGGGATGTTATCGATCAGGTAATCATTATTTCTGACAGTTTGGGTGATAAAGCACTATTCTCCGGAACTTCTTCTGAAATGCGGGAACGGTTACCGATACTTGCGAATTCAATTGAAACTCTGGTTCAACCCGGTAATTCTACAGAATCCGCCTGGTTGCAATTGCTAAAAGATGTTTCTTCTGTGCTGCCGATGTTAAAGTATATATGCAGTACGACACCCGCTTTACATTCTCTAAATACTCAACTTGAAGATGTAGTGGTTGAATTTAAAGCTTTCTTAAGCCAGGTTTTTGCAGACAGGAATAATAGTGCGGTTAAGGACCCGGCAGATGTACAAGAAATATTGGAATCTGAATTTTTTTCTGAAAAAACAGCGTCTGGAGATGCAACTGCGGCTGATGGCGGAAGTAGTATACCCCGTAAAGTCGTGGAACAATTGATTAACAGGATAGAATCTCTCCAGCTGCTGGCCAGGCAGGTAGCAACGCCGGAAGGTTCATCACAGATACTTGAGTTGCCTGTTAAAATTGGTAATGAGTGGACTGATGTAACACTTCAGATTATAAAAAAAGAAGCCCGGAAAAAAGATGGGACAAATGCGCAGAAACACTTTTCCATATACCTTGATACTGTACCATCACGTCTGGGAGGAATCCATGCGGTGCTTGACTATGAAAAGGGGAAAAATCTTTCGATAACAATGGAGTTTGAGCAAAAGGAGGCGGCTTCCTGGTTTAAGGGAAATCAGGAAAATATCAGAAGAAGTTTACAGGAGAATAATATACACTTTGTAAGTATCCATTTAAAAACACGGACGGATTCTGATGTAAACAGGGCTGCTGAGATGCCGGAAGACCGCAGTACTAAATTTGATATAAAGGCTTGAAATGAAAAAAAAAGAGAGTAGAGAAAAGGCGGTTGCTCTCAGGTACAGGGAACATGAGGACCGGGCACCTCGGGTGGTTGCAAAAGGTGAGGGCCATGTAGCGCAGCGAATTTTAGAAACAGCTCGTCAGAATAACATTCCTGTTTATCAGGACCATGATCTTCTGGAGTTACTGGCGCAGGTAGATATTGACAGAGAAATACCATCAGAATTATATACTGCGGTTGCAGAAATATTAAGCTGGATATACCGCGCAAACAGTGAGATGAGGGCAACTCATTTATGAAGAGGCTCACGATTGCATTTTTGATAGTAGTATTACACTCTACTGTTGATGCTGGAGTCCAGGAAGTCGTATTCATTGGAATTACCGGTGATGGTGCGCCGGCAATCGAAAATACGTTTGAACTGCAGTTGAGAAAAAGGTTATCAACGCAGTCATCACTCTATCTTGCTGATTGTATTGTATCGCAACGGTATGCACGAATGATAAAATTCAACTATTATCCGGTAGTTTCAAGAGAACTGGTTGAATCAATTGAATCGTTTGCTACAGATACAACCCTTTTCGTTTGGGGGACAGTTAAAAGATGTGATGTCACCACTGTCCGGAAAAATTTTTTAAAAACCGCAGTAAAAGGCGTTCTGGAAATAAATCTGACGGTCTATAGCCTTGACACAAAAAATTATTCCTATTCCGGTGTTATATTCGCTGATGTAGAAGAGCCAGGGAAGTACAGTCTTTTTGCAGATCAAAAAAAGAGTTCCCATGTTGATGCAATTAAAAGGCAGGAAGTTCTGCAGAAATGCATCGATGAAGCTGTGACCAAAACGACGGCGATGATTAATGCGCTGGTTCAGAAGAATGTTGGAGAAAAAACAACCGTTCCGGAAAATGTTGAGGAAAACAAAGTACCTTCAATCTATGATGTTTTTACTGTTCCCAGTGTAAAAGCACGCGAAGTAAATGAAGAAAACAAACCGGCGGAAAAAAAGGAGGAAGAAAGTGAAAAATGAGAAAGCCTTGAGCGTTTTATTGCAACAATTACGGGAACGGTTCGTAATAGGGGTTATTACAGATTGGCCTGTTGCAAATAATGCTTGCTGTGATCTTTTTTTAAATTAGCATTTACAGCAATAGTTTCGATGATATACTATATTATATATTTATTTACTAATATTGATCTCTGATTATTCGGAGGGTATTATGGCGGAAATTGGTTCATACAGAAATGTTTTTGATGATTCCAAAGAGTTTAATAAACTTAATGATTTGATTCTTGGAGCAATACAGGAGTTTTCTGATTATCGTAAGGGTAATCTGACTTACGGTGAAATAATGTTCGTCATGGAGTGTATCCTCGATACATTACGGGGAGGTTCTGAAAAAGATGCTCAGGCGAATGATCAGATAAAAGGTCTCAATGATGCTCCTACATTCACAACACTTCTTTCAATCACTTCGAGACTTGTGGAACAGCTACTGAAAAAAGGGGTAATCAACAGTGCTGATGAAGCATATATTCTTCATGGTGATGAATAGAGCTGTTGATTTATCAAACAGAAAGGTTTTATTCCAATAATGGATATCTCTTTTCCTTATCACATTAAGCTTTGTTTTCCTGGTAACCTCGAGTATATTCCTGCTGTTCGAAAGTATATCTCTGAACTCCTCCAGATATCCAGTTTTTCACCAAAGTTTGCATATCGTTCAGAAATAATCGTAGATGAACTTTGTAATAATGCAGTTAACTTTGGTTGTCGCGCAGAGGATGCTCGTGTTGAGCTTGAGTGTACTTTTTTTAATGATCGTATAGAGTTTACCATAAAAGACCAGGGCGGGTTGAAAGAAAACGTTGATAAACTCAGGTCCTCTCTGGACAGTCCCGTATCAGGTAGCGACTCCGGTATGATGCCTCACCAGGGGATGGGGCTGGAAATCGTTAGAATGCTTTCAGAAAAACTGGATGTAAAAATTGACAAAGAAAATCTTACATCGGTTCATGTTGTCAGAAAACGTGAAAATTCAGCATCTGAATGAAATTATAATCAGGATATTATATGTCGAGTACGTTTAAGATAGACATTGAAGAGCTCTCCTCGATTCCGGGAGTTGTGATTGTTCGTTTTCAGGGCTCACTGGAATCTGAAACAATCGGTGCAATAGAAAAAATATTTACTCGTGTGCAGATGGGGGACAGCGTATTTGCAGTTGCAGATATGGGTTCTGTAAATCTAATATCATCAGCTGCCCTCGGTGAACTTATGGGGGCACGAAAGCGACTGATTGAATTAGGTGGGGATCTGGTTCTTGCTGGCGTAATCCTTGAGATTCGAACAAAGTTGAATTTAATGGGAGCATCAAAGATATTCAAAATCTTTAATGATGTTCGTTCTGCAATAAATGCGTATAAATGGGAAACCGGGAAAAAGTCAGAGCAGGTAGAGCTGACATTCCCATCAAACCTTAAAATGGTTCCGGCTGTCCGGCAGTTAATCAGCAGGGTAGCTCGTCAGAAAGGTTATGGGAACAGGGACTCGTTCAGAATCGAAACGATTGTTGATGAAATCTGTAATAATGCGATAGAGCATGGTTTAAACGATTCGAATTTGAATATCGGAATTAAAGTGGATATTGATCCTGATAAAATTGAGATCGATGTTACCAATATCAGTGATCCAGAAAAGATATTCTCTTTAAAAACACACCTTAAACCCGAAGAGCATCTGGAAATTCAGAATGATGAAAGACGGGGCAGAGGATTGATGTTGATCAAGATGCTTACTGATGAATTAACCTTTAATATTTCTGAACAGGGTACTGTTGTGCACGTTAAAAAGGTCAGAGAGGAATAGATTGATATGGAGTCTCAAATTGAATTAATTTATGAAGAGATTCGTGGCCGGGAGAATGCAAAGTTGATCCATTTCATTGGTGATCTTGATGCTACTAATGTGGAAACAGTGCTGGAGAAGGTTATCAATCTTTTTAACGATGGTGTCGTAAAACTTGTTGTAGATTTCAAACAATTACGTTATGTAAATAGTACCGGTCTTGGAATTCTGCTGCATTTTTCCAAATCAGCAAAAGAAAAAGGCGGTTGTTTTAAAATCGCAAATATTAATGAAAATGTCTATGAAATAATAGAGATTATCGGTGCAGCATCTCTCCTGGAAATTTATGATGATCTTGATGAGGCTGTAGCTGCTGTTGATTAAAAGTAAAAAACTATTAACTCCCCTTAACATACTGAGGTTTTGTTTAATGAAACGATTGATTCTGCTGGCTGTTGCTGCGTTACTCGCAAGCGGTTGTTCAAATCAAAAAAAAGTATCTGATCCGTTGTTGAAAATCGGCTCAAAAACCTTAACAAAGGATGATCACGAAAGTTACAAAAAGGCTATGCGCTTTTATCCGTCCGCATTGTCTGGCTATTTTCCGGAGAATTTTTCGGAAATCACCAGAATGATTGAAGTTGAAGTTCTCAGTTCCAAAGCATCTAATATGAAATCAAAAGTCATGAATAGTAAGGACTGGGAGTGGAAAAAGAGATTTTTTCCAGCGCAGATGTATCTTATTGAGCATCTTCCAAAAACACTTGGTTTTACTGAACTGGAGCTCAAGACGCACTATAATCAGAACCTTGAGAAATTCCGTACAACTGTGAAAGTTGACACAACGGGAAGGGATTCCTCATATGTGATGCCGTTTGAGGAGGTGCAAAACAAAATAGTCGATGATATGTTTTATGCTAAATTCCCACCGGATTCAGCGTTCCGTGCACGTTTTGCTCAGGCACCTGACGATACCATTACAATAAAGAACGAATGGATTTATAGCATCCGAACCCGGATTCCTGAATATTTTATGAAATATTACTTCGAAAAGGAGTATGGAAAACCTTTTCCAGATTCACTTTCAGAGATTTACGGTGATGGCAAAGCAATTACTCCCCAGGATTTTGACGTCATTCTGTCCTGGATTCCTGAAGGAAGAAGAAAACCGTATATGGAAGCGGATGGAAATAGAGAGCTTGTTGAGTGGTTGTTAAAGTGGAAGCTGTTTTCAAAACAAGCAGAAGTCGCCGGTATAACCAGTGAACCATTCTTCCGTAATGTTATGGACTGGGCATTGAAAATCTGCGTTGCAGACACCTATATGGAAACAGAGTATAGCAAAATACTGCCAAAAGATTTTCCGGTTGATACTTCAATGGTTACTTTTGCCGCTTATGATGATGCTTATTCTGCGACGGAAAGCCTGTCGTCTGATGATATTGCGGTTAAAGTCAATGAATTTCAAAGGGTCAGAAAGTCAATATTTTATGACAGCATGATGTATTCGCTAAGGACAAATGCAAAGGTGTCATTTCTTCAGTCGGATTTTCGGGATGAACGGGATCAGGATCCTGTGGCGCTTCTTCGTAAAGCGGACTCGTTAAGAGATACTGGTGCTGTTGATCAGGCTCAGAGTGTCTACCAGACTCTTTCTCAAAATTTCCTCTTCTGTAAGGAAGGTTGGAACGCCCTGGTGGAACTGGCTAAACTGCAAACTGAAAAACAGTCTTACATACAAGCTATCTCGAATTATCGAAAGTACCTTCTGCTTACAAATGATGACGATAAACGATGTAATACATTTTTTATGATAGGTTTTATCTATGACGAGCATCTTAACAAGCCAGAAAAAGCGGAACGAAACTACAAATGGATTCTTAAAAACGCACGAGATTGCGAGTTGGCTGATGATGCCGAATTTATGGTCTTACACCTTGATGAACCTATGTCAAGTGTTGAAGAGTTGCGCGCTGAAGCTCTCAGGCAGGGAAGAAAGATCGAATCGTTTGATGATGATGTGAGCACATCTCAAACTGATGCAACGGCTGCAGCAAACTGACACTTTTATACCAAACTTATTCATCAGAGATGGGTGTACATCACCTATGACCTGGTAGATAAGTCTGCTTTAGTAACGAGTTAAAAAAATCCCCGATTGTATAATCGGGGATTTTTTATTGGTAAAAAGAAGAATATTTAACCTGAATTCGGCGACCGGTGATGATCCCGAATGGAACTCGGGACCTATTCAGTTGAAAGATATTGTCATTCCATATTTTAAGGATAGGTATTCAGTGCTGCCGCACTGTTGATTATACATATTTCCATTTAAATGTGGAAAGACTTGACCATGCAAAAGGCTACAATCAAAGTACCAGTATCGAAGTACTGGAAATCCTATCTTAGCTGAATAACCGCCCTGGCGGCCAACAACACCCTTGAAGATGTTATCGGCTGGTGAAAAGATCACGAGCCCGGGACGCGTTATTCGCGTCAATCTACTGCTGTTTTTAAGGCTTAAGCAGTAATACCGGCAGTGCTGTATTCTCTAATAAATATCTCGACATCTCTGAATGCTTCATCATCACTGACCTGCCGTGGAGGATGCTTACAGAAATACGATGAAGGAGAGTGAAGGATTCCACCGATTCCGGCGTTCAGAGCGAGTTTACAGCATCGAATAGCATCAATAGCGACCCCAGCACTGTTAGGTGAATCTTCTACGGAGAGACGTAGTTCAATATTCATGGGGACATCCCCGAACAGTTTACCTTCCATTCGAATAAAACAGATTTTCTGATCATCTTGCCAGGGTACATAATCAGAAGGGCCAACATGAATATCTCTATTTTTTAAGCGCTGTGCAGTGACTGATTGAACAGCTTCTGTTTTGGAGACTTTTTTAGAACTGAGCCTGTCTCTGTTAAGCATATTTAAAAAATCGGTATTTCCACCAGTATTGAGCTGATAGGTTCTTTCGAGTTTAACACCACGTTTTTTAAATAGATCTGTCAAGGTTCGGTGTGTTATAGTAGCACCAAGCTGAGCCTTGATATCATCTCCGATAAGTGGAAGTTTTTTTTCTTTGAACTTATCTGCCCATTCAGGATTGCTAGCGATAAAAACCGGAATATTATTGACAAGGGCAACACCTGCATCAAGTGCGCACTGTGCATAGAACTTCGCCGCTTTTTCGGATCCGACTGGTAGATAATTCAACAGAATTTCTGTACCAGTTCCTTTAAGCGTTTTTACTATATCATCAGACGAAGATTCCGGAAGGTCACTTTTTAAAAAAGTATAATCATCTTCATAGTTTTTCATATGTTCCGAGATTCCATCAAGAATAGATCCCATGGATACTTTAACATTTGCCGGAGGCATATCCGGACAGAAGACTTTTGTACAGTTTGGCCTGGCAAAGATAGCTTCATGTACATCTTTACCCACTTTCCTTTTATCGATATCGAATGCTGCAACAACCTCAATATCTGAAGGTAAGTATCCATCAATATCCCAGTGCATCAACCCTACAATATCCTCTGGGTCCCTGTTTTTGTAAAATTGAATCCCTTGCAAAAGAGAACTGGCACAGTTGCCAATTCCGACAACTGCAATCTTAATTTTTCTCATAATTAACCATAACCTGTTTAAAATTCAGCAATAAATTTACGTGTTATCTTTATTAAGCAATTGCTATGCCTGATACGATATTCAGTATGGGTATGGGTTTGAGAGTCGAAGGACACCATTATCAGTCGCATACCAGAGATTACCGCTTCCATCACGGTACATCTTCTGAACTGAAGCTGCAGGGATACCATGTTTTTTGGAATCTGTAATCCATTCATCACCATTAAATTTGATGACACCTGCAGCATGGCCAACCCAGATGCGGCTTTGGGTATCAACCATGATGGATGTGATATCCGTAGCGATGTCCATATATACTTTCCATTTTCCATCGGTAAAGGCATTAACATCTTTTTCTCCGACAGCAGCCCACATTGTTTTTTGTCTTTTGTCCCATGCAAGCGCTTTTACATCATTCCAGCTCATCCCTTTTTTCATATTCCAGACTGTCCAGGTTGAGCCGTTAAGTACTGAAACTCCCTTGCCTGTACCAACCCATATTCCACCTTTGGAATCAGCTGCGACAGCTTTTGTATTGTCACTGGAGAGTCCGTCTGCTGCAGTATATGTTTTCCAGGAACTACCATCAAATGAGGCAGCACCTTTAGCAGTTGCAATCCAGACTTTCCCATCAGGTGCGATCATAAGATCTCTGACATCATTATCGGGAAGACCATTTTCAGATGTATAATTGGTAAACTGTGTTCCACTTTTGACCGCGATGCCACCAGGACCGGCAACCCAGATTTTCCCATGTGCATCAGTAGCAACGGATACTATTCCAGTTCCCGGAATTTTACCCAGAGTTGGGAATTTCTGAATGTCTTTCTGTTTTGTGCTTGAGGAGAAGAGCGCTTCTGCGGTTGCATACCAGAGGATGTCTTTGCTTATAGTAAATGCAGTAACCGGTGCACCGGCTGAAAAAATTCTCCATTCTGTAGGTTTTTCATAGACGATCTCTTCTGCTTTAATATCTTTATCCTCATCTTCGTCCTGAGCATAAATGGCAACAGCAGCACAAACGAGAGACAATGTAATTAAACGTTTTACCATGCTTTCCTCCCCTGGAATTCAAAATAGGTAAATAGCTTCAGGAAAATACCTGATAACAAGCTATCACATTAAAATTAAGTGCTATTTAAAAATAAGTGGGTTCAACGGTCAGGGGCAAACAAATTGAAGATAAAAAAAACTTATATATAAAACTGATATTAGAAATTCATTTGTGTGGAATAATAGTTTTGTTTATATCCTGGAAAACGGCATAATTCCTGGTAAGACCAGTAATTACCCATCACCTTTTTTACATATCCCCGGGTTTCGGTGAACTCGATATCTTCTACAAAAAGATCATATTCTTCTTTTTTATTTCTGTCATACCATTTTTTTGCATTATGGGGGCCCGCATTGTAGCTGCAAAGAGCAAGTACATAGTTGTTTTTAAACTTGTCGAGCAGCTGTTTGAGATAAAAAGTACCAAGTTTGATATTGTATGAGGGGTTATAAAGGGAATCCACAACATAAGGAATTTTTAAATCATCAGCAAGCTCTACTGCGGTGTATGGCATGATCTGCATTAACCCTATAGCTCCGGCCGGCGAGACTATAACGGGGTCAAAAATGCTCTCCTGGCGCATGACTGCACTAACCAGGTTTGGATTGATATCTTCCTGTTTTGCCCTGTCTGTTATAATATCTGAATAGAATGCAGGGTAAAGCAGCATGTATACTCCGACCGGCGCGGTTCTTCGATTCTCAAGAGGGATTCTCCAGGCAAGTCGCCTCATAATTCTAAATGCCGGTGCACTTGCTCCACAGGCTGAGTAGAATAGCCCTATTTTGAACTGGGAAAAAAGATCCTGAATATTCAGCGCTATTGCACCAAAGTAGTATTCAGCGAGATTGTGAAAACCCAGTGATGCGCAAATCATGGCTCGCTGGTAATTGAGGCTGTCGGTTTTAGAAAACGTTGTACGCTGCTTGATGCTGATTGAATCAATCCAGTTGAGAGCAAAATCCATACTTGTTGTTGAGTCAAGATCCGGTGAATAATTTTTCTTATCAAGTGATGACAGGTAGGATCGTGAACGGAATGCATAATAGTCAAAAGGGTCGTAGTCTGAGACTTCTTTAAAATATTTCAGTGCTGAGGCATCATTATCTTTTGCAAGATAAGCTTTGCCTTTCCAGAAAGCTGCTGCCGGATAAAATGATGAGGATGGGAATTTTTTAATAAACGATGTGAGAATGATAATCGTTGAATCATATTTTTCCATCCGGTAGTAGCACAAGGCATGTCGTAAGTAGGATTCCTCACGTCTGCTGCCCGATTTAAATTGCGTGTAGATTTTTTTGTAAAAATTAGCGGCAGCACTGAATTTACCTTTTAATTCTCTCTGCCATGCCTTGAGCCACAGTATTTCCTGGGTTTTACTGTGCTTCGGGAAATGCTGTATGTGCTTATTATACCAGCGTGATGACTCGAAAGAATTGTGTTTTTTCCTGTAACAACGTGCAATATTCATTATGACTTCGGAATCAGGACCATAACGGGTGTAGTACTGCTTAAACAGTCGTGCTGCTTCATCAAAACGACTACGGGAATAGGCCATTTTTGCATTGAAATTCAGTGCTCTGGATGCAAGCGTTTTACTGCCGTTTTTAATAACTTTTTGAAGCAACCGCTCAGCTATATCAAATTTTCCACATGCTGAAGCTTCCTGAGCTATTGTAAAGATTGCGGATAAACGTAAAGAATCCAACGGAACATTGTCAATAATATTCTCGATAGCTCTACAGAGGCTTCCAGCCTTGAATCTGATGGTATCAAAGAGTGTGTCGAGAGTTTTCCAGGATCCGGTGCTGATTATAGAGTCAATAATTGAAGCGGTGGTACTGGGCATCTGTGATGGCTGTGTATTTTGAAGCCATGTAAAAAAGGCAGTACTCCGGGAATCTCTTCTAAAAACTGAAGAGTCGGTATCATACAATTGCCTGAGTTTCTCGAATATAGATAGTTGATACTTTGAAGGTGATCCATCGGGAAGGGCATTTAGATAAGCATCTGTTGCGTTTGTCAGTTGGTTGCTTGAAGATTCCAGGTCGCCTATAACATAAAATGCCAGTGGAGCCAGCAGTGAAGATTGCTGTGCGGCGAGTTTGAGATAGGGAAGCGCCGTCGAACGGTTGTTCAAGCGTGCATGGATTAGCCCCAGTTTTAAAAAATAAAAGGCGGTATCAACATCAAGAGAGTCCTGCTTCAGTATCTGAAGGGCCTGCTCGTAATTTGCGGCCCTGATAGCATCAGTGCCATTCCACTCTATTGGAAAAATTTTCAAAGCCTCAACTGGAACTACTGCTGCAGTTTCTATGCTGAAAAGAAGTAACATAGTTCGAAGTAGGCGTAATGGGATAGATAATTTCATCTTTTACCAGAATCAGTTGGGATTTTAATGAGTTACTAATTTAAAACGACTGTTTCAACCTGAGCTTATCAGGCGCAGGTATCACCATTTCCTGCAATTATCTGTCCTGTAATGCAGCTCGAAATCAGGAGTGCTAAACCGTGTTTAATTTGTAGTTGATTAAAACTAAACACTCGTCACGAGTGCACCTGACCGGAACTGCTTTTCCAATCATTCTGCCGTCACCTGTGACCAATGGACATATTTCAGAATCTTTCATCTCAACCTATGCTATCGCAATTTAATAGAAAACAAGCGATTTATCTGGTAAAATAGTATCATGAACTCTGAGCTGCAAGTATTATCCGGCCGTTACCTTATCGATGTATTCGTAATTGTAAGCAATTGGTTGTTACAAAAGGATTCTAAAAGAATTAAATGTTTAACCTTTTTAAGTAACACTGAGAAGGTATTGCCGGGTAGCGTTTTTATGTACTTTAATCCTATCTGATTTTTTTTGTGGAAAGTGAGTGTAAGAATGAGTTTGCTGCAACAAGATTTCCTTAAGGTCTCTCTAACGTTATTAATCACAGTTTGTTCATCATCAGGAGATATTCACCTCAATCAGATCGGATATTATCCCGATGACAAAAAGATTGCAATTGCAGTCGGCCCGCAATCCGATTCTTTTTCAATTGCAGATGCGCAGACAAATTCAATTGTTTATACGGGAGGCTGTGTTTCGGGCGGGACCTGGGATGCATCAGAAGAGTCAACACAGGTAGCAGATTTTTCCAGTTTTGAGAAACCGGGTAGTTACAGGATCAAAATTAAGGGGCATACCGACTCATCACCATTTCAAATTGGAGATAATATTCACAATGGAGTTCTGAAATCGGCAATAAAGGCGTACTATTTTAATCGTGCATCGATAGATCTGGAGAGTGCTTATGCAGGGAAATGGTCTCGTACTGCAGGGCATAGAGATACACAGGTAAAAGTGCACAGTTCTGCAGCATCAAAGAGCAGGCCCTCCGGAAGCTCTTTTTCCTCCCCTGGAGGCTGGTATGATGCCGGAGATTATGGTAAATATATAGTCAATTCAGGGATTTCCACTTATACATTACTCCTGGCGTATACAGTTTTTAAGGATTTTTATGACACTCTTACGCTCAATATTCCCGAATCCTCCAATAGCATTCCGGATCTTCTTGATGAGATCATCTGGAATCTCCGTTGGATGCTTACTATGCAGGATGCTGATGGAGGAGTGTACCACAAATTGACGACGCTTCAGTTCAGCGGTGATGTAATGCCAGCTCAGGATAGAGCAACACGGTATGTTTTCAGGAAAAGTACGGCTGCTACACTGGATTTTGCAGCTGTTACGGCCCAGGCATCAAGAATACTGAGAACGTTTGAATCGAAGCTCCCCGGGCTTGCAGATAGTTGTTTACAGGCATCGCGCAGGGCATGGGCATGGGCACGTCAGAATCCGGGTGAGACATTTGTTAATCCGCAGGATGTCAATACAGGACAATATGGTAACGAAAAGCTTGGTGATGAGTTCTACTGGGCCGGGACAGAGTTGTTCATTTCAACCAGAGAGGACAGCTTTTATACCATCGGAAAAGATATTTACAAGGAAGGAACGTTCGATCTGCCGGGATGGCCTGATGTCGCGACACTGGGTAACTATTCTTTGTTGATTGAAAGAAATAATCTCACAGATGTTGTTAAAATAGATTCAATAGTTACCATCATTGATACACTTGCCAATCGATATGCTCAACGTTATCAAACAAATCCTTACCGGGTCACAATGGCCAAAAAAGAGTTTTACTGGGGAAGTAACGCAGTAGCGGCCAATCAGGGGATGTTACTACTGATTGGTTTTATGGTAAATGGAAAGAGTGTGTATAAAGATGCTGCAATTGGTGTGCTTGATTATCTTCTTGGCAGGAACCCCAATGCGTACTGTTTTGTAACTGGTGCGGGGGACAGACCTGTGATGAATATTCATCACAGGCCATCTGTTGCTGATGGTGTAATTGAACCCGTTCCAGGTTTTCTCTGTGGAGGGCCTAATGCTCAGCAGAATGAATTTCCTTCATGTGAAGAATGGAACGGGTGTCCGGAATACCCGTTTCCAAAAGGGGTGAAAGTGGCTATGTCGTATGTCGATCAGGCAGAGAGTTACGCATCCAATGAAGTAGCGATCAACTGGAATGCACCGTTTGTTTTCCTGTGTGGTGGCTGTGAAGCGCTGCAGAAGACATCTTTTTCAGGGGTCAGGAAACCTCATCATAAATCCGATGGTGTGATGCAGCCGTCAGTTTACTTTCGTAGAGCCGGTTCTTTTGCTATAGAGCTTCCTGATGGATACAATGGGTCTGCATCGATGATCGACCTGCGGGGAAAAGTTCTTTTTCGTACAAACTTAACTGGAAACAGTTTTGTTACAATTTCCTCCGACAGAGTCAGGCGAACGGCGGTCATAGTACTGGATGTACAGGACGCCCGGGAGAAGAAGCGCCGTTTTGTGTATAAAATTTTGAACGCGAAATGATGGTGTCGGATAATTGCACGGAATAGTCAGTGCAGAAAGAGTCCCTGTTATTGGTGTGTCAGTAATGTACATATCGCCTGACTTTTCAACAGAATAGTAATGGCCTCACAATTATCAGCACTTTTTTTCGGTAGCAGAGTTATTGGGGGACGCTGTCGGTATCGGAATCGGGATCGATCCTCAATTACTGTGCTTTCGATACCGATTCCGAAATGAAATGAAAACCTGTGCATTGTACTAGTTAATAAGACTATTCTACGGAAATATATTCCAGATTAGTTTTTATTTTATGATTGCCGCCGGAGATGTTAAGTGATACCTGGCTTCGCTTATTATTCCAGACTGTTTTGCAGGTAAGAAACCCGATGCTGATTGCAAATCCCCATCGTGAACGGTCGTTTTTATACATCTCATTTTTCCAGTTTCTGACATCGCTTAGTGGGGTTCCGTAAATGGGATTAAGATATCGTATCAAATTTTCATAATCTTTATAATATCGTGCCGGATCGGTATGATCCTGGCTGATCAGCAGTTCAGCCCTCTGCAGCCTGGATGTAATGAAGTAGTAGACAACTTTACATGTGTAGCCCAGAAAATCAGCTTCATATTCAAGCTGATTCAGGTTCTCTTTAAGCAATTTTGCTGATTCCCTGGTCTTAACATCTGATATGCTCATCCCCCAGCGTACTTTCCGGAAATCGTCCTCTTCACTGTTTTTAATGATGTCAACGAGGGTAATTCTACTTTTTTCAGCTGTTGCTGTATCCGGGGTGAGGTTATCGGTGCTTGAAACCGGTGAAGTACCCCTGTCATCTTTAGTGACTTTGCGCCAGGTGCCATTATCGTAAAGTAAAACCTTTTCTCCGCTTTCGGTTGTGGCGGTTTGCGGAGCACTAAAACACACTATTAACGGCAGAACATACTCAAAAATCATAAAAATCTCCGGGACTGGGAAATTTGAAACCTCGATTTCTAAAACAGGTATGTAAATTGTACACTTCATGAGCCCGAAATGCAACCGGGTATCAAATGCTGTTTCATCATAGTTCACATATGGACATCCTGTTTTCCTTAACCTATATTGGAGTAGATTTTTTACTGAGACTTGTTTCGTTCAGGACTAATTATGAGCACTAAGAGCTTCTTGGAGGAACTTAATACACAACAGAGGGATGCGGTTACATCAGAAAATGGACCCGTTCTGGTTGTAGCTGGTGCTGGAAGTGGAAAGACGAAAACTCTTGCTTACCGTGTCGCATATCTGATTTCAAGGGGAGTACCAGCCGAGCGGATTCTACTTCTGACATTCACAAGGCGTGCTGCAAAAGAGATGCTCTCACGTGCAGTTCAAGTGTTGAGTTCCGAAAATTTTATTTCAAATCAGGTATGGAGCGGCACGTTTCATTCTGTTGCCAACAGACTGCTGCGGATCTACGGGAAATCACTTGGTCTTGAACCCGAATTCACAATTATTGATCCTGCAGATGCTGAGGATATGCTTGATGTTATAAGACAAAAGAAAATTGATGTTGCAAAAACAGGCCGTTTTCCTAAGAAGTCAACGTTGCTTTCAATTTACACGCGCAGGATGAATGCCGGTGAAGAGCTGGAGCTGATACTTAAGCGGGATTTTTCATGGTGTGAGAAATGGAAAGATGAGCTGAAAATAATTTTCAGAGAGTATACCGCTCAGAAGCAGACACGAAACGTCCTTGACTACGATGATCTGCTTCAATACTGGTTCTATCTGCTTCAGGATAAAACCGCTGCATCGATAATTGATAAAAAATTTGATCATGTTCTGGTTGATGAATATCAGGATCTCAATAATCTTCAGGCGGATATATTAAAGTTGATGCGTCAACAGAACAGAAATATTATGGCTGTAGGGGACGATGCACAGAGCATTTACAGTTTCAGGGCTGCATCAGTGAGGAATATGCTTGATTTCCCCAGTGTGTATCCGCAGACTCGTATTATAATGCTGGAGCAGAATTACCGTTCTGATGCTCCGATTCTTGAAACTACCAACACCCTGATAGCATCAGCTCGAAACAGGTTTTCAAAACAGCTTTTTACCAGTAAACACGGCGGGGAGCTTCCACAGCTCATTACATGCAATGATGAGGATCATGAGGCTGATGAAGTTATCGGGCGGGTGCTTAAGCATTATGAGCAAGGAGTTGCTCTTCATGAACAGGCGGTTCTGTTCAGAGCAGCTTCTCACAGTGCAACACTTGAGATTGCACTGATGAAAAGGGATATACCTTTCATAAAGTATGGGGGTTTACGGTTTCTTGAGGCGGCACATGTCAAGGATTTTATTGCTTTTGTGCGTACGGTGGAAAATATTAAGGATGAACCGGCATGGTTTCGTATTCTCAAGTTGTTTAAAGGCGTGGGACCTGCAAAGGCAGCTGCGATATTTGAACACCTCGCAAACAACCAGTTTTCACTTGACTCACTGGCAACTGCACCGGTAGACAAAAAAGTTCATTTTGAACTGCTCAACCTAAGGAAATTGCACCTTGATTTGAGAAATGGTTCCGGACTGGAGTGTGCCGTACAGCTTGAGCGGGTCGGAAGGTTTTATCAACCGCTTCTTCAGGAAAATTATGATAACGCTGATCCGCGTAAAAATGATATAGAACATATTATTGAGATGTCGTCGCAATACCAGACGCGTTCACAGTTTCTCTCTGAATTGATGCTTGATCCACCCTCATCGACAAGCGATCTGGCAGGTGCTTCAAAAAAAGATGAAGATCATCTGGTGCTTTCGACAATTCATTCTGCAAAGGGTTGTGAATGGGACGCAGTATATGTGATTCATGCTGCTGATGGATGTATACCCTCGGATATGGCTACGCACAATGATGAGAGTATCGATGAAGAGCTTCGTTTAATGTATGTTGCTATGACCCGTGCAAGGAAAAATCTGTATGTGTTGTGGCCGATGCGTTTTTTTTCACGTCCGCAGGGATTTTCAGATCGTCACATCTATTCTCAATGTTCCCGTTTTTTTAAAAAGGATGTATGCGCGACCATGAAGTGTATCGCCGGCGATGATTCATCAGTGGTTATTGACAACCCCGAAGAGATGACAGGCGCACGCATCGATATTAAAACCAGGCTGAAGGATTTCTGGGATTAGCACCGGATAGAGACGCCATGGTATGGCGTCTCTATCCGCACGCGGCAATACAAAATGTGTTGTGTACGATGCAATAATGTGAATGTGCAATAATGTGAATGTGCGATGTGGGGCCAGAGACGCCATATCATGGCGTCTGTGCGATGCCAGCGCGGGATGGCATTCAATTTCTTTCAAGATCAACTGGTGTATCGAGTCTGGTGGCTTTTGTAATCACCACAGGTGTGGTAGGTACATCCTGGGCACCAGTCGGGATCCGGGCAATAGATTCGGCCACCTCCATCCCCTTTATTACTCTCCCGAAAACGCAGTAGCCCCATCCCATGGCCGACTGGTTTTTGAAATCAAAATTGGGATTGCTGACTATATTGATGTAGAACTGGCTCGTTGCGGAGTTGGGGTTACTGGTACGGGCCATGGCAATTGTTCCCCGACGGTTTGATACGCGGTTATCAGCTTCATTTTTAATTGGTGCTTTGGCCTTTTTTCTCGCCATATCGGCGGTGACTCCACCACCCTGGATTAATAATCCTTTTTTAACACGGTGGAAAATTGTACCTTCATAAAACCCTTCCTTTACGTAATCGAGGAAATTCTTGACTGTTATGGGAGCTCTTGCAGAATCAAGTTCAACGATAATTTCACCTTCTGATGTCGTTATGGAAACCTGAATCTTTGCAGCAACAGGGGCTTGAGCAGTGGAATTGGTATTCAACAAAAACACAACAATTAAAAATAACAGTTTCTTCATTTAGTTCCTTTCTGAACATTAAATGGGGCAGTCTTGTTGTTTTGTAAAATATAGCTAAATAAAATTGAAGTATCCAAAAAACCGCATCAGATGACGATGGAAAACCAAAGTTCAAATTAAGAGATACAGCCCGGTTTTTTTACCAGATCTGCTATCAGGATGAAATTGAACAATCGTTGTGGTAAAAATGAAATCTACCAGTAAGAAGCTTCACTGTTAGTATCACAATTCATCGAAAATCAAAACGTTATGACTGTTTTTGAAAAGTAGCGGCACCCCAGTTCGGTGATAATTCGGGGACAAATTGTAATGTTCAGTGAACAATACCACACATGGAGCGTATTTTTTTTAATCGTGGGCTTTGTTTTTTTTGAAAACTTCAGTATCAATAAGTATTTTACTGCATCGCTGTACCAATCAGGCAGTGAATACCACTTGTTTTTTCCGGGAGTTTCATTTAATGAACGATAAGAATGATGATACCTTCTTTGATGAAAATAAAGCTGAGGATAAGAATGCCGAGCTTTTAAACATGATTAATGCGTACGATAAAAAAATCCGTACAGATATTAAAGTCGGTTCCAAAGTAAGCGGAACTGTTACCCGGATTGGCTCAGAATATGCATTTGTTGATATCGGTGGAAAGAACGAGGGGCTTTTGGGGCTTAATGAACTTAAGGATGAAAGTGGTGAGTTGTCGGTAAATGTTGGTGACAAAGTAACTGCGTATGTTGTTTCGGATAATGCCGGGGAAACGGTATTAAGCAGAAGTATCGGTTCGCAAAGTGCCGGAATTCAGGATCTTATTGATACCATGAACAGCCGCACTCCGGTGCAGGGTAAGATTACTGGTGTTGCAAAAGCCGGTTTAAATGTAAAAATAATGGGACATCGTGCTTTCTGTCCGGTTTCTCAGATTGACATTAGGTTTACAGAGGATGTTAACCAGTTTCTTGGAAAGACACTTGATTTTGTTGTTACAAAAGTGAGTGAAGGTGGGCGGAACATTGTTGTAAGCCGTATCCCGATACTTGAATCCGGTCTTGAAGAGAAATTGGATGGTATTGCTGCATTGTCTGGTGATAAAAAAATTATAAAGGGAACTATCAGTAAAATTGCAGATTTTGGACTTTTTGTTGACATCGGTGGTCTGGAGGGCCTTGTTCATATTTCTGAGGTCTCCTGGGAGAGGGCGGAAAAACTGAATGATTCTTTTCAGGCCGGGATGGAAGTTGAGTGCGTCGTTCTCAAAGTTGAAAAGAAACAGCCGCTGCGTAATTCGAAGATATCCCTTTCAATAAAACAGGTTCTCAACGATCCCTGGAGTACGGTTCATGAAGTTATTAAAGCCGGTCAGTCTGTGCAGGGGAAGGTTACACGAATAACCAATTTTGGAGCATTTGTTGAACTTACTCCTGGAATTGAAGGGCTTGTTCACGTTTCAGAGATGTCATGGGTCAAACGGGTTCATCATCCATCTGATGTGGTCAATATCGGAGATCTTGTAAATGTTACGGTTCTGCTCATTGATGATAAAAAGAAAACGGTTTCGCTTAGTCTCAAAGATGTGGCAAATGATCCGTGGAAAGATATTGGAGAGAAATTCCGCGTTGGCTGCGAATATGACGGAACTATCGCTCGTAAAAGTAAGTTCGGTTATTTTGTTGATCTGGCTGAGGGTATTACCGGACTGCTGGTTTTCTCAAATATCAAGTCAGATGTAAAAGATAAGCTCACTGAAGGTCAGATTCTTAAAGTGCTTGTTGAGTCGGTGGATTCTGAAAGTCGACGAATATCCCTGTCTCATGGTGTCAAAGAAGCGCGCGATCATGAAACCGAAGCTGCAGAGTATATAAAAAAACAGAATCAGAAACCCGAAAAGTCTGTACCTGCCTCAACAGAGTTTGGTGCAGCATTATCTGCTGCGCTGAAAGCAAAAAAGTAGGGTTGTGAAACTATGAAGATACTTGTTGTTGGTGGAGCAGGATATATTGGAAGTCATGTAACCAGGGCTTTGCTTGACAAAGGTGACGATGTAACCGTTTTTGATAATCTTTCAAGTGGCTTGAGGGAAAACCTTTTTCCTGAAGCCACTTTTGTTCATGGAGATATTCTTAATTACGAGCAGCTTCGTCAGGTGATGCAGGGTGGATTTGATGCTTTTGTTCATCTTGCAGCGTTCAAAGCTGCCAACGAATCGATGACCCATCCATCAAAGTACTCTGTCAATAACATCAGTGGTACCATCAATCTTTTAAATGCGGCGGTTGAGTGTAGCGTAAAAAACGTTGTTTTTTCATCATCTGCTGCAATCTATGGTGAACCTGAGTACGTTCCCATGGATGAAAATCATCCCGCAAAACCCGAAAATTACTACGGATTTACAAAACTTGAGATTGAGCGCTTTCTTTACTGGTACGACAAACTTAAAGGGTTACGTTTTGCAGCACTGCGATATTTCAATGCTGCAGGGTACGATGTAAAGGGGCGTATTTGCGGTCTTGAGCGCAATCCACAGAATCTGCTTCCCATTGTGATGGAAGTAGCAGCTAATCAGCGGAAACAACTTTCTATTTACGGTAATGACTACAATACTCCTGATGGGACCTGTATTCGTGACTATGTACATGTAAATGACCTCGCAGATGGTCATGTCAAGGCTCTGAATTACATTGTAAGCGAAAATAAAAGCCTGACCGTTAATCTCGGTAGCGAAAACGGCATCAGCGTTAAGCAGATGGTGGAGATAGCCCGTGAGGTTACCGGGAAAGCGATACCATCAATTTTTGCTCCACGACGCGAGGGTGACCCCGCGAAAGTTGTTGCTTCATCAGGTCTGGCAAAAAAACTGCTCAATTGGGAGGCACACCATAGTGATGTCCGCACATTGGTGAGCAGTACCTGGCAGGTTTATCCACACTAATGCAAGATCATCGCATTGTGTGCCGCTTCATTCAAAGCCCTTAAAAGCGGGGGCGAAAAGATTTTGTTTGAACGATTGACAATTTCGCCATTGTTGTTTCGTCGTTTTTTCGCAAAATCATACAATATAGGCCGTCTGGTCGAACCAGCTCCGATCTTTTCAAACAGCAGCTTTCCATCCCTGTTCCATATCTGTACATGAAGTTTGGTCGAAGCTGTGTAGGTTACAGGCTGCTCGTATGAGCCGTTGTATTTGTTGTTCCTCCATCCATTGCGCCGAAGGGCTGAGTGCTGAAGTGTACAGCTATAGGGGATAACCACGTAGCCGACGTCATATTTCTGAGCGAAATTTCTTACTGCATTTTGTGTTATTTCCTGATCCCTGGCGGTATCCACAAATGAACTCCATTGAGGAATTCTGGTTGAATCGGATCTATGCAGGACACTTTTTACTGTAAAAAGCTTTGAGCATTCATAAAGCAAGAGGTTATTTGTCGCTGAGCAGTAAAAAGAGTCATTGTACTCAATTTCAGGTGCAAAGTCAGTGTTGTCGACATAGATTGTTGTGATTGAGTCTATGTTTACAAATAGAACTGTACGCGGCAGCTCCGCCCTGATAACGCCTTCACTGGCCTTAAAAACTTTTTGTGGTACAGTTGATGCGCATGAAAAAATAAGCATCTGGATGAGTTGTACTGTTAAAAGCATGTATTTCATCGTCAATTCCTTATAATACATCAAAGTATATATGTAAAAATAGAGGATAACAAGAAAGGAATAGAATTAATTGCTCAGTATTTTACAAATTTCTGTACTCAGAATGAAAATAGAATCTGCAAAAGATGGGAGTGGATAATTAAATGCATAGATTATATTATGAGTATCTTCTTTTATATGCCAAATTGTAACTTTTTATGGGGATTTTTTATGGCAATACGTTCAGAACCGGTAGAGTTCATTGATGATGATGACTTTGACTCATTAAAAATTGTCAGACGGGTTGTTTTCAGTATTTCCAGAAAATTTCAGAGTTCTTCAATGGTAGCAGTATTTGGCTCCAGGGGAAGCGGAAAAACATCATTAATCAATATGTGTAAAAATTTTACTGAACATAATCCTCTTTCTGTTGAGCATAAGATCACAACGTGGTTCAAACCGTTTGAATCCTGGCGTCTTGCCGGGATGGGCAATCTGACTCAGGCACTGTTATGGCATATCCATAAAAATCTGCCCGAGATCGCAGCCAATGATGAAAAGGTGCTCTATAAAATGGGCAGAATCAGTGTCGCGCTCAGTATGCTTACAGGTAATAATAAACCGGTATCTTTTACACAGGTGTCAAATTCCGGGTCGATACATCAACTGGATCTGATAAGTAAATCAATTTCACCTGAACGGAAGTCTGCTGTATCCTCACAATTTTCTGCCTGTGAGCAGATTGATGAGCTTTCGGAACTATTTTCATCACTGGGAGCACATCTATGCAGTCTCTGTGGATGCAATGGGTTTGTTGTTCCGATCGATGATCTTGATAAATGCAAACCAGTGGAAGCTATGCAGCTTCTCTTCGCCCTACGGCTTATGATTACTTCGGAATCATTTTCCTTCGTTGTTGCGGCTGATAAATTAATGCTCTCCAGATTTTGTAATTATGCATACGGTTCGGTGTTTTCTGAGAGGCAGGCGCAGGATTCACTGTTGTCGTTTTTTAATGACTGGGTGTATCTTCCTTCACCTCCCCTGATTGCGATTTTGAAAAAAATAGACTTCCCTTTGTCTATGCGTGAAGCGTTTTGTCATGAGCTGGAACGCACAGGCCTTCTGAATATTTTTCCGATTACATCACCAGTTGTTCAGGGATGTAAACGGTTTGAGTTGTATATGTATAATGAAGGATCTCGTTCTGATTGCTCTATAAGAGATTGTTGTGTCTGGCTTGGATGGTTTCTTATTAGTGAAATTCAGCCTGAGATTGTCCAGGAGATTATCCGATCCGACAGACCAGAGATGTTTTTCGGACAGCGAACGGAAATCGATCTGGAAGAAAAAAACGGTGCTGTTCAGGAAGAGAAAGTGTGCTATCCTGAAAGAATTACAATAGGGCAACGAAAATCCCGAAAAAATAAAGCGGATAGCAGTATGGCAAATGATCTTCTCATTCGTTTCAAAAACTGCATGTCTGCAATGATACCTGTGGATTCACTGGTGAGAGCGTTGAAAGAGATCTACCCTTTTTTGTGAAATAACAGACATGAATCGGATCATTCCTTTAAGCGATTTGCCTGCGTATCTTTGGTAATCCTACTCTCTCAAATGATGACAGTGTATCTCATCGATAAGTAATCACAGTTCCTGGTGAACTGAGAACATCCCAGAATAAAAATCTGTTGTTTTCTTGATCCGTATCAAGGAAGAAAATCCTGTTTTATATCATATTTATAGTGCAAACTGATTCGAAAGATTGCTCGGCGATGAAATATCTGGGCAGGTCACGTAAAAAATGTGGCCGGATCAGGATCAGGTAGAATAAGCAAAGGGAGATGACTATGAAACGGAACATTATTACGATAGACCAGCAAAAATGTACAGGTTGCGCCTTGTGCATTCCAAACTGTCCGGAGGGGGCGATTCAGATCATTGATGGAAAGGCCCGAATGATAAGTGACCTTATGTGCGATGGACTTGGCGCGTGCCTTGGTCATTGTCCGGAGGGGGCAATACGTGTAATTGAACGGGAGGCGGAGCCTTATGATGAATCGAAAGTCATGGAAAACATAGTTGCACAGGGTGATGGAACGATAAGGGCGCACCTTAAACATCTTAAAGATCATAATCAAACGGAATATTACACTGTTGCACTTGAGTACCTGAAGAAAATCGGAAAAGAAGTACCGGCGGAAAATACTCCGGAACAAGCACATTATCATAGCGGCGGGTGTCCCGGTTCCAAAGTGAAAACAATGGAAACCGCCGGAGGTGTTAAAGAAATTTCTGGTGTTGTACCTTCACATTTGAGTCACTGGCCGGTTCAGATGCACCTGCTTTCGCCTAATTCGCAGCATTTCAAAGGCGCAGATATGGTTCTGGCTGCTGATTGTACCGCTTTTTCTTTTGGTGATTTCCATTCGAAATTTCTCAAAGGGAAAAAGGTTGGTATTGCATGTCCGAAACTTGACAATGGAACTGAGATCTATACCGATAAGATACGTGCTCTGATCGAAGTCGCTGAGATCAATACATTGACAGTTGTGATTATGGAGGTTCCATGTTGCAAGGGTTTGCTGTCACTGGCATTGAATGCACGTGATTCGGCATCAAGAATGGTTCCTGTAAAGTGTATTACAATCGGTATCGAAGGTGATGTTGTTGATGAAAAGTGGATGTAAGGGAAGGGCGGTAGAAGACTGAGAGACTGCCGGACAAGGGGACGCGGTGGGACTGGGAAATCTGGAGACGGAGAAGAGAGGAATGGGGAGATTTTTTGTAACTATTCAGGTACATTGACACCAATGTTTACATGACCGCTTGTGGAGTAGTTTTTTTCCCGTTCTGCCAGGAGTTCTTCCTGATCGATATCGCTTACGACTACGACATTAAGAAAGGCTACATGAACCGGACGGTAACCTTTTTGAGATACTTTTCTTCGAGCACTCCCGCGATTCGTCTGACAATTGCGTGGCGAAGTTCGACGTTGTGATTTCCGATGATCCGGTTGGCGTCGTTGAGCCGTGTACCGACAACAAACAGGATCTCATCGGAGTCAAGAAACTGGTTGTAAAGTTTAAATGCCGCATTACCACTTTCTGAAGCGCAGTACGGATCTTCAAGGTATTGCGCGGTTCTGGTCATGGTGATGATTCCCTCGGTGACAAGGTTGATGCCTTCCATGATCGAAAACGGTGGGATTTCAGGGTGAAAGCTTCTCATGTCAACGTTGATCGGGCGATTGAGTTCCCGAGCAATAATTTTTGCAGTAGTACCACCGCATATCACTTTTTTCCCGTCAAAACCGGCGCATTGTCTCGCCATCTCAGGGTCATCTTCGATATTTACAGGAGGGCCGGTAAAAATGATAAGCTTTCTTGGAATGCGGAAATAGATCACTCCACAGGTGGTGTCATCACCACTGCGCCACGCATCATGTTCCTGCGCCTGTTTGACAAGTACTGTGGCAAGTTCACGGGCACTCATGTCTGGTCTTTCGAGAAGTAATTTTTGTATATAGGTCTGAACCCCTTCACTTCCCCAGCCAAGCGGCATTGCAGATGTTCCCATACCTGATTGACAGAGACCATCAGAATGAAAGATGATTCGGTCGCCTTCTGATGCGTTAAATTGTGTTAAGGACAGGGTGACCGGTTTTCGACGACCGGCAGAGATCGTAATAGTACTTTTAGGTGAAATAATCTGTTCATCATTTTTAAAATAGATAAATGATGGATTGTCGTATTCGATGATGCTGACTGCGCCACTGGAAGAGATATCTACTATGGTAAAGGTGGCATAGCTGATTTTCCTTACTTTGCAAACCGGCAGGGTTTTCATGATCGTTTTAGCAGCCTTTTCGATATCCATCCTTCCTGCCATGTATTTCAGGGCCATCGTGGCAGTCAAGGTCGCAAGGACATTAGCTTTAACACCGCTTCCAAGGCCGTCAGAAAGTACCGCGACAATGCGGTTTTCCTCTTTAATTCTTTTAAAAAGAAAAGCGTCTCCGCAAACCCTGCGGTTATGTTTGAAACACGATGCACTGCCGATCTCGACACTCCAGGGCTTTTTCATAGAAGATCCATTATTCAATCGGTCCCGAGATTGTTTGAATTCTGTTTAAAAGATTCGATGATTGAGTCAAGTACTATTTCTGTTTCTGATGCGTTCTCTCCAAGTAAATAAGCAATTTTCTGGACCATTGTAAGGTTTTTCTGAATAACATCCCGTGCCCTCTTGATAATCTGTTGTTTATGTATGGAAGGCGTGGTGATGTCTGCAAATACGCCACCAATAACGGCGTTTGGTTCGATGGTAAAAATTGACCCCTGAATAATTCTGTTTTCAACTTTGAAATCACGCTGGATGATATCTTCACCGGTTTCAAGTACATGTTTGAAAAAGTCATGAAAGGGAACGACCTTATGGAGTGAAACGTTTTCAAGCCCCGGAGAGGAATCGAAAGCTGTTTCGATTGCAGATCCGAAAAGAGTGGCGAAATTACGGTTGCTCTCAATAATACGGAGGTGCTCATTGACTATGACAACCCCTGATGGCATGGTCCGGATAAGTCCGCCAGCCTTGTTTTGTGCAAGTTTTCTCATGTAAGTAACACACATGCTGCGTTCAGCTTTACCTGACAAAAGCGCGATGGCAAAATCTCGGCATGAATCGTAGCCGCATCCACCGCAGTTAAGCTGATCTTTAATCGAATGTTTACCAACCTGACGGAGTGCATCAGTAATTTCTGTCTCTGTGTACAGCGCTATTTTAACGGTAGAGTCAGAGACAAATTCTGCGATCGGTAATGATGGAGTACGGGGAAATTTTTTGTTCGGATAGCTGACACTGTTGACAATGGCAAGCCTTTTCCCTATTGTAGAACCCCGATCGGTGCAGAGCGGACCGTTAATGCATCCGCCTTCACAGGCAAGTGCTTCAATAAATAGATTTTCCTTTATATCTTCAGGGTTAATTCCTTCCAGAGCGGTTCTTATATTTTTAAGTCCTGAGAAAGAGATAAAACCCGGGTCGTGAATTGCACAGTTGGATTTAATAGTTGCAGACATTCCACCGTCAATCGGATATAGAGTTCCTTCGTCAGCTGCGTTAGGAATAAAAACATCATCCGGGTTGAAAGCGATAGTGTTTATGTCAATGTTATCTTCCTCAAACCATTTCCTCAGGTCTTCAAAAGTGATTACCGTATCGATCAGATTGGGATGGCTGTCTGCTTCCCGTTTTTTTGCAATACAGGGGCCGATAAATACGATGCCAACAGATTCTCCATAACGCTTTCTGAGCATTTTGCAATGAGAAAGCATGGGTGAAAGGAAACCGGTTATTGAACTTGTCAGTTTTGGAATGTAATGAGTTATCAGATCTACAACAACCGGACAAGCTGAAGAGATGTATAATTTACCGGTGTCGGGGCATGAGAGCTGCTGAGCGATATGCGCTGAAACCTGCTGAGCACCAAGAGCTGTTTCGGAAACTCCGAAAAAACCAAGCTTTTTAAGAGCATTTATTATAACCGATCCTTCTGAAAGCGCAAATTCGCTTTTGTAAGATGGCGCCAGTGATGCGATAACCTTTTTCTTTGATTTAAGAAGTAGTTTTACTTTGCCAAGATCATCACGCACTCGTTTGGCATTTGCCGGACAGACGCTGACACAGTGGCCGCACAGCACACAAAGTTCAGGTATAATAGCTGCTGCGCCATTCTGAAATTTGATTGCCTTTACTGGACACTCCCTTACGCACTTATAGCAATCCTGACATTCTGTTTTTTCAGTGTAAACAGGATTGAAATTATTCATTCAATTCTCCTGTGGCCTGGAGCAGTTTGAGGGTAAGTATTTTTTGTAAGATGGTGCAGTTCAATCGTGTATATGTTTCATTGTCAATAATAATTGATGGCCCGTTTTTACAGTTGCCCTGACACAGGCTGCCTTTAAGCTCCACTGTTTTCTCCAGGTCGTGTTCTTTTATGAATTGCTGTATTAATTGTAATATCGGGACACTGCCATTGACATAGCAGGAACTGCCCATACAGAGGGAAATTGTGTGAGTCTTCGTTGTATTCATATGTTTTCCTTCAGGTCTGAAGTCAGACTGCTGAATCTATAAATCCAAAATTAGCGTCAAATCGTTGTAAGAGGTGTAGTTGGATAATAATGAGTGTATCTAAATATACCATAATCTGAGAAAATTGTCCATATAATCGTGAATATATTCACTTAAAATTGGGTCTGTTTTCCATAGAAAGGTTGAATGCGATAAAATTACTGTGATTTAATTGTGAACAATTCACATAAAGACGGCATCCAGAGGAAAAACTGTGACTTTTTTCTTACCATGAACGTTCGGGAACTCAGGAGCTATGATTGGGAAGTAACTGAACCGTTGAGGAGGGTGTTATCTATCGGGGTCAAAAGCAAGAATCGTTTTATCTATTGAGAGAACATAAACTGTATTTTCCAGTGCCTTTAAAGATATAATCAGGAACATTGTATAATGTGTGATGGATAGAGACACTGTCTTACAATGAACTAGTACTTACGTAAAACACTCAAAAGTTGATATGTGAATCCTGCACTACATCCTTCGCCTAAAAGCTGCGGCAGGTCAGGAAAGCACAGGACCATCCATAATTGCAATGTGTAAAATCATACAGGGTAAAAATTAATGAGCGTAAATCTCCCTGCTGCCTTTTCCTGCGCGTGGAATTGAATAGGGAAGTACAATCATCACGATGCCCTGAATCAGGATCTCAATGCCTATCAGCAATCCAATCAGCAGGAATGAAACCTCTGGCCACAATCCGATAATCCAGATTCCAAATATGAGCGATATTATCCCCGATAACATCATCCATCCCCAGTTTGCATCATGCTCAATAGGTGCTGCAATGGTTTTAAACAGGCCAAGAACGACCAGAAATGCTGCAAGTAAATAGGTCAGCGTGGCAGCGGTCACTCCAGGCCGGAGGATCATCAGCGCTCCAATTGCGATTGAAAGAATACCTCCAAAAAGATGCCATGCAAGCCCTCTTTTGTTATGTGGCATGAATAGGGACATAATGTCACCGAGCCCACGGATAATCAGAATGACTCCTAAAAAAATTGTGGTTAAAAAGGTAGTAAATAAAGCAAATGCAGATGTAAATATGCCGAGAAAAACCAGGCCGATACCGGTGGAAAGACTCCAGGTCTGAATCTTTTCATACGTGGATCTATCGATCTGCGGTGTTTCCGTAGCCATAGATTCCTCCTTTGAATATTTTCAGAGAAATTAAATTGATGAAAGAGGATGCGCAGTGCGCTGGTTACTATAAAGATTACGTAGATCTGGAGCAACTAGTGTTTTATTAATGTTATGGGAGTACACCTGCTCAATAATCATGTACTCATCTGATATAACGTTAAAAATGTCGAACAGGTAATAAATAATACCTGCTGTTAAACGAAAATAGTTCATTCAATAGCCTACACATGATTTCTCAGCATGAGTTCCATCGGATGAGGATGGAGATAGTATTGATGTTCCAGATAAACTGGTTGATATTTACGGACATAATGGTTGATTAATGTAACGGGTACGATAAGCGGTACCAGATGGTTGTGGTAGTTGTCAATAATCTCCAGAAGTTCGGCTTTTTCATCAGGGGTGAGGTTGTTGCGGAAATATCCCGAAATATGCATCAGTACGTTAGTGTTTTTGCTTACTGTAGCAATTAATGATAGTGCATCGCAGAGCCGGCTGTAATAGCTCTGGTATACTTTTAATGTGTTTGTTTTCTTTGCTGTTGCAATATACGCACCAAGCTCCTTGAGTAGTTTAGGGCTATGCGACATTATCAAATACTTGTGCTGTGCATGAAATGTCATCAGATTGCTGAGCATTTTTTTTTCTTCAAGAAGTCTGTGCCACCGATGAACAATAAACACCCGCTCTATAAAGTTCTCTCTTATTTCTGAATCGTGAAGCCGTCCTTCGTCTTCAATGGGAAGTAATGGGAAAGATGAAATGAGATGGTTTGCGAATACTCCTCTGTCGGATTTTTCAAAAACTCCCTTTTTATAAACCTTAACTTTGCTGAGTCCGCAACTTGGAGATTTTGCTTTCAGAATATAACCACATAGAGAAGACGTTGTAAGTTCCCGGATCTTTTTTTTTGTCCAGGAGAACATCTGTTCAGACAGATCAATTCCAGTTCTTTGAGTTTTCAAACGGATCTCGCCGGATTCATCGGTAAGATGCATTGCTTCACGGGGCACACTCATGCCGCATTCAACTTCCGGGCAAACAGGAATAAATTCTACATACTTTCCAAACACATCATGAATATAATGGTCAAGTTTGTGCCCGCCATCATAACGGACCTTGAACCCCAGAAGACATTTACTGATACCAACCAGTGGTTTTTCATTCATAATGTGTCTACTTATAAGGTTTGGATTGTGTAAGCCACTATTGCCGTAGCCGTGCCCGCGCCTGTGAAAGTGCATGGTGCACCTTTTCGAGTGCCTTCTTTGCATTAGTCAATTCATCGCGTTCCCGGGTCAGGAGCTCGACATTGTGCGAAAGGGTGTCCCGTTCTCTGGTGAGCTCTGTCAGTAGTGTATGAAGCCGTGAATTTTCGGCTGAACTTTCATCAAGTTCTTCGGTGAGTCGCTCCTCTTCCATTTTACTCTCATCAAGAGCTCGCTGCATCTCGGTACATTGCTGACGTACATCATCAAACTCCTTTTGTCGCTCCTTATCTTTTAGAGTCAACATCTGTACCATTCGAACTGCCTGATCACGTTCCTCTTCAAGAGCCCCCATTTCAAAGAGCATCTCTTCGAGAACCTTACGTTTCTCATCAAGCTGTTCTTCCGCCTGCACTAAGCGCTCCGATGCGGTTCGTTCATCGTCTACTGTACGTGTCAAATCTGTTTTTGCTTCTTCCAGTTCGTTTCGCAGAGCAATCTCGACTTCACGCGAACGCGAGAGCTGCTCCTCAAGATCGCTCACCAGTCCAAGCACGCTTTCAACTGCAAGTGCCGGATCCTCAGGAACTGGCTCGATGCGGATTTCCTGACGCACTGCTTCGGAAACTTTTCGTTTTACATTTTCAAGCCGCTTACGTCTGGTCTCGCTGTTGTCAGCAGTAAAAACAGGTTCTGCAGAAGACGTCGTGGTTTCATCATGCAGTGAGTGTTGTAATTCGGGCGGATTTTTTATAGCATCAACGCCCGGGCTTTCGGCTCTTTGAACCTGCTGATCAGCCACGTCAACTTTGTCGGTTTCGGTGATTGCTGAATCAGGTAATCGCCTGTTAAGGAGTTCTTCCTGTGCTTGCAAATCGTTCTGTTCCGGAAGTACTTCTTTGTTTTCGACGGCATCGTTTTTTTTAGGTGCGGTATTGGGAAACGGGACAATGTTCACATCAATATTATCCTGTTTTTTGAGATGAATTGTGTGCTCTTTTTCAAGAACTTCCGGAGTGGTGCCAGTGTCCTCATCTGTCGTTTCGACGGATGGTGCATTCTCATTCGCTATACTCTCCGAAGTATCCGCAGAATCGGATTCGAATACTTCTTCCGGTGCAGTTACAGCAGTTTCATCAATTGGCTGTTCGATAGAATGATCAGTGTTTTCATTCTCTGATTTCGCTGTGGTGTCTGAAACGACGGTCATTGCCGGTCGTAACCGCGGTTTTAGTTTGGGAACATTGGCATCAAAAGCTTTTCTCATACAGCACCTCCCGGTGCGCTTACGAACTCTGTAAACCCGGCTCGAATTCGTTTCATAATCTCTAACTGCATGGCTTCGATATCACAGGCTCCTTTTGATGTGGGATCAAAGCCGAAAATTGGATAACCCTCGCTTGATGACTGTGCAAATTTAGTACATTGACGCACTACAGTGTTTAACAGGTAGTCCGCGTAGTGGGTCTTAAGAGCATCAAGCGCTTCACGTGCAATCTTGAACGTTTGATTATATGAATTAACAACTATAAAAATATTTTCAAGTTGATGCGAAAGGTCTTCCTCGAGCCCCTGAATGCATTCAAAAAGGAGCTTGAGACCGTCGTATGAGAGGAAATCGGCAAGAACCGGCACAATAAGGTCTGCGGCTGCCATAAGAGCGTTGAGGTTGAGCAGGCCGAAAGAGGGTGGCGCATCCATGATGATAAAGTCGTAGTTTCCTTTAACCTGTTCTAGTGCATTACGCAGTCGAAACTCACGACCCGAAAGGGGCATGAGTGCAAGGTCGATGGTGCTCATGGAAAGATTTGACGGTACCAGTGAGAGGCCGGGCATACCGGTTTCGATAATGACTTCAGAAATCGGGGTTTTACGAATCATTACTTCATGAAGCGTTCGCGGAAAATCGGATCCTTCGAGGCCGAGGCATTTGGTGGCATGTCCTTGGCTGTCAAGATCAAGTACCAGTACCCGGTATCCCCGTTCTGCCAGACGAAAAGCATAAGAGGTCGAGATGCTTGTTTTTCCGGTTCCACCCTTGAAATTGAGGAAAAGCTGAACGCGCGGAGGAAAAGGGTCTGGTGTCCGTTTGAGCTTCTCCCGAAGAAGAACAAGGTCGCTTATTGTATACGATTCTTTCTTACCGAGAATATTCTCGATCTGTTTGTTCGTAGTGCCTGCGACTACGGAGAGCCGCCTGGGACTGTATCGGATTTTATCCATGATGTTTCCTTTTAACTAACACTATGCCTCCACCCGGCATTCCTGGTACTTTTTTGACAGTATATCATTCATGTTTTACTTCTAGCTCATAAAGAATCGAGGACCGCGTTGTGATATCATCCCCCGTTTCAACAGTGTTGATAATGAATCCATAACATCTGCCAATTCTGAACTGGTAAACTGCGACAGTTCCTCAGCGGTACGGCCTCTCAGTGATGTCCGAATTTCGCCGATCAATGATACTTCCAGTGCAGAAGATTTCTTCTCGGGCAAAGGGACCTGTTTAATCGGTTCTGGGGCTTTTTCGACAATAACGGATTCAACAATTTTTGTTTTCTGCGGTTGTGAAACCGGAGGGGTGCAGTGATGGGTCTGCGGTTTTTGAACCGGCACAGATGGCTGCTCCAGTGTTGAGGATACTGATGGTACTCTGGTAACCGCTTTTCGCAAAGTTTCTTCGTCGAGTCGGGAAAGTTTATCAGCGATACGTCTGGCAGTCCGGCGGCGCTGCACAGGTGATGCATCAGGATCAACAACTTCTCCGGACCAGCGGGATACAGCATCTGCTGCGCACCTTCGCACTGAAGATTCCTGATGGTTCAGTGCTTTGGTTAATGCTGACTGAGCTTTTGGCTCGGGTCTTCCGGAAAGCATCTGCGCAGCCATTCGAGCGACACCGGGGTCTGAGTCAGATACCATAGTGGTCAGAGCATTTACTGCAGAAGGAGTGGTTATGAAACTCAGGAGCAGCACAGCACGACGACGTACCAGTGGACTGGGATCACTGAGCGCTCCAATTAATACAGGTTCGGCGTGTTCTTTTGCAAGTGCTGCAGCAGTATCAATGGCAGCGACGCGAACTTCAGGGCGTTCATCAGCGATTTCGCAGATTGCCTGAGATGCGTTTGATGGCTCACCGGCGGTTGCCAGTGCATTAAGCAGAGCCACTTTGACTGTCGGATCGCTTTCACGCTCAAGGGCTGCGATAATTGATAGTGCTGCTGCATGTGAACTGAGTGCACGCAAACATTCCGCTGCGCGCTTGCGACGATCAGGATCTGCAGCTGCAAGTTCGTCTATTGAACGCTCGTATAAAGAAGTTTCGGTCCTGGTGGTAAAAAGTTCTTTCCTTTGCTCCGATCCGACATTCAGCAAACTCAGTCTGCCTGCTTTTTCGAAATGGTCTGCAAGACTGGAAACTGTTGAAACTGAACTGGATGCCTTAAAGGCCCGCCCTTCATCGATACTGATACCCGCTTTTTGAGCCGCTGACTTCCACATCTTGAGTTGCTCGATTTTTTCACGCATTTCAGCAATAAAACCGGCTAATGCAGCAAGATCTGTCTGTTCTCCAGGACTTTCGCTATCAATTCCACCAGGAGTGCTTGCAACTTGTGCACGCTCTACAAATCCGGCCAGAAATTGTTCCCGCTCAGTTTCAAGCAAACGAACCCGTTCTTCGAGTTCAACAATACGTGATTTCATCGTAGTAGCAGAACTGCGTGCCTGAGCCAGAAGCATTTCGAGCTCTACTTCCCGGGCGCGTATCGATGCAATCACTTCTTTTTCCCGAAGCACTGCAGCACGTTCAGCTGCCAGTTCAGCAGTGAGCTGTGAGACCCGGCATTCGAAAAAAACAATCTTTTCCAGAGCTCCACGAAGGAACTCCTCAGGGCCACCTTTTGAAACGAAATTTTCTGCCACTACACCTCCAGCAAATACTAGAGAAAATAGATGCCAAGGCGGCAGTTATGCAAGAAGCGAAGAGAACTATTGGGTTTAATCGATACTTTTTTTGAAGTTGCAGCAATTAGAATCGGAAACGGTGGCGATTGCGGCATGCCAGCGGTATCTGGCAAGATAGTTAAAGAATCGCCGATCAATGGTAATCCCGGTAGTATCAATGCAGGGGCATTCTCTATAGGTCTTATCAATCCGGTCCATTTCGTTTCTGGTTCGCAACAGCTCTGCCGCCCCGCAGGCTCCAACCGCCGAAAACTGGCCAGCAAGTTTTCCGGTTAAAGAGCTGGAGGCATGCTGCTTCATTGGTGGTACAATGGCAAAAAACAGTAGATTGCAGAACGTCAGTGCAATCCACCAGCGCATCTGCAAAACGGGCCTGGCAGCCCAGAGTGACCATACAAGAAAAAAACCGAAGGCTGTTCCGTAATATCCCGGTTTCGGCCCATGAACCAACAGGCCAAAGAGAATGCTGGGTGATATTCCGAGAAGCAGCAGGATGCGTGCATCAGGTGCTGCCCGTTTCCAGCAGGCAACGAGATAAACGATTCCTGCTGGTCCGAAAACGCCTAAGCCGTAGAGAGTAAACCGTACGGCATAACGTAGCGCTTCGGAAATTGATGTTCCCATGAAAAACGAACTACCTTTTGCAAATAGGTGAAAGATTTCTATTGAAGAATCGACTGGCGATCTGTTCGAGGCAAGCATTGTTGGAACAAACCAGAGCGCACAGCACATCGAAAATAAAACGCCCATAAGAGAAAGCTGTCGGAACGATGGCTGGTATTTCCTCAATGCGTAGAGGAATGCAGGCAGCAGAAAGAGCGAGAGGTCCTGCCGGAACCCGATGGCGATACCGAAGGTTGCCGCCAGAACCACCGGACTGCGGTGTTGCTTTATGACTGCAATAACCTGGTAACAGATGATCGCAGAAAATCCGGCAAGTGCACTATAAATGACCGGTGCGCCTGCAAAAAACAATGGTAGCGGAAACAGGCAGAGAAAGAGGCGAATGCCACGTCCTGCCGGCACAAGAAACAATGCGGTTAGCATTATGGTCATGTAAATTATTCCCTGAATTTGAAGGATCCTGAAGGGATTCTTGATCATCGGGTGGAGGAGCTGACCAAACAGAACGTGAAAGAAATACCCCGGTGGCTGCGGCTGATGGAGCGAGGGGTTGAATGAATCAACGATTGCCAGTGCATAGTTGACCGAATCATAATCAAATGGAAATGAGGTGCCATAGAATAAAAAACCTGCGCTCCACAGAGTGAGAATCACCCAGAATTCAACGCTGGAAATAATTCGCTTCGCTTCCGCCATCGGTCCCATAACAGTATGATACCGCAACTGCTATCCGAATGCAAGAAACGAGGTATATTAATAGTTTGACTTTTTTTTAAATGCCTTTGCAGGTCTCGGAATTTTCCTCCTTAAATATCCCGGCAAAAGCAGCCATGCACAAATCTGTTCAATGAACAATCCTGTAATAAGAGCCCATGTCTGAAGTGGATTTCTCAACAGCCTTCGAATGTCTCTTCGCCGCAGAGAACTCATTACATGTTTAAAAAGAATAGACCGATACGTTCCCCAAAAGCTGGAAGCATGACGGAATCTGTTGTAGTCAAGTGGTCTCAGCGAGTAAAAATAAAATTCGGCATTGAGATGTCTTCGTATTCTGTGAGGGGCTCTGTTAATAAATGTGATCAGATTGACAACTCTTGGCATGTGAGTTACACACAATTGTGGGCAAAATACTATATGTCCCAGCTCAAGTACTCGTGCAGCGAGTTCATGGTCTTCACACGGGGGAAAGTTTCCACTGCGATCAAATCCTCCGATCTTATCCAGAGTGTATTTACGGTAAATAATATTGCATGTTAAGTATAATCTACCCGTATCGTTCGAAACCTCTCTATCCCAGACACCTTCCCCTGATGGTACAACACGTCCTTCCACACCCAGTATACCGGGGCGGTTCGAGTTTACAGCTGTACAGAGCGCTGAGTACCACCCACTATTTACACTTACATCATCATCAAGAAATGCGATCCATTCAGAGTTGGATATTTGTAAGCCGGAATTTCGGGCCTGTGATGATCCCGCATTGGCAATAACAAGGTATTCAGCCTTGAAATCAAGACAAATTGTTCTGTTTCTGCACTGTTCTTCCGGATCTGACCCATCGTCTACCACTACAACAGCAACCTCGTTTCTGTTTATCTCTCTGTATAGCGCATCAAGACAATTTCGCAGGCAGGTGCTTCGATTGAATGTGGGAATAATTACAGATACCTTTTTTTTCATCAGGCAGAAACCTTGTATATAGACACATACTATCAGGCAGGTTTTGGGGTAATTACCAGAAAACCTCATTACGGTACCGATATTAACTGTCCCATAATACAATGCACAGGTTTTCATTTTGGAGTCGGGGTCGGAATCGGTATCGGCATCGAAAAGAATAGTGATTGAGGATCGATTCCCGATTCCGATACCGCAACAGCGACCCCGATAACTACTATCGAATAGTGCTGATAATTATGAGAACGTTAATAATAACAATTTTCGAAATCAAAAACAAGTGCGTTCAGAGTGAGAAGACCGGGACAATTTTTCCATTTGATAATTCGTAGAGTTGCGCAAGCTCTGAGGCATTCGGTGAGAAGTGAGTAATGACATAGAGGTTCTCTCTCAAATAGCATAGATATGTTGGTGAATAAAAATATGTATATTCACCTTAAAATAAGCAGTTTCTTATGGTTGATCTGATCCTGTCGAGTTCTACTTCATATGCTGCGCTCAACAGGAGGTATCTGGCATGAACCTGCCCTTTCAGCTCATTAACGACCACTTAAAGCTTATGAGATATTTTTTTAATCAGGAGAAATAACGGTTACATGTTTGTACCATCGACAATGAAAGAAATTGATCAACTGGGTTGGAAACAGCTCGACATCATCCTGGTAACCGGAGACTGCTATATCGATTCACCACTGGTAGGGGTCTCGGTGATAGGTCATTGTTTAATGAACGCAGGATTCAGGGTGGGGATAATTGGCCAGCCTGATATGGATTCCGAAAAAGATATATGCAGACTAGGAGAGCCAGCTCTTTTCTGGGGTGTCACTGGTGGTTGTATTGATTCAATGGTTGCAAACAGAACCGCTTCAGGAAAACCCCGCAGAACTGATGACTACACCCCGGGAGGAATAAACAATAAACGGCCAGACCGTGCAGTTATTGCTTATGCAAACCTGATACGATCTCATGTTAAACATAGTGCACCGATTGTTCTCGGGGGACTTGAAGCCAGCCTTCGAAGAATCGCTCATTATGATTTCTGGTCCGGCAAGGTTCGAAAATCCATACTATTTGACAGCAAAGCTGATTACCTTCTTTACTCAATGGCCGAAAATTCTGTTGTTGAACTTGCCCGGTCTCTACAAAAAGGACAGGATTGTCGCACTATCCGGGGGCTTTGCTATATTTCAAAAACGGTTCCTGAAAAGGGTATAGAACTTCCAGGTTTTGAAACGGTCCAGTCTGATAAGACCGCATTTTCTCAAATGTTCAAAACCTTTTACAAAAATAATGATCCTCTTATTGCACAGATCCTCTTTCAGAAGCAGGATACCCGCTACCTTGTTCAAAATCCTCCGCCTTACTATCTCACAGAGAAAGAACTCGATGAGGTACACTCTTTTGATTACATGAGAGAAGCACATCCATTATATCTGAAGAACGGTTATGTAAAGGCTCTGGATACCATCAGGTTCTCAGTCCTGACTCATCGGGGGTGCTATGGTGAGTGCAGCTTCTGTTCAATTGCAGTTCACCAGGGACGCACAGTCAGTTGCCGGAGCAAAACATCTGTTTTGAATGAGATCAAGGCAATTACGAAACATCCTCTTTTTAAGGGATCTATTATGGATGTAGGGGGACCAACTGCAAATATGTATGGTATCGAGTGCACAAAAAAGTTAAGTAAAGGAGCATGCGAAAACAGGTCCTGCCTGTTTCCTGAGATATGTCCCAGTCTTAAAATCGATCACTCAAAGCAAATCTCTCTTTTAAATGATATCAGGAGAGTTTCCGGAGTGAAAAAAGTATTCGTGACCTCTGGAATCCGCTACGATATGATTCTTGCCGATAAAAAATATGGTAACCACTACCTGAGGACACTTATCCGTAACCACATCAGCGGACAATTAAAAATCGCGCCGGAACACAGCGCTCCATCAGTTCTGGGAAAAATGGGAAAACCGGGTATTGATGTTCTGATTGCTTTTAAAGATCTGTTTAATAAGTATGTAAATGAGGACGGAAAAAAGCAGTTTCTCTCCTATTATTTCATTGCTGCTCACCCCGGATGCCGGCTGGAGGATATGAAAGAGTTGAAGCAGATCTGTACCGATACTTTGCACTATACCCCGGAGCAGGTTCAGCTATTTACACCAACACCTTCGACCCGTTCCACCATGATGTACTGCACCGGCATGGATCCCTTCACTGATGAAAAATGTTTTGTTGAGTACTCAGCCGCAGAACGTCAGAAACAGGTTGAATTAATGCTTTCAAAACCATGGTTTCTTAACAAAAAAAACAGCGATAGTCAAATCCGTGATGTAAAGCATACGGATACTAAGAGAGGCAATGCACGACAAGGCTATACAAAATATGGTAATAAAAAACCTGGGAAGAGACGATTTTGAGTGGTTGGTTAAGGCCTGATTGTCAAGAGGATTCGCGATCTTTTTCCATGTGATAACTGTAACAGCGAGAACCCCGGTTATTCCGGTGATGAGTATTTTCTGCATCACCGATCACAAAAAGAGTGCAGCTCAGCTCTCTTTGACTGATCTATGCAAAGGTTGCTCCTGTTTGCGGTAGGACCTAAGCGTTTTTCGCGCTCGATTTACCCTTCGATCCGGAATAATAGCGTTAGATTTAGATGAGCGGACACGCTTTTTTTAGTGCCGGAGCATTAATAAAATTTCGTTCACCATTTTTAAAGAAATTGTGAAATTTGGCACAATTTTATTATTATATAAAGAATGGGGGGATTAAATGAATAAAATCGTTAAGTGTTTGTTTTTATTTCTGAGTTTAAACGCTTTAAGTGCAGCGCAGATGCACCCGTTTCCGCAGAGTATTAAATATCCATATGGATTTGTTCCAACAACCATAGATATCGATTGGGTTAAAAAAGAGTATGATACATGGGTTAAAAAATCAGGTACGCTGGTTTCATGTGGTAGTGACAAGCTGTATATCAATGCCGGCAATGAGTATAAAGTCGAAGCAGTCGGATTTGCAGCCTTAATTTTTGCTTATATGGGTGACAGCACCCGGTTCGCCCATACGTATAATTTTTATAAATCCAATTTGACCTCCGCCTCAGGGGGCATGATGGGGTGGCATGGTTCATGCAACGGGCCATCGGACCAGGGGGGAGCAACTGATGGTGATATCGATGTGGCTTTTGGTCTTATTATCGCATCCTGGCAGTGGCCAACTGTTGGCTATCTGGAGAAAGCAATATCGGTTATCAAAGTTTTAAAAAAGATGGTCGTTGACTGCAAAAGTTCCACTGGTGAGATAAAAGCTTTGACAATGGGTTACAACTGGGGCGGGTGCAGCATGACTGATATCTCCTATTACAATCCTGCAGCATTCAGAGAATTTGCGAAAGTTATCGGCAACTCTGAAGACAGCCTTATGTGGGTAAAACTGGCAGATGATACCTACACCATTTTAAATGCCAATGCCAACGCGACCACAGGACTTGTATCTGATCGTCAGAATGTCACCGGAGCACCGACGGGTGGGTATGGAAATTATGGTGATGATGCCTGCCGTACTCCCTGGCGTATAACGCTTGATTATTTATGGAACGGAAACGAAAAGGCGAAGGAGTGGTGCATCAAGGTGTCCAACTTTGCAAAAGGCAAGACTATTAAAAAAATCAGCGGCCCACTTTCCCAATCCGGCGGGACAGGCAGTAGTCATGAATCAAAATATGTAGGCGGTTTTGTTATCGCTGCGATGGCAAACAGCCAGGAACTGGTTGACGAATTCGCTGAGGAAATGTTAAATATCAATGACACATGGAATTGGTTTACATACGTACTTAAGTTCTGCTATCTGATCACATTAACAGGTAACCAGTGGAGAAATGATTTATTAGCTACGGGTACCATTTCACAGGAACAAAAAGCTCCAGATGCTTCGTTAGATCAGATCCAATGGAAACTTAATGTCAACCGTGATGTATCTATAAGCGGCCTGCAGCCGGGATATACGGTTACTCTTACCGATTTGTCAGGGAAACAACTCTATTCCGGAATAACCCGTAGTTCCATGGAGCGTATCACGGTTTTGTCGATGAAAAACGGATGTCTTGTGCTCACAATTAAAAATCAGAATAAAAAAATTGTAAAATCGGGCCTTATGCCTGCAATGCGGAGTAACTGACACGATATTCATGGTGAGGTTAGTAGTATTTGTTGCTGGTTAAAATTACGATCACGCATAATCTACGATGAAACCCAGGACGATATACTTAATGTACGTCAAGCAAAATGTATTTCTCAATCATAAGGAATAGCGAATTTTTTCAAAAAATCCAAATATTCTTCTTTGAAACTCTTTAGCTTATGATGTTCCTCCTGATTCTTTATGAATTTGACAACATGGTCTATCTGAGAATGAGAATAGGAAAATGCACCATACCACTTCTGCCATTGGAATTTGCCGTAAACTAACCGATTTTCATTTACCCTTTGACAGGAATGAAAGCTCAGGGCAAGTCCATTTTGATGAATCCCCCTTGATGTACTGCAATAAATCCGATATCGACTGATGAGGTTTATACCCTGCAAAAATGAATTGGAGATAGATCTGTGTGAATGTGTTTGCCATACAATTAACCTTCTATGCATATTTTGTCACTATGGGACAAAAACCAATAATTTAAAACATGCATAACTTTTCTTCTGAGTGGTTGAAGCTCTCTGAAAAACAACAACGCTAAAGTCACTATCAGAAAATCGTATGGTTTTCGTCAATATGATATGCTAAATGCGCTTTATATCATAAGCTTGGGAACCTTCCTTTACCGGAATCTAACCACAAATTTTTCTGACGAGGCTAAAATAATAACTGATTCTACTTTGTTACAATTCGTTGAGCGAATCGAAATGATTACCATTTCGCGAATTCTGCTTGATAACTTCGCTCTGCACTGCAAATATTTTGAAGCAATTCAAGTATTTTAACCTGCTACTTATGTTTCATACTGACATTGTCATCGTCGAATACATGACTTTATTAAATCGAGAGTATTTACGAGCTTGATGCATAGGTCGTCAAATCTGATGGTAAATGATGTATCATAGGAAAAAAATGGAATTTCTGCTACGTTGGCTGCTACCCAGACGCCATTGTTTTCCTTTACCTTCTTAAAGTGCCGATAACTCAATATCTTATGCAACCTTTTTTTTAAAAAACCGAATTTGTTTCTGACTCTGCAGTGTGTTTAGATTATATTGTACGTAGTACTGTTGTATAACTGACAAAACTATAATTTATTTTCCTATAAACAATTTACTGTAATGTAAATTACACTAAATTATCACAATCTGACATTCAGCTCAGGGATTTTACACAATAATTTGATACTCAGAATTTCTATGCAATTTAACGCTTTATCAAACGGGAGTAAAAATTGGCTATGCGCCTGACCTCTCCATTCAATCAACGACTGATGTTCACAGGACTTTCGCTTTTTTCCTTTTTTTTCACTGCCCTGGCAGACAACTATATCTGGGACACCGCTACCGACCCAGGTATTCAAACAGGCTCGGGCACATGGTCTGACAAATCTAAACGATGGACAACTGATGGCACTACTCTATCGGCCTGGCCAGGTACCGGGAATTCTGCATCTTTTACCGGAAATGATGGTAACTACCGGATAACAATCAGTGGATCGTTGAGTGTTGACAGTATCGCATTTTTATCAGGCGGATACGTTTTACGTAACGGTTCTTTTCTCAATGCACCCAAAGTATATGTTACCAGCAATAAGTATGATACGATCATGACGGAGATCTCCGGAACCAATGCTCTTGTAAAATCAGGTAGTGGATGTCTTGTGCTGTCTGGAAAAAATACCTATACCGGTGCCACGATTATCAACAGTGGAACCATTCGGTTTTTGTCGCTTAACAATGGTGGCAAAGCCAGTTCTATTGGTATTTCATCAAGTAGTGCAGCAAATTTAGTGATTAATAGCGGTAATCTTGAGTATACCTACAGCGGTATTGATGCGAGTACTGACCGGCTCTTTACCATTGGAACGGCAAGTTGTTCACTGAATGTATCCATGGCGACTGTGCATTTTACCAACAGTGGGGCGATAGCTCTTGATGGTTCCGGACCTCGTACGCTGTGCGTCGGCGGCAATGACACTGCTATTTTTGCACCGGTACTTGGAGATAAGGGTGGTGCAACTTCATTGCAGAAGTTTGGATCAGGAACATGGATTCTTACAGGAAATAATACCTACACAGGTCAGACCCAGATCGGCAAAGGTAACAACAAGGGAACACTGCAGGTTGGTAACGGTGGGACGACAGGAAGCATCTTCAACTCTCCTGAGATAAAAAATGAAAGCATTCTAAGGTTTAACCGTTCAGATACTTGTATATACAATGGTGTCATAAGTGGAAATGGTTCACTGGTCCAGGGCGGTACAGGAACCCTGATACTCACTTCAAATAGTAATTCTGCCAGCCAGTCAACTGTTATGCATGGTTCACTTATCATTTCCGGTTCGTTAACCTCCCGAAGCCCATTGACCGTTGCTACTGGAGCTACTCTGGGAGGAAATGGATCATGCCTTTCAAAAGTGATTATTGCCAGTGGAGGAGCCGTTTCTCCTGGAGTGGCTGTACCCGGAAAGTTATCTGTTGATACGATTGTTATGAATAAGGGATCGGTTATCACCTTTGATATAGGAACTGTCAGTGATACCCTTGCATTGACAGAACAAGGATCTCATACACTCGATGGAACTATCAATATCCGGAAAAGTTCCGAATTTACATCGGGGACATACAGGATTATCAATTATGCGGGTACTCTGAACCGTGATCCGACTTCTCTTAATATCGGAACATCACCCGCAGGCTATAGATGTTCTCTATCCACGGGTAAAGGATATGTGGATATAGTAATCACCTCTGATTCTTCTCTTGTTCCGCGTATTGTTGAGCAAACCAATTCTTTATCTGTAGTTTCCGGCGATTCGGCGCTCTTTTTTGTCTCGGTAAAAGGTGCAACACCCTTTTCATACCGTTGGTATAAATCGAAGATAAGCGGTGATTCGTTAGTTGCTTCCGAAGCCTCTTTTTCGATCAGTCAAACTGCATTTTCAGATAGCGGTCGCTATTTTTGTATTGTCAGCAATAGTGCAGGAACTGCAATTTCAGATACAGTCAGACTTATTGTTAATCGTCCATCAGAGATAAAACCACATATTGTTGAACAAACCCGCTCACTATCATTAATTACCGGTGATACTGCCCGTTTTTTTGTTTCAGTAAATGGTACTCCTCCCTTCTCATATCGCTGGTATAAATCAGCGGACAGTGGTGAATTGCCAGTGGCTTCTGAAGCCTCATTCTTCATCACTAAGACTACAGTTGCCGACAGCGGGTGTTATTATTGTATTGTCAGTAATAACGCAGGAACTGCCATTTCAGATACAATCAAACTCAGTATCAAACAGGATCATCCAGAGATCAAGCCGAATCTGAGAGCTGAGGCACTCAGCCAGGTAAGTGTCCGTCTTGCATGGGATAAAATCGGTATAGCATCAATTAGTGTTATCCGTATCATTTTCAGTGAAGGTACTATTGATACAGGTGCCTTTACGCCTGGAAATGGATATAAAACAATTAACCTCGGGTCCAATGATACCTGGACGACAATATCCGATCTCAAACCTGATACCAGATACTATTTCGCACTGCAGGCTGGAGATGGAAAGCGCTGGTCAATCATCAGCAACACCTCAAAAACCTCTTGCAAGACTCTCTCAAATAAAGACACCATTTTTGTAAACTCCATTGTTATAGATACCCTTTTTTTTGATTCTCAATCATCCGGAATGCGTATAACCTGGTGCACAGGCGAAAAAGTGACCAATATGCAGACATGTATCACCTGGGATTTGTCAGATTATCCGGGAGATACAAAACACGGCATTATTATCGATCAACTCTCATCATGTATCGATACACTTATACGGTTTCACCCTCTGCGTTTCGATACGCTCTATTACGTTGCTCTTTGGTTTCGGGAGAGAAACGGAATATGGAGTCAACCAACTGAAAGCTCATGTGCTTTGGTGCGTACAGGTCATCCGCATCGGCAGGTAGTTACTCTCTTTGATCCTGATCAGGAAGGTGATACAATAAGTGCCTTCAATGGAAAGGTCAAGCTCTGGAAAGACAACAAATATACCTACGGAACGACTCTCATTGATACTCTTGAAACAATTGATTTAAAAAGTGTTCCCAAAGGAATGATTGTAGTCGGGAAACCTTTTCGTTTTAAGAAGAAATCCCCTTTTCCACCATTAAATATCGGTATCGGTATTGAGTCACTTCCGTCAACGTATTCGATTCATGATGTGCGCATCTACAGCGACAGTTCGGGAAAGCTTTCAGTCAATTATACAACTAAAATCGATTCACTCGGTTCGATCGTATATGTCTCAACAAATAATCTCGATCTGCCCTTCATGGCAATGATAGATACCATGAACCCGGAGGTTAGTTTTATCAGTGATACCGGCTCTTATATCCAGGGTTATGATTCGCTTGAGGATAGCCTTTTTATCAATGATAATATCTCTAATGTGCAATGGTCCTATTTTTATGGAAGGGGTGCGGAACACCCATCACTGAGACAACAGAGTGACCAATACTACACAGGAGATATTATACGATTGCGTATACCGAACAACGAAAACGTGGTTAATTCCGAGACGGGCATTCGGGCATATCTATTGATCAATGATGGGTTTAACATTGACACGATCAACATTTCACGACGGGTATTGCGGCATAAAAGCGATGTTCAGACTATTGATTCAAAGGTATGGTCACCGGTGTATCCGACTGCATCACTTTTCAATAAATCCCCAACGACGTTGATCTCAAAAGTAGTTGATCCTGACACATCCGGATATGACATAAACGATATGCGATTGTTCAGATGGGTATCTTATGAAGATAATCGTAACAGCAGCGAAAAATGGGTAGAGTACAATCCTGCACGGAATGAAATCTGTTCGCTCTTTACGCTCGAACCAGGAAGGATCATCTGGCTTAAGACTCGTGATAAAAAACTTTTCCATCTCGATTCTGGCTTGACTCTTTCGCTTAAGGACACATTTACGCTTGATCTGCCTCCACAGCAATGGACTGATTTTGGCATGCCATACCGGTTTGGTGTTTCCCTTGACGAGATATTCTCTGCAAGTGGTTGTGACAGCAATCAGGTCATGATCTACCGATGGGATAGAGATGAGATAACGAGAATCTGGCACCTTAAGCCACTGTATGTACCCGGCATGCCCGACAAACTGGATCGATCAATTACTATCGACTTCCTGCTTCAGGGTGGTTATAGTATCTACAATAATTCTTCTGAACATATTCAGCTACGTATCCCGCCAACGCCAGCTGCATCAGCTGATAAACTTGCGAAATCAAAGTCGTCACAGCAAAGTACAACATTGTGGAGCGTTAAATTCATTGCTGAAACTGATAAAGGAACCCGCCTGTCTCCTGTATATTTCGGATATGCACCTGGTGTGAAAAAAGGCTTCTATCCTCTCTGTCCTTCATTTTCTACATTAAATCTGTCGGTACTCGATCGGAAATCATCCCTCAGTTATGGGCACCACATCGATGAAGATGCAAGTGGAGGACTTACAAGTGAACTTATGATAACAAATAACTCTGATACTCACCAGATAATACGATATCATCTTGAAAAGACCGGTGCCTTCCCTGATAAGTTTCAGGCACGCTGTTTCGATGCTGCTCAAAAGCTTTTTGATACGACAGGTATCATACATATTGCACCGAAATCAGTTACATTACGATGGTTGACTATAGGTACTTCAGAGTTTCAAAGCGATTTTATCATCAAAATGCCGGCTCAGTACTCACTCGATGCACTCTACCCCAATCCATCCCGATCTGTAGTCAATATACGGTACACGGTGCCTTTCGGCGCGCAGAATTGTATCAGAATAGTAATTTTCAATATCATGGGAAAACAGGTCTGGGAGAAAAAAATCGGTGGGTTGTTGAGTGAAGGGGATCACACTGTATCCTGGAATGGCAGGGATGCTCATGGAAACGCTGCAGCATCAGGATTGTACATTGTAAGATTATCTGTTACCAATCAACAAGGAGAGCCTGTCCGGCAGATCGATCAGCGTATCAGGTTGATGAGGTGATAAATCTCCGCATTCTGTAACTATTCAGGTACGCCCTAAATCCCCCGCAGGGGCTCGCAGGAGGGACTTAAAGACGTGCTGCATGGGATTTTTGTCCTCCAAATCCCCCTGTGGAGGGCGAAAAACCGGTAAAAGGTATACTACCTGAATAGGTATCGCATTCTCTTCTTTTTATAGGCTCATTTGAGAAATGTGTGGGTAGTTACGCGGTTACCCTCTGATTGCTTCACGTAATCGGCTGAATTTTTTTCATGATCCTGTAGCGATCAAATTGTTATAGAGATATTCTTAGATGAATGGATCAGGCGAACAATGCTTTCTCGTATAGAGCCGTTTAAAAAAGTTGTAATAAAGCTTAAGAAGCATAAACCACTTATAGTAAAAGGTAAACTTTTTCTGGAGTGGTTGAGGCTCTCAGAAAAACAACGCTAAAGTCAGTGTCAGAAAATCGTATAGTTTTCGTCAATGTGAAACGCTTCAACAAATACCAATAAATGTAAGAACAATTCATAATATATGTATGTTTTATATTGATAAATTAGTATCGGTTCATCTTTGAACCGACCTGTTACAAAAATTTCACTGTTATATAGAATCGGTTTAAAATCAATGCCTTATTCTGTTTAGATACATAAAACAAACAATAAAATAGCTCATCTGTTACAAAAATTTCACTCGAAGATGTACCTAAGTTTCATTTTAATTATTGGAAATCAGTAAAACTTAGTCATTTAATAGAAAAATTACTATAGATGGCTGGCTGTTTTATTGTGGCATAGCCTTTGCATAAGTATCTCTGCGAATGATAAGTTTACTTTCAAACTTAAGGAGAATTTATGCGTAAAGTAGCCATTTATGGCAAAGGCGGGATTGGAAAGTCAACTACAACTCAGAACACCGTTGCAGGACTAGCTGAGGCCGGAAAGAATGTAATGGTTGTCGGATGCGACCCCAAGGCGGATTCAACACGTTTGCTGTTAGGCGGTCTTGCACAGAAGACTGTTCTGGATACTCTGCGGGAAGAAGGGGAGGATGTTGAGCTTGATGACATTCGCAAAACAGGTTTTAAAAGAACTATTTGTGTAGAATCTGGTGGTCCGGAACCTGGTGTTGGTTGTGCAGGAAGAGGGATTATTACCTCAATTAACCTTCTTGAACAGCTAGGCGCATATTCTGAGAGCGAGAAACTGGACTACGTTTTTTACGATGTGCTCGGAGACGTTGTATGTGGAGGATTTGCAATGCCTATTCGTGAAGGAAAGGCGGAAGAAATTTACATTGTGGTTTCCGGAGAAATGATGGCAATGTATGCAGCTAACAATATATGTAAAGGTATTGTGAAGTTTGCAGAAGCTGGGGTGGTACGACTTGGTGGCCTTATCTGTAATAGTAGAAAATGTGATAACGAAAAGGAACTGATACAGGCTTTTGCCGAAAAGCTTGGTACGCAGATGATCCATTTTGTCCCTCGCGATAATACGGTGCAGAAAGCTGAAATTAATCGTAAAACTGTTATCGAATTTGACCCGACTCATACGCAGGCAGATGAATACAGAATGTTATCAAGAAAAATTGACGAGAACAGGATGTTTATCGTGCCAAAACCGATGCACACTGATGATTTGGAAAAACTGCTTATAGATTATGGTATTGCTAACTGAACACACATTATCACACTACTGAAAGGATGTTTTATTATGGTTATGATACGTTCTATTGTCCGTCCAGAAAAGGTTGATGCAGTACTTGCAGCGCTGATGGAAGCTGGATATCCAGCTGTAACAAAAGTAAATGTGGTCGGTCGTGGTAAGCAGCGGGGAATAAGAATAGGTGAAGTTACTTATGATGAAATTCCAAAAGAAATGTTGATAACTGTTGTACCGGATCGTGATAAGGATTTTGTCGTACGCACTGTAATTAAGGTAGCTCGTACAGGAGAAAAGGGTTCGTTTGGAGATGGAAAGATATTTGTATCTCCTGTTAATGAAGTTTATACGGTAAGTTCAGGGATAAAAGAAACTGCTGAAACAGAACCGAAGGAGATCGTGGTATGAAAGAGGTGATGGCGATCATACGAATGAACAGGATAAATGAAACAAAAAGAGCATTATCAAACGCAGGCATAAGTTCTATGAATGCAAGAGAATGTCTCGGGAGGGGAAAAGGAGTTGTCGATTTTAAGGTTTTGGAAGGAGCGGAGAAAGGATATGAAGAAGCGATTGCTCAGCTGGGCCAATCGCAGCGACTTGTTCCAAAAAGGATCATATCTGTGGTTGTCCCTGATAAACTCGTACAAAAAGTGGTTTCCACCATTATAACAATAAATCGAACAGGAAAATCAGGTGATGGAAAAATATTCATCATGCCAGTTTATCAGGCGTATAGAGTCAGAACCGGTGAAGATGGAGATTCGATACTAGATGAAATTTAAAGGAGGTTATAATGGATGAAGTTAAATCAGGATCTGAGATAAAGCAGGAAGTGACATTGACATATCCGACGAAGGTTGCTCGAAAACGATCAAGACAGTTTATAGTTAATGAAGTAAAACAAGATGAAGATGTGCCAGAGATTATGGCCAATGTGCGCACGATTCCAGGTGTTATCACTATGAGAGGCTGTGCGTATGCTGGATGTAAAGGAGTGGTGCTGGGACCAACCAGAGACGTTCTTCAGATTACTCACGGTCCTATCGGATGTGCATTTTACAGCTGGTTGACCCGGAGAAATCAGACAAAGCCGTATACGGAAGATGCTCCGAACTTTATGCCATATGCATTGTCTACTGACATGCGGGATGAGAATATAATTTTTGGTGGTGAAAAGAAATTAAAAAAAGCTATCGAGGAAGCGATTGCGATTTTCCATCCAAAAGCAATCGGTATATTCTCTACATGCCCGGTTGGACTCATCGGAGATGATGTACATGCAGTGTGCCGTGAAATGGAACAGAAGTACCCGGATGTTAATATTTTTGGGTTCAGTTGTGAAGGGTATAAAGGAGTAAGTCAGTCGGCCGGGCACCATGTAGCCAATAACAAAATATTTACGGATGTTGTTGGCCAGAGTGATTTGAAAAAAAATGGGAAATACAGGTTTAATCTGCTTGGAGAATACAATATCGGTGGTGATGCTTTTGAGATCGAACGAATATTTGAAAAAGCCGGCTTGACTCTTCATTCAACGTTCAGTGGTAATTCGACATATGAAGAATTCGCAAGTGCTCAGAATGTTGATCTGAATGTTGTCATGTGCCATAGATCTATTAACTATATGGCAGAAATGATGGAAAAGAAATATGGCATACCCTGGTTCAAAGTTAGTTTTATCGGCGCTGAGGAGACTGCAAAATCCCTTAGAAAAATTGCAAAATACTTTGGTGACAAAGAATTAATTGATAAAGTCGAGAATGTCATCGAAGAAGAGATGAAAGATGTTGCTATTGTCAGAGACAAAATCAAAGATAGATGTAATGGAAAAACAGCAATGTTATTCGTTGGAGGAAGTCGTGCGCATCACTATCAGGATATCTTACATGAAATCGGTATCAAGACAATTGCAGCTGGATATGAATTTGCACATAGAGACGATTACGAAGGGCGAAAGATATTACCTGATATAAAGGTTGATGCAGATACAAGAAACATCGAAGAGTTAACTGTTGAAGCTGATCCGGTAGCATATCGTCCGAGAAAAACCAGAGAAGAACTGGAAAATCTTACAAAAGAAGGTATTCGTTTCAGTGATTATGAGGGAATGATGTCGAAAATGCCAAATGAAACGCTTATTATCGATGATCTCAATCATCATGAAATGGATTTTTTGATTGAAAAGTATCATCCTGATCTTTTCTGCGCTGGTATCAAAGAAAAATATGTTGTCCAGAAGTATGGCGTTCCAATGAAACAGTTGCACAGTTATGACTACCAGGGTCCTTATGCCGGGTTCAAAGGTGCTATTAACTTCTACAATGAAATAGACAGAATGGTAAATACAAAAATTTGGGCCATGATTAAAGCGCCCTGGCATGATGAACCACAACTTACAGCAAAATACGGTTGGGAATAACCGGGAGGAAATTATATGTTATTAAGACATACACCAGATACAATAATTGAGCGTGAAGCTTTAACTGTCCAGCCGGCAAAAACCTGTCAGCCTGTCGGAGCGATGTACGCAGCTCTGGGGATCCATCGTTGTCTTCCGCATAGTCATGGATCGCAGGGATGTTGTGCTTATCATCGAAGTAGTTTGACAAGACATTACAAGGAACCAGTGATGGCCGGAACCAGCTCATTTACCGAAGGAGCATCAGTTTTTGGCGGACAGGCGAATCTGCTGGAAGCGATAACAAATATATTTACTCTTTATAATCCTGATGTGCTTGCAATACATACTACTTGTCTTTCCGAAACAATCGGTGATGATGTACCTCAGATTGTTGCAAAGGCACGCGAAGAGGGAAGAGTTCCTGAAGGTAAATACATAATCCGAGCGAGTACTCCAAGTTACATTGGATCTCATGTTATTGGTTATGCCAATATGGTGAAAGGGATTGTTGAAGGTTTTTCAGAACGTGGAAAGACGGGAAGGCACGTAAATATAATACCTGGTTTTGTTGAACCACCAGACATGGCTGAAATCAAAAGACTGGCGAAATTGACGGGTATCGACCCGGTACTATTAACAGATACTTCTGGGGTTCTTAATGGTCCTCAAACAGGACACTACGAAATGTATCCCAAGGGAGGTACTACTATTGATAATCTAAAAAGGACCGGGTATGCAAAAGCAACTATTGCGCTTGGCCCTATTGCATCAGGCCTGGGAGCCAAATTTATCGATACAAAATATGGAGTACCTTGCGAAACGTTAAATTTACCGATAGGTATACGGGCGACTGATAAATTTGTTGAGGCATTGAAACGGCTGGGTGGTGTCATCGATGATGAAATCGAATATGAACGGGGACAACTCATGGATGCAGTAACAGATATGCAGCAATACTTTTATCAGAAGAAAGTTGCGCTTGTAGGAGATCCTGATCAACTTGTTTCATTTACTGAATTTCTTACCGATCTCGGTTTTTCAGTCAGGCACGTCATTACTGGAACACCTGGGAAAAAATTTGTCGGCCGTATAAAGGATGCTGCCGGAACAGATCAGATAAATGTTCGTGAAGCATCAGATTACTTTTATCTCCACCAGTTAATTAAAAATGAAAAAGTTGATCTTATCATAGGGAATACTTATGCAAAATACATTTCCCGTGATATGGATATCCCTCTGGTTAGAACAGGTTTTCCAATATATGACCGTATTGGTCACCAGTACTTTCCTACTGTCGGATATAAAGGCGCTCTGTTACTGATTGAGAAAATCCTTGGGGTATTAATGGATCATCAGGACAGGTACTGCCCTGAAGAACAGTTCGAACTTGTAATGTAAAGAGGTAGGTATGACATCTATAAAATCAGGTTTTTTAAAAGAGCGAACATTACAGATCTTTGAAAAGGGAATCGATACCTTTGAGATGACATGTGATCGGGTAAGTACAGCAGGTTCAATATCACAGCGCGCTTGTACATTCTGTGGTTCCAGAGTTGTTTTGTACCCGATTGTCGATGCTCTTCATCTGGTTCACGGTGCAATTGGTTGTGCTGCCTACACATGGGATATACGGGGATCAATGTCAAGTGGTCCCCAATTGCACCGTTCCAGTTTCTGTACTGATCTCAGGGAGAAAGAGGTAATCTATGGTGGGGAGAAAAAACTCAAAAATGCACTGTATATTTTGATCGAGGAACATCAGCCAAAAGCAGCATTTGTCTATTCTACCTGCATCGCTGGTATTATTGGTGATGATGTTGGAGCTGTATGTAAAGAAGTTCAGAAAAAGACTGGTATTGCTGTTATACCTGTACATTCGGAAGGGTTCAAGGGAACAAAAAAGGATGGATACAGAGCTGCATGTGATGCATTGATGCGTATTATTGGAATGAATGATACCCCTCAGGTACCGTTGAGTGTAAATATACTTGGAGATTTTAATATAGCAGGTGAAATCTGGGTAATTAAAAAGTACTTCGAACAGATGGGATTAAAGATAGTTGCAACATTAACCGGTGATGCACGTGTTGAACAGATAAAGAGTGCTCACACTGCACAACTGAATATTGTCCAATGCAGTGGATCAATGAGGTTTCTTGCTAAACAGATGAAAGAAAAATACGGTATACCATTTATTAATGCATCGTTTTCAGGTATCAATGATACTGCTAAAGCTCTGTACGATGCAGCTGATTTTTTTTGTAATAAAAGTGTAATGGAAAATACCAGAAATCTGATTTCAAATGAAATCGCTTTGATAACCCCCTTTATAAATAGCTATCGAAATAAATGTAAAGGAAAAAAAGCAGCACTTTATGTTGGAGGTGCGTTTAAGGCGATGTCACTGATAAAAGCATTGAGAATTCTTGGAATTCAGACCATCCTTGCTGGAACGCAGACTGGAAGTAAAGAAGATTATGAAGCGTTGAAAACGTTGTGTGATGATGGCACTGTGCTTCTAGATGATTCAAATCCAATAGAAATGTCAAAGTTTATAATTGAAAAAAAGGCGGATCTTTTTATTGGTGGAGTTAAAGAACGACCTCTTGCATATAAACTCGGGATTGCTTTTTGTGACCACAATCATGAAAGAAAAACAGGTCTTGCTGGATTCGAAGGAATGGTAAATTTCGCACGAGAAGTAAGTTTGAGCGTAAACAGTCCGGTATGGAAATTCGCTCCACGGAGAGGAAGGGAATACTATGTTTGATAAAAAAGTAAGAGATCCATATGTTACGGTAAATCCTTGCCGGCTCTGTACTCCTCTTGGCGCTTCTATTGCTTTTCGAGGTATTAGTAAATGTATGCCTCTGATACATGGGTCCCAGGGTTGTGCAACCTATATACGCAGGTTTCTCATAAGTCATTTTAGAGAGCCTGTGGATATCGCATCATCGAGTTTCAGTGAGGAAACTGCAATATTCGGTGGTGAATCAAACCTGATGGATGCTGTAAACAATGTAATATTAAAATATAATCCCGAAGTTATTGGGATTGCGACGTCATGCCTTACAGAAACAATTGGTGATGATCTTAAGCAAATGATATTCAGATTAAAAAATAAAGTACCAGTTGCACTAATACCTGTTTCAACACCGTCATTTAAAGGTAATCATGTTATTGGATTTCATGATACCATCACAGCTGTAGTCAAGTATTGTTGTGTTGAAAAATCAACTTCATCAAAGGTCTACATTGAGACACCGATCCTTTCTGCGACAGATCTGAGATATATTAAGACTTTGTGTGGACAATTTGCTATAGATCCTGTATTGTTAGCTGATTATTCGGAAACTCTTGATGGTGGTGTTTGGGAGGAGTATACACCAATTCCTGATGGGGGTACTCCGGTTTCTGTTATTAAAGAAGCTGCATCACCTGATGCTGTCTATATTGATATGGGAAACACCAGAGGAAAAAATGCAGGTACCTATTTAAGGGAAACATTCGGAACAACCTATTGCAAACTAGATACTCCGGTGGGTATAGAGGCAACAGATCTATTCTTGAAAATGTTAAGTTACGTTTCTGGAAAAAAAATCCCTGAAAGTATAAAAAAAGAAAGAAATCGGTGTATTGACACTTATATAGATGCTCATAAATATGTAAGTGGTATCAGGGCTGTGTTGTTTGGTGATGAAGACATGGTGCCATCAATGGCAGCATTTTGTTGTGAAATTGGTATAGAACCTGTACTGTGTGCATCCGAAGGTAAAATAAGTGATGAGATTGAGAAAAAAATTGCATCAGAAAAAAGAGAAAATATAAAAGTCGTGGAAGATGCAGACTTTGATTCTATAGAACAGAATGTTAAAGACCTTAAACCTGATATCATGATTGGAACAGGGAAGGGTAATCATATTTCAATCAAGTATGATATTCCACTTGTACGAGTAGGATTTCCGATTCATGATAGATTCGGAGCATCAAGAATACTTCACTGTGGGTATGACGGAGCTATGGGATTAATGGATTCAATTGTTAATGTTTTACTATCAAGAAAACAGGAAAACATTCCTGATGGTTACAGTTATTTATGAAGGAGAGATGCTATGACGACACAAAATCATCCTTGTTACAATCCTGAAGCTGGAGTATCTCACGGTAGAGTACACTTACCAGTTGCTCGCGGATGTAATATTCAATGTAACTACTGTAACCGGTTATACGATTGTGTTAATGAGAGCAGGCCTGGAGTTACAAGTGCAATATTGTCACCTCAACAGGCGGTGTATTATCTTGACAAAGTGCAAGCACTCCTGGATGTACCAATTTCGGTTGCCGGCATTGCAGGGCCTGGGGACCCATTTGCAGATGCTTTGAATACAGTTCAAACGTTAAGACTTGTTAAAAAATATTTCCCAGAAATGCTACTCTGTGTTGCAACAAATGGTCTGGGACTGCTCGAGCATGTTAAAGAACTAGTTGATATCGGTGGTAGTCATGTAACGGTGACAATAAATGCTGTAGATCCTGAAATCACAGCGCAGATTATATCCTGGGCTCGTTTTGAAAGACGTTTATATCGGGGCCTTGATGCCGGTAAAATTCTTCTGGATAAACAGCTTGAAGCGGTCAGTGCATTGAAAGCAAACAATATCACTGTAAAAATTAATTCGATTGTCATTCCAGGTATAAACGATACTCACATAGCTGCAGTAGCGGAAAAGATGGCTTCATTGGGAGCTGATGTTATGAATTGTCTGTCTATGAGACCGGTTGAAGGGACTCCATTTGAAGTTATCGAAAAACCGGATCATGAAATGATGCAGAAAGTACGATGGGAAGTATCTCAGCATATGAAAGTGGTGCGACATTGTCAGATGTGCCGGGCTGATGCTGCCGGACGTCTTGGCGCACAAAACAGCAATCTAATCAATGAACTTCTGAGGTCAACTGCATGTATGCCATTGAATCCACTTGACAATAGGCCGTATGTCGCTGTGGCCAGCAGAGAAGGTATGTTGATTAATGAACATCTGGGAAAGGCTGAACATTTTTACATATTTTCCATAGAAGAAAGTTCATTTCCTACTATAGAAGTACGTAAAACGCCTGATACTGGTACCGGAATCGACAAATGGACCGGACTTGTTTCATTGCTGAGAGATTGCCATACGGTGCTTGTATGTCAGGCAGGAGAACCTCCTAAAGCAGTACTGAAAGAGGCTGGGATTAAAGTGGTGGAAACAGAGGGTTTGATTGAACAGGCTTTGCAGGCAATTGTTGAAGGCAACGTTCCTGTTCCTGTCGTAACCGTAAAGAGTAGCTCTGGTAGTGGATGCAATGGAGGTGGTCTTGGATGTGGATGAGCATATTACTTGTTGCGAAATGAGGGTGAGTATTTTACGTGGAGTCGAATACATTGAAGATAAACAAAAAGTATAGCCAGTTAAGAGTACCTTACATTTAAAAAAAGTAAGAAGGAGTAAGTCAGATGAAGAAGCCGGTGCATCATATCTTTGTTTGTGCAAGTTTCAGAATGTCAGGAGCACCTCAGGGGGTCTGTAATAAAAAAGGTGCCGGATCACTGCTGCAGTATCTTGAAAACGAGCTCTCAGATCGCGGGATGGACAATGTCTGTGTGTCGATGACCAGTTGTCTGAAGCTGTGTGATAAGGGACCGGTAATGGTTGTATATCCTCAGAATTCATGGTATGGAGAAGTAACAGAAGGTAAAATTGATGAGATTCTCGATGCTCTGGAAGAGGGTAATCCCGTTGATAAATACCTGATAAGCTAAGTTAAATTACAAAGAGCTTTTTAATGAATAAACATAGTTCAAGAATTATAGAATTGATTGATACTACATTGCGTGATGGAGCACAGGCTCCACACGTTACACTTTCATTAAATGACAAAATTGCAATAATCACTAAACTTTACAATGCAGGGATACATATATTCGAGGCTGTAATACCTGCAATGGGTCATGAAGAACGTAATGATGTAATGAAATTGAAAAAGCTTTTTCCCGAATGTTCTTTCATGGCCTGGTGCAGGGCAAATGAAGATGATATCAATCATGCTTTTTTATGCGGTTGTGATTGTATTCATATCTCCTTTCCTGTTTCACAATTACACATGAACATTATACGTTTTACGGAAAAAGATATCATTAGTAAAATGACAAAACTCATGAAAATCGCAGGAAAAAACGGACGGGCAGTTTCTATTGGAGCTCAGGATGCATCACGGGCCGAATTACCCTTCTTAAAAAAATTTACATCAGTAGCTCTCGATACCGGAGCACAAAGGGTGAGGATTGCTGATACTGTTGGAATACTGTCACCTCTGAAAACAAAAATGTTATTTAAATATCTTCTCGAATGTGCTCCAGGAAAAGCACTGGAATTTCATGGCCATAATGATTTTGGTATGGCAACAGCAAATACAATCACAGCCCTTGAAACCGGGGTTGATTTTGCATCAGTGACAGTCAATGGAATTGGCGAGCGTGCAGGGAATGCCGCCCTGGAGGAAGTTGTCATGGCGATTATTGAGACAACTTCACTGCCATACACTTTTAATACGGGTTTAATCTCTTCAATGTGTACAACTGTAGCAAATATTACAAAAATTTATATACCTGAAAATAAACCAGTTACCGGAGACTCAATTTTTTTACATAAATCGGGGATTCATTGCCATGCTCTTATAAAAAATCGAAAAGCATATGAGCCTTACAATCCAGAAAAAACCGGACACACCCCGTCCCGATTCTGTGCCGGAACTCATAGCGGAATTAACGGGCTCCGTTATATGCTTGGAGATGATGCGCAGGATGTATCAGAAGAAATCCTTCAAATCTTTCTTGACTCGATAAAAAAAATAGCTCGCGCACAGAAGCGATCACTGCCTGAGGAAGAAGTGCGAATGATTTTCAGGGGGAGTGTTTCAACGTGAGACCTGATGATAAACATCTGCTTTCTATTCAGATTGCAGATTTGACGGACGATGTACATTGCAGCTATGTAATCGCCCTTGTAAATGAATATCGGTGTGATTCGATGGGTGGTTCTCTTGGCGCGATTGCGAAGGAATCAGAACTGGAGCTTTTGCATGGTTTGCGGAATCATCCTTCATCGATAGTGTATTTTGCGTTATTAAATGGTACTGTTGCCGGCATGGCAGTCTGTTTTACCGGTTTTTCAACTTTCAGAGCTAAAAAACTTCTCAACATACACGATCTGATACTTTATAGAGATTATCGTAAAAAAGGTATTGGGACCTGGTTTTTGAAAAAAATTGCTGAAGAGGTTTCGAACGCAGGGTATTGCAAATTAACACTTGAAGTACGAACAGATAATAAATTCGCCAAAAAAGCCTACAGAAAGGTTGGGTTTTCACCTTGTGCGGATCCTATGGAGTTCTGGGTTATGGAAATCAATTCCTTTGATATAGGAAGAAGGAGCTAACTTAAGATGTATTCATACAAGTGTTACCTGCCTATCGCAACTAAAAGTATACAAATAAATAAAATGCCAATTTGAAAGTCAAATTAAAAAAGTGAGGAGAAAAGATGATTTACATTCCCGATGTCTATCTGGAAAATCTGCTGATGGAAGACTGTCGGTATGGTGACCTTACAACTGATATTCTGGAAATTGCAGAGACTTCTGCCCGTATAGAAATTACAACAAGACAAAAGTGTGTTCTTTGTGGAACCAGCCTGGTTTCCAGACTTTTAAAAAAGGTTGGGATTGATGTTACCTATGCGATTCAAGATGGTACTTTCGTTGATAGTGACATTACCATCCTTGAGGCAAAGGGGACTGCAGGAGCATTTCATACTGCATGGAGAGTATCCATGAATGTGCTTGAATTCTGTACCGGTATTACAACACGTACCAGACGGTTGCTTGATATATCACGTGAAATAAAACCTGATATTGAACTTGCCGTTACAAGGAAAAACATTCCCGGGACACGTGATATGTCAATCCTTGCAATTCGTTCTGCTGGTGCATTCCCTCATCGACTCGGTTTATCGGAAACCGTTCTCGTTTTTAATCATCACTATCTTTTTACAGGAGGATTTGAAAAGCTGATGGCTGATATAGGCAGATTCAAAACCATCTGTCCGGAAAAAAAACTTATTATTGAGGTGGCTACCCTGGATGCTGGATTCACGGCCCTTGAAGCTGATGTTGATGCTGTTCAATGTGACAAAATGGAACCGGCGGATCTGTCGGTACTAGTCAGAAAAGCATCTGCCTCCTGTCCGAAGACAATAATTATTGCTACGGGAGGTATCAACGAATCAAACATACGGGACTACGCATCGACAGGAGTACAGGTGATATCGACATCCTCTGTCTATTTCGGGGCTCCTGTTGACTTTGGTTTCAAACTTATGCCATTGTAATCCGGTACAGTGTAATTTGACTGAACATATTTGAATCCTGGTTAGGAATATTCGTATGCATTTAATAAGTGTAAGTCGAAAAACGGTTGCAGTTGTCACAGTCATAGCACCATTGATCCTTAACGCTCAAAGCAGGATACCGGATACATTAGAAGTAGGAAGTCTGGAAAAAATCATTGTGACAGGCAAAAAAGGGGATGTCCTTGAAAATATATCCGGAAAAAGAATACAGTTCTTGGTAACCTGATGGTAAATTATTAACATAGAATAAGGAATCGAAAATGAATATTCTCTTTACATTGTTTTCTACTGTATCAATGACTATCTCTTCAGGCGCACAGGTCTCTCCCGCTGTCGCAGCAAATATGAAATATGCATTTATGGAAATAAGTGAAAAATTTACAATGCAAACTGGATACAGTGTTACCCCTATATATGGTTCCTCAGGAAAAATAGTTTCACAGATAAGAAGTGGGGCACCTTTCGACATGTTTATATCCTCCGATATCGGATTCACCGACAGCATCTGTGTATCCAGATTAAATGCCGGTACACCGAAAGTGTATGCATTCGGTAAAATTGTACTCTGGACAATGAAACCGTACGATCATTCAAAAGGTGTATCACTGCTTAAAGAAAGTATAATCAAGACTGTTGCTTTAGGGGATATGAAAATGACTGTTTACGGACCCGCTGTAAGAACGTATCTGAAAAAGATGAATCTATGGGAGTGTGTGTACTCCAAAGCGGTTTATGGATCAAATATTACTCAGGTAGCGCAATACATTGTCAATGGATCAGCAGATGTTGGATTTTGTGCAAAATCAATCGTACTTTCCAGGGAAATGAAAGATCAGGGGACATGGGTCGAGATTGATTCCACAAGCTATGATCCGATGCCACAATCGGCAGTAATTCTGAAATATGGAGAGATGCACCATAATAAAATAACCCAGGCACTTTATGACTATTTATATTCTCTTGATTCAAGAGAGATTTTAATCAACTATGGATTTGGGGTACCATGAACATAATTCCCGGTGTGATTTCTTCTGTTCTTGAAGATGACCTTTTTGCTAAAATTGATATTGAACATGATAATATCAATTTTAGCGCATGTATTCTCAATTCAGAATGTGATGCAACGTTCAGCAAACCGGGTACTCCGGTTAACATGGCCTTCAAGGAAACCGATACGATCATTTCATTATTAAATGACAAAAAAATCAGTTGCAGGAACCGGTTTCCTTCAAAAGTAACATCGATTGTTTATGGCGTAGTTATGACACGGATTGCTGCGGCTTATAAAGGCTTTACAATTGTTTCGCTTGTTACCAGTAGTTCAGCGCGTCAATTAAACCTCAGACCCGATATTTCCGTTATCTGTATGGTTAAATCAACTTCAATGATACTCAGCATCAGAAAGCGGGGTTGATGATGATTGATTTGACACCAATGATTCTCAGTTTTAAACTGGCACTATTATGCACGGTTATTCTTACGGTAATTGGCATACCAGTAGCATACTGGTTATCATCTTCACAAACGTATCTGAAGGTTTTTTTCCGTTCTGCAATAATGCTCCCGCTTGTTGTGCCCCCATCAGTGCTGGGATTTTATTTACTGGTTTTATGGAGTCCATTATCGCCGATGGGCCGAATCCTTGAACAACAATTTCATTTAAGACTGGTATTCAGTTTTGAAGGGCTGGTTATTGCATCTGTCATTGCCGGCATCCCGTTCATGCTCAACCCACTCATTGCCGGCTTTGAGGGATTGTCTCCATCACTGAAAGAGGCTTCAAGTACACTTGGGAAAAATGATTTGGAAACACTGCTTCGGGTGCTGCTACCCTCAGTAAGACCATCATTATTTATCGGTATTGTGATGACGTTTATCCATACCTTTGGAGAATTCGGGCTTGTACTGATGCTTGGGGGAAAGATTCCAGGGAAAACGTTGACCGCTTCGATTGCTCTATATGACCATGTGGAATCACTCGAATACTCTCAGGCACATATCTATGCTGCGGTCATTACTTTCAGTGCATTCCTTTCGTTGGTTTTCCTTTTTATGCTCAGTAAGAAAAGTGGAGTTCGATGATGATTTCAATGAAAATTTCAAAAAAAATTTTTTCATCAGATGGCCCTCGTACATTGTCTGTTGATCTTGATATAAATAGAAGAGAGTTCATTTCATTTTTTGGTCCTTCAGGTGCAGGAAAAACAACTACTCTCCGGATGCTGGCTGGATTAACAAAGCCAGACAGTGGTACAATAGTTGTGAACGGAAGGACCTGGTTTGATTCTGAAAAAAAAATCAATCTTCCGGTACAGAAAAGAAATGTCGGTTATGTTTTCCAGAATTATGCGCTGTTTCCCACCATGACTGTCCGTCAAAATCTGGAGTACGCAGCAGGAAAGAATGCGGCTTCGATAGATATGATTATGCTTATGATGGGACTTGAAGCATTCGGAAATGTACTTCCCGCCAGGCTCAGTGGAGGACAGCGTCAACGGGTTGCGCTGGCGCGGACACTGGTTCGGGCACCGGATATATTGTTGCTTGATGAGCCATTGTCTGCAATAGACCATCAGATGCGATGCACTTTACAGGGTGAAATAGTCAAGCTGCACCGGCAGTTTAATCTGACATCGATTATCATAACACATGATATCACAGAAATTTTTACTATGGCTGATATGGTTGCGGTTTTTGGCAACGGTGCGGTCCAGACGCATGGAACACCTGATGCAGTCTTTGGTCATCATTTGAGCACGAAATTCCGAGTTACTGGTAAAATTGTCGCAATTAAAACCAGTGATGTTGCATCTGTAATAACCGTTCAGGCTGGTGGTTCCCAGACAAAAGTGGTAGTAGACGTAGAACAAACAGATCAATTCTGTGCAGGGCAGGATGTCGTTGTCGCAGCAAAAGCGTTTGCTCCTCTTTTATTGCCTCTACATAAAATAAACAGCATCGATTTACGAATAGCTGAATGTAACACGATTTAACAAATCCTGAAATAGATAGTCAATCGTGAAAAGAGGGGGGGTACTTCTGCAAGTGCATCATTATGTTAAAGGCCGGCCCACTGTATTTACTGAGCATTAAACGATCGGGGCGCAACTGAGAACCTCTGTAGCTGCAAAATTAATAATTTGACATTTCACCCAATTTTACTTATATTATTGGTTAAGTTTTATTGCCCTGTTGCGTATTTATGCGATGAAAGTCGCATTTTATTTTAAATTCAATCATACACTTAAAGCCTGAGTCTCCACTGTGATAACCAGAAAAGATGTCATTCATGGAATCGTTAAGCACATTTTCGATTCCTGCGATATCAGATTTTCTGGTCAGAACAATTTCGTTATCTTGTAATGAAAAGAAACTAATTAATGCATACATTTAATAATTAATCATCATGAGGAGAAGGCAAATGACCATTAAAAAACTGCTGTTTTTGACAGCTGCAATTGTTTGCACTGGAATACCTGTCAGAACTGCGTCTGCTGCGGGTCAGACAATTACTATTGCAGGAAGGCAGGTACCACCTCCGGCAACAGTCGCTGTAATCAGGGACAATTCAGTCAATTATGCAACAATGGTAGCTCAGGCACTTGAAGCGGCTCTTGGAGCGGGAGGAATCAGCAATCTTGTTCACAGCGGGCAGACCGTTGTGATCAAACCCAACCTTGTTAGTAACAATGTACATGCAGTTACCGACTGGCGCATAGTGAGAGCTCTTGTTGATCAGATCAAAACAGTAAATGGAGGTGCGAATATTACCATTGCTGAAGCATCTGCAACCAATTCATCTACTTCCAATACACGAACTATTATGGCTGCACAAGGTTATACTGCTGCGAATTTCCCAGGAGTGACACTGCTTGATCTGAATAACCTTACCGAATGCCCCACTAATAATTATGTACTGACTGATGGAGCATCAGATAACACAACCAAAAGGGTAGCCGCTTTAATTTATGAAGCTGATGTTTTTATCGATATGCCGAAAATGAAAACTCATTACCATGCCGGTTTTACCGGTGCTGTTAAAAATATTGGTATAGGAGTGCCATCATGGATGATCTGGAATACTCCGGGATCCAACAATAATAAGGGTGGTCTTCACAACGATATTCGCCGTGAAATTCTCGACCATATTCTCACCAGGGTGCCCGATCTGACAGTCATGGATGCAATACAGGCGATGGAAGGTCAGGGACCGGTCAGTGGAAATCCTGTAACAATGAATTGTGTTCTTGCCAGCAGGGATCCGGTTGCGATTGATGCTGTAGCATGTGATATCATGAATATACCACCATATCTGATCACACATCTTGTTCTGGTTGCAAATGAAAATGTTGGTATAATCGATCTGAACCATATAACGGTTACTGGAAATGTTACTGTTAATAATTTGCGCAGGAGTTTCCTCCGGGCAACTCCCGGTGGGCTTACCCCACCATATGAACTTTCAACAATACCCTATCGTGCAACAACAGTCATCCGCACAGCTCCATTAAGCGGTGTAACTATCGATGGTAATCTTGCTGAGTGGGGGCATGCTAATTTTATCGAAATCGATGCTGCAGATCAGGTAAAAAACGCAAACAGCTGGAATGGCAAAACAGACTGCGGTGTGACCGGAATCTTCATGTATGATGAAACGAATCTGTATTTTGCTGCTTATGTCAAAGATGATATAAAACTTCCAAATACTGCTACCGGTGCTTCTATTCGTAATGGAGAGTGCCTGGAACTTTACTTCAGCACTTATACCATACAATATGATAATAATCATGGTACAACCTATATGAGTGACTATGATCATATTTTAGGTGTCAGTTATGCAGATAACCCCCAGGCATACATGTTTTCCCACAATCGTGAAGTGAGCGGTTTCAGTGCGAGTAAAGTGGAAACCAGTGACGGGTATTTAATTGAAGCAAAAATACCGTTAAACAATTTCAACAATATGACTATTTCCCGTTATCGTCAGATCGGTATCAATGTCGGTATTTGTGATGCTGATGCTTCACCGTCAACGGTAAGTAAAAAAATGTACTGGAATATGGCAACTCAGAGTGATGTTGAAACAAACCCGCAACGGTTGGGAATGTCCTATCTTGATCCCCAGGGTGGTATATATGCTGTCCCGCAATGCACACTTACTGTACACGCAGTAAACGGAACTGTAGCAGCGAGTCCGGCAGCACAAATACACAATGCCTATACACTGGTAACATTGACAGCAACTCCCGATTCAGGATATATATTTACTGGTTGGAGTGATAGTGTAAGTGAAAATCCACGTACATTACTAATGAGATACTCAAAAGATATCACTGCAAACTTCGGTAGCGCGCCTGTTCTGAATTCAATTTTTGTTTCGCCTGCATCTGTAACATTATTTACAGGTGGACAGAGACAATTTTCTGCAATCGCGTATGGTCAGAACAATCAGGTGTTGTCTCCACAACCGACCTTTTCCTGGACAGTAATCGGTACAGGTACTATAACTACTTCAGGTCTTTATTCCGCTGGAAGTTCAGCCGGAAGTGCAACTGTATTCGCTACTGTAAATAATATTACCGGGAGTGCAAATGTACTAATAAATGCACAGCCAACCACCATTTGTCAGATTAATACAGGAAGCAGCAGTGCGGCCAGTCCTTTTACTGGTGACCAGTACGGGAGTGGTGGTACCATGCGTACCGTAACCAACAGTATCGATCGTAGCGCAGTAAGC
>JAFGIN010000221.1 GCA_016929595.1 Chitinispirillaceae bacterium
ACCATTCACCATTCACCATTCACCATTCACCATTCACCATTCACCATTCACCATTCACCATTCACCATTCACCCTTCACCATTCACCCTTCACCATTCACCCTTCACCATTCACCCTTCACCCTTCACCCTTCACCCTTCATCCTTCCTCCTCCTTCCTCCTCCTTCCTCCTGGATACGGTAGAATACAATTTATTTTTTAAAGATTGCGTATTATCACGTTTTGCAGTAAATTAATGAATATCTGCTGTTTATAAAAACAACTGTTTTAGGATATAAAACGGGATCTGTATCGAAATAAGCAGTTTTTAGCATCCGTCCCGGGAAATGTTCATCCACCGGGAAGCAAACGCGGATACATACTTCAATTTGAAAGTATTCAGGAGGGAAAAAATGAGTAATAAAAAATTGTTTGCTCTGGTCGTCCTAAATGTTCTACTGATATTCTTGAGCACACCTGCAAAGACGGTTACTTTTCCCGGTTCAGAACGAACTATTCAGGCAACGATAGAAAAACAGCTTAATGAAGGTGACACTCTTCTGCTGAAAAACGGCAGCTATTATGAACATCTGGTGCTCAAAGATAACATCAGCCTGATAGGAGAATCTGTATCCGGAACGAAAATACATGGAAAAGGAAAAGGGGTCGTCATCTCCGCAGGAGACAGGACCCTGATAAAAAATCTTACCATCTGCAATGGAGCTACAGGTGTGCGTTGCAATAATACCAGCGCAACCATTGAAGGCTGTGTTTTAAGAGATAACAAAGGCACCGGAATTCATTCACTTATAACGGTCCCCAACATAAGAAATTGCATCATTTATCGTAACGACTGGACAGGTATCTACTGCGAATCGGGAAGAAGCATTAAAACAACCATAGAGCATAACATCATCTCTGAAAACGGATACTCAGGAATAATGCTCTCCGGAACAAGTGAGATTCTCATCGTGAACAATATCTTTTTTGGTAACAAACAGTTTGCAGTATGGGCATCTGTGGAAGCGAGAAAATCCAGGATAGTCCATAACGATTTTTTTGCAAACCGTAATAATGCAAACTATTTCGCATCACTGGATAACTCAAACATCGGTGATGACCCGGAACTTGATGTTGTTATCGACATATACTCTCTTTTTTCCGCACCAACAACCTTCAAAGATAAAGGAAGAGACAATGAAGGGATTGGTCTGATTCCCGATAGCAGAATGCATCAAAAAACTACTGATCTGGATGGTGACAACGTTCTAAATGATGAAGATCAATGCGTCTCCATAGCCGAAGATCTCGATGGTTTTGAAGATGATGATGGGTGTCCTGATTTTGATAATGACAAGGATGGTATTTACGACAGCCAGGACCAGTGTCCTGATGACCCTGAAGATTTTGATAGCTTTAAGGATGATGATGGATGCAGTGATCCTGACAACGATGAAGACGGAGTGCCTGATACAACGGATATTTGCCCCGGTAACAAAGAAGTGATGAACGGATATAAAGATGAAGATGGTTGTCCCGATGAGGTTCCGGCACCAGAGAGCGAGACGAAATGATGTTAGTGCATTGGTGCGTTCTGATCATTTACAGGAGTTATCGCTGATCGTATCGGAGTGCCTAATGCATTTCTGATCTCCGGAATTGTTATTACATTTCTCGGGGAATCTCATTCTTCGGGCCAGCGCCTGTAGCGGATTGTAGTGATAAGAAGAATGATGAAACCGTGGAACGGGTTGATACTGCACTGTAAGTTCCGGATAAATCTTCTCTGTTCAGATAGCATTGTAAATGAAATCAGGACCAGGCTGGGTGACAAATACAATTATTGTGATGATGGCTTCTCTTCGTACTTTACGTTCTCATAAATCAAAATACCATGAATAGATCAATAATGCAATCGCATAAAAGGTAAAGATATCAGAAAAAATTACCTGTATATTTTTTTCCCGAGGTTGTTTTACATTTAATGATTTTGCCAGTTGGTTCTGGGGTCAATCGCCACGCGGATCCACCCTGAAAATTTTTCGGCCTTAACACAACGTTGCTCCTGACCCTGAAGTATGAAACAGGTTTTTGCAATTTACCTCAATACATCTCGTGTTTCTCTTTAGTTTACGATATGCATTATTCAGCATCCAATACTGGTATAGTATCAGTTCCTGTGTTCTTCTTTTTTTGTGAAACATATGCAACTATGATACTGATCCCGTAAAGTACAAATAACGGTAGTGCGAGCATCGTTTGAGATAGAATATCAGGCGGGGTCAAAACTGCAGCTACAACAAATATGACCACTATTGCATATTTGATATTCTTTACAAGAAAAGCTCCGGTTATAATACCCGTTCTTGCCAGAAGAAATGAGATCACCGGTAACTCGAACACGGTTCCAAATGCAAGGCTCAATTTTAACAGAAACGAAAAATATTCATCAATTTTATACATAGCTGTAAGCGTATCGGAACCAAATGCGTTCAGAAATTTTAATACTATCGGAAGTGTCAAATAACAAAATGATATTCCCGAAAGGAAACATAACGTTGAAATTACAACTGATGGCAAAATAATGCGCTTCTCATTCATATAAAGGCCCGGTGCTATAAATCTCCACAACTGATAAAATATTACCGGAGAAGCCACAATCAATCCGCCAAAAAGCGCTATTTTGAAGCTCAGAATGACTGTTGCAGTAGGACTGGTATACATCAGCTGCGGCCGGGGATCAATATCACGGATCGGATAGATCATGATGAGCTCAATAATCTGCTGCCAGTAAATTCCACAGGGTATGGCAACTATTACAACAGCTATGAGTGCTTTGATAACCCGCCATCTGAGTTCCTCCAGATGATCGAGGAACGTCATTGCCTCTGAATGATCTTTCACCTTTTTTGTTTTATCCTTCATAGACCTTCAATATACATTATTTGGAGCCATAATGTTTTTTTGGAACAGGTATTCATCATCGTTTGCTGTTTTGAGATTTTATACCCGGATATACGGACTGATGCAATATGTTATTAATATTATGGCCTCACTACACGTAATTTTTTATTTTAACCGATTCAGCTGCGGATGTGATAAAAATGTTCTATCACGTTGTAGAAATCAGGTACTTTTACTTTTTATCGGGATGAATTAATGGGAAATAGAAATTTCGGATGGATTGTAACGTGGCGTATTACTGACAGGTGTAACCTTAATTGTGTTTATTGCGATCACACAGTGAACCATCGGCCCGATTACAAAGAAAAAATAAATTATCCTGCGATTATCGACCGACTCGCTCAATATAAACCGAAAATTTTAAATATCACTGGTGGTGAACCAACACTGGTGGAAGAGCTGCCCCACTATCTCGAAAACATAAAAAAACGGTGGAATCCTTTCGTAAGGGTTGTTCACAATGGAACTAATTTATCGAAAGCTGTGACACTTTTCCCCTGGATCGACCGTCTGGTAATCAGCCTTGATGGCCCCGGGGAGATAAACCGCATAAATCGCGGTCTTGATGGTGATCGGGTAATCGAGAAAACAGCTTCAATCATGCCTGATGCAAAAAGCCATGGAGTTGAGGTAATAATCAACTGTGTTGTAACTACAGAAAATGCATCGCATATTGAATCATTGGTGCGAAATGCTACAAGAGCTGCCCCCGATCTTCAGCTCTCATTCATGCCTGTTATGCCTCCTGAAGGAGATATTTCAATACTTGTTAAAAAAGAACTTTACGCTGATTTTATAACCACATTCGATAAACTTCAAAAAGAAGGATTTGGCATCATTCATGTATTTGACACAATTCTACGACATGAAACATTCAAAAAAATCTCCTGCTACAATCAGTTCTTTACCCTTCGTATGGAAACCAGCGGGGCACTTTCATCCTGCGCAATGAATGTTCCGGCAGATCCGGTATTTTTTGTGAACAAATTAAAACGTTTCCTTACCACAGGTAAACTTCCGAATGTTTTTGACAGAGTCAAAAAAATGACATCACATGCACTCTCGGATAAACCCGACTTTTCCTGCTCCACAATATGCAATTGTGAAAGCTGGCTTGACCTTTTGTTTCTGGGGATCGAAAGCAATTGTCATCGGATCTATACTGAAGGTTTGCAAGGCAGAATCAGTGAAGAAGAATATGCTGAAGTGGAACAGTTTGTAAAAAAATACATCAATCCGCAGTTTAATCTTCAGTGGTTCAAATCGATGATCGATCGTGGCACATCGAAATAAGACCCTGACTTACAGCTACATCGGTATTTCTCCAACCCATTGAATAGCGTCAGAGTAACCTGACGATGCGATTGTTTTGTCAAGGTGCAATTTTTGCAGCAGTTCTTCGGTTACATCCCACTCCGCATTTTCAAACGCCAGGACAGTCAAAAGGAACGTTGTCAGCTGTCCCGGTTTTTTAACAAGGGCACTCTTTACAGTATCACTGAGCGGCAGCGTACCAGCGAGCTCATCAAGGGGTCTGCCAATAAATACATCTATGCTCGAAAAAAGCCCCGTGAGAAAAGCTTCTGGTTTCAATTGATTAAATCCGGCCTGCGAAACAAGAATCTCGATGAATTTCGCACGTGCAAGAACCAGTTTTACAAGTTCAACAGTTTTATCTTCACCAAGTGTCTGCACAATTATCAATGAAAGCCACTTTCTCAATTCGTTAATTCCAAGCAGAGTAACAGCCTGCCTGATCGATTTAATTTCTGATAACCTGCGGAATGCTGCAGAATTTATTAGACGCAGAAGCTTATAGGAGAGCGAAAGGTCACGTTCAATGGTTGATGCAATATGATCAAGCTTGGGATCAGGTGTAAAAATTTCATGCATCAGTTGAATCTGAGAAAGCCTGGAATGAGGAACGTCTTTACTATCTATAATGACTGGTTTACTGAAAAAGTATCCCTGAAACAGATGAAACCCGGCATCAAAAGCATATTCAAAATCCTCTTCTGTCTCTATTTTTTCGGCCAGAAAGCTTATATTGCGACTCTCAATAGCATCAATGATATATTTCCAGTCCTCCCTGTCAGATAACCTGCAATCGACCTTGATTATATCGGTAAAGGGATATAACGGCCTCAAACTTTCAATCGATTTAACCGTGAAATCATCCAGAGCAATACAATATCCTTTTTCCTTTAAGTCCCTGATACTGTCGATAACCGGCTGATCAGGATAGACATCTTCAAGGATCTCTATAACGATCGAATCCGGAGAAAAAAGCAATACCGTCTCATCAAGAAGATGTTTTCGGGTAAAATTTATATATGCAATTTTACTTTCTGTAAGTTTTTCAAGCCCAATGGAAAGCAACGAGTTGGCAAGGACTGTCGAAGTCGCCTCATCACCATCAACACCGGAAAAAACGTTCTGACGACTGTTACGGTATAAAAGTTCATACGCAACAACGATTTTCGAACGGTCAAAGATTGGCTGGCGAGCTACAAATATTTCCATTATTAATATATGCGTTAAATGACTATTGAATTATAATTACATTTCAGCCGAAATCAAGCCCAGTCTGGTGAAAGTAACAACATCTTATATTGTACTGTTTAAACACTCATCGAGCAACAATATTCTTCCTCTTATTTTAACTTCATATCCGGAAGCAGTCAATTACTGTATTTTAAGATAACGTCATCAGAACGAAAAAAAACGGGATCAGCTTACTGTAGGGTTTAACATTAGTGTGGACCATTATTTCTACTGAAGTCGCTCGTGCTGATCACGCAAAAGACAAAAGACATATTAGTTTAACTTACTTAAAAACAATGAGTTAAACGCCTTGCCCTTTACCTATACGAAATCAGGGGGACATTCTTCACAAGGTTATTATGGAATTTGATTTTATTCAACTTTATAATGTAAGGATGTTAAAGATACCTGTAATTATAAATAGTCCTTGCCAGTACTTTTCATATAAAGTAATTTTTTGAAAAAACACATGAACTTGGAGACAGACTTTATTGACCAAATGTCTCGTTCTCGTCTCATAAGTGAATTATCAACTTGATAATATTTTAGCATTAGGAGTGGTGATGTCTTATCTCGGCAAAAAAATGGCACGGATGTATCCGGTAACAACAGCATTATTCTGTTTGGCTATTATAGTTTATAGCCAGGATGAAATAGGCGGCACAGACATGAGTCTTGAAGACCTTGTGAATGTAAAAATCTCAATTGCCTCAAAAACTGAAGAAAATATATCTGATGCACCTGGAGTGGTTTCGGTGATCACACAAGACCAGCTAAAACGATTTGGTGGGACCACACTCGGTGATGTTCTTAAAAGGGTGCCGGGATTTCTTGGAACTACAGTGTATATGACCGACCGCTCTGCTATCGCTTCCCGAGGGGATCAGGTCATGCCCTCTTCAAGCCATATACTTCTGTTAATCAATGGCCGTCCAATCCGGGAAATTCTTGAAGGCGGTATCAAAAGTGAAGTATATGAAACATTTCCGGTCAATGTGATTGAAAGAATTGAAGTAATACGCGGACCCGGCTCGGTACTCTATGGCTCGCAGGCTTTTTCTGCAGTTATAAATGTTGTTACTAAAAGCCCCGAGCGTAATTGCGTGTCCGTCTCAGGTTCTCTTGGAGAAAATTTTCAGAATAACATTAACGCTAATATCAATTATAAAATTGGGGATTTTGGAATTGTTCTTGCCGGCAGGTACGGTGATAAAAGCGGGTGGCAGGTTGACTGGGAAGCACCAAATGCAATGGGTGGTATCGATACTGTTAAGGTTACCGTTCCCGATTACGGGCCTGGTGCTTTTGCAGAATTAAGCTTCAAGGGTTTGCGTCTGATGTGTTCATTCAATCAGTGGAATAATCAGAATTTTATTTCAGATTATCAGCAATTTAAGGGAGCGCCTTTTTTTCCTGAAGGTGATGCAACCGGACGTGTAACATGGAAAAAACTTTTCGGAGACCTTGGATATGAGCACAGTTTCAGTGACAAATACTCATTCAGCCTTAACACGACATACACCCGTTCGCTTTTTGAAACAAGCATGTTTCCATGGACATCGAGGGATGCTTACGAGCTTATCATAGAAGAAACGAACTTTTTCAAACCATTTGACAACTTTAATATTGTTCTTGGTGGTACCTGGGCTTTCATGACCGGATGGGAAGGTGACGCCCGGGATAAAGATATCAAGTTTAATAGTGGTCACGAGCAAAACTCTTTCACCGGATATCTCCAGGCCGATTACCGGTGGAACTGGTGTAAACTGATCGGCGGCATACAATTCAATAAAGTTGCTGAATTTGATCCTGATTTTAACCCGCGTGCGGGATTAATCCTCTTCCCGATAGAAAATGTTAATTTTAAAGCATTATACAGCACAGCATACCGCGCCCCAAGCCTTGATGAACTTTATCTGGATCATCCGACTATGCGTGGTCAGATGGTAAAGCGTGTATCTGCAGACGGCAATCAAGAGAGGAATCTCACCCCTGAAAAAGTCAATACCTTTGACATGGGGATTAACTACCAGGACGATGTCGTCCAATTCGGACTCAATGGTTTCCACAGCCGCATGAAAAATCTTATCATTCAGGATCGTGATCTCAACCGGTATTCAATACCTACCTGGGATAATATTGGCGAGGTCAGTATCTTCGGTCTTGAATGTGAGGGGAAATATTATCTTTCAAAAGAGCTGTTTTTTGAAGGATCAATTCTATATCAGGAAAGCAAAGATGAAAACACCAGTGAGGAACATGTTACACCACTGCCTGTATTCAGTGCCAAAGGCGGTCTGAGTTACAGTGGGAACGGGTTAATTTTAAGTGTTTTCAATACTTACTGGCAAGCTCTTGAGAAAAAGTACAGCTCTACGCTCAATAAAACAACTGGTTACTTCAATATGGTAAATATGAACTGTTCTTACAATTTAAATCATCTGCTCAAATCTACAGTATTTAAAGATCTGTCTCTGGTTCTCACTGTGGACAATCTTCTTGATGTTGAGGTCTGGTTACCAGGATGGGGTCTGGAGAATTTCGGCAACAGAATTCCTTACAATGAAGGAAGAACCATTTATGGTGGTATCAAAGTTACTTTTTAAACCGCAGTAGTCAAAATGACAATTATTAATTACATTCAGGGGAAACATGCTCGTTTCTTGTTTGAGTTAAGTGTAAAAAAAGTTAAAAAGGCTCTAAGATGAGAAAAGTACTGTTCACAATTTTTCTGTATTCAATTTTTATTTTCGCACAGGACGGGACAACATATCAGCCAGAAAGAAATGATGAAATATTCATAATTACTGCAAATGGCAGTATTTTTGATCAGGCTAGAAATGAACTTGTTAATGAACTGCGCGACGATTTTTCGCTCTCAATAAGCGAAATCAACGAATCAGCCACAATAAGCACTATCGAAGAGATTAACCGGCTGTTTAATGATAATGCATCACCTAAAGCTGTCGTCCTTATCGGTAACAATGCAATCCGCGTTTATCAGAAATATGCTGCTCTGCATAAGAAAAAAACAGATGCAATACAGGTTATCACACTCCTTGCTCTGGATGTTCCAAGAGCTGTTTCCGGCATACCGAATGTCAATGCTGTCGCATACGAGACACCTATGGTTACAGCTCTGGTAAATTTCAGACGGGTGATCAACAAGCCTTTAAGCAAAGTCGGCGTTCTTTACCGTAAACCACACAGGGATTTTGTAATAAAACACACCCGCTACTGCCTGAAAGAAAACATTGATATCAGGGGCATTGAAATCAGTGAAAATACGTCAAAACATCAGACTGAAATTGCTGATGCACTCAAAACTTTATTAAAAAAAGAGAGTGTCGATGCGCTCTGGATAGCAAATGATAATATTCTTTTAAAACCTGAATTGCTTGGTAATGTATGGCTTCCTGCACTTAAAAAAAAGAAAGCTCCACTCGTCGTGGGAGTTGAAGCTCTGGCAAGTCCTAAATTGAATTTCGGAACGTTCGCTGTAATTCCTGACCCTGTAGCGCTTGGCGAACAGGCAGCCGAAATCATTTTTGATCTGAAGTCAGATAACTGGAATCACAGGGGGATCATGATACATCCGGCAATCTCCACTTACACTGTTCTCAACATTAAAAAAGCGGCAGAATTTTCCAGTATGGAAAATCTGAAGATTTTTGAAGTGTCCAAAGTGCTCAACTGAAAAAAAATTGTAATAATATCATCGTACTCCTATTAGAAACCATATACTATAATAAATATACAAATAACTCTCCCGGTATGTTTTTATCGGATTAAAGTTAACCGGCTACAGACTTAATGAGGATCGAGTATACAAATGAATTCAACCAGGATCGCCAGAATAAGTGCAGCAGGCCTGTTTGTAATAAGTCTTTTAACTTCTATAGTTACAGGTCTTGAAAAACTCTATATATTTTATCCTTCTACATTCGATTTTCAGTCAATACAGAAAAGTATTTCAGATGCTTTACCAGAGGTAAATGCTGTTGTTTTCAACCGATATGACGACTTTGCATTGAAAATGAAAACCGAACCGCCAGAGGCCATAATTACAAAGCCACTTCTTATACAGGAACAGTTTAGTGATTATGAAGTGGTTCTCAATGGCGAAAGAAACGGTTCAACAGAAGGAAATTACCTTGTCCTTTCGGCTGACAGCAGCTTTTCTCTCAAATCGATCAGTAGTGCATCTGTTATCGGTGTTATTGACATATTGGGAAGACCAGGAATGAAAGCATTCTTCAAACGATCTTTTTCAATCGAACCAAAACTAAAAAGGGTTTCAAGAATTGGCGACCTTCTCCCATTTTTATCTCTTGATGTAGCTTCTGGAGTTTTGATTGAAAGTGTATTTCTGGATTACTTTAAATCTACATCCCAGTTACAATTTGCAGTGGTTCCTTTGCCTGAAAGTACTACCGGCATTATTGCCTTAGCGATTAAAAATGGTGGATCGGCGGAAAAAACGCTCAACAGCTTAAAGCAGAATAATAAAGCGATATGCAGGTTATTTTATATTGAGCAATGGAAATAACAGGATTATCTTAGATCTCCCGAAACTCGCCCCTGTTGCCTACTGTGTACCTGTCACAATTAACCAGCTCACTCGAATTCAGGTTTTTTAAACTCATCCAAAAAAGTAGCCTGTTCCATCAGAAGCGCAACAACACTTGCCTGCATCTGTCTTGACAGTGGTTTTTTGCCATGCAGAAAATGAAATCTGCCATTTTTCATTTCGAGTATTTCAAAAACAGCCGCTTCAGCTACCTGAGAATTTGTAATTGAATAGGTTATCATTCCATCCTCGAAAAATACCATACCTGCTGGGTGATCCGTTTCAACGATTAAACATCCAGTCTTCTTATTAACATCCATCATCTGAAAGATCTCGGAAAGAGTATTCTCAACAATTTTACCTTCAAATTGTGAATTCGATTTATTACTGATCTGCTTTTGAGTTTTTGATCTTTCTTTGACAATAGAAAGTATCTTATTTAACTCTGCAATGGTGAAATTTTCGTTTAAAAAGAAGGTACGGTCTTCATAATAGCCCATTTTAATTTCAGATGATTCAGCAACATTGTAAAAAATCAGTATAAACTCAGCAGAAAACATCTGTTCCTTCAGTATTTTGTAAACTTCCTTCTGGATATCAGGATCTAATTGCCAATCGATACAGATTATTTCCGGCAGGTTAAAAAGAAGAAGATCACTTACTTCACTGAGTTTCGCTGATTTTATAATGTTAAACCCATAGTCCTTCAAATATTTTGAGATTGTTATTGTTGAATTATCAACTTCAGAAAATCTTATCAGTTTTTTTCTTTTTTTGATCAGGAGGCAATTATTTTTACCTACATCTCTATACATTTTTCTTGATCTCAGCAGGACATAAATGAGAAGAACTGCTGCGATCAGAGATACAGCAATTGCAACAAGCAAAATATTCCTGGACAGAAAAAAATCAGAGCGGGATTTTTGTTGTAAATCAAAAATAGTATCAGCACCATATGTTGAAGCTGTTATCTCATTTGATGGTTCTTCAATAGAACGATTCAAAGCCACTGCAGCAGATTGAGTAATGTGCCTGGGAACCTCTTTTTTAACCTCTGCAGGCGGAGTCTTGACCTTTTTTTCTTCGACCTTTACTGGGGCAGACGCAGCCACCCTCTTTGTCTCACTTTTAGTGGCGGTTTTTGTAACCCTTGCAGTTGTCTTTTCTGTCGGAACACTATTTATCACTTTCTCAGAGTCTTTTTTCTTCTGCAAATCTTCTTTCCCTGCATCCTCAATTTCAGCTAAGGCAAGATCACCGGAAGAAAACTGCTGCTGCGGAACAGCTGGCTGCTCGGTCTGGGCTACTGCCTGAATATGAGAATCTTTTCTTTCGGGATGATATGTAGCGATAATATCGTTTTGAGTATGATTCTGCTTGCTGACAGATCCGTCACTGTTTCTGAAATATACGATGCTCTTATCGGTATAAATAGATTTCTGAGATATCCACCAGTTATCAGCTGCAGCACGGTTTATTACAGACGCAATAACAGCGCCTATAGCGGAATAATGGGGTTGAATAGCAAACAAGCCGATCCTTGGCTCCGAATTATAAAAATATTCAGCCGGAACAGCTACTGGTACAGTAATTCCGGAGAGCTGCGAAACCCAGATTGTAGTAACCAGTTGATTATTGATTGCAGCCTGATCATTTAAAATTATTATGAAATCAACGCTGTAGTGATCTTTAAAATTTTTAATGATTGACTTAATACTATTTTCAGGATCGGAAGCGATGACCTGTTTTTCATAGAGCTTTACATTGAGTTTTTGACACTCTTTTTGATATGACTGCACCACATTAGCAGATTTTGAAGAAGAAATTATACCGACATTCAAAGGTTTTTTTCCTGTCAAAAAAATCAGCCGCTCGATGTATTGTGCCAGTTTTGTCTCACAGGTGAGAATGCAGCTGTTTGACATATCTCCTGTATTATTATCGTGAAAATCATTGTCAAACAGGATGGATGGAATCTGACCTATTTCCGTATATTTTTGTCGAAGTCTTTTCCATACCCTTATTATTTCCGGACTTGTGACTATAACAATCTTTGGCGAATTGCTTTCTATAGCACTTCTAATTTCACTTTCATTTTTAGAAACGATTGATACTATAGTAATAGCGTTACCCAATTGCGATTTTATTCCCATTTCCACTTTTTTGTATCTGGGTCCGCTAGGATGAACAAATAAAACCTTATTAGGCTGACTGAACAGTGAGCACGCTACTAGCAGAACAAAATAAAATATTTTATTCATACCTTCGATCCTGTTGAAGATTTATAACCTGAAGATATTACAATAATTATACATAACGACATAGTATATCGCGAATAGATCTGATTTTCCCCCATCCGCCTTCGGCACCTTCCCCCGTTAACGGGGGAAGGATGGGATAGGGG
>JAFGIN010000222.1 GCA_016929595.1 Chitinispirillaceae bacterium
ATCCAGAGGACTGGAGTAACGCAATGTAAAGGTCAAAGTAGATTCAGGGGGGGCCTGCGACGCTGCCGTTGGACCACCCCGTCAGGCTTTGCCTGCCACCCCTCCACGGAGGGGAATTTTTCAGGAGTGAGCGCTTCTTTAATCACCGATTTACCAGTTTCCGGTTCACCCATAACGCACGACCGTCTTTGCTGCCTCAAAAAAGCCTTCTTGCAATTTTGCTGGTGCCTCCGCTCAAAGTGTGAATCATGAGGCACATGCATCAGAAATAACAGCCTGTTCAACACTCCCTGAAAAAAGAAAAGCTCTGTAATCATAACGATTACAGAGCTTTTTTACTTTGATATTCACAGAACTGATCTGTTAAATCAGTTTCCTGAAAATCAACCGATCTGCATTGCTGCCATCTGCTTGAGCATATTGAATTTTGCAATAACAGACTTCTGAGCCTGGTCAAGATACTTCTTTGATGCCTCAGGATTGGATCTCTGAAGCATCTTGTAGCGGTTCTCTTTGTAGATGTAATCGCTAAGTCCGATTGTAGGATCCTTGCTGTCTATGACCAGAGGATTTTTTCCTTGAAGTGCAAGATCCGGATTGTAACGATAGAGCGGCCAGTGACCGGAATCAACCGCAAGTTTCTGAGCGTTGTATCCAGCGATCATATTGATACCATGGTTGATACAATGGCTATACGCGAGAATAAGTGATGGTCCATCGTAAGCCTCAGCTTCCATCATTGCCTTTACAACCTGGTTCTGATTGGCACCCATTGCAACCTTGGCAACGTAGATATAACCATAGCTCATGGCGATCATACCCATATCTTTCTTGATTGTAGATTTACCGCCGGCAGCAAACTTCGCGACAGCCCCCATAGGAGTTGATTTTGAAGATTGACCACCAGTGTTGGAGTATACTTCTGTATCAAGAACAAGAATATTGACATTTTTCCCGGATGCGAGAACATGGTCGAGACCACCGTAACCGATATCGTATGCCCATCCGTCACCACCAAGTGCCCAAACCGATTTTTTAACAAGGTAGTCGGCTAATGAGTGGAGCTGTTTTGCATCTGCGGAACTGCTCTTTTCAAGTTCTTTTCTGATTCTGGTAATACGTTCGCGCTGTGCTTCAACTGCGCCTGTTGTTGATTGATCAGCGTTAATTGCTTCACCAAGAAGATTCTTCAATTCTGCACTTTCTGAACCTTCAGCAATGATTTTCTTTGAAAGCTCCTGTGCGAATTCAGAGAATTTGTCAACTGCAGAACGCATTCCGAATGCACATTCAGCATTGTCTTCAAACAGTGAATTGTTCCATGTCGGTCCTCTTCCATCTTCACGCTTTGTGTAAGGGGTAGTCGGAAGGTTTCCACCGTAAATTGATGAACAGCCGGTTGCGTTGGAGATAAACAGACGATCCCCGAACAACTGGGTGAGCAGCTTAACATATGCTGTTTCACCGCATCCTGCGCATGCACCACTGAACTCAAAGAGCGGACGGATAAACTGGCTTCCTTTTACCGATTTCGCATCGATTTTAGAGGAATCTGTATCGGGAATTGAAAGGAAGTAGTCCCAGTTTTTGGCTTCAGATTCGCGCAGCGGTGTCTGATGCATCATGACAATCGCATCACCTTTGCCCTTTGTCGGGCAGTTTTCAACGCAGGCGCCACAGCCGGTACAATCTTCAGGTGCAACCTGCAGTGTATACTTAAGTCCTGCAAAATCTTTACCTTTTGCATCAGCGGATTTAAATGTTTCCGGTGCGTTTTCAAGATATTTTGCATCGTATGCTTTCGGACGAATAACAGCATGCGGACAGATCAGTGAGCAGCGATGACACTGAATACAGGTTGCAGGGTTCCACACAGGAATCTCAACAGCAATATTACGCTTTTCGTACTGTGTCGTACCTGTTGGCCATGTTCCATCTTCAGGAATCTTTGAAACCGGCAACTGGTCACCATCACCTTTAATGATCGTTGCTGTAACGTCTTTTACAAACTCTGGTGCTGAATCCGGTACTGCCTTGAATTCGGCAATCGGATTGGTCGGTGCAGATGGATAGGTTACTTCCTGAATAGCTGCGAGTGCCTTATCGATAGCTGCAATATTCATATTGACAACAGCATCACCTTTTTTTCCGTAGGTCTTTTTGACGGCGTATTTGATAGCTTCGATTGCAACGCTTTCATCAATAACTTTTGAGATTTTGAAGAACGCGACCTGCATAATTGTGTTGATTCTTGCTCCCAGCCCGATCTCATGACCGATTTTGATAGCGTCAATCACAAAGAATTTTGCTTTTTTATCAATAATCTGTTTCTGTACACTTCCGGGAATATGTGACCAGACGGTATCTTTGTCGTATTCGGAAGTGAGGAGGAAAACGCCTCCATCCTGAAGGTTTTTGAGCATGTCAACTTTTTCGATGAATGAGAAATTATGGCATGCAATGAAATTTGCTTTTGAGATAAGGTAGGGGTGACGGATCGGATCTTTGCCGAAACGAAGATGTGACACTGTGACCGTTCCTGCCTTCTTCGAATCGTATGAGAAATACCCCTGAGTATAATTATTTGTTTTATCGGAAATGATTTTGATACTGTTTTTGTTGGCACTGACTGTACCATCTGAACCCAATCCGTAGAAAAGTCCACGGAAACAGTCGTCACTTTCGGTCGAGAATGATTTATCAAAGCTGACATAATTTCCGGTGATGTCATCGGTGATACCTACGACGAAATGATTTTTGGGTGTAGAAGAACCGAGCTCATCATAAACAGCCTTTGCCATTGCCGGTGTAAATTCTGCCGATCCAAGACCATAACGCGCACCAATAACCATCGGCCATGAACTGAATTTTGAATTACCTGTCTGCATTGCTTCACCGATAGCTGTACGTACATCTTCATACAGTGGCTCACCAACCGCTCCCGGTTCCTTTGTCCTGTCAAGAACTGCGATTTTCTTAGCAGATGAAGGAAGTGCATTAACAAGTGCATTTATATCGAGAGGACGGAACAGGCGTACTTTGAGCAAGCCCAGTTTCTCCCCTTTTTTATTGAGATGTTCAACGGTTTCATGGACGACATCACAACCGGAGCCCATGATAATAATCACTTTTTCGGCATCAGGAGCACCAACATAGTCATAAAGGTGATACTGACGTCCGGTCAGTTTAGCGAATTTATCCATGTATTTCTGAACAATTGCAGGACAGGCGTTGATATACTTATTAACTGTTTCTCTTCCCTGGAAGAAAACGTCAGGGTTCTGAGCCGTGCCTCTGAGGAACGGACGATCGGGGGACATTGAATTGGCGCGGAACTTCATAACGAGTTCATCATCAATCATTGCACGCATGTCATCATAGGAGAGTTCTTCAATTTTTTGCAGTTCGTGAGAAGTACGGAATCCATCAAAGAAATGAAGGAACGGCACTTTTGCTTCAAGTGTAGAAGCATGAGCGATAAGTGCGAAATCCATGGCTTCCTGTACTGTTGTTGAACAGAGCATTCCCCAGCCCGTCTGACGAATTGCCATAACATCACTATGGTCACCAAAAATTGACAAGCCCTGACATGCGATTGCACGAGCGGTAACATGGAAAACTGTAGGAAGCAATTCACCGGCGATTTTGTACATGTTGGGGATCATCAGCAAGAGACCCTGTGATGCAGTAAACGTTGTTGTCAATGCACCGGTGCTGAGCATTCCATGAACTGCACCTGCAGCTCCCGCTTCAGATTGCAATTCAGAAACCTGTGGAATTGTCCCCCAGATATTTTTCTGACCTGCAGCTGACTTTTCATCTGAGATCTCACCCATCGGTGATGAAGGGGTGATAGGATAGATTGCTATAACTTCGTTAACGGCATGTGCCACATGTGCACAGGCCGAGTTACCATCATGTGGCACCATTGGTCTTGACATAAATAATCCCTCCAGGATTGAAATTCATACACAATATTTGGATTAAAATCTAAATAAAGACTTAGAATATACATTATAATAAGTGCTGTTTCAATGCTGAATTCAATTCAGACACTATTGGTTATCGTACTTCTATCTCTTTTTTCATACCAGTACCACGTCTGATAGTTTGCAATATTGTGAAAAAATACACAATAAAGTGATATGTCAGACAATCAGTTGCTTGCAGATATCATCTTCTTCAATGAAAGATATGAGTGCTTCAATATTCTCTTTTTCCGAAAGAATGGTGTAGTAGTTGGATTTTATCTCGGGTGCAAGCCGTATGGCTTTGATAAAATCATTTTTATTGAGAGGATTTTTCGTTACATAGGTAAAAAAACCGGTGTCGTTGAGAACTTTTTTGATCGTTGCTTTGTCGCGATTTCTCTGGATAGCACTTATTGCGTATGTTGCGACACCTACCTGAATTCCATGAAGGGTAGGGGAGGATGCGACCATGTCGTAGGCATGTGAGATCAGATGCTCACTGCCACTTGCCGGTCTGCTCGATCCACTCACTTCCATTGCGATGCCGCTCATTACAAGGCAGCCACAGATCAATCGTATAAATTCCAGGTCGTTAATATCCTTGTTGTTATAATGGACCATGGTTTCCACGGCATTTTTTGAGATCAGCACAGCGAAATCGTTTACTGGTTCCTGAACCGCATACCACGCCAGCTTCCAGTCCTGAATTGCAGTGTATTTTGAGATAAGATCACCGATACCCGAAATGGTAAAACTGACTGGTGATTTACTTATGATTTCGGTGTCTATGACAACGCCGTAAGGGATTCGCGCTTTGAGCGATCTTCGCTTACCATTGACATACAATGATGCCCCTGGTGATGCAAACCCGTCGTTCGATACTGATGTTGGGATGGCGATTACCGGCAGTTGAAGAAGAAATGCAATGTATTTTGAATAGTCAATAACTTTGCCACCACCTATAGCAACGATCGCGTCTATTTTATCAGGAAGAGAAAATGCCTTTTTCAGGATTGTTTCAAGTTCACATGAAGTGACATTCTCTTCATAGCGCACGGCAATCTCGCTGGATTCAAGGGAGATTGTCAGCTGACTTCCGAAAAGGTTTTTTATACCCTCACCCCAGAACAGTGCTATGGTGCGGAAATTTTCTTTGCGGAGGTATTTTCCGGTTTTAAAAAGGGCATTTGGTTTTATTCGTAGTAAAGTTGGTACGGAAATTTCCATGAAAAGAGTCCAGTTTTAGAGATGCTCAGGGTAGAGATCCCCTACAGTGTTGAATATATAGTTCGGTTTGTAGGGGAAGTTTTGAATCATGTCCGGTTTTGTTACTCCTGAGAGAACAAGACAGGTTTTCATTCCGGCTTCCATCCCTGCTACAATGTCGGTATCCATGCGGTCACCCACCATGATTGTGCTGTCGGGCTGGGCGCCAAGCTGCCTGATTGCAATGGTCATCATAAGAGAGTTTGGTTTGCCAATGATATATGGTTTTTTCCCGGTTGCGATCTCAATTGATGCCAGGATTGCACCACATGCGGGTTCATAACCGTCCTCGAGCGGATCAATTACATCCGGGTTTGTTCCGATAAATTTGGAACCGCTCAATATCAGTGATGCAGCTTTTTTCATCATGCTGAAATTGAACTGCGATGTTTTGCCGACGACAACATAGTCGGGATTATTTTCGGTAATGGAAAAACCTGCATTGTACAGTTCGTTAATGAGTCCACCGCCGCCAATGACATATGCGGTGCCTCCGGGCCTTTGACTCTTGAGAAAAGTGGCTGTTGCCATTGCGGATGTTATGAAGTTTTTTTCCGTGAGCCCCTGTACCCCAAGCCCCTCCAGTTTCCTTTTAAGATCAAGAGGGGATTGCTCCGAGTTATTGGTAAGAAAGAGAAAGTTGATTTTCTGTGAAAGCAGTCTCTGTACAAACGCAGAGGCGCCATCAATGAGCGATTTCCCTCTATAAATTACGCCGTCCATATCAGCTATCAAATGTCTAATTGCCATGTTGATTACATTTCCATTCAGACTGTTGGTTCTTTTTCGGGTTCAGTTGTTGATGATCTCTGTTTTACAAAGAATCCTTTGTATATTACATAAAATACAAACAATACTCCGCAGACAACCAGTCCGTAGGTGATATAGTGGTAATACTTTTCCATAAGGTCCTTATTCCGATAGAGTACATATCCCATGATTATCAGGATAATATTCCAGAGACTGGAACCCAGAATGGTATAGATAAGGAATTGCTTGATATTCATTCGTGCCAGTCCGGCAGGTATGGATATCCACTGACGAATTGCTGGTAAAAGTCGTCCTACAAAGGTTGAACTTCTGCCATATTTGTTGAAAAAACTTTCCGCTTTTTCTATTGTTTCCGGGGTAACAAGCATCAAACGTGCAATGCGTGTATCGGCAAGTTTATAGATAATCTTTCTTCCCAGTGAGATTGCAAGGAAGTAATTAAACAATGCACCAAGGAGCGCTCCAATCGTAGCTGCACCGAAAATACCTGCAATGTTCATATTTCCCTCAGCTGCTTTGTATGCAGCCGGTGGGATAACTATCTCCGATGGAAACGGGAGAAAAGAGCTCTCAATCGTCATAAGCAGAGTTACTGTAAGATAGTTGATATGATCCATGTACCATGAGATTATAGGAGCAAATATTTCAGACATAAAAATTCCTGAAAAAGTTAAGGTTTGTGTTCTGGTGGAATAAACGGATCACCTGAACCGGGATTTGGTTATAATCCGACTCATGCGCAAAATTCAGGGTGAATAGTGTTTATTCACATTTTCGGCATACAAGTCAGGTATAAAATATATTATGATGACAGTTTATTCCGGTATTAAGTTTTTGAGAGGAAAATATTACAAGAAGATCGGGTAAACACCATTTTTTAGAAATAGCAGCTGTTTTATCGGGAGCATGACTAAATCCTGCGGTAGTGTACCTTACATCGTTACCGAATGGTCCGGGATCATAAAAGTGAACGTAGTCCCACATTTTTTCTGAGTAGATATTTTAATCGAGCCTGAGAGTTCGTTTTTAATGACCTGTTGTACGGAATAGAGTCCGATTCCCCGTCCGGAAATCATCGAAACCGTGTCTGCAGTTGAAAATGCAGGGAGAAAAATCAACTCCAGAATCGATTCACGAGTCGGATTTTTCAGAAATCCTTCAGAAACAAGCCCTCTTTCTTCGGCTTTAAGCAAAACTTTATCAACATCAATGCCTCTGCCATCATCAGTGACTTCAATTATGAGAAATCCGGACTCTTTCTTAAAAAAACAGCTTAGCCGGGCACATTCCTCTTTTCCCGATTTCTGACGTTCCCAGGGGGACTCAATTCCATGGTCAAGGGCATTGCGGATGGTGTGCAGGAGTGGCTCATTGAGTTTTCGCGAGAGCTGACAATCCACAAGACACTCTTCGCCCTTGATAACAAAAGCACAATTCTTATCCAGTCGTTTAATAAGTGATGGGACCGCTTTGAATGTCTTTGAGAAACCCCTTCGTACCGGTTCCATCCGTAGTGTAAGGTAGTGTTTCTGAATAAGTGCTATCATCCTTGAAATATTCGGTGTTACATTTTTTTCTGAGAGTTCTTTAATGAAATATTCATAATCACTGTGCAACTTTTCAAGTGATATTTTCAGGACAATCTGTGGCTGATCCAGCAGGAGTTCCTCACCAAAGATAGATTTGACTTCTGTAATAGTCTGGTAAATGATCTGGGATAATTTTAATAAAAGACTCTTTGCATCCGATAGGTCGACAGATGAACTGTCTGGTAGATTGCGTAAGTTATCCAGATCATCTTCAAGGATACCTGCTGTCTCGGCCATTTCTGCCATTCCGAAGGAATCGCTTGATCCTTTTAATAAATGAATGTATCTGAAAACTTCATTGATCGGTTTTTTATCCGGACAACACTCAATTTTTTCAATCGCTGTTTCTGCCTGTTCCAGAATTTGTATTGATTCGTATAGATATTCTTTGAAAAGTTCCGGATCCTCAGCTATAGCCTTGAGTTGAATATTCTGCTGCTCAGATTTCATAACCTTTTCGGTCAGTATTTTTTCGTTTGTAATATCTTTTGCCTCAACGAGAATACGGGTGCTTCCCGTTTCTTCGTGGTGCATACGGAAGAACTCAAGACGGAGCCATTTTGTTTTGTTACCGGTTCTTATCTGAATCTCATCACAGGGGTTGAGAGCCTGCATTTCCCAATCTGGTAAAGCACCAATTTTTAAGAGTGATAAAAAATCATGGAAGTCATTGCGCTGCTTTGTCTGTGGCGGTAATTGCAGTATTGTAAATATATCTTTGCCTGCCAATGACGCCTGATCAAGAATTGTTTCACACGAACGCGAGTGTACCGGAGTGATTAAAAAATTCTCATCAATTGACATAAGCCCTATAGGTAGGGTATTCATGATGAGACTCATTTCATAGTTTTGTCTGCTAAGGTCTTTTTTATGTTTTTCGAGAGATTCAAGCATGGAATTGATTGATCTGGACAGCAGTGCCAATTCATCCTTCCCGTCACAGGATACTCTCAGGGTGTGATTGCCGCTTGAAGAAATTTTATTGACATCATTGTTAACTTTCGTAATTCTTGAGGTAACAATTTTTTCCATTATAATGGTAAAAAATACACAATAAATAATACCGATAATGAGAAATAAATGATGCAGAAATTGTATAGTAGTTTGAGCTCTTTTAGCAATAATGCGCTCCATGGTAATTTTCAGAACCAATCCGGGGTGGTTGACAATGTTATTTATGACCCGGTAACCTGCGATTTTGTCTTTATTGATAATGTTCAGATATACCGGGTGGGAATCAGATATTTTTAACAACGCATTCTTCATATCTTCAGGAAGTCGGGGAGAGGTAATTGGTAGTATGTCAAGTGTTATATTCGCCAGTTCGCTGAGATGTTTCTTCTCTTTGTTTTTGATGAAAATACCAAAAATCAATGTTCCGTTTGGTTTTCCGGATCCATCACTTCTGAGAACTGGTCTGGCAACAAGCAGCACGGGAACATCTTTGTAGGTGATAATACCGCTTGTGATTGCGCTGCTTGATAAAAAACGGGTAAGTTTGTACGTATTGATCAGGGTGTCTGAAAGTTCTGTACTTACAGGAGCCGGGGGGGCAGAATCAGTGTACACACTGCTGTATATGATCGAATCTTTATTGTTTGTAAATAACATAAAATTCAGATGAAGGTCAATTATCGTGTTATCCTTTAGGTTTGCATCTGTAAATTCACGGCTTGGATTGGAGACAAAATTGTAGAGGTCATCCCATTTAGCCCAGTCTGACGATTTGATTTCCAGTGTTCGTTTCATCTCATTGAGTACTGAACTTACTCTATTAATATCTTTTTGAATTAAACCCTGCTCAACCTTGTTGAATCCATCTCTGATCACAACCATGGAACTTAAAAAAAGGAGAGAGAAAAGCAGTATTGATGCAAGTGCTGCGAAGAGTATGGTTTTTCTTTTCAGTTTCATATTCGAGTGTCGGTTATAATACTACCGGGGATGTTGTCTAATTAACCTCAAAACAATCAATAATCATGAAGAGGTGTGTTTAATTCATACCTGCAGTCACTATAACAATTGTATATGGCTACTTTCGGCAAGGCAAGGTGAATATCGTTAAATATTTTTTTCGATACGGTGTTTAGCGTATTTTAACTTTAAATCGTGAAGCTGATAAGAGTCTCCATCAGGACGGAGACCAGATTTGAAGAGTGTATCCATGACTTCCAGTTGTTCCAGTGCCTTCTGTAATTCCTTGCGGTTGGGGGTGAAAACCTCCGCCAGGCTATCTCTGACAGCGTGGTCATTTTCAGCTTTGTTGATCAGTCGAATTCCATAAGGACCTGTCAATTCCTTAAATGGTGCGACATGGCTTTTAAACCACCTTTTTGTTCTGAATGCTCTGATATTTCTTTCTATAAGAAACCATACGATACGGATAACAATAGTTACTGGAAGAACGATCCAGAGTGATTTGAAGATAAAAATGTACGCTGAAACTCCTGAGAGAAGTGACAGAAAAAAACGATAAAATTGCAGTATAAACATGATATAAAAATAATTACTATCTGCTTAAAATACCATCAAAAACCGCACCTTACTCGGGGCGAAGGTAAAACTGAACTCAGGAGTTGAGTAATCCTTTTATCGATAATGCGATTATTCTGGCAGCCTGCTCGCTGAGCTGCAGGCGGGAGCCTTTTTTCTTCCCAGTCACAGTAGTTTTGATTGGCAGATTAAGAGCAGAGCGATATTTATCGATATTGGAGTCCTGTTTGTTTCGGGATCTGTTGCGGCTATACGGATAATTTTTATAATTCATAGAAACTTACTTCTGTAAAGAGTGTCACTTTGTTTTATCCTCGAAATTCCCTATCAAGAATTTCTGAGATAAATCGATCTATCGATACCGGGTAGTATTGAAATTTAGGCCCAAGAATCAATCCTGTGCGTGTGTTTTCTTCCCGGCATAAATTCTCCTGAATGGTATTTAGGTGCTCCTGAACATTGACCTCAGTATGTTTTATGTTGAGGTATTCACTGGATATTTTCACATTCTTTTTTCCAGAATAAGCAAATGAAAATAATCTTCCTTCTATACTCTGATCAAAAGTTCCAGAGTCAAATACATCACCAAAAGTCTCCTGTAACATTGTCGGAGATATGATAAAACGCGGTGATACTCTGATTTTACCATTTATTTCAATCGCATGAGAAGAGTTTTCATCATCGGGAGCAACCAGAATATAGGAAATATCATGGTATCCGGAAACAATACCGGAAATGGGTTTTTTTAGAATAGAAGTATTATCAAAGACTGAACGGAGCTCATCATTTTGATAGTTAAACATAATCTGGAATACACTACACCTTAAAAGAAAATTATTTTACAACAAATATTAAGCCGGATACAGAGGTTGCAAGTTCGATCAAAAACTACATTACGGTTAACCTCTTCGCAATGACTGCTATTCATTGATCGTTGCTCACTCCACTTCATCTGGGGCTGAGGATACAGAAAAAAGTACTGCAGGCATTATCATTGCGTTACCATCTCCTGTGCAGAAATCATCAATTCAATCAAAAGTTCGGTTCTGATGAAAAAATCACTCCAGATGTTTTTTGGAATTGTAGGGCTGATTGCTGCGGTGCTTTGGGCGCTTAACGGCGTACCATTTACGGAAATAATTCAGGCATTCCAGGGAATGAATGGGTTTTTACTTATGATAGTATTTGTACTCACCCTGAGTAATCTGCTGATCAGGTCATTAGTCTGGAAAAATATTGCCGGCACCCTGACTCATCTGACAGTAAAAAATGCATTGACAAGTTACGTATTTGGGGTTTTCAGCAATCTGTTCCTTCCTTTTAAGCTGGGTGATGTAGCACAGGGGTATGCTCTTGGTAAAGATCAACGGGTGAGTACGGTATCTGCAGTATCTGCGGTGCTGATACAGCGTGTATTTGAGATTGGTAGTTTACTTGTAGTAATGCTTGCCATTGCAGTGCGATTTTCTGTTCCCTATCTTTATGAACGCCGCACACTGGCACTGGTTTTGATTTTTCTTGTTGTAGTCAGTACAATTTTGCTGTTGTTGAAAAAAAAACTGAGCATCGTTACTTTTGTTAATAAAACAATAGCCAGGTATTCTCCCGGGTTTGCCCAATCAGCGGCTTTTGTAATTGAAAATTTTATCCGGGGAACAAGTGCTATACAGAATATCCACGTTGTTATCAAGGTGGTTATTTTGTCAATTATTTCGTGGGGAGTTCAGATATGTATGATTAAATTTACTGCCGACGCTCTTGCAATAAATATAGATTTTGTAGCTTCAAGTGTAGTCCTTCTCATAATAAACATTGGTTTGCTCGTACCACTTGCACCCGGAAACATCGGTACATTTCAGGTGCTTGGGATTATTGCGTTATCTTTTTATTCTGTTACAAAGACCAGGGCACTGGCGTTTTCAATTGTTTACCAGGTCATTCAGGGGATTCCGGTTATAATAGGCGGTACGGTAAGTTTGATTCTTTATCTTAAAAAACAGCAGGTTTCCGTATGAATATTGCTATTGTCACATCATACTTTTACCCTTGGTATGGGGGAATTACCGAACACGTTTATCATCAGTATATGGAACTTGTCGGGCGAGGGCATAACGTTAAAATAATTACCCCTTTTGATGGAAATGGGAAACTCAGAAATAGTGATGATCTGATACAGATCGGAAAGCTGATGACCTGTATCGTAAACGGTTCAGTTGTCAAAATACCGCTTCTGGTCAGAAAGAAAAAGACCATTCTAAAGATACTGGTGAGAAACCGGTTTGACATCGTCCATCTTCATCAACCGCTGTTTTGTTCTTTGGGGCTGTCCTTTCTTTCCTGCATCCTTTCGGAACGGAGAATGGGTCGGCCGACTCCTGCTGTGGTCGGGACATTTCACGCCTGTGGAGGCACTCTGGAACGAATACTGATCAGCAGGATGCGATTATTTTTCAGAAGATTTCAATATTCTTTTGCAAGGAAAATCGCCGTTTCATCATCATCCTGCACATTCATTCAAAATGCATTACCCGGTAATTACCAGATTATACCCAATGGGGTTGATGTAAAAAGGTTCTCTACCGAAAAAAATAAAATTGCCCGATATGACGATGGTACTCTGAACATACTTTTTGTGGGCAGACTGGAGCCACGTAAAGGTGTTCCGGTATTGTTGAAAAGCGTAAATTTAATCAAAGAGTATACATCAGTTCCATTCCGTCTTATTATTGTTGGCAGCAGTCTGTTTTCCCGTTACTACCATTCATTACTACCAGATAATTTAAAATCAAACGTTGTTTTTACAGGTGAAGTAAGCTTTGATGAACTGCCGCAATACTACAGGACTTCACATATATTCTGCTCGCCGGCACTTTACGGAGAAAGTTTCGGCATTGTACTGGTTGAGGCGATGGCTGCAGGATTGCCTGTAGTTGCGACGAACAATGAAGGGTATTGCAGGGTGATTAAAGACGGCATCACCGGATTGCTGGTATCTCCTCAGAAACCACACGCTCTGGCATCAGCAATTGCCAGACTGCTCGATTCAGAAAGCTTGCGGAAGTCGTTAGCTCTGCGGGGTAAACAGCAAGCGTATCAGTACAGTTGGACCAGAATTATAGACAAAATAGAAAATGTGTATAATGCAGTTGCCTGAAAAAAGGTGAAAGAACTTATAATGGTAAAAAACTTTATAAATCTGATGTCGGGTTATTTTAAACTGCTGTTATTGTGGCTGCTTGACCTAATGCACCCTTTTCCACTGGAGGTTCGATATTGCATTACAGACCTGATGGCGGTACTAACCAGTATTATTTGTGTGAAAAAGAGAAATGTCGTAAAAAAAAATCTATTGGTAATCAACCGTAAAAAGGTTCGGGAAACAGATATCAGAGCTGTTTTTAAATCGTATGGCAGATATTGGGCTGAACTGCCCGATATCACCTCGTTATGGATACGGCAGTTCAAAATTATTTGTGGTCCTGATTTTCCGCCTGAAGAGAAGTGCTTTCTGGGAGTTACTTTCCATATTGGAAATTTTGAACTGTTTGGTCCCGCACTGTTCGAAGTTACTGGATGTGATCTGTCCGTAGTTGCGGAACGTCTCTATCCCGCTGCACTTTTTGATTTTTTCTTCAGGATAAGAAAAAGGCATCATATTCATACTATTGCACACGATGATGCCCGGAAAATCCTATCAGTTCTAAAAGAGGGTAAACCACTAGGGGTACTATGTGACAGATGCATCGGCGCGAATGGTATTAATATTAACCTGTTCGGGACAAACTGGGTGGTACCGATGTCTGTGGTTAAATATGCACTTTCTCTCAAAATACCTGTATATTGTGCATATTGTATACAGCAAGAGTCGGTGATTCAGCTTGTTTGTAAAAAAATTGATGCGAGGAAGTCGTTCGATACTGTTACTGCTGAGATTGCTCAAACACTGGAACATGCAATCAGTAATTATCCTTTCTTATGGCATAATATTTCCAGTGTGTTAAACTTGAAAACGGTTGAAATAAAAGAGAATCAGTAGGTGTCAAAACAATCGATCAGACTTTTTATATATATGACAATCATCCCAATATTTTCCTGACGGATCCCACAGCTCTCATCTCTGGAATCTTCCATTAGTATATCGATAATATATTTTAGAAAGGAGTGCTGGTGATATCGTGACATTATTCTTTCCACAGTACAGAAAAAATCGTTTTCAGGTTCACCTGAAAGGTATTCAAGCATCAGGATGTTCTTTCGTTCAAAGTAGATTAACTCTTCAGAAGAGATCTCGATTTGTTCAGAAATTTGATGCTTTGATATATTCCAGACCATAATTCCTAAAAACAGGAGCATCTCACGTTCTTTTTCATTAAGAATATCAGAGCCGGTAGCTACAAGGTAGGTAAGGATATACGGCTGGTTCTGGCCAAGATCGGTTATCAGATCCGGAACCTCCTCCAGACTCATGTTTTCAATGAGTTTCCAGCGATCATTAATCAACTCTAACGATAGTGGTATCACTTTATGGACCTTTTTTCTTTGTGTTCACTCTAAAAAGCTGATAAATAATAAATATGTTTCTCCCGTTTTTAGCGGAATCAACATGAGCAGAGCGAAATAAAAGCACTTACCGCTCATCCCACCGCTACAGGATCCTGCAAAAAGCGGGACGAAGTGTTTTTTCTGCCTTTTAGAGTGGACTCTTCTTGAAAAATACAAAATAATATCGAACTGTTTCAAACGAATACGTCAGAAACAATTTTTTTAATCTCTTCAATAAACGGCATGTAACTAAAATATTTAAGTTGTACCCGGATAATCAGTGCTGTTTATTTCAAAATGAGGGCTAATCTTGAGTGGTGTTTAATGATGATTAAATTCAATATAAAAAAAAATCTCTATGTATGCTCAAAATTGATCATTACTGCAATCTCACTGGCAATTTCAAGGGAATCGGATGTGGAGTACAAAAATGTCTTAACAATTGAAGACTTTACAAATGTGGACAATGTAAAGGAATTACCTCCGGGGTGGCATGCCAGTAGAAAAGATCGTTCCATGTTTAATATTATCAGTGAAAGGGATGATTTCTTTGTCAGGCTTAATGTTAAAAATAAATGTACCAGTTTTGGAAAACCAGTTACATTTTCTACCGATTCACTTCCATTTCTTAAATGGAAATGGCGTGTAATTGCCTTACCCGAGGGCGGCTGTGAGAATAAAAGGGGAAAAAATGATAGTGGTGCTGGAGTATATGTAATCTTCAAAGGTGCATTTAAGCTGAACAAAATCATAAAATACGTCTGGAGTTCAACTCTGCCGGTAGGAACAATCGTTGCAAGCCCCTACAACAATAACACAAAAATTGTAGTTTTACAATCTGGTAAAGAACATATGGGAGAATGGGTAAACCAGGCTGTCAATATCAGGATGGATTTCACCCGTTTGTTCAAGTACGAACCGCCAGTGGTTGTTGGTATTGCGATATTGACAGATTCAGACAACACCTCTTCGAGTGCAATCGCTGACTATGATGACTTTCAGGCTTTGATGCAGGCTCCGCCGCTCATGTAGCTGGAACCCCAGGCCGCTTTATAACTATCTTACAATACAGTGCACAGGTTTTCATCTCGGGGTCGGGCTCGGAATCGGTATCGGCATCGAGAAGCACCGTGATTGAGGATTGATCCCGATTCCGATGGCGACAGTGACCCCGATTACTACGAAAAGAGTGCTGATAATTATGAGGTCGTTAATGATAGCTTATTGTTGTCACTTTTTTAAGTGTTCCGTTTTTTGAAATTATATAGGTGCCGGATGCAGATGATGTTTTCATTAGAGTATTCCTGCTGATAACGGCACCCCGCAGATCATAAAAAACTTGTTTACTTGCTGGTATTTTAATGGCGGTGAATCCGGGCAATTCCCGTTTTTGCTTAAAGGTTATTGTCTCTGGAGTGAGAATACTGTAAATCGCTGATGTCAAAAGGAAACCACCTTCATCGGTTTGCGCATCGCCACTGATGTTGCTGATACAGATACCACCGAGGTTGTTCTTCAAAATGAAGGCACACTTTTCCTTTACTGATCGTTCATTTTCGTAGGTGTGGAAAATTTTATTGATCGTATCATAGATCCAGGGCTCATGAGAAATTGAATCATAGTGACAGAGCTCCGTCTGCGATTGTTCAATTGCGTGCAACACATAAAAATCATCGATACCAAAAGGTCTTGATCCACGGGTCGAATCTCTGAATGATCCTTTTTGAAAAAGACCATACATTTCACCACTCTGTTCAACATTTTCCCAGCTTCGTCCATAAAATGCTGTACCGATATTGATTTTTTCTGATGGTACACCACAGGTAAGAGTCAGATACCGGATAACTGAATCGCAGTTGTATGTTGATGGCTTGTCTATAGGAAAAAAATCTGATCTGTCCAATGCGTTTTTATAGACAGGAGAATGATGGCAGGTGAAGGAGTCTGAAGCTGTATGGTAGTCGTGGGTTTCAATATTAAACCAATCCACGAGGCTTGCTGTCCTGGCTATATCAATTTTACCATTTGTGCCATCAATACAATCGATCTTCCCAGGGATGGATACAGTTAGTAAGAATTGTTTTTTTTCTTTGGCAGCGATAGAATCTGTTACCGTCCTCATTGATTTAATAAGCTTAAGATACGCTTCACTTTCCAATGTATCTATAGGCCAGTTCCAGGAGATATTGATACCATCAAGCGAAAGTGCTTTGATGAGGGTTATACAATTTTTTGTAAAGGTAGTAATCTGAGTTATATTACTGGTCCCCTTTTTAAAAAACGATGAGTTACCCGGCCCTCCAAGCGAAATTAACATCCTGACATCGTAGCCTTGTCTGAGGCTGTTGCAGTACAATAAAGCATTCCACATTGTATCCGGAAAACTCAGAGAGAAGTCGGTCAGGTTAATCGTCGCATTTGCATACATCAAATGAGTAATCTTCGACCAGGGGATTTGTTCAAGGGTAAAATTACTCCGGGGCTTTTCGGCATGATTGTACATTGCGACAATTCTCTGTGGTGTTGAAGTACTGGTTAAAGCATATGGCTGATGAGTGGGTAGATGTCCCATCAGTATGATAACAAACATTATATGGAAATGTATCTTCATTACTGAGCTCCTCGAATTATATTTAAAACGCTCTCTACGTATTAAAAACTATACTTTTTATAAGTTTATGTATTTGATATAATGCACAATGATTAAAAATATCATTTTTACCACCGCACTGTACCTAATTTCGACTTTCGCAGGGGTAATCCATGCCGATAGGGCTGCTCAAAACCCTGAAAAAGAGGGTAGTAAACGCTGTTGCGACTCCCTGATTATTTCAAAACAACAGAGTGTCGATAATAAAGATCTATCAAAACGTCTTGAAAAGTTCAAGGAGTGGCTCTGTTCATCAGGTAAGTCATGTCAGGATGTGCAGGATGCTCTTTTACAACGATGCAATCTTTATCTTGATACAAACCGTTCAATTATTGAGACTGAAGGGTATATGGCCTGGCAGCCTTCCGACTCCGCGATAAAGATCGTTGTGTATATTTCTCTCAACTGCCCATTATGTAAGCGACTATACAGCGAACTGATCGACTCTCTTTCGAATGTTCCGTTTGGAAAAAGAGTCTCCTTAACTGCAGTACCTTTTACTATCGGTGAAGCTGACAGACTCTACTCGGCATTGTTTAAACAGGGCAGACAGATCGCATTGCTTCGTGCTCTCTACCCGGTAAAAGAGCGGGTTACTCCAAAAATTATACTGCATCTGGCCGATAGTCTTGGTGTGGACACTGTTGATCTGATACAAACAGCCAGATCGTCTGAAATTGTCAATATTGCAGCTCGTTCCCGTGAAGCTGGAATCGCAGCAGGAGTAAAAGTGACACCGACTTTTTTCATTAATAATGTCAGATACAACAGTTATAAGGATATCCGCTGGATTCTGGACTATCTTGAGGTGATTGCACAAAAACCTTCACGCTGACATCATTTATGCTGAAGGTACTCTCCACAAAACCCGGGATTTATTCTGCTGAAAGAATCTGAAGATTTTTCAGGGCAGCATGTTTAAGCTATTTTTTTTAAAAAAATTGTTTTATTCATTGATAGATAACTTATTTTACTAAGCTGCAGATAACGGAGATCTTTTCAGGGTACCCCTGTGTGCCCGGAAGTCTCAACCACTTTGATTTTAATTCAGGAGGTCGTAATGACAATTCAAAATGTGAAAGCCAGAGAAGTTCTTGACTCACGTGGTAACCCGACAGTTGAAGCTGTTGTTGAGCTCGATAGCGGAGTTATCGAAAGTGCAATGGTACCATCTGGTGCATCAACGGGTGAAAAGGAAGCTGTTGAGCTTCGAGATAAAGATCCGAAACGCTACCTTGGAAAAGGCGTTCTCACTGCAGTCAAAAATGTGAACGAACAGATCAATGAAGCCATTTGTGGCTTTCCAGTTGATTCACAACGTTTGATCGATGCAACAATGATTGAACTCGATGGCACAAACAACAAAGCAAAATTGGGTGCGAATGCGATTTTGGCTGTGTCACTGGCAGTGGCACGAGCAGCTGCTAAAGTTGTCGGACTTCCTCTCTATCGCTATCTCGGTGGTGTAAACGCATCAATGCTTCCTGTTCCCTGCATGAACGTTATCAATGGTGGCCGCCATGCTGATAACAACGTAGATTTTCAGGAATTCATGATTGCACCGCACAATGCACCCGATTTCAAAACCGCGATCAGAATGGGTGCTGAAGTTTTCCATTCGCTGAAATCTGTCCTTAATAAAAAAGGGTTATCAACAGCCGTTGGTGATGAAGGTGGATTTGCTCCTAACCTTAAATCAAATGAAGAAGCTGTTGAGACAATCCTTGAAGCTATCACTAAAGCAGGGTACAAACCTGGTGATGATATTTCTATCTGCCTCGACCCTGCAACAAGCGAGATGTGGGATAATGGCTCCTACCTCTTCTTCAAATCAACAAAAGAAAAGCTTACTTCAGAACAGATGGTCGATCATTGGGTAAACTGGTGCAACAAATACCCGATCGTTTCAATTGAAGACGGTATGGGTGAAAATGATCAGGCTGGCTGGAAACTCCTTACAGAGAAATTAGGAAAGCGTATTGAACTGGTTGGTGATGATCTTTTCTGTACCAATCCGGCTATTCTTGCTGATGGTATCAAAAATGGTGTTGCAAACTCAATTCTTGTTAAAGTTAACCAGATCGGTTCTTTGACAGAAACACTTGATGCGATCGAATTGGCTGGAAAACATGCTTACGGCTATATGATTTCTCATCGCAGTGGTGAAACTGAAGATACAACTATTGCAGATCTCGCCGTAGCAACCTCTGCCGGCAAAATCAAAACCGGTTCCGCTTGCAGAAGCGAAAGAATCGCGAAGTTTAACCGTCTTGTCGCAATTGAGGACGAACTTGGAACAGCTGCACGTTTTGCAGGAAAAAAAGCTTTCAAGAACGCATAAATAAAGTAGAGTTATTGTTGATCCGGATGTCTATCGGCATCCGGTCTTTACTTTCCTGTCAGATTTAATCCCAGTGCTCTTTGTATGCTGATGTGCAGATTGTACCTTTCAAAGGGTTTTTGAATAAAACCTGCAACTCCATCTTTCAGAGAAAGTTCGACCTGCTCACTGTTGGCATTATCCGAAACCAGAAGTGCTGTTACAGAAGGGTTGATGACTTTGAGTTTCAGAAAGAACTCTCTTGCGCTAAGAATAGACATAGACATGTCTATGAGGACTATATCCATTGTTCGGTATTTGTCACTGTAAATATGCAATGCATCCTCGACACTGAATGCCGTTGTAACGATGTACCCTGAATTTTTCAACATTGTTTTTATTGTTTCAGCCTTATCTACTTTATCGTCGATAACAAATACGTGATTACGATCATTACCATTTAGAGTTTCGGCATATACAGGCCTTTGTGATTTTGTACTTTCATTCTGAGTTACCGGAAGGTAAACAATAAAGGTCGTTCCCTCATTGAGTATGCTGCTTACGGTGATAAAACCTTTGTGACTCTCAACTATTCCATAGACTGCCGCAAGTCCCATCCCTATACCTTTACCATCCTTTTTTGTAGTAAAAAAGGGTTCAAAGATATTCTTCTGAATCTCAGGATCGATACCAGGTCCTGTATCGGTTAACGAAATCCTGACATACTCACCCGGTTCAAATTTCTGACCGGTGGTAACTTTAAATGTATCGTCAATAGTGACGTTTGAAGTTTCGATGCTGAAAGTACCACCTGAAGGCATTGCGTCTTTAGCGTTAAGTGCGATATTCAAAATGGCGTTTTGAAGCTGTGGTGTTCCACCCCAGACAAATGGTGTTGTGGAGTTCAGGGAATGCCTGACAATAATGCTCTGGGGGAAACTGCGGTTCAGAAGCGCAATTATTTCACTGATGAGCATGTCGATATTGACATTACTAAATTGATAAACTCCTTTACGGGCAAATGCAAGCAATTGTCTGGTCAGTTCTGATGATTGCAATCCTGAAACCCTGATCTGCTCAAGATATTTATAGCTTTGACTGTGAGGATCAAATTTTTTCATTAACAGATCACAGTAACCAAGAATCACAGTCATTTTGTTATTGAAATCATGTGCAATACCACCGGCAAGTTGACCCACTGCCTGCATCTTTTCGTTATGGTAAATTCCAATATATGCATTTTCAAGCGCTTCAGTTCGTTCTTTGATCGTCTGTTCCAGTTTGTTCTGGTATTCTATCAGTCTGTCTTCGGCTTTTTTTCTTTCTTCAACCTCTTTTTTAATTTTTTTGTGGAATGAGCGAATGAATGCTATGAGTATAACGATTATTGTTTGTAATAAAACTCCGATTACTGCATTGATAGAAAAAACCAGTATTTCTGACTCTGATAAAGACAGCACCAGGGTAGTCCAGATTACATTAAATAGTAATAGTAAAACACCGCTTTTAAAACCCCAAATCCATGTAACCGGAATAAGGAAAATAAAACTTAATGCTGCAAAAATCGTTAAATGCGTGAGGCTAAAAGAAAGAGTGTAGACAACCAGATATATAAGAGAAAGGGTGAATATAAAGGCCGATCGCAAAATTTTGTTTGTATTGAGAGAGAGAAGCAGTGGATTTTTTATCATTAAGAACAAACCTGAAATGTATATGTCTATGCTTTTTTATAGGGGCTGAAAGATAAATTAAATATATACTATATGGTTACCTGGATCAATAGTGTAGTACCCCCTTTCATAAAAATAATAACCTGCAGCTGTACATTTTGGTGACTATATTTATGAAAGAGATTACTTCTACATTGTTAGAATTACACACCGGTCGTCGATCCCGAGCCCGGGATCAATGACCGGGTGATGCTATTTTGGTATTCTAACAATGTAGAATTATTTAGTTCTTTTAGTTAATACTCTTCCTGAATAAATCAATCAGCCCGCGTGTGATTTTTCCCGGTGTACCGTTACCTGTTTTTCGGCCATCAATTTCGACATCAGGGATGACTTCCGCTGCAGTTCCTGTAAGAAAACATTCGTCAGCAGTATACAAATCAAAACGAGTCATGTAGCTTCGCTGACATTTAAGCCAGATTGCTGCGTAATTTCCATTATTGCCCTTCTGGTAATGCCTTCCAGTGCACCTTCAGTAACTGGCGGGGTTACAACAGGAGTTCTTTATTATGAAAAAGTTGTCTCCTGTAACATTCTGCTATATTACCGTTTACGTTGAGCAATATACTCTCCAGACATCCACTCTGTCGCGCCTCGGTCTTTGCCAGTACATTATTCAAATAATTCAACATTTTTCCTGCTCAGCACTTTTGGAGCAGGGTTGTGAGATAGTTCCAGAAATTTTTTACCGATTCGATACTGACACGTTCTTCAGGGGAGTGTGGATTGCAGATTGTCGGACCGCATGACACCATTTCCATTCCAGGATATTTCGCACCGATGAGACCACATTCAAGTCCCGCATGCACCGCGACTATAGCGGGATCTTTTTTATAAACATTCTTATATACCGCTTCCATGCATGAGAGCAATTTTGATGACGGATCGGGAGTCCAGCCGGGATAGCCGCTGCAAAATTCAACATGCATACCGCCCAGTGATAACGCGCTCAAAATTGCGTTTCCACAATCTTCCCGTGATGATTCTGTCGAACTTCGGCAGAGACACTCAATTTTTATTGAGTCAGCATTGCAATTAAGGATGGAGATATTATTTGATGTTTCGACAAGATCCGGAAGTGCGTTACTCATTTTGTAAACGCCATTGGGGCATGCGTAGAGTGCCTGAAGAAGGTTTGTCTGCAGAGCGCGGGAGAGGCTGTGTTCCGGCGGTGGAATTTTAGTAAGGGTAATCTGAATTTCAGGTTCGATGGGGGTATGCTCGGATTTGATAATTTTTTCCATTTCACGCAACCATTCGTATAATAAGTACTCAAAAGCTGCAGGAATCACAAACTCTGCAGAGGCAAGGCGGGGGATTGCATTACGGATGTTTCCGCCATTGAAGCTGCTTATACCGATGTTAAACTTTTCTGATGCAATAAAAAGGATGCGGTTGAGAAGCTTAATTGCATTCCCGCGTCCGGTATGAATATCGATGCCGGAGTGACCGCCGCGAAGACCATCAATAGAGATTCTGAATGCGAGTTTCTCTCCTGTAACAGCTTCACAAACTGGTTTGCAGGTTGCGATTACATCGATGCCGCCTGCACAGCCAACACAGAGTTCTTTTTCGTCTTCCGTATCGAGGTTGATCAGTCGCTTTCCATTTAGAATGTTTGGATCGAGGTTTTTGACACCGCTCATCCCGGTCTCTTCATCAATCGTAAATAGTACTTCAAGAGGGCCATGTACAAGTGCGGTGTCTTCAAGGATTGCCAGTGATGCGGCTGCACCGATACCATTATCAGCACCAAGAGTTGTTCCTTCTGCTCTGACCCATTCTCCATCACTGTAGGGGCAGATTGGATCGGTGAAAAAATCATGATTGGTGGAATCATGTTTTTGTGGAACCATGTCAAGATGGCTCTGAAGAATTATGATGTCAGAATGCTCTTTTCCTCTGGTCGCAGGTTTTCGGATCAGCAGATTGCCGGCGCTGTCCTGTATGCAATCAAGTTTTTGCTGCCGCGCGAAACTTATAATCCATTCTGCAAGTTTCTGTTCATGCTTTGAAGGGTGGGGGATTGAGCATATAGTCGAAAAATGTTTCCAAAGCAGTGATGGTTCAAGATCATTGAGGCTGTAGTTCATGGTAATACCCCTTTTATTTCAATGTGTACAATATCTAAGTATAGAAATATAACTCTCTCAGCAATACACGATGAAAAAACAATATGGAAAAATCCGGACCAATATAAATGGTTCCGGATCTATATTCTGGAGCGGATAATCGACTTTAGAAGGATTGTAGATGGAGAACAACAACAAACCCCTCTGGTGGAATATACTCACCCTTGCAGCTCCAATGATCATATCGATGACAGGATTTGTGTTCATGCAGTTCATCGATTCTCTGTTTCTTTCATGGTATTCGGCAGCAGCAATATCTGCAGTGGTACCGGCAGGAATGGCATCATGGTTATTGATATCACCGTTTAATGGAACCGCGTCATACACATCAACGCTCGTTGCGCATTATAAAGGAGCAGGTCGGGGTAATCGCGCTTTTTCAGCAACCTGGCAGGGACTCATATTCACTCTTGGTGCATCAGTGGTTGTTGCAATGCTCGGGTTTACTGCTGGGCCGATTTTTACCTGGGCAGGACATGATCCTGCAGTGCGATTGCTGGAAATTGAATACTTTCAGATTATCTGTTGGGGTTCCATTGTTTCGATCGCTGCAGGGGCAATTTCTGGATATTTTATGGGAAATGGAAAAACCAGTGTTGTCATGATTGCTAATTTCTGCGGGTTCGGGGTGAACACTCTGTTTGATTATATGTTTATTTTTGGTAAATTTGGTTTTCCGGAGATGGGAATACGGGGGGCAGCAATAGCAACGATTCTGGCGCAACTTGTTGTTGTCTTACTTATGCTATTTGTCTTTCTGAGAGAAAAATACGAAGGTGCAACTCCTTTGAACAGTGCCGGATTTGATAAGGAGCTTTTCAGCAGGCTGCTCCGGTTTGGTTTCCCGAATGGACTTCGGTATGGTTTTGAAATGCTGGCATGGACAGCGTTCATATTTTTTCTCGGAAGAATTGGTCCGGTTGAACTTGCAGCCAGCAATATTGCTTTCAGGATAAACGGTTTTGCTTTTTTTCCTATTGTTGGTCTTGGAAATGCAATAGGCATTCTTGTTGGTCAGGCGCAGGGCAGTAAGAATCCCGGGATGGCATCACGGGTGACAATGACAGGGTTTTTTCTTGCTGAGACCTGGATGATTTTCATGGCAACAATCTTTGTACTTTTTCCTCAACAGCTATTTGGAGCGTTTGAAGGTGATGCTCATGCATTTGAGTTTACAGAAATAATCAGGCAGGGAGTTTTTATACTCAGGTTTGTTGCTGTGTATTCGCTTCTTGATGCCTGCAATATAATTTTCATCAGTTCTCTTCAGTCAGCTGGAGATACCCGGTGGACACTTGCCGTATCGGTAGTGGCGCATGTGCTCTTTCTGGGAATGCTTGCTGTTATTGATCGCTTACGACCGGCGCTGTGGTCAGAGTGGCTTACAGCAACGCTTTTTGTATGGACTTCGGCACTGGTATGGTTTTTAAGATTTAAGTCTGGCGCGTGGAAAAATATTCAGGTTATAGAGGAGGTGTGGGAAGATGAACAATGCGGAGCATATTGCGTTGAGGCTGAATGAAATCCTGGATAGTGCAAAAAAAGATGCAATTTTCCCGGGGTATGCTGCGTCAATTATTGTTGATGATCAGCAAACGGTCATTACTTCGGGGCGTCATACGTATGATTCTGATGCGGCTGAAATCACACCCGATTCGGTATTTGATGTCGCATCATTGACTAAAGCTATTCCTGTGTCATGTTGTGCATTGAAGTTAATAGAGCAGAAGAAACTTTCCACTGATGATCTCCTTATATCGTATGTACCTCAATTCCGTGGATCATTCAGAAAACAGATCACCGTGCACCATTTGTTGACGCATACCCTCGATTCTGAATTACGACTTTCAATGTGTAAGGATGATCATCCAGATGAACTGATTGAAAAGATCCTTACAATGCAATTACGCAGCAGGCCCGGCAAACGTTTTAACTATTCAAATGCAACAAGTATTCTGCTGGGGCTTCTTGTTGAAAGCTGTGCTGGAAAACCTCTGGAGGTTCTTGGGGAAGAGTTTTTTTTCAAACCGATGGGAATGAATCGGACCGGTTTTAATCCTCTGAAGTTCGCGACTGTTAATGAGATTGTTCCTGCAGAGCTCGATCCCTGGCGGGGCGGGATTGTCGTTGGAGAGGTTCATGATGAGAGTGCATGGAAACTTCGGCCAAGAGTTGTTGGCTCTGCAGGCCTGTTTTCGACTATAAAAGATATTACCACATTTGTTAGAAAATTGGTGGATAGTTTTACTGGTGATAACGGTTTGTTTGCAAAAGAATTTTCAGCCGTGATCGTTAAAAATCAAATAGAAACCAGTATCGGGCAGTATACAGGACTGGGCTGGGAATTGAATCAGGAAAGTTTCATGGGTAGTTTCCGCTCTGCGGTAACATTTGGAAAAACAGGTTTTACTGGTTGTTCGATCGTCGCGGATCCTGAAAAAAGACGTGCCGGGGTGCTGCTTTCCAACCACATTTTTCCTCATCGCAGAGAATCGCGTGATCAGATAAACCGGATACGCAGACTGTTTGCAGACAACATCCTTGGTTAAAATTTGAGCTGCGCAACGAATTCTTCAGTTAATCAAAACTAATCTGGTACAAATGGCTACAAAATCTCTGTCTGGCCTTTCGCTACCTGCAAAAAGTATATTCTTAACGAATATTGTGTTTGTAAAACCTGCCAGATTACACGTAATTCATTGACTTGTTAATCGGGCTCTGTGTTTAATTTTCATTCAGCCAAAAAAATTCAGCAGGTGAGATAAAAAAAAGATAAGTTGTAATATTGTGTCCGTGTCTTGTTTGTTTTTTATTAAAATGCAATATTGCAAGAATGCCGGCACTTCGACGGAATTTGTTTGAAAATGAAGAAATTGATTAAATATGTTTTTGTGTGAGGGAGGATGTATGAGTTGTTATAACGTTCGATTCTTTATCAGGAATGTTTTTATTTGTATCATTACATGCTCTATTGCAGCCTTTTCTGCCGGTTTAGTTCAACAGGAACTTGACGGTTATTTTGCCGGTATTGACACCGCGTTATCGACTCTTCAGAGATCTCAAGCCCTTAGAAGTATAGAGCGCAGACCTGCAGAGAATCTTTTTATTAGGGAATTAAAAAGGAATCAGTCGTATTATGCTTTCTGGAGAGCTAATTCAAAAGGAAAGATTGTATCTGAGGTAATTCGTGGAAAAAATCCGACACGTCCGGGTACTAGTGTTGAAAATGAAAACTGGTTTAAGAGTGTAAAAAGGAATAATGAGGACTTTTATACTGTTTTTAAAGATGAAGAGCGCGGTAGGTACTATCTGATCTGGAGCAAACCAGTATTGAAGAAGGATAAATTTGTTGGTGTTGTATGTCTGAAAATAGACTTGTGGGACAGTTTTTATGATTATTCAAACGGTGTTTATTTCCCGTTTTCAATTAAATTGGGCAAGAAAACCCTGTTTTCCCATAAATGGAATGATAAAATGACCTATCGTGAGGAAAATCTTGCTGTTCCGGGGATAAAAAGTATTTCAGTGCGGTATATACCAGAAAAAAAAGAGGAACCCCTCGATACCATTGCAAACGCGCAGAATTCAGCAACAGATACTGCACTTTCGAAATCTGATTCAGTCCGGACTGCAAATGTATCGTCAAAACCAGAAAAGAAAAACAAATATCCTTTTGGAGTGATCTTATTGATATTTGCCCTCGTTGCCACCAGCGGTGTAATTGCATATCTTTTTATCTCTAAAATGCGGAAAGATGCTATTCTCAAAAAGATCGATCAGGACGATTTTTAATATTCTTTTCAGGTTGCAGCAATAACAACTCTTTTTCGGTGGTGCATTCTAACTGTTAGTGTTGGAATGCATCTATTCTATTTCTCCGCTTTTACTTGTATTCAGAATTAAGTATTTTAGGTGTTATTTTCCAGTCTACGTAGGTATACTCAGATTCAATATACCTGATCCGTAGAAAAAACAAAGAGTTATATAGAGAGTTTTATACAACTAAAACTAAACAGTGGTCTTATATAGCTATCAGAACGGTCTTTTCTGTATTTGGAAGGCCTGTTGTATGAAGGAGTGTGCATGTCTGTGACAAATAAATTTAAAAAACAGATTTTATGTATTGGGGCTGGATATGTTGGTGGTCCAACAATGGCTATGATTGCGGCAAAATGCCCGGATTATAAGGTAACCGTAGTTGATATTAACGCAGCACGAATTGATGCCTGGAATACCGACCATCTTCCGATTTTTGAGCCCGGACTATTGGAAGTCGTAAAGATTTCACGTGGAAGAAACCTGTTTTTTTCAACTGATGTAGATGCTGCAATACGTGATGCTGATATAATTTTTGTGTCGGTGAATACTCCGACCAAAACATTTGGAGAGGGTGCCGGAAGAGCCGCAGATCTTCAGTACTGGGAAAAAACAGCACGTAATATTGTAAAATGTTCTGGATCAGATAAAATTATTATCGAAAAGAGTACGCTGCCGGTGAGAACCGCTGCTGCTATGGAGAGGATACTTAATGCCAATGACAAAGGGATTCATTTTGAAGTGTTGTCCAATCCGGAATTTTTAGCTGAAGGAACAGCAATTGCGGATCTTGAAAATCCCGATCGTGTACTGATCGGTTCACAAATGAATGAATCAGGTTTAAGAGCTTGTCAGGAAGTCGTTGATATCTATGCACACTGGATACCAAGGGAGAGAATATTAACCTCCAATGTATGGAGTTCGGAACTGTCCAAGCTTGTTGCAAACGCATTTCTTGCACAGAGAATATCATCGATAAACAGTATCTCTGCGTTATGTGAGAAGACTGAGGCAGATGTAAAGGAAGTGTCCCGCGCGATTGGAAAGGACTGCAGAATAGGTTCACGCTTTCTGAATGCAAGTGTCGGATTTGGTGGATCCTGTTTTAAGAAAGATATTCTGAATCTGGTGTATATCTGTGAATGTTATGGGTTGACAGATGTCGCACGGTACTGGGAGAGTGTTGTTCTGATGAACGATTATCAGAAACGGCGTTTTGTCCAGAATATGTTACGGGTGATGTTCAATACGATCGCCGGGAAAAGGATCGCGCTGTTTGGTTTCGCCTTTAAAGCTGATACGGGTGATACACGGGAATCACCTGCTATTGATATCGCCCGTCAGTTAATCGAAGAGCGGGCTCATGTAGTAATCTCCGATCCTGAAGCCCTGGAAAATGCTGCACATGATCTTGGAGAGTGCGGCTCATCATCAGTAGAATATGTCGGTGATCCTTATAAAGCTGTTGCCGGTGCTCATGCTATTGCAATTATGACAGAATGGAAGCTGTATATGGAACTTGACTATAAGAAAATTTTTGATTCTATGGAAAAGCCAGCTTTTATCTTTGATGGGCGTAACATACTGGACCATCAAAAACTCTATGATCTTGGTTTCAATGTTTTTCCGCTTGGTACTACACCGCTTAAACATTTTTGAGCTGATGTCTGTAGATGATCAATTCCTCCGGTATCTTAAAAGAACTTGTTGTAAAAATTTGTGCAATTTGTATTGTTCCAATTTTTTTCACCTGTTCAATGGAGATGTCTGATTGCAGTTATACTACGGATTATTGTAAAGGCATGTCTATTTTTTTTATGCCTCCCAGAAACAGCTTCGAAAAAGATGATTTTGTTAAAAACGTCAATCATCTCAAATCGATTGGAATCAATACTCTTTTTCTCACACCTTACTATTTTACTCCGGACCCTCATTCAAACAGCATTGATTCAAATGCTCAGACGATACCAGATTCTCAATTATGCAGTGCTGTTGCAATTGCCCGTCAATCTGGAATAGAAGTTATTCTCAAGCCTCACATCGATTGCCTTGACAGCCAGCCGAGGTATACAATTGATCCACAGGGTTACTGTATCTGCTGTGGGTAAAAACATCTATGCTCAGACAGACTTGTCAATAGCATATTCACCCCTGAAATACGGCATGCTTTCGTTTGAAACGAATATTAAATATCGCAATTTCAGCCTGGTAACAACAGAATGTATATCGTTCCGGGTTGGTGGTATGATCGATGAAAACGAATGGCGGCTGGGAATTACAGGTGGTTTGAGAACATTTATGTTCAGTGGATTTGGGAACGTTACGCCTCTGGCTGGTGGTGAAGTTTTGTATGCACGCTATATTACTGAACGTATCTCATTGAGGATAAAAGAACGGATTTCAGTGGTACTTCTCTTAAACAGGACTCTATCAACTGATACGTTTTTTGGTTTCGGATTTTCGTTTTGATTTGAAAAGTATTAAAAAAATCACACCTTTTTTATTTAATGCTGCCATAGAAAATGTATATTTGTTCAGAAGAGGTGGTATTTTTCAGTCTCTTTTTAGATAATCTGTTTTAAAATCTGGGTAAAAAAATATATCAGTAGATATAATTATATACATGACGACATCAATAGTTGCGATTATTTATACCCTTACATTTTTACAACCCCTATCCCATCCTTCCCCCGTTAACGGGGGA
>JAFGIN010000223.1 GCA_016929595.1 Chitinispirillaceae bacterium
GATTTTTTCTTTTTCTATAGCGAAAAGAATCATAGGCTTCAAGCATATGATAAAAGCCTGAAAAAAACAACTCACCCATTAGTTGATGCAGCCACTGGTTACCCTTTTTCTATAAATAAATTGATTGTTCATCCGATTCTTCCATTTGCATTTTTTATCAGCAGAGATGAAAACGAAGAAGGTTATAAAAAACAGCATTTCAGCATTGTCAGGTGGGAACATGAAGATAATAAAATGAGACTTATACCATACCCGTTTGAAACAATTTTAGGCTATAAAAGCAGTGATGATCCATTGTTTCTCTCCGACATTATATTTTCACCTGACGGCAACTGGATTATCATCCATGATGATACCTATGGAACCGATTGCCCCGAAATAGTCGCTTTCCCCATACAAAAAGACAACCCGATGTACCTCGGTAAACCCGTCTTTCTCGGAAAAGTAATGCGGGAAGATGCGAAAATGCTTTCACATGCCTGGATTGAAGAGCCGATGAAATATGTTATTTGTGATGGTAAATTACTTTATAGTTGGGAATTAGGAAAACTGAATGACAAGCTTGAGTTCAAGAAATAATTGACACCGTCTTGTTGGCGAAAATAATTGAGCAACTGAAAAATTATTGTTTCTTGTCCCATAGGGACAATATATTTATAGAAAAATGTACGATATAAGAGTCCCCTTGTCCCATCGGGACAAAATATGCATCGAAGGGTAATTGTATGACAAACGCATTCAAACAGATCTATCTCCAATTCCTTTTTGCAGTTGAAAACAGAATGTCTTTCATAAAGTCTGTATTCTTTATGATGAGAAATACATTTCACTTGATGTAAAATAAATAGTTACTACTCAGGAGTCAGAATACAGTATTCAGAATTCAGTAGAAAAAGCCCATGAAAGAGCGCATTTTTATCATGATGCAATGATTTGCGACACGTTTTTTTACTTTTTTCTCTAATTCTGACTTTTGTCTCCTTAATTCTGGATACCTCCTGAGTAGTAACTGTTTTCCAATTTACACTTGTGAAGCGTGAGAAAACAGGGCACAGTCCTCAAGCTACTGTTTTTTGCCCACTAACTGCGTCAGCTAACAGATACCTTCCGGGCGTAGCACAAATCAGGGTTCTTTACCAGTAACGCTGCAGATTATATTTTCAATGGTGACCAAATAAGGTATACTTTTTTAATAAAAAAGTCAAATTAACCATATCTCAAAGGAATCGTCATGAAAAAGGTGATTATTACCACACTGGTTTGTTCGCTTACTCTAGTCAGCTGTGCGCACTGGCGTGCACTTGTAGGCGGATCAATTGGTGCAGGAGCAGGTGGTGCTATCGGTGGAGTCATTGGTAAAAGAGCAGGAAACACCGCCGCCGGAGCAATCATCGGGGCCGCGATCGGGGGAACTGCAGGAGCTGCAATAGGGGCCTATATGGACAAGCAGGCGGCTGAAATACGACGTGATATCCGGGACGCAAATGTGGAGCGAATTGGCGAAGGTATCAAAATTACCTTCAATTCCGGTATTTTGTTTGATATTAATTCTGATGCGCTTAAACCTGTCGCCAAACAGAATATCGAGCAACTCGCAATTGTCTTGAATAAATACAAAGACACCGAGATACTAATCGAGGGGCATACCGATTCCACAGGATCAGAATCGCTGAATCTAAAATTATCAGACAACCGCGCATCATCAGTTTCACGGGAATTGAAATCAAAAGGAATTCCCGGCAGCAGAATCACGACCAACGGGTATGGTGAAGAACAACCGGTCGCTGATAATGGTACTACGGTCGGAAGATCACAGAACCGCCGTGTTGAAGTTGCTATCTTTGCAAATAACAAGCTCAAACGGGCAGCAAAAGAAAATAAGCAGCTGTAAGCAACCTTGTCAACCAATGGTGCCAGAAGCTCCTGCGTGTGTAACATGGTTGTTGAGCATATTACCGATACCAAACAACTATTTAAATCAGTTCAATACCTTTTAAAGAACGCAGGCAGGGCATACTTCTTGTTTCCAGTAAAGGAAGCTATACGGGAGGGGCATATTGGACAGTACTTTATTCATTGGTTACCAAAGGGGAAGCTGCGTTATACTATTGCTTTGATACAAAGGAGACTGGGCATAAGCAGAAAAGAACATCCAGATATGAGTGCCCATGAATACGTAAAAATGAAACTTGATGGAATTGATGAGAACACACATTATAAAAGTTATGCAGCGATACGCAAACAAATGAGTAACATTTTTACCTTACATGAATTGGAAACTGATTTCTTTTTACAACGGTTAAGTGATAAGCGGCTTGGATTTTTATCTCCGATTTTCGAGCAACCTGCATTGCGAAAATTAACGAATGCATTTTTCAGAATATACTCTTTTGCTGTTGTAAAGGCAGAACACCTTCCAACTTACCAGGTGAGTCAGACAGTAAAAATCCCGCACCATCCTACGCTCCTCGCCTGGACGGCTCCGAGCGTCAAAAATGCTTTTTTCGAAACGCATGACCTGATCCACTTTTTAAATATCTCTCGAAAGC
>JAFGIN010000224.1 GCA_016929595.1 Chitinispirillaceae bacterium
CGAGGGAAGGGAGACATTCGCGAGTTTACTCATCTCCCTCCACCGTTATCGGGGGAGGGATCAAGGGTAGGGGTTGGAGGGAGTTGTGGAGTTGTGGAGTTGTGGAGTTGTGGATTCGCGGGTTCACTATCGACGCACACCCCTATCCCCGACCCTTCCCCCGGTTACGAGGGAAGGGAGACATTCACGAGTTTACTCATCTCCCTCCACCGTTATCGGGGGAGGGATTATGGGTAGGGGTAAATGTAGAGGGGGCGTGCGATTAAGTGAAATTTGCAAGTAACAAACAAATTTCCGTATGGTAATACTATGAAACATCTACAATTTTTTATTATATCCAAAAGCGGCTACTCACTCCTTGAAGTCACCATTGCGCTTGCTTTACTTTTCTTTACACTCGCTCCATTGTCGGTTATGATACATCGCAATAATGCTCTAATACATGCACGGCAGGAAATTATTGCAATGTGCCTGCTTGAGCAGGAGATTGCCCGTGCGAAATGCAGGTCACTCAATATTCTTCCGGTTCAACGCAGAGTAATTAATAACGCAGAGTGGATAATTACATCAGAGGTCAGCGGGGATAAACTTAAGACCGTTACCATGGTTGCATCATTATTTGGTAAGGAGCGGGGACGATCCGTTTTTTATGAATTTACCGATCAATAAACAGTCCGGAATATCAGCCGGGTTTACCCTTATCGAGGTTATTGTCGCAATTGTTGTCAGTACGCCTGTTCTTCTGCTCACATTTTTCTATTTTACCGATATTGAAAAGGGGCATCTCTTTCAAACTAAACAGGCAAAAGATATTGAAACAATGGTACTTTTCAAAAAGCGGATTGATACTGCTGTTAATTCTCTTATTACCATTGAAACAGTCTCGGAGATTGAAGTACGCGGGACTGATAACCATGATTCGCTTCTCTCATTGCGCTATGTCAACAAATTATTGTACCGCAACAGCACCATTCTTTGTGATCATATAAAAAGTTTTAAAGTCGTGAAGGATCAGAATTGTGATCATAAAACGGTACTTTTATGGGAATGTACCCTTGAAAACGGTGCATGGATCAGCGGAGGGAAGCTTTTTAAATGAACAGGAACTCCTCCGGGTATATTCTCTATACGCTGTTAATTCTTTCATCAATCAGCTTTATTATCTTTCTTGTTACGCTTTACAGCATTCGCTCGGCACTCCGCACAACTTCCAGTGCATGTGGCATCGCACAGGCTCATCAACTCGCTCAATCGGGGATTGCACGGGCTGAGTTTTTTCTCAATGGAAATGATGGTCACTCAATTTCCTGGGAAACAGATAACTATGAAGAACACCCGGGTAATTTTGGCAGTATAAAGATCAGTATAAAAAAAATCGGCTTCTATTCCCGCATTCTTTCTATCGGACAACGCAAAATGTATTCCGATTCGTTAAGTGGTCTTGCCGGCAGAACTGTTCCGGAGGTTTTCAAGCATGCAATGGTACTAACCAGTGTAAGTGGCGGTTGTCTTTTCTTAGAAAACAGTGCAGTGCAGGGTACCGTCGTGCTTCACCATGGATATATCACCAACAAACCTCACGGGCGCAGACCGATTCCCGGCTATGAAAAGAAAACGTTTACATTTCCATCACCGGATGTCCCCTTCGATTCGTTAGCATATGCCAATACTATACAGTTGCTGTTAAAGGATAATCCACCTGAAGATAGTGCTCCGGATCACAAGCGGAGATCCACTACCACAAATGCACCGAAAGACAGCCTGGTTACATCAGAAAAAACCTTACTGATACATGGCGATCTTATAATGAAAAATCCGGTTTCTCACAAGAAAATTATCGTGAATGGAAATGCACATATTCCTTCCGATATATCATGTGACGCACTCTGGCTTCATGCCAGAAGTATCAGTCTCAGCGGAGCGATTTCAAAGCACTCTCTTTTTGTCGCGGATAACGGCATCACAATTACCGGGGGTTATCACAACTCACAATTTATCGCAACTGATTCAATTATCATTTCGGAAGATCCGATTCTGGGAAGAGCGAATTGTATAGCGGTACTCAGAAAGCTCAGAAAAGACTCAACATTTACCGGTGGAATCTATGTGAAATCCACCAGAGAACTTAAAGGTACGCTGATCAGCCTGATCGATCCACAATGTGTCGCATTAAAGCGGGTACCGTATGATGTATCAATTTCAATAACCCCTGGATTTTATCACAAAGGATATATCATCACCGATCACGATATTGACATACAAAAAGGAGTTATTGAAGGTGGAATCTGGGTGCGTTCGATACTTACAAGATATAATTCTGTTTCGTATACAAATGCACTTATAGGGGTTATCATAAAACCGCTCAAGGAGGAGATCAGCTTTCCACTGATTGGCGATCCGCCATTAAAAGTGATCATCGCGGGGCATTGATCCAGCCATATGGCAGGCGGGTCTTCCGGCCGACTGCAAATGCCCATTGCATGAAGCTTGACAGCTGTTTTTGAAGGTGACTTCGAGAGCCTCAGTCCCCGTTGGTTGAGGCACTCGAAACCAACGATTATTGCAAAGAAAACAATGGGATTACCGGTCATCCGGTAGTCTGGCCGTCGTTCTTCACTCAGTCAGCATCTCCGGTATCAACTTTCATCCGCATAATCCCCCGTGAACTCGACTTTACAAAATCAATTAACAGTTTCACATCAGGATCTCCGGAAAATTTCTGTTCGAGTTTAACAAGCGCATCACTCTGAGAGAGGTTTTCTCTGAAAAGAATCTTGTAGGCGCGTTTAATATTCATCCGCTGCTCTGATGAAAATCCACGGCGCTCGAGGCCGACTTTGTTTATGCCGACAATCCTGCTCTCACCTTCACCACCACAGATCGCATAGGGGACAACATCAGAAAATGGTTTTGCCACCGCAGCGACCATCGCATAATCCCCGATTCTTGTAAATTGATGAACCGGAACAATACCACCTATGGTTACATAGTTGCCAACTTCCACATGACCCGCCATAGCAAGTCCGTTTGAGATGGTAACCTCATTACCAATGAGACAATCATGCGCGACATGACAGTATGCCATAATCCAGCAATTACTGCCGATTCTGGTTTCGCCACGGGCTGTCGTTCCACGATTGATAGTAACAAATTCACGAAGGAGGGTGTTATCTCCAATGAATGTAAAGGTCTTTTCGTTATCGAATTTTTTATCCTGCGGGATAAGACCGACCGCTGCACTTTTGAATATTCTACACTTTGAACCGATACGTGTCCCCTCGCCTATCATGACATGGGGACCGACAGATGTTCCATCACCGATCTGTACATCAGATTCGATGACAGTATAGGGTCCGATAGTAACATTTTCACCAATCTGAACATCGGTATCGATAATTGCAGTCGGATGTATTACAGTAGCCATATATTTTATTTATTCCAATCAGCCAAACATCGCGAGCCCTTCAGCTTCGCAAACAAGTTTATCTTCGACATAGCACTTCCCGGCAAACTTACCGGTTCCTCTTCTGAACTGAAGCATCTTTACCTCAATTCGTAACGCATCACCGGGACGAACGATTCCCCTGAAACGCGCATTATCAATTCCCATGAAAAGTACATTTGCTGCCGGTGCAGCCAGATCAGCATTTTCTTTATACAAGCCCATAATACCTGCAGCCTGAGCTATCGCCTCGATCATAAGAACACCGGGCATCACAGGATTTCCAGGAAAATGTCCCTGGAAAAAGTTATCGTTAAAGGAGACATTCTTGTATGCTACAATGTTCTTTCCCGGATCGAGTTCCGAGACTTTATCGATAAGAAGAAATGGTTGACGATGTGGAAGTATTTTGAGAATATCTTCATAGGAAAGACTTACCGATGACACTTTCTTTTCTACTTTTGACTTAAGATTAAGAGCTTCACGGATTTTATGCGCAACGGCAATATTGGCAGCGTGTCCTGTGCGTGCTCCGATAATATGGGCCTTTATTGGCTTGCCAAGAAGGTACAGGTCGCCAATGAGATCAATCGCCTTGTGCCTGCAGGGCTCATTATAAAAACGTAATTCGGTATTGTTAAGAAACCCGTTTTTACCCGGTCCGATCGGCCCCTGATATGCAAACAACCGGCGCATGTAATCGATATGTTCTTTAGTCAGTTCGACATCCTGAACAACAAGTGCGCTGTCAAGTGATCCGCCTTTAATGAGCCCCAGCTCCCTGAGTTTCATTATTTCGGAAAGGAAACAAAACGTTCGTGAAGGTGCGAAGTCCTTTACATAATCATCAAGCGTGAACAGTGTGGTATACTGAGCGCCAAGTGCCGGATAGTTATAATCGATTTCGAGTGTCAATCTAAAATGATCCAGCGGAAAGACCGCAAGTGCAATGTCACCTTTTACATACATCACCGGCTCATCAATGGTGATATATTGTCGTTCCGCCTGCTGTTCAACGATTCCTGCCTGCTGAACCAGCTCTACATACGGCATCGCGCTGCCATCCATAAGCGGCAGTTCTTCAGCTTCGACCTCGACTTTACAGTTGTCAATTCCAAGACCGGCAAAACAGGACATGAGATGTTCGATTGAATAAACGCGAATATCACCTTTTCCAAGAGTTGTACCCCGTGCAAGATCAACGACGTTGTCTATATCGGCAACAATCTCTGGTTTGTTTTCCAGATCGGTACGGATGAATCTGATCCCGTAGTTTTCTGGTGCAGGATTAAGAGTGACTGTGGCCGGAATACCTCTATGAAGCCCAACCCCCGTTAATGAAACGCTTTTTGCGATGGTCTGCTGCTGTGCCATAATGCACGGAAATCCTTTCGATTATTCTGTGCCGCCTGTTGCTTTCGACATCTCTGAACTGGTCCCACCATTGATCCGCTTAAATCTCTCCGGAAACAACAGACAACAAACCAGACCTGATACGATTCCCCAAGCGAAACAGGAGGCCAATTTTAGTACTTAATATACAATTAACAAAATATATAGCGGGAAGAGGGGAAATGGGAAATTTGAAGTGAGAAGTGAGAAGTAAAAAGCTATTTGCTGTTGGCTGTTAGCCTTTAACGGGAAAAAAAATCTTTAAAAAGCCAATAACCAAAAGCAAACAGCCTCATATCACCCAAAACAGGAAAAACATCATCGCCTTATTTTCATCCTTCATCCTTCATCCTTCATCCTTCACCCTTCACCCTTCCAAGCTCTTCTACTTCTTTCTTTAACTGCTTAATCTCTTTCAGCAATGAGGGCAAGGACGCTTGCGCAGCCTCTATTCGCCTCATTTTCATCAGATCACGCGCCGGATACCCTGTAATTTTTGCTCCGGGCTCTACACTTTTTGAAACGCCGGCCTTTGCACCTACAAAGGCTCCATCACCAATTTCGATATGTCCGACAAAGCCAGCCTGACCTGCAAGAATAACTCTTTTGCCAATAACCGTACTGCCCGAAATACCAACCTGAGCAGCCATAGCTGTATCCTCGCCAACCTTCACATTATGAGCGATATGCACAAGGTTATCGATTTTGACACCTCGTTCAATATAGGTCGGGTTAAAATTTCCGCGATCAACAGTTGTATTAGCACCAATATCGACATCGTCCTCAAGGACAACTACTCCGAAAGCAGGTATGCGCACGAAGCGGGATCCATCCATGGCATTACCAAATCCATCACTGCCAATTACCGCTCCGGATTGAATAATGACCCGATTTCCCAGTATGCACCCCCAGCGGATTATCGCGCCTGAATCGATACGGCAAGCGGAACCAATCCGGCAATCTTTTTCAATTACACAGTGCGCCTCGATCCTGGTCGCTTCACCAATTGTCACCCCCGCCCCAATTACTGAATGTGGCCCGACTGAAACATCGGGATGAATCGTCACTGACGGATCTATAAAGGCTGTTGGATGAATGCCTCTGCCGAATGCCGGTGTGCAATCCTCAAACTGCTGCGCAATCTGAGCGTAACCAAGATAAGGATCTTTCACCCCAAGACAGATTTTATCTCCAAGGGAAACACCATTCTTTACAATGATAACTCTGGATTTGCATGTCTCGCAAGCCTGTGAATATTTTGCATCGGAGAGAAATGTGATATCCGATTCCTGAGCTTTCTCCGGTGTGCTGATACCGGTAATTTCCAGATCAGCAACACCATCAGGGCACTGCGCACCAATTATTTGAGCAACCCTTAAAAGCTTCACAAATTACTTCTCCTCTTTAGCTAACGCCTGCAATACTCTTGAATTGAGATCATATGATTGTTTTGCGAAAATAATCCCGCCCGCTCTGGCATCAAAAATATAATCGTAGTTCTCATCTTTTGCTATTTTTTCGATGATTTTATTGATTTTCTCAATAATTGGCTTGGTTAACTCTTCGTTTTTGACCAGCGCTTCGCCCTTCTGACCAAATTTCTTCTGGAGAAACTCCTGATACACCGCTACCTTGTTATTCAAAGAGTCTTCCAGAGCTTTCTTTCTTTCGTTGCTGAGTAAAAGACTCTGCTTCTCGATCTGATCCTTAAGATCTTTAATCTCCTTCTGCTTCTTTGATGCTTCCTGCTCCCACTTTGCAACTTCCTTGTTGAACTTTTCCTGAGCTTCCTTTGTACCTTCATACTCAGTGAAAATCCACTCCGAATTGATAAAGCCGATTTTTAAATCGGCACAGTACGCCATGGAAACAACACTTGATACCGCAATCGCGGCCATAATTAATCTGCGCATTAGAACCTCCTTTGTATAGGACTGTATATGAAACGGTGCGCACCGTATAGAATGCAGTCCTTTAGAAACCTTTATTCATAAGAAAATGGAATTGAAATCCTTTTGGTTTTCTCTTTGTCCAGCCATTTTTCACATCATCAAGTCCCCAGCCTAAATCAAAGCCAAGGATACCAAGCATCGGCACATTGATACGAACTCCTGCACCGACACCTTTGTAAAGATCACCAAGATTCATCTCTGATACGCTGCCCCAGGTATTACCAACGTCAGCAAAAAGCCCCAGATACAACTGCTGATCCAGAAGCGGATAGCGTAACTCAAGCGTAGATGCAAACATGGTCAGACCACGTTGCGGCGTTGATGAATAACCGCCAAACTCTCCCTCCTCATATCCACGCAGTTCTGAATCAGATGTGTAAACACCACCAAGTCTGAAAAGATCCTGATGAGAGATTTTTACTGTGCCACCAAGCCCCGAAATCACCCCGGCTGTCGTTCTGGAACCGAGCACAAATTTAAGAGGGAGAGGAAAATAGTGCTGATAGGAAGCGGTAGCTTTAAGATAATTAAACTGCATTCCCACTCCGAAACCTACATACTCACCATCAACAGAAAAAAGCGATCCTTCAGTCGGGAACAGAGGAACATCCAGATCGTAACGCTTCACGCCAAGCTCAAAACTGCTTTTCCACCCTTTCTTCAGTATTTTCAGGTCATATTCAGGAAAATCTTCTCCCTGGATACTGGATTCGAAATAGCTGAATCCGTAACCACCGGTAACCCTGAATTTATCATCAGGCCATTTGAGCTCCTGACGGCCCACACCAACCCTGAAACCGTAATTTTCATACTCCTCATCGACATAAAGATACTCAGTATGAGCATAATACAGAAGCCCGGACAAACTTAACGGCCGATCAAAAGCCCATGGTTCTGTAAAGGAGAGGTTGTAGTTCTGAGTTCTTCCTCCGGCTTCAACACCTACCGCAAGCTCCTGCCCGGTGCCTCTGAAATTTGGTATTCTCGTGGAGAATGTACCTATAAAACCACCCTGCTGGCCGCTGTACGCCGCACCCAGTTGAAGCTGTCCGATGTTCTCTTTCTCGGTTATTGCAAAAACCAGATCTATGGTACCATCCTCATTAGGAACCAGATCGGGTTTAACATCACTGAAAAAATTCAACGCCATTATATTCTGACGACTTCGCATCATCAATGACTGTTTATACTTTTTGCCCGGAAAAAGGTCGATTTCACGACGGATCACCTTATCCAGGGTTTTTGTATTCCCGCTAATATCAATCTTTCTGACTACCGCAGCTCTTCCCTCGGTGATCTGAAAAGTGACATCTATCGTATCACCCCTGAAATTTCTCTTTTCGTCAACATACACCCAGAGATACCCTTCTTCACGATAAACATTTTCAACCAGATACTTCGACATTTCATAACGACTTTTCTGAAATGGTTTCCCTTTTTTAAGAGAGATTCTTGAATTCAGAGAGTCTGTAGTGATCACTCTGTTACCAGTAAAGAAAAAATCACCCGCATAATATTTTTTCCCTTCATCGATCTGTATATTGACAAAGAGATCGCTCTTTATTTCACCATGATAAACGCTGTCCTTAACAATTGATGCATCGAGGTATCCCAGTTCATTGTAAAAAAGTATCAGAGTATCTAAATGTTCCTTAAACAACTCCTTATCGAACTCACCACTGCGCCACCAACGATTCTCTTTGGTCTTGAGCTTTCGTTCAAGCCGTGAAGTCTTAACTTCCCTATTACCGCTGAATGTAATCTCCTTGATTCGAACTCTGGGCCCCTCTTTAATGGAAAATTGCAGAAAAGCATTTCCGGGAATTTTTGTTGGAACAAGTTTATGAGAAATTTCTGCAAGATTATACCCTTTTTCGGCATACATCCTCTTCATTTTTACGACAAGATCGTAAATAGCGGCATCACTGATAACCTGTCCCTTTTTTACTGCTACCTTTTCCTCAAAATCCTTGTCCTTCAATTTTCTATTTCCGGAGTATTCCACTCCCTCACAAATCGGAAACTCTTCCACCTTGAGCAGTAATCGAACAGATTTTTCCGACTCCGATTCGATAAAAAAATCCACGGATCTGAATGAGCCGGTAGCGTATAACAATCGGATCGACTCAGCAACATCCTGAACACGAACCTCCTGCCCTTCACGAAAAAGTACTATATTCCTTACGACATGCTCCTGTGCTACATTCAAACCCTGAATGATCAACGTATCCAGTAATTTGACAGATCCTTTGGTTGAAGCCTGTTCCTGTTGTTGTTGCTGCTGCTGCACCTGTTTCTGCTGCATCTGCTCTTCAGTGAGTACATCGTAACTTGCTCCAGACGAGGTATCCTGCTGCTCTTCAGCGTACACTTCACCAGCCAGACACCAGAAGACAAGTGAAACAATAAACGTGAATGCACCAGAAAAAGATGGATACCATAATTTCATAAATTTTTTCCTTTTGCCTGAACCCGGCGATAACTTGACTCGAATAACGCGCAATCTATATGTGCATAAAGGTTTTCAGACTTTTCGTTCTTATCACCCGTCGATAAAACCTTCAAAATCTTCAATCCTTTCTGCTTCAATATATTGCGGTTCTTCATCGTCACTTATCGCCGAGTTCAGGCTTTAATTAAAACTTCAGTAACTTTCGAATTCTTGTCATAGGAAGTGTCAACTGCAACGTAACACGCGGATCGTGCTCCAGCCTCTCATCTCCCCTGTAAACACCATAGTTAAAGTCCATAATAAAATACCGGTTTGGCTGAAATTCCATCCCTAGGCTATATTCCGGTGTTAACAACACTGTATCGATTGGAATGAGCTCCCCCCGGGCTTTGAGAAAAAGAAAATCGTGCAAAAAATAACGCCCGACAGTTATGCCCACGTTGGCCAGCGCCAGATAATCGTCCTGATCAACCAATCCTTCGAACTGACGACTATAAAGCTTACTAAAATAATTTGAAGTAATCGATGATTCAATGTTGATGACATCAACTCCAATTTTTTTCGCTAGTTTTCTCTCCAAGCGCTGCAACAGATAACGATGGAAAAAGGATTCCCCGAAATTGGATACCAGCTCACCGGCGCCCCCAAGCGATGAAAAGGAGAGACCTGCCTGTCTGAAAAACTCCCGCTCACTCTCACCTGGCTGCCCTTCAAAGTCGTTTGATAGCTGAAATGAAACATTCAGCGATTTCCCTTCAACAAGCCTCCCCTTCTCTGAAACAGCATTGGTAACGGGATCATGAACCATAGCGGTCACCTTGATTCGGCTGAGCCGGCTTGTGTCACTAAGTGCCTCTGCACTACCCCAGAGTATGGGCATGTTGTCGTATCCACGGTTTGCATGATACCTCATCGGAACAAAATCAAGGCCTACTTCAAAATTCCTGTCAAAAGTCTTACCATAATACAGAGCTCCCTTAAATGAGCGGATCTGCCCGTGAAGACAAAAAGTTTTTTCACAATCTCTTCCACGTACTTTAACAACTGATGTCGGGTCGAGATACCCTTCGAGAAAACGCATTATCCTGCGACGCTTTCCCCCAAGATCCCAGAAATACAACACCCTCCTGTTTCCCGCTTTGAGATCGAGATCCCAGGTGATGTACGGAAAAAGATCAAGATCCCAGGTGAGCTCATTGGTGTTGAGAAACGGATAGGTAAAATCCAGATCACGCAAAACCCAGGTCCCTGATATTTTTAATCTATCAAGAGGACCGGAGAGTGTAAAATGATCTAATGGACCTTTTCCTTTAAACTCAATATCACCAAGCTCACCAACAGGCATGAATCCCGGAAGATGAAGGTCGATTCCCTTGTTGGGTGTCTTCACCTCGAGTAAGCCAAAATTAAAGGGACCGATTTCAAAGGGCGAAAAACCATCGGGAGTCTTATGCGTTGAGGAGATGGTAATTTTGCGGCGTTTGACATACCCTGTTATGTGAGTATTAACATTAAGTAATGTATCAATCATCATCGAAAAACTGAACTTTTTTATATCGTCAAGGACAAATGGTCGGACGGTAAGTACCCCATCGGGAATCACCACTTTTCCCTCAGTAAATCTCATCGTACCGGGAGTACTTACAAATGATATTTTTATTATTCCAGGTCCGTACCCTGCGATTGGAGATTGTACATTTTTTGCCAGGTATGCGAGAAGATCCCCCTGAGCATCTATCCGTGCGCGAATTGTATCAGTTTCGTGAAGATCGTTGTTTAAAAGACTCCATGGAACAAAACCCGAACCTGATGCACGCAGCAACGTATCATCCTGAGCTTTCAAACTCCTGACAAGAACTCCCTTCTGATCCATCGATGCCGCAATGTATACAGAATCAAAACTCCATTTATCAAACGTCACTGATGGCGAACTGCACTTTACAACAAGCGGCAATCCTTTTCCGGAAGTGGCTATGGTACCGGATATCCGTGAATCAATCCGGGTACCTTTGGGAAGTACATGCGCAATAAGGGACTGTATTTCCACATTGTCAAAGTCCCCTGACAGGGAAAATGTTGAATCGGCCTGCTTAATCGTATCAAAAGACGCAAGGATTCTGTTATTTTTTCTCAGAACCAACGGCAGAATACACAGTTCACCCGAACTCCAGGAAACAATCGCATCAGTTTCGATATTGTTAAACTTCCCGCTCCCCAGCTTCCTGACACGTACCTCAGAACGGATACGGGGATTATTAACAGTACCGGAAATTCTGGAGTGGCCGCTCACATTACCTGTTACATCCATTGATCTCCATCGGGGGTTCATTGCAAGAATTTTTTTCACAGGAAAAGAGACGGCACAATCAATGTCCATTTCAAATGGACTGGTTGTAAAAAGAAGCGTCCCTGCACCATGTATCCCGCCAGCGACAGAAAGAGTATCAATCACCAGTGAATCTTTGCAAATAGAACCAGCTACTGCCATTTCGATATCGGTACCATTAACTTTGAAAACTTTACGATTACATTTCCAGTACACAAAATTTGTGTCCTGCTTGTATTTTCGCACCATGCCGATAAAATCCCCTTCAACTGTTCCAGTCTTTACAGCCGCCGAGAACTCTGCTTCGAAATCATCCAGCCATCCCTGAATATGAGCATCAAAAAATCCTGAATCGATTTCTGCGATACAATGGTTTCGCTTAAGAATTGATTTTATTGATGAAGAATGAGCATTTACATGCATTTTTGCGAAAGGAGCACCGGAAAACGGTTTCGAAACTTCAGCACTGATATCAATACCATCACGTGACCTGCAGCTCAAATTCAGTGAAGAGCTGTTTGTTCTAACCTCAAGTGTCTGATCTCCCAGAAAAATGTCGTTAACCCGAACATCCTGCCCCGAAAACACTGCATTGATTCTTGGATCTGCAGCTGTTCCCCATATTCTGCCATTGAGCCCGGCAGAAGTCGCACTGATCCCATTAATTTCCGGCAGTGAATCTGTATGACCGGCAATCGTACACTTGAATATATACGGTGAGTCCAGATTTGCATATCCATTTAAATTTAAAACCATATGGTTATCTCTTATTGCCAGAGAATCAATTGTCACTCTTGCAGGTGTTTTATCAATTTTAAAGCCACCGCCAAAATGAACATTTTTAAAATCGCCTATATCAAACCGCCCGGCGCGAATCACAACAGTTGCAGGTGTCAGACTATCGTTTATCTGTATCTTACCCGTAATCCACCCTTCCCCCCCGATCCGCGCAGCATCAACAAAGGGTGTCCCCTGCAGCAGTGAGTCCACTTTCACCCCGGAACAGATAAAATCAAACTGCAGCATTGGTTTATCAATCATGTTCCATATACCACTGCCACTTATTTTCGATTGACGATAAGTAGCACTGAGTGTATCGATATTCCATGAATATCCCCGGGCGCTCAGATGTAACGATACCGAGTCAAGCGGCACCGGAAGTTGTTCAACAATGAACGTACCATTACGAATCGAGAGATCACCTGAAGCACTTACTTTACCTATAGAAAGTGTATCAGAAAAAACGAAGGTACAATTTCCATGTAATGTGCCCGAGGTAATAATCCCATTTTTGAAAGCTACCGGTTTTTCAATCTTCGCTTTATTGATACCTACAGTAATTGTATGGACTCCGCTTTTCCACCCGATATTACCATCTGCATAAAAATTTTCTTTATCTGAACCAGAATGTCCTGTAAGAGTAACGTTTGTATAAGTACCATGGTCAGTCAATGCACCGCACAATCTGTGTCCGATAAGAATTGTGTCATTCTCCCGGTCAGCAAGTACTATTTTCGCATTTTTAATATTGACATAAGGAACCGGCAACTCATCAGGTACTCCGACAGGAGCAACTAATGAGACGGATGGCGGAACCGCGTCTCCATCATACATTGCTTTTCGAGATGCAATCGAGACCAGTATTTCGGGATCGATGAATATGATTCTGTTAATCGATTTACCAAAGTCACCCCGGGAAACAAGCAGCTCGCGGAATGAAAAACCGACCTTGATATGGTGTACCCTGACAAGAAACGATTCCAGTGGAACGGAAAGCGATACGTTATAGAGATGTGCAGAAAAAAAACCTATACGAATCCTGCCGACATCAATGGACCCTTTTATAAAAGGCGAAATGCTCTGTATCAGGAGATTTTCAAGGTCCCGGTTTTTTTCCAGTCGCTTTTTCCCCAGATACAGAGCAGTAATTGATGTCAGACAGATTAAAAAAAGTGCCAGTACCCACTTACGGGGCCGCATTCTCTTCCTTTTTGAATTCTATACTACCATCATCAAGAGTAAGCGCAACAGTGTCACCATCACGAAACTTATCCATCAGAAACTCCTCAGCAAGTCGATCTTCGACAAGACGCTGAATGGCTCTTCTCAAAGGCCGTGCACCAAGTAATGGATCAAATCCCTGGTCAACAATGTACGTCTTCACCTCCTGATCAATCTTGAGGGTAATGTTTCTATCAACAAGCCGGCTCTGAACATCACGAAGCTGAATCTCAACAATCTGTGATATCTCTTTCTTGGAAAGCGGATAGAAAACAATTGTATCATCAACCCGGTTCAAAAATTCGGGATTGAAAATTCTCTTCAATTCATCCATCACCTTGGACTTCATCGCTTCGTAATCGGAATTTTCCGTAGTTTTCCCGAAGCCAACTGTCCCGGATTTTTTTACATCCCTGGTTCCGGCATTAGATGTCATAATGATAATGGTATTTCTGAAATTGACATGACGTCCATAAGAATCAGTCAGTAAACCATCATCAAGAATCTGCAGAAGAATATTAAAAACATCAGGATGTGCTTTTTCAATTTCATCAAGTAAAATTACCGAATAAGGTTTCTTCCTTATTTTTTCGGTCAATTGTCCGCCTTCTTCATAGCCGACATATCCCGGAGGAGCACCTACCAGACGGGAAACTGCAAATTTTTCCATGTACTCTGACATGTCTATCCTCACCAGAGCATCCTCAGAATCGAACAGTGACTGCGCCAGAGTCTTTGCCAGCTCAGTCTTTCCAACACCGGTGGGTCCCAGGAAAATGAATGATGCAATCGGTCTGCGGATGTTATGAAGGCCAGCTCTGGAACGCCTGATACTCTTTGCAATTGCTTCAAGTGCAGGATCCTGACCAATAACACGTTTTCGCAGTTCAGCTTCAAGATTGAGAATTTTCTTGGATTCCTCTTCTGCAAGCCGTGAGAGCGGAATCCCGGTCATTGTCGAAACAACCTCAGCAATGGTCGATTCATCAACAAGCAGCCGTTCTTCAGCTTTTGACTTACGCCACAAAGCTTTTTTCTCAAGAAGTGTACCCTTCAATTTTTCCTGTTTGTCACGAAGTTTCGCAGCACGTTCAAATTCCTGCTGCTCGACCGCCTGTTCCTTTTCTTTTACGACATCCAAGATCTGTTTCTCCATCTCACGGATTTCGGTAGGAATTTCCATGCTGGAAAGTCTCTTACGCGCTCCCGCTTCATCGATGACATCAATCGCCTTATCGGGCAGGAATCTGTCGCTTATGTAACGTTCTGAAAGTTTAACCGCCCCATCGATCGCCTTTTCGGTATAGGTGACCTTATGATGATCCTCGTAGCGATGGCGCAATCCGGAAAGAATCTGAATCGTCTCATTGACATTTGGTGGATCGACCATTATCGTCTGAAAACGACGCGCAAGGGCGCCATCCTTTTCGATATACTTGCGATATTCATCGAGCGTCGTCGCTCCAACGCACTGAATCTCTCCTCTTGATAATGCAGGTTTGAAAATATTTGATGCATCGAGACTTCCTTCAGAACCGCCGGCACCGACAATCGTATGAAGCTCATCAATAAAAATGATAATATTCTCATTCTTCTGAAGCTCGACCATAAGCGCTTTCAACCGTTCTTCGAACTGACCCCGGTATTTTGTACCAGCCACCATCGATGCCATGTCAAGGTTAATAACACGCTTGTTTTCCAGCACCTGAGGAATATTTTTCTCGTATATTTTCTGAGCAAGCCCCTCTACAATTGCAGTCTTGCCAATACCCGGTTCACCAATAAGAACCGGATTGTTCTTTTTACGCCTGCTGAGAATCTGGACTACGCGTTCAATCTCTTTTTCACGGCCAATGACCGGATCGAGTTTTCCCTCGCGGGCCATTGATGTCAGATCACGACCGAAATGATCGAGAAACGGCGTCTTGCTCTTTTCTTTCGCAGCTCCAACCGTCTCTCCGCCGCGTAACACTCTGTTAATCTCATCCTTGACACGTTCATACTCAAGACCGGCTGCAGCAAGCGCATTGGCCGCTGCCGACTCAGTATCCTTCATGAGCGCCAGAAGCAGATGTTCCGTTCCGATATATTTGTGTGACATGGATCTCGCTTCATTTGCAGCGATCTCCAACACTTTCTTTGCTCGTGGAGTAAACGGCAGCATCTGTCCGATAGTCATCATCCCGCCGGTTGAAGTAATAGTCTTCTCAATATTGGTGGTCAACTCCTCCATATCTACACCCATGCTTCGCATAACCGCAACGGCAACGCCATCACCTTCCTTTATCAATCCAAGAAGAAGGTGCTCCGTTCCGACATAATCATTCCCGAGACGAACCGATTCCTCCCGGGCAATCTGCATTACCTTTTTGACTCGATCTGTAAACATACCATTCATTATTGTTCTCTTCCTTTTCGTTCAATACTCAGGATTGAACGGTTCCTGTTTCAGAATGAAAATCTTTAATTTTCTTTTTCGGCTTTGACAGCATTTTTCTTACCAGTTCAGCCCTGGCACACTGTAACGAATGTTCATCCGCTCCAGCCCCCTGCAAAATCTGTAAATGAGCCGGCATCGACAAAATCATTGCCTGATTAATCGTATTTATAGTAACTCCATCATATATTCCAACCAGTATCCCAAACCGCAACGCAGAAGAAAGATTGAGAAACTCCGTCATTGTCAACGTACGCGCATACAGCAGTATTCCAAGCGAACGGTAGACCTTGTCGGTAAGTTCATTTTTCGCATCTTTGAGAATCCGCTCCCTGGCATTACGCTCGTGATGTATTACTTCACGTATAACCCCGGCGGTCAACTTGACAAATTCCTGTTCGTGAGCACCCATGGTCGCCTGATTTGACAGCTGAAAGAAATTACCGACAATTTCGGAGTGCTCCCCGAAAAATCCCCTCGCGGAGATACCCATCTGCGATGCGCCCAGAAGAACCGGATCGATCGCTTTTGTCAAAACCAACCCCGGTAGATGCAGCAGAAACGAAAGCCGCAGACCGGTGCCGGAATTTGTCGGACAGCAGGTAAGAAACCCGCGCCGTGAATCGAATGCGTAGCTGCACCTTTTCCCGAGAATATCATCAGTTGCATTGATCGCATCCCAGAGAACCTCCGGACAAAAACCCGAATCAAGACAGTGCATGCGAATATGATCCTCTTCATTGATCATAATTGAAGTACGCCGGTCCATATCAAAGATCGCACCCCGGTCACCCTCCATATTAAGAAGCTCATTGCTGACAATTCTCTCCTCAACTAGAAACTGCTGCTCGAGTCGCTTCACTTCAGAAAAATTCATAATGCTGAAAGTCTTAAACGCTCTTTCTCCTGAAACAGCATCTGCAATTTCAGAAAAAACGCGCTTGCGATCATGCATTGAAGCGTGAAAAGGAAACTTGTAACGCGTTAAATTCCTTGCAAGACGTACCCTGGTTGAAGCAACAACATCGTTGTCTTCACCACTGTCCCTGAACCATGATGGCACCCTGCTTATCAATTGAGTCAAATTTGTAGCCACACTCTTCATCTGGACTCCATATCTGTAAGGCTATGAATCGTGTCCCTGATTATTGCAGCCTGCTCAAATTCCTCATTTTTAATGGCATTTGCAAGTTCATGCCGTAATCGTTTAATTTCACCCGCAGATACAGCGTGACCGCCTCCAATACCCTGATGCTTTTTCCCTTTATGAATTGAAGAACCATGCACCTGCACTAATAGTGTATCGATCTCAGTTTCAAAAGTATGATAGCATGACGGACACCCCAACCACCCGTTCCTTTTATACTCAGAAAGCTTCATACCACAATGAGCGCACTCTTTATCCTCAGTTTGCGAATCACCGTTTTCATCAGCAACAAAATTTTCATCCTGAACAGAAATACTGATCCCTTTTTTACGGGCACATTCATCGCACAGATGATACACGTGTGTCTCATTCTGCATGATTTGTGTCAGATGAATATTCGCCGGGTTTATCCCACACTCGTCACATAGATCCATGATCTTACCTCGAACTAAAAGCTGGTTCGAAAAACCAGAACATAATTATATATACAAAAACCTGTCCGGTTCTACATAATTAACCACCGTCCAGATCACTCTAGAATCAGTCCTGAAGTATCTGTTCTTTTAAATACTATTTTTAAATATACTTTTTCGGCTACTGTTCCTGAAAATTCTTATTAACAACGAATTTCTAATACGATATTCACAGGAACACCTTAAACGGATTTATTTCAGGTGCTCTTCCGAAACAGATTCTGAAATAGTGCAATTTTCCAGCAATAATGTCCGATGCATTCTTGGAGACATCTGAGTGTTGTGTGTTGCGATGAAAAATGTCTGATTCAACTCTTTGTTGGTTTTCTCAAAAAGATTCAACAATAACTCACCATTACCGCGGTCGAGGTTCCCCGTGGGTTCATCAGCAAGAATCAACGCCGGATCATTGAGTAAAGCACGTGCAAGCGCAACCCGCTGCCGTTCTCCTCCTGAGAGCTCTGTTGGAAAGTGACTCTCCCGGGACTTGAGTCCCAGATATCCCAGAAGTTCCTTCGCTTTTTTTATACAGTCGTTTTTCGGTTTTTTTAAAAGCAACCCAGGTATGATCGTATTTTCGAGGGCGGTGAAATCGGGAAGCAGATGATGAAATTGAAAAACGAATCCAACATGTCTGTTACGAAACTCCGCAAGCTCATGCATTCTCATGGTACCAAGCTGCCTACCACATACTTTTACAGAACCGCCATTAAAGCTGTCCAATCCTCCAAGAATCTGCAACAGTGTGGTTTTTCCAGCACCGGAGATCCCAAGCAATGCGATCATCTCACCCTTATGGATGGAAAAAGCAGTATTTTTCAAAACATCGAACCGTCCGGCATCATCAATAAACTCTTTGCGGAGTTCTTTTACTTCTACAATTTTTTCTGCGATCGGTTCGTTCATTATTATTCCTGTTCTGAGAATCTTATGAAAAGCACGACAACATAAATAGTTGCGAATATTTACACTCTTACATTTTTACTACCCCTATCCCATCCTTCCCCAGTTAACGGGGTAAGGTGCCGAAGGCAAACGGGGTAACCGCGCATAACAAGTCAAAAAAACATACCTATTCGCAATTTATTATGTCGCTGGTGTTTAAATATCTGGTTACATTATCTTTCGACAGGTTGAGTGGTCTTTATCCAGCACTTACTTTTTGCGCCCATCTTCAGCCTTTCGAAGGATCATATCACAATCCCTTACTCAAATCGGATTGACTCTGCAGGAAGCATTTTTGATGCTTTCCAGGCCGGATATACAGTAGTCAACCAGGCAATTACGTTTGCAGCGATATATACCCCGAACACATCCAGCGGATTTAATAAAATCGGTACCGTATCGATAAAATAAATATCTCCGGGAAGCGGAATCAGCCTCCACGTATATTGAATGTAACAGAGCACTACTCCAAGCAGCACTCCGGCAGTCGATCCTACAAATCCAACCATGACCCCGTATTTCATAAAAATACTCATAATCGTCCTGGATGTCGCTCCCATACTCATGAGAATACCGATCTCCCGCCGCTTTTCAAATACAATTGTTATCAGTGAAGAGATTATGTTGAGCGCAGCAACAAACATAATCATCGAAATGACAATAAAAATAATCAGCTTCTCGAGCTTCATCCATTGAAACAGCGATCTGTTCTGCGTCTGCCAGTCGACCTCCCGGTAAGGATACCCACCCAGAAAATCCCGCACATCAGCCGCAATTTTATCAGCTTCAAAAAGGTTACTGGTTTTTATCTGGATCCCCTCGACCCCTTTCATGTTGAAAAGGTTCTGTGCAGATTCAATCGAAACATATACAAGACTTAAATCATACTCGTACATACCTGTTTCGAATACACCCGAAACAGTAAAACGGGCCATTTTAGGTACAGGATCCATCTCACCTTCAACCTTGGCAAGACACAGCAACACAACCTCCGCACCTGTACTGACCCCTATTTTATTGGCCAGTCCCATGCCAATACAGATACCCGGAAATGTTCTGCCACGTTCGGACATTACAGAATCGAGACTGAACGTTCCCCACACTACCTTTTTGTTAATATCAGTTACCGCAGCCTCAAGAGAATCATCAACACCAATGACCATGACCCCTTCCTGGGTCTGATCATGTTCCAGTCCTGCTTTACCATTAATGTAAGGTGATGCGGCCTTGACTTTTGGATGCTTCAGTATCTCACGACGAAGAGAATCGTAGTTTTCAACCGGTATCGAATGGTACTGTAGAATTTTTGCATGTGCAAGTGTCCCGACAACACGGTCACGTACCTCTTTTTCAAAGCCATTCGCGATGGACAGGGCAATTATTAAAACAAAACTGCCGATAAAAATTCCCAGAGCTGTAACGTAGGTGCCGATTTTGCGTTTACCCCTAAGGTAACGCATCGCCACCATATTTTCCACTACACTCATCAGACAGCTCCTCTCATAAGAGATATTCAGTTTTCCGGCCGCATGAGCGGAAACAGTATCACATCCCGTAACGTTGATGCATTTGTCAGAAGCGCCACAATCCGGTCAACACCCATTCCCCATCCGGAGATCGGCGGCATGCCAAATTCCATGCACTGAAGAAAATCGTTATCCACTTCCATGGTTTCTCTGTCACCATGAGCCCTCGCCTCAGCCTGCTGCTTAAACCGCTCGGTCTGATCAATCGGATCAACAAGTTCTGAATACGCATTGACAACTTCCCACCCGTTAACAACAAGCTGAAAACGGTCCACCACAAGCGGATTCTCGTCGTTTTTACGTGCAAGTGGTGAAAGATCCAATGGGTGGTGGGTTATAAACGTCGGATTGATCAACTGAGGACGTGAGACTTTTTTGTAAAGAAGATCGATAATCGTACCACGTCCGGCTTTGTCGATCTCGACATCGGTCTCGAACCGTATTCCATTTTTATCAATCTCTTTCATCAGCGTTTCACGGCTCCCGAACAGATTGATATCGATACCGCAATCCTTCAATATCAGATCTCTGAATGAATAACGGGGCCATTCTCCACCAAAAGCGATCTCCCGGCCTTCATAAGTAAGGTCAAGTCCGCCATTTATTGTGGTGAGAAGATGCTTGAAAAGTCTTTCGGTAAAATTCATATTGTCAACATAGTTCCAGTAGGAACAGTAATATTCAAGAAGTGTAAAATCGGGAAGATGCGACGCATCCATCCCTTCATTGCGAAACGATCGGGCGAACTCATATACTCTGTCAAATCCTCCGGCAATCGCACGTTTGAGATAGGTCTCAGGAGCGATCCTGAGATAGATATCGATATCAAGCGCATTGTGATGCGTCAAAAATGGACGTGCCAGTGCGCCTGTCGCTTTATTTGTAAGAACAGGAGTGTCAATTTCTGTAAACCCGTTTTCATCAAGAAAATCACGGATCGTTTTGATAATCCTTGTTCTCTTAAGAAATCGTTCCCTGCTCTCTTCCGACATTATAAGGTCCAGATACCGTTTCCGTAACCGCAGCTCCGGATCAGTCAATCCATGAAACTTTTCGGGCAGAGAACGAAGCGACTTTGTCAGAAAGAAAATCTTCTGAGCATTGATGGTTTTCTCACCTGTTTTTGTTGTGATCATTTCACCTTCAATACCGATAAAATCTCCAATGTCTACAAGCCTTTTCAGATCATCAAACTGCTCATTGAGAACAGTCTTCTGCGCAGCAAACTGTACCTTTCCGGAGACATCATAGAGATGACCAAACGCAAGCTTTCCAAAATAGCGTAGCGAAACAATCCTTCCGGCAACCCTGACCCCCGTCATACCATCAGGCAATTTGTCAGCCTCACCGGGACGATGAGTCCGCTCAAATCTCTCAGCATAAGGATGATACCCGGCTTCTCTGATAGCAGGGATTTTATCCAGTCGTATTTTCATCTGTTCATTAAGGTCTAATTGCGTTTCCAATTTCCAGTCTCCATCGAAATAACTCTATAAAAGGATGTACATTACGAACTAAACTCCAGCTGCGGTACTTCTGTAGCTTCGACAATCAAATAAAATCACACTTGCTGAAGCCAGCTAAAATAGTATCTCTTTGCTGGTTTTCCAAATTATGATTACACTCACCGATAATTAACCCTCAGAGCTGTTCTGGCTCGAATACCTTTCAGATTCGTCGCGGGCATGAATATCGCTAAACAGAAGATTTGCTTCCTCCTGTGTTGCCGGACGAAACTTGATTATTTTCTCCAGTTCTGAAGGATCAGTGTGAGTTTCTAAAGCCTTTTTGTACTCCTCGGTATAGAACAACTCGATAGAATCATAAATAGGCTCATTGTTAAACCTCATGCCTAATAAAACAGAGATCTCTGTCATTTTGAGGGGTTCACTCATCACATTCTGCCGCTTTTTTTCCAGTTTTGATGTTAATGATGAGAAAAAGGTCCTTGCAACTGAATCTGCCATATATACTATATCCTCCGGAAAAAAAATTGTATTTCGCTAAGAATTACGATCTGCGGTTTAACTGATTTTCTAAAATAACTTCTTGATGAAGCAAATGAACTAATTAATTATATTTCCAACACAAGAAAATTTGAAATTTTCCAGAACTGAAGTCTCGTATCCGGGGATTGCCCCCCTCTAAACTACAATTTTAAGGAAACAGGAAACCCTATGGCAGAAAAGTTTGTCTACTACATGCATCGCCTCACAAAGATATACCCGCCTAAAAAGGAGATTCTCAAAGAGATCTCTCTGTCGTTCTATTATGGGGCAAAAATAGGAATCATTGGCGTAAATGGTTCGGGAAAAAGTACACTGATGAAAATAATGGCAAATATCGATACCGAATTCCAGGGTGAAGCATGGCTCGAATCGGGCAGAACGGTCGGATACCTTCCGCAGGAACCACGATTGGATGAATCTCTTGACGTAAAAGGAAACGTTGAGCTTGCCGTAAAATCAACGCGGGATCTTCTCAATGAATTTGATGAAGTTTCCAATAAATTCGGTGAAGAGATGTCTGATGAAGAGATGGACAAGCTACTCTCACGTCAGGCGGAACTTCAGGACAAAATCGACGCCTGTGATGCATGGGACCTTGACCGCCACCTCGAAATCGCCATGGACGCTCTTCGCTGCCCGCCGGGTGATGCGAATGTAAAAACGCTTTCCGGTGGAGAAAAACGCCGGGTCGCTCTTTGCAAACTTCTTCTTGAGAAACCAGACCTCCTGCTCCTCGATGAACCGACAAACCACCTGGACGCAGAATCGGTCGCATGGCTGGAACACCACCTGCGTGAATACAAAGGTTCGGTAATTCTTGTCACCCATGACCGCTATTTCCTTGACAATGTTGTGGAATGGATCCTTGAGCTTGACCGTGGTCATGGAATACCGTGGAAAGGAAACTACAGCTCCTGGCTCGACCAGAAAACATCCAGAATGGAACAGGAAGAGAAAGAGGAAAGTTCCCGTAGACGAAGACTTAAAGCTGAACTCGAGTGGGTTCGTCTCTCCCAGAAAGCGCGTCAGGCCAAGGGAAAGGCACGTCTTAACGCATACGAAGAGCTTATCAGCCAGTCAACTCCCGATAAAATCAACACGACACAGATTGTCATACCACATGGCCAGCGGCTTGGTAACACTGTGATCTGTGCAGAAAAACTCACGAAGGCTTACGGCGACAAGCTGCTTTTTGAAAATCTCGAATTTACCCTTCCCCGCGCAGGAATCGTCGGAGTTATCGGCCCCAATGGTGCAGGTAAATCAACACTGCTCAGACTGATCACCGGACAGGAGAAACCCGATGGCGGTTCCCTGACTATCGGTGAAACAGTACAGCTCAGCTATGTCAATCAATCCCGTGATGCACTGGATGCAAACAAGACGGTTTTCGAGGAGATTGCCGGAGGAAGAGACACAATCCTGTTAGGTAAATCAGAGATCAACTCCCGGGCATATGTCGGAAAATTCAACTTCTCCGGCGGTGATCAGCAAAAAATGATAGGCACCCTTTCAGGTGGAGAAAGAAACAGAGTCCATCTTGCGAAACTACTCCAGTCCGGAGGAAATGTATTACTTCTCGATGAACCAACGAACGATCTCGATGTCGAAACACTTCAGGCATTGGAACAGGCTATCGCCGACTTCAGTGGCTGTGCCGTTGTTGTAAGCCATGACCGCTGGTTCCTCGATCGGCTTGCTACCCACATTCTTGCATTTGAAGGTGACAGCACGGTCATCTGGCATGAGGGTAACTATGCATCGTACGAAGAGGCCCGTCATGCACGTCTTGGCACTGATGCCGACCAGCCGACCCGGATCAAATACCGCAAACTTCAGCGTTAATAGATTATTTTTTATTGTTAAATGCATATAACCCGAATATATAATCATATAAACTCTGCAGGGGTACGTTGCAACGTGCCCCTACAACAGGTTGTAACGTACACATGCCGCGAATTAATTAATTTTACGCACTTCATTTCAGGAGATCTCAAATGATCTACGAGACCATTAAACGCATAGAAAACGAAATTCAGAAAAATGTCACCGATGCCAATGAAAAAAAGGAACTTCTGAATCTGATTGACAACCTGAAGCTTGAACTTGAAACAATAAAAGAAAACGATCATGACAATGCCCGCAGCATCACTAAATTTACTGAGACAGGTGTTTTTGAAGGGACCCGTGAAGGGCGTGATGAGGAACTCTTTCAGCATGCGATTGATGGAATGAAACTATCAGTAAGAAAATTTGAGGTGTCGCATCCCGGCCTCATTAATGTTATCAATGCCATTGGGAACACTTTGAATAATATAGGCATCTGAGGAATCCGGAATCAGGTAGGGGCACGTTGCGACGTACCCCTACTGAATATCATTCGTTCGATACTCATTAACCAGATCGTAATCAGCACTCGAAAATGCCCGTAAATCAAGGCAGCGGGTGCAGACAATTGATGCATCGCTGTTTTTTTTATCATGTTGCATCATGCGGGCAGCCCTGAACCGTTCATTACGCCATATCCCGGTAAACGAAGTTTCTTCCAGGTTGCCGAAATCGGTACTTTTATAAAAGACGTGACAACAGGGTGAAATGCCGCCATCGACGTTAATGACAGGATTGTTCCAGAGAAATCCACACCCTTTTTCGGGACGATCTTTCCGTTTTATCATCTTAACGTGGTCGTAGTGCGATTTAATCTCATCAAGGGGCAGCCAGCGGTTTCGTTGCGCTTCATCCTGTATATCGAAGGTGATCGGCTGGGGAAAGAATAGTGCACCGATTTTTGCCGCGTAAGCACCGACAGCATCATACTCATGAACATTGTGCGCATGCATGAGAAACTGAAGTACTAGGTGCGGGGTTTTCGAATTAAACCGTCTTTTCGCAGCGGCAACGGACTCAATCGCGAGCTTGACTTTATCAACATCTCCACCAATCCGGTAGGACTGATAGGCTTCCTGAGTTAACCCATCAAACGAAGCAACCAGGGTGTCCAGACCACTCCCGACACACTCCTCTGCAAAACCTTCGTTCCAGACGTTTAGATTGCTATTGACCTGTACAGCGATGTTCGCTCTACTCGCAAAAGAGATCATATCGAAAAGCTCGGGGTTAAGAAACGGTTCACCGTAGTTGAATAATTTAATTTTGTAAAGATATGGAGCGAGCGGACTGATATACTTTTTAAAGGATTCGAGCGACATCATCATCTTCGTTCGGGGAACGAGCCGTCTTCCGGTGTTGCAGAGCGGACACCGCAGAGGGCAAATATTGACAGGATCGATAAACAGCTCCCACGGATACGAACGAACATCTATCTTCTGCTGCCGCGCTTCCCATTCACACCACATAAAGTTCTGCAACTTGCGAAGGGTGGTGCCACGGCCAAAAACGAAGGCGTGCCGACGCCAGTACCGCACCAGGTATTTTCCATAATCAACAATGCGCATCCGAAGCTCTTTCCTTTCCGACAACAAATAAAAGTGTACTTGTATACCGCTGCCGCAGCAGTGGTATGACAGGAACGATCCGTTCGAGAACCACATTAAATAGAAACGGAAATCCGGTACGCAGACGATAGAGTAAGGAAAGATGAAGAAAGTGGCTGCCCAGATAATGTCTCTCGATCACCCGTAAACCTGCAGACGAGATCACCCCTGCAAGTTCATCACCTGTAAACGTAAAGAGATGATTGTCGCCATCGGGGCCGAACTGGTATTTTTCTATTGCCGAGCGGTCGGCAGCCACTTTGCCAAATGACTGTTCAATACCATGAAGATAGCGGTTGTTGGGAGTCGTAATGATTATTGTGCCGTCTCTGACGATCAGCATGCCTGCCTCAGCCAGTATTCGCTCAGGCCAGGCACAGTGTTCGAGCAGTTCCCCCAGGATAATCGCATCGAAGCTTCCCGGTTTGAATGGAAGCGCATCAGCGCTTGCCTGCACCCAACTCAGAGCCCCTTTCTCGTATTTAAGTTTACTGTAGGTAAGATAGTCGATGTTGATGTCAAGTGCCGTGCAACGGGCTCCAGATTCTGCACAACGCAAGGACATGTTTCCCTGAGCGGCGCCGATTTCAAGTATACGCCGGGCATTTATACGTGCAAGGTGACTGCAGACAGCGTTGGTTCTTCTTCGGTAATGAAATGCATAATAGTCGACGGGTTTTTTCGAATATAGCTCACGCTCATCTTTTTGCTGGAGAATTATGTGTGCCGGATGGCTGAGAGTCACTGCAGGAATACGCTTCATTATTATCACCAAATTGAGGACCATCATCAATGAAAGTTGCAAAAACACTTTAAAACACTATCGGGCATCATTGTAAGCTCACTCCGTAGCTGATAAGAATCTGCTGAGCTGATAGAAATTTCATTAATTTTCTTTACGATATTAAAATAAAACCATGATTTTGTCCAGTAAAACCATCTCCTCTGAATTCTGGTAAAGATAGCAGTGGGTGTCTTCATGGTACCTCAACCTTCAATTTAGTATTGAAAATTCCCGATCGCCATATTGGTACTGAAATTGATTTGGATAATAGTATAATGGAGAAACAAACGTGATCAGGTTATTTCGTGTCCTAAGTATGAATTCAAATTCGATGAGTTCCATATATCTCCATAACAGCAGTCCGAATAAATTTCATGATATTCTCTGATTATTTTCCTTTAATATTAATTGTATTATTCAACATAGCCACTGATTTTTTGTACAATACAAGCTTTAATCAAATTTGTGCCTGAACTCGGCGACAGGTAACGATCCCGAATGAATGTATCGGGACTTACAGCCACAAGGCATCGCAGCAAAAAAGGCTCTAATTAAAATACAGAACAAAGCACCCTAAATCCTTGCACAGCAGTACATATTCACAACCTTTGAAGATTTTATCGACTGGTGATAAGAGACCTGTCCCGAGTTCGATACAGAAATTCTTTATACGTCCATCCTTGCTGTCCCGGGAGAAAAAAAACACCGGGACTGAGTACGGTCAATAGACAGATCGTTATTCTTATCAAAGCTATCAGCCGAGTTCAAGTTGTAGTAATCAATAACAATTTTCTTCCGCCAATTAACATCGATTTTGTAAATTGAGTCTCTCTAAAGAACTCAATTAAAAAGGAACTGATCGATATATTATCTATTATCTATTTTTTCAGACAAAAATGGCTCAACATCTTCTTTCTCAAACTAGTATATGTTTTACAAAGACAAAGTGCAGACAATGATTGAAATGTAAGGGAAATATATGAGAACAAATAAAGTCTGTATTATTTCTAAGTACGTATATCCAGATGACACCAGACTATGCCAGCAGATTAAAGTACTGAATAGATTCAATGTTTCTTGTGATGTTTTGTGTTTAAAAAGAATTGAACAGGAAAATTTTGAATCTCTCAGTAATATCAGAATTTTTCGTATTAACAGAATCAAATTAATTAAAAAAAACTTATTCAACTATTTAATAGATACATTAACTTTTATGATTACTGCTTTTACCAAACTTTGTTTTTTATCAATTAAAAATTCTTACAGAATAATAGTAGTGCATACATTACCAGAATTCATTGTGCTTACAGCTTTTTTTCACAAATTATCAGGTTCTGCGATTGTACTTGATGGCAGGGATCTTTCAGTCGATCTTATCGGATCAAGATGGCCAGGATATATCAATCGTATTCTTAAACAAATAGCCATACTTGTCGAAAAGATAGTTGTAAAAACTTGTGATGAAATAATTACTGCCAGCAGTGGTTTTAAAAAATCTTTACTTTTAAGAGGCGTACCAGAGGAAAAATTAACTGTTCTTTTAAATACCGCAGATGAAGTGATATTCAAATACGTTGAAAATCATGAAAATGAAATTATCAGTGAAAAAGCCAGTTTAATATACCATGGGACAGTATCCGAACGTTTCGGAATAATAATTGCTGTAAAAGCAATGGATTTAATCCTTAGGCAAATTCCTTTTAGTGTACTGCACATTTATGGCATGTATAATCTCAGATACAGAAATACCATTGAAAGGCTAATACAAAAGTTGAACCTGGAAAATAGTGTCATTCTTCATGAGGCAGTACCGCAGAAAAACATATATGAGCACATAATTACAATGGATATTGGTGTAGTCCCCTATATGAATGACCATTTCATGAATATTGCTTTATCAACCAAAACTTTTGAGTACGTAGCCTCAGGATTACCAGTGGTTGCCTCAAGACTGAGATCAACAAAAGAACTATTTAATGATGATTGTATATGGTATACAGAACCTGAAAATCCAGCCGATCTTGCTAAAAAAGTTATTGAAGTATGCCTGGATCCTGTAGCACGTGCATACAAAAGGACATGCGCTTTTAATATTTTTAAGAAATATTACACAAGTGAAATACAACATAGAAATTATATGAACATTATAAATTATTATATGGATAATGAATATAACATTCCCGGAAATACTAAAAAGAAAGATTTGGTTGACTCGTATACACAACAGTGAAAGCGTTATATTGATGAGTCTTCTGCGGTCGTTTCCTGAATATAAACGGCCTCTTAATTATCGGCATAGTAGTTATCTTGATCGCTGTCGGTATCAGAATCGGGATCTGTCCTCAATTACAGTACTTTTCGATACCGATACCGATTCTGAAATGAGTTTTATTAACCCTACAATAATATGTAAATTCTGATTTTTGTGAAGAAATTATGAATCCCAAAATTAGATTTGACAGGTTGATTACCCTGGTTTTAAATGTTTTAAAAACTCCGCAGAGAAATGATCACATACCTGTACTGATGTATCATTCTGTAACCAACCGTATAACAAATACCAGACCATATTATAGTACTGAAATATCAACTTTAAAATTTGAACGGCATCTGATTTTTCTTAACGATAATAATTATCGTGTTTATTTTTTAAAGGACATTAAAGATCTCTTGAATTTTACGCGTAACGATACACATAAAAAGTATGTCATCATTACCTTTGATGATGGTTATAAGAATTTTTATGATAATGCATTCCCTTTATTGGCAAAACACAATATACCTGCAACATTGTTCGTTCCATCAGGGTTAATACCAGAGTCCGGATATGGTCAATTTGAAGGAGCACACCTGATGAACTGGGTGCAAATAAAGGAATGTACTGTTCAACAATTAATTGACATAGGTTCACACAGTCTTATGCACAATCGTCTGACAGAGCTCAATATCGACATGCTAAAACAGGAATTATCTCAATCGAAATCAATTATAGAGAACAACATACAGAAGGAAGTCACATCATTTTCATACCCGTTTAGATTTCCTGATGAAAACCAATCTTTTATTTCCCTGTTGTGTGCCCTGTACAAAGAATCCGGATATACCATTTCGGTTACAACCCGTATTGGAACAGTTCGCAGAGGTGATAATTTGTATATTTTAAAAAGAATACCAGTTAACGAATATGATGATCTGAAATTATTTAAAGCTAAATTAGAGGGAAGTTATGACTGGCTATATTCATTGCAATACCTGTTTAAAATAATGAGATCATTACAGATAAATAAAAAAAAATCCCCAACTCTTGAGAATCAGTAATGAACACAAAAAACATGAATTTTTTTGTTCTGATATTAACGGTCTCATAATTATCGGCACTTTTTTCGATAGTAGTTATCGTGGCCTTTGTATTATGAGATAGTTAACAACAAGGAATTATCATGAGAAAATATGTTTTGATAACTCCGGCAAAAAATGAATCCGTACATATCGGCAAAACGATTACTACTGTAGATAATCAGACAGAAAAACCACATAAATGGATAATCGTAAACGATCATTCACGTGATTCAACTGAAGATACCATCAAAAAATCCATAGGTGAAAAACCATATATAGTTTATGTAAATAACACCTTACCTCAGGAAATTGGTTTCGCTTCAAAAGTCCAATCATTCAACCTCGGATATACTTTAGTTAAGTATGAAGAGTTCGATTTTATTGGAAATCTTGATGCAGATGTATCATTCGAAAAAAGTTATTTCAAGAACGTAATGGATTTGTTTGAGAGCAATAAAAAGTTGGGTATTGCCGGGGGTAGAGTTCATGAAATCAAAAATGAACGCTGGCTTCCACACCAATCAAGCACAAACAGCGTCGCGGGTGCAGTTCAATTTTTCCGCCGTTCCTGCTTTGAACAAATAGGTGGTTTTATTCCAATGACAATAGGTGGTGAAGATTCAGCCGCTGAAATAGTTGCTCGTTCTCAGGGTTGGAAGGTGTTTACTGATAAGAGCCTCAATGTTTTTCATCATAAAAAAATGTTAACAGGAAATTCAACTGTTTTTGCTGCAAGATTTAAACAGGGTATGAGTAATTACATTTTGGGGTATCATCCCCTTTTTCATTTTTTGAGTTGTATTTCAAGAGTTACTGAAAAACCTTATATAATAGCATCAACTGGATTAGCAATTGGATTTTTATCAGCATGGATAAGAAAAATGGAAAGAAAATTATCTGATACTACCATTGAGCACCTCCGGAGAGAACAATTAAAGAGGATTAAACAAATTTTTTCATTTAAAACAGACACTGAATAATCCTGGAACTGATATGCAACCGCCATTTGATGTATCAATAATTATAATAAATTGGCATTCAAAACACTATCTCCGTAAGTGTCTGGAAAGTATAAACAACACATGCAGCTGTTTATGTGTTGAGATCATTATAGTTGACAATGCCTCCTATGATGGTTGCATCGAAATGTGCCGAAGCTGTATTTCAAATATCAAAACACTCCAGTTGTCTGCAAATCATGGATTTGCTGCGGCAAATAATGCCGCTGCTTTTTTAGCGACTGCACCACTACTTCTTTTTTTAAATCCCGATACAGTACTGAATAATAACGCTGTTAATGAATTAATCAATGCATTTAAAACGATCAAACATCTGGGTGTAGCCGGCCCCAGGCTTCTCAATGGTGACAAAACGCTGCAAACATCCTGTGTACTGCCTTATCCAGGAATATTACGGCAAATACTGGAATTTGAATGGCTTATTCAGAAAACGCCAAAATGGAATTTCTGGGGTGTTAAAGGGTTGTATGAGAATTCCGGACCAGTACCTGTTGAGGCCGTTTCCGGTGCTTGCCTCATGATTAAAAAAGAAGATTTCGAATCAGTAAATGGATTCAGCTGTGATTACTTTATGTATTCTGAAGATATTGATTTATGTCACAAAATGAGAATGTATGGAAAAAAAATTTATCATATACCTGATTCAAATGTTATTCACTTTGGTGGCGGCTCAACAGAATCAACAAAAAACTCAAATTTTTCAATCATTTTAATGATATCTGCCAGTTACTTGTTCCAAAAAAAATTTTTTGGGATTTACAGAGCAATCTTGTTCAGAATGTCTATCTCAATTTCTTCTGTGATAAGGTTAAGTACCGGATATATCCTGAATTCAATATTAAAAATAGATAATTCAAATACTTTAAATAAATGGAAAGCGTTACTACGCTGGTCGATAGGATTTGAAAATTGGGCTGAAAAAACACATAAAGATTTAATTCAATATAAAGGATAAAATTAAAATGGATGAAACCGCAATTCTAAGTTTAAATCCATTTAGTATGTCATTGTTAATGCTTCTTTCTATTTGCATATTGTTTCTTAATGGAGTATGGGTAACATTACCTTTGCTGATAAGTGCATTTTACATTACCTCCGCGCAAGGCGTGGAAATCGGATTCGCATCACTATATGTTAGCAGAATCCTGTGTTTACTCTATCTGGTAAGATTTTTTATACGAAATGATTTTAAGCGTATTAAAAAAATCAATACTATTGATAAATTAATGATTGTGTTTATAATGGTGTACAATACGATGGTTTACTTTCAAAAGAACAACGATGGTTTTTATATTAATAATATTGGTAGATCTATCGATATAGTAATGACTTATTTATGCTTCAGATTATTCATTCAAAAAATTGAGGATCTGGAAAAGCTTATAATATCAATGTTAATAATGGCGATTCCTATTATGATTCTTATGGTTTACGAAAAAATAACCGGTTACAATGTTTTATCTTTTTTGGGAGGTGTGCCTGAATATTCCGCAATAAGAGAAAATGTTATACGGGCACAAGGACCTTTTCAGCATCCAATAACTGCAGGAACTACAGCCGGTACATTAATTCCCCTATTTTTTTATTTTCTATATCCTGCACGCAAATATGTTCTTCTGTCTACTTTAGGTATAATTGGAACTATTGCCATAATCTATTCCACAGGTTCCAGTGGTCCTATAATGACAGCTCTCTTTTCATGTATCGGACTGGCGGTCTGGACATTACGGGATAAAATGCGCCTTGTCAGGTATTCACTAGTTTCAGCTTGTATTCTATCTGAAATTTATATGAAAGCACATTTCTGGTACATTTTAGCGAAAATAGACCTTGTAGGTGGAAGTACGGGGTACCATAGAGCTGAGTTGATAACACAAGCTATTAATCATATAAATGAATGGTGGTTGGTGGGTACGAATTATACCCGGCATTGGATGCCGACAGGCGTTAGCTGGAGTGTTAATCAAACTGATATTACAAATATGTATATCAGTATGGGGGTTTTAGGCGGATTGCCGCTTCTAATACTATTTATTCTCATAATTGTTATTGCATTTCAATATGTAGGAAAAGCAATACAATCTTTTAATTCATATGAAATGAAAAGTAAGTTTTTATTCTGGGTTCTTGGAGTGACACTATTTTCCCATATTTTGACGTTCTTTACAATATCTTATTTTGATCAGATAGAGATTTTTTATTATATGCTTATAGCATCAATATCCTCACTTTTTACAAATGCTCGAAATTCGAAAAATTCTTTTTGAGCAAACTTTTTTTGCACATCTAATGAAATATTTCAAACCGATCGGAATTAACGCCAGGATCCTGACGTACTTTATTTGACTGTTTTAAGTTGGTTAGCGGCGTATCTTGTCAAAATTGGATCTCTTCTTCTGGTACTCTTGCTTCAGATTTCTTATTTCTATGCGACATATTTTTGCGACAATGAAATCATGTGATTTTACGAAGATAAAATGAACCTGGATTCCTTTCAGGTTCAAGATATGGCGCAACACTTTTTAATCTTTCGTAATGATTATGATGTAAAAAATTAAGAGCACCGATAATTTCCCAACTACTATTATGTGTAAGAAATGCTTCCAGTAAATATTGTTCATTCCAGAATCTCACATCCTCTTGTAACCATTTTTTCAGATAATTCTTAGGTGAAAAAATATCATGTACATGTACTATTACTCCACTGTGAAGTGTTGGTAATATTTCAAGATATTCAAAGTTCACATCACCTTTTGGTCTAATAACATGTGAAGAATCGATAAATAGTATATCACCTTCCTTTAGTTGAGAAAAAAATGATATCTCTATATCTTCAACTTTTTTTCTTATAACTGAAACACCTGTTTTTTCCAGCCATGCCATTTCGTATGGCTCGATACACAAGTGTTCACACGCGTAGTCTGGATCATCAATGCAATTTTTCTGAATAGCTTTTATTGCCATTAACGTTGAGTTTCCACTCCCTATTTCAAAAATTCTTTTTGGCCTGACTGCACGAATAAGCTGATACCAGTATTCTGCATCTCCATAAGAAAACAAATCATTATTCAAATAAAACTGTATACTTACTTGCTTCTCTTTTGAGAGTTCAATGAGTTCATGAGCGAAAATAAATTTCTCAAGCATTTTCAATTGCCCTTCCACATTCCAATTAATTCCAGTTAATTTCCGGTCTTGTTCGAAGTCTGCGCGTAGAAAGCGGTTATCGAATTGGGGCTCATAGTAATGCTTTCTGATCGGAAAAACTCCTATATTCAATAGTACATTTTTACATATAGGTAATTTTTGAAAACCCATTATCCTAATTATCTTTAGTAATATTGCAGCAGGAAACACAAATGGCAGAAATATGATATCTATAATTATGAAAGAAATCTCATCAAACTTTCTCACAAAGAACTCCTTTTAATTGTCTGTTTGCATGAAAACCAGTTGTATACCTCAAAAACGACTTACTTTTTGTAGCAGTATCAACCGAGTCAACCAGAATAATTCCAAGAATTTTCTCTTTTAAAAATGGGTATTCATTAATAAGCCTGTTGATCTTAGACGAGTCTATTTTACCAGCTTTAATAACAATAACGCAAGATTGCACTTCTCTGCTTAAAATATAGGAATCCGATACCATAGAAAGTGGTGGTGAATTAATTATTACCAATTTGTAATTTACTATTAGCATCTTCATGAGTTCGCTTAATTGTGTACTTAGTAAAATGTTAGTAGGATTTTTACAGGCGGTCCCAGAAGATAACAAATGTAAATTTTGTACATTTGTATACCTTATTGTCTCTTTTAAATTTGATTCAGACAGCGCCAACTCCTGGTGAAGAAGATCTGAAAAACCAGGTATTTTAGTGCATTTAAAATGATCAAAAAGTTGTCCATGCCGAATGTCACTATCTATAAGGAGTGTTAATTTGTATTTTTGAGCAGCCACAACGGCAAGATTAGCTGCGATAACTGAACAGTTTTCATCATTATCATAACTTGTGATCAACAATGATTTTGAATTCCGAATTTCGAGATAACTATCTATTTTTGAATATATTTTATTGTATGTTTGATGTAAAAAAGACTCTTTTAATTGCTGAGTATTATCGATGATATGAACGTTTGAACTTTTTTTGTTACAACTTGAATTCTTACAGTCTTTTTGTAATGGTATTACATCCAAAATGGGGGCGGTACAAAATTTATAAAGATCATCTATTGTATGTAGTCTCTTATCAAAATAATCGTAAATAATGGCTGGTCCTATCGATATTAGTAAACTTAGTAAAATACCTGATGTTAAATATATCATCAGCCGTTTGATATTAATTTCTGGAACAACCGGGATAGAATAATCCAGAATATACATATCTGACATGATGGACTTATCGGCCATTTTAGCCTGATTATAATTACTTAAGATTTGAGAATATAATTCTGAATTAATAAGCTGTTGACGCAATAAAGCAGCATATTGCATTTCTTTTTCCGGAAGGTGGTTCAAGTTTTTCAAAGCTGCATTTTTTTCAGTGCTGACATTGTGAATTTCTTTCTTCTTGTTTTCAATGAAGTTATTTAATAATAACATCGTTTTTGTATTTATCTGTTCTAACTTTTGATTATTTTTTTTGACAAGCCTATGTCCCGGTGCGTATTCGTTTGATTCTAATGCAAACTTTTGCTGCAAAAGGTAATTATAATATTGCTGCAATCCAATTGCACCTGAAACATCTTGACTTCCAAGAAAATACAGAGCTTCAATTATTGCCTGTGATCTCGATTCAAAATTGTTTATTGTCAGCTTTTTTTCTAAATCAGATGCCTGTCGCAATTTTTTGTTTTTTTCAAAAATGTCATTATCCAGAACTGGAAGTCCCGAAATAATTTCATGAATATTGTTATTTAAAGAAACATGGGGATTTTTAACTCTAAATTTTTTAATACTGTCTTCATTTTTTATAAGTTGATTTGTTGCTATTACCAATTGGTTCTCTAAAACACCAATGGTTTTCAACATTTTTTCTTTAAGAAAACGGATATTTTCCGAGATATAAAGATCAGCGATAAGATTAATCGTTTTTGATGATAGTTGAGGGTCTATTCCTGTCAATACAATTTCTATAATATTTTGATTCGAAGGGTCCCTTTCGGAAATATGCTTTATTTCGATATTTTTTCTTAATTCTTTGACTGCATCATCTTTTGTAACTATAGTAAATTTAAAATCAAATGGATTGTTCATATATTCATTTGTTAACACCATTTCTACACCCGGTATAATCAGGGTATTCTTACCATTAAGCCTACAGCTTTCAATATATGTTACATCCCGTGATTTTGGTTTACATAAAGATACCGTATATAAATGTTCCGATGAGTTATCGACATTAATTGAATAAGTACCTTTTTGCGCAGAAGAATCCAGGTGTATATATGAAACAACATCTGATCTGCATATATTCGATAAAACAAAATTTAATCTAAGCGAATCAATGACATTAATCAAAAAGTTTCTTGATTTAATAACAATTGATGAAACTGATTCGTTCTCAGAATATTCAGGAAAAAAAGAATAATCAATTTTTTGATACGTTCCAATAAGTACGTTGGAATCGATTTTCGGTTGTATCTTGTTATATTTTGATAAAATTACAAACCATAAAATAAAAATTACTGGAACAGTGAGCAGAATGTACCTTTTCCATCTTGAAAAGCAGGTACTGAAATGCTTGATCCAATAAGAACAATCTTGTTTAATAATATGATCATTATCATTTACACTTCTTTCCATTTACAAATCCTTTAACATTGACTAAACAACTATGATTTATGGATAAATATCAACCATCGGCACTGTTATAATTAACTATTGAGGAAATGCACTTCAATGTTAAGATACATTTTTAAAAATTATGCAGCTGGATACAAAACCTTTAAAGTTTTTTTGATACATCATTGAAAAGACATTGATTATTATTTAATGGAACAAAGACAATGCCAATTCAAAGTATTTTTAATACCAAATTGCATCTTATAGTCGGATACCATTTAAACCAGATATTGCAGACATTAGGGAATTATGTTATACTAATTCAAGGCAATCAAAATTTGATATTTTGTTAAATATAATGAACTGAAAAGGAGTGATTATTTCTAAAACTAAATTACATTTTTGAGTATACAATTTTTTTATTTCTATTTATGAGTCCACTCTAAAAAGCTGATAAATATGTTTCTCCCGCTTATCGCGGGATCAACATGATCGTTTTTTTAGCTAAATTAAGGCTCTTTCTGCTCATCCCGCCACTGCGGGATACCGCAAAAGGCGGGACGAAATGTTTTTTCTACCTTTTTAGAGTGGACCCATTTATAAATATCCAGTATTTGCTATCTGAAATTAACCGGGTGACTAATACAGTTATTTATACAGACCAAAAAGTTACTAAATTTTATGCGAATATGTTAATTGCATAGCTATTAAGGAGTTAAAATATATGACAAATTTTATAACAATATCTTTTATACTGGTCATTGTTCTTAGTTGTCCGTCAAGATGTAGTGTTTTGTCTCAAATTATTGTTTCACCTGGTACCGAAATTGAAGTTGGAGAAGAGGTACAGTTTAAGATCCCATTAAATATACCTTTCAACGATACAGATGCCTCGCTGTATGAGTGGGATTTTGGTGATGGATATTTTATGAAAAAAGGATTTCCATCACCGTCTCATTCAAATTCCGGACCTACATGTATCCATTTTTTTATGAAACCTGGAAAATTTACTGTAAAAGTATTTAAAACCACGAATACCGGGAGAGATTCAAGTACAACTGTAGTAAATGTAAAAGGGCAAAGTCCGATTCCTGGATTTGAACTATGGCATGCGCCTTTCCATGCAAGAATAAGTCAACACATTTATGTAAGAATACCATTAAATATTGCATTAAACAAGGCAAACAAACTTAAAATCACAATTAATGGTAGTAATGGATATTCAAAAATTCTTCTTAATAAACCATCTCTAAAAAGCGAAGAAAAATTTTTACTGAAGAATAGTGAATTACCAAAAGATAGCTATACACTTAGAGCAGATCTTTATAATGCAGAGGATAAAATTATTTCTTATCTCAAGGAGAAATTTGATAAACCATACGACGGAATACCTGCTGTTGGAATAAATGAGAACAATGCACTTTGCATAAATGGAAGACCCACTTTTTTAGTTACAGGTTTTTTGTTAAGTGACTATGAATACACAGGATGGGCCGAAAATTGTGTTAATGCTGGAATTGGTGTAGGATATTATGAGAACCATTCTTTAAATACATGGAAAGACTATCTTTCCACATGTAAGAGTTATGATCGATTTGTCATCGGGCCAATTCACCGCTGGGAAGGTGGCGGCGGTTTTTGTAATGAAAGAAACTCAAATATCGAATCCATTGAACAATATGTTAATTCTACTAAAGATGAATCTTCACTACTCATGTGGTCATGGAAAGATGAGCCAGATTTAGGTGGCCGTGATATAATGATACCCCCGCCGGTTTTAGCATCGTGGACCAGTTCTTGCCATAAAATCGATCCAAATCACCCTGTCTGGATTAATTTAACAGGAGGCGACTACTTAACTTATTGGAATGAAATGGGTGGTAATGGTACGGTTTTCGACTACATAGGGAGCGATTCGTTATATGGCGGGAAGAAACATTTTCCAGTAGATTTTATTGGTTTTGATATATATCCACTGGAATCGAGCACCTGGGCCCGTTTGAAAAACAGAAGGGTTATGGAAGAATTTGCCTTATCATACGACAGATTAATTGAGAGGAATTACAATCTGATTCCAATTTCGGGTTTTGTTGAATGTCAAGAAATAGAGAATCTGGAAACTCCGGTACCAACACCAGATCAAATCTTGATGGAAGCATGGATTACTGTAATACATGGGGCAAAAATGGTATCATGGTTTCATTATTTTGGTAAGAGACCTCAGGCAAACATCGAAGCAATGAATCAGTTTTGTTCACAAATGAAAACTTATGGAAACATTATCCTCTCTGCACCTTCAAACCGTATAATAACTGATGATGCCAACGTACCAGGGAAACGAGTGGATTTCATTTCAAGGGATACTATAGTTAATCATTATGGTCAGTCAGATACATGTACCTATGTATTTGCTGTCAGAGTAACTGAACCAGAAGGTAGTGATATATTTGTACAAGTTAAAGAACCAGAAACAATCAATGTCACCTACCATGTAAGTGGAATAAGTGAAATGAAAATATATGATGTAAATAATAATCGTTGGATAACGCCGGATAAGAATTCATTTTCTGATACACTCGGAAAGTGTTCAAACCGTATCTATATTATTTCAAAAAATGGATTTAATGCTGATAAGGATAAAACATTTAAAGCCATAGAAAGTAAAAACCATAAAATAGAAAACACTGCTGTTATTAACTTACAACCATTTAAAAATACGATCGCGATACCAACAGATATTATACAAAATATAAGGATATACAATTTAAAAGGGACTGTCGTTGGAAAAATGATGAAAAATTCTTCATCTATTATTTGGAATGGCAAATTAAGTACCGGAACATATCTTATATCGGATAACCATCAATTTAATTTGAAATTATCTTTGATCAATTAAAATTGATGGTGTAATTTTTCGCACAGTAATGGTAATTTCGTAATAATCAAAAAATGTTTTCCTTCTTCTATCGCATAATTGGATTAAAAACCATAAATGTGCAAAAAAGGAAGGATCGAAGAGAGTATACACAGATCTATCTCCAATTCATTTTTGCAGTTGAAAACAGGATATCTCTTATATGCCTGAATGGAGAAATGAATTGTACAAATATATTACCGGTATAATACATAATAACAAACATAAACTGATTGTAATAAACGGAATCGGCAATCATATCCACATTTTGGCAGGGATAAACCCCATCAGTCGATATCGGATTTATTGCAGGACATCAAGGGGGATTCATCAAAATGGACTTGCCCTGAGCTTTCATTCCTGTC
>JAFGIN010000003.1 GCA_016929595.1 Chitinispirillaceae bacterium
GGAATGAGGAATGAGGAATGAGGAATGAGGAATGAGGAATGAGGAATGAGGAATGAGGAATGAGGAATGAGGAATGAGGAATGAGGAGTGAGGAGTGAGGAGTGAGGAGTGAGGAATGAGGAATGAGGAATGAGGAATGAGGAATGAGGAGTGAGGAGTGAGGAGTGTTCTCCCAATGATAATTCTTCATTCCTCATTCTTACTTCTTAATTAAAAAAATACGCCCTGAGGGACTCGAACCCCCAACCATCTGATCCGAAGTCAGAGACTCTATCCAATTGAGCTAAGGGCGCATTATCATAGGAGCAAATATAATATATTTCACCATATTTTAAAATACCCTGAATTGTATTATTTATATTTGAGCAGCGTCAGGATACCGAACGTGTTGCGCCAACGCTCATTAAGCAGCGGTTACTGATTCCGAACTCGCAATATAGCGTCGAAATGAACTTTTTCAGTCCGAAATGAAACGAATACTCTCAAGTAGAGTAGTTTGAACGAGTCCATGAATTTATGAGTTTACCATCCCAAGACAGTTACGATATCGTCATTATTGGCGCAGGCCCTGCCGGATTAAGTGCCGGGCTTCATGTTGTAAGAGAAAAAGGTATTTCGGTACTTTTAATCGATAAAACCGAACCATGGAAAAACCCTGTCCCTTGTGCTGAAGGTGTAGGTAAACTTGGCTTTGAAGAGGCTGTACCAGTAAAGAAAGAGTGGATACGACAGGAGATCCTTAAAGCCAGATTCCATGCTCCCGACAGCAACACCGTTGCGTATGTCGATAATTTTGGTGGCTACATTATCGATCGTGCACGTATGCAGTCTGATATCGCAACAGAACTTTCTGAAAAAGGGGTCGAATGTGTATTTGGTACCAGAGTCACCCGCATTTCGGAACCTCAGAACTGCACATTTTCAAGAGTAATAACGCTACCGGATAATAAAAAAATCACTGCCCGTGTTATAATTGATGCATCAGGACCAACAAGCTGTTTCTGCAAGACAGAAAAAATTACCTGGAAACCCGAAGATCTTGAACCAGCACTATTTGTGCATGTGGAGAATATCTCAATTGAACCAAACACGATCCACATCTATGCCGGATCACAGGTAGCCCCCGGAGGATACGCCTGGGTTTTTCCACGGGGAGAAAATGCTGCAAATATTGGTATTGTCCTTGGAAAAAAAAGTAGAGGCACTCATACACTTTCTGACCTGCTCTCCAATTTTCTTTCAACACAATACCCGGATGTACACGTAATTCGACGTTTCGCCGGACCTATACCCTGCAATTTTAAAAAAGGTGCAATTTCACTTCCCGGCCTTTTGAAAACTGGTGATGCAGCAAGTACTATAAACCCGATATCACGAGCCGGCATCTCCGAAGCGCTGCTCAGTGGAGGCCTCGCAGGAGACCATGCACTAAAAATGCTCAAGACCTCGAACCTCCGTAATCTGAAAAAAATCTGCAAATCCTACGAACACGAATGGAATATCCGTCGGGGTAACCGTCATAACAAACTAGCCCGGGTTAAAAACTCCATGCTTTCTGTTCCCGATGAAGATTACAACCATGGAGCTGCACTGCTTAGCAAAATTCCTCTGGAAAAAATGACCATGTCAAAAATTTTTAAGGCAAGCCTTGGAAGATTTCCCCGCCTGGTCTGGGCTCTACGCCACCTGATGTAATTTTTGATATTTCTGTTTCCTGTTTAATAATTCATTGATATAATGATGGCATGGTTAATACTGCTATCATTCACGAGTGGCTTGTGACACTTGCCGGAGCCGAAAGTGTTCTCAGGTCTATTTATGATCTCTTTCCCGGGACAATTTACACATTATTTTATGACAAAGATGAAATGAACGACACCCCCTGGGAAAAGCAGAAAATAGTCACCTCATTTCTTCAGAAAATTCCCTTTGGGAAAAAAAATCATCGTGCATTTCTGCCTCTTTATCCACTTGCTATTGAGCAGTTTGATTTGCGAGAACATAAAATCATCATCTCATCATCGTATGCAGTGGCCAAAGGTGTACTTAACGCATCAGATCAACTTCACATATGCTATTGTCATTCTCCCATGCGCTATGTGTGGGATCTTACTTTTGAATACCTTGAAGCAGCAGGTTTAACCCATGGGATGAAAAGTTTTCTTGTCAGAACGATTTTCCACAAAATAAGAATCTGGGATGCTATATCATCAAACAGAGTAAATGAATTTGTTGCAAACTCTCACTATATCGCTCACCGTATCTGGAAATGCTACAACAGAAAGGCAACAGTGATATATCCACCTGTCGATGTTGATAGATTTTATATCGGTACAGGAAGGGAACAATATTTTGTTACTATCTCGCGGTTGGTACCTTATAAGCGTATTGATATTTTAATACATGCATTTAACAGACTTAAACTGCCACTGATGATAATCGGTGATGGACCATCGATGAATGACCTTAAAAAAATCGCCGGACCACAAATACTTTTTTTAGGTCATCAGCACCCGTCAAAAATAGAAGAATACCTCAGTAAGGCGAGGGCGTTTGTTTTTTCAGCAGAAGAAGATTTTGGCATAGTAAACGTTGAAGCACAGGCTGCCGGTCTTCCTGTCATTGCTTACGGTCGAGGTGGAGCACTTGAAACAGTCGTTGAGAATGAAACCGGGTACTTTTTTTACCGCCAGGACCCTGATGCACTGATTGAAACAATACAGCGTTTTTTGAAAAATGAGGAATCATTCGACCCCGAAAAAATCAGAACCAACGCATTACGATTTCCGCGAGCCCGTTTCGAAAAAGAGTTCAAGCAATTTGTTGATGAAGCCTGGAAACGATTTCCGTATAAGTAATTAAACGCCGGGATGACTGCAGGAATATACCCCGTTTTAGCAACTCTCAGAGTATCTATGACCAGATTCCTTAGAATACGCAATCGCCTCTCTCCACATTCGTCCCGAGCACGGGATCAGTGACCACGCAGCCCTCTCTCCGCTCGTGGAGAAAGGGAGCAAGAAACTGCAATTTATTCTTATTCCCCCTCTCCATTTACTAATGGAGAGGGGGAAGAGGGTGAGGCGGTATGCAAATCGCTGAGTATTCTCACACCAAGAAAGTGAATACCCCAATAAACTTTTTTTCTTTTTTTTAACAGTTTTTTTTTCAGATCAATATATTAAGAGAGATAAGTCATTTAATTGGAGATAGAAATATGAAGAAAATGTTCTGTGTTTTAACTTGTTTTTGCGCAACAATGACAACCGTATGGGCAACCTCATCAACACACGTTAAAGGTGTTGTTAAAGATGGTGATGCAAATGTTATCTCAAAGGCAACTGTCTGCCTTAATTCCGATACGACGAAAAAAATTAGTACTGATGAAAAGGGTGAATTTCTTATTGAAACACACTCATCCATCAATACAAACCAACTCCTGACTTCCCAGTTTGAGCGCACTATCACACTATCTATGAAAAATAATCTGCTTGGTTTCTACAGCAACACTCCAATTCAGACTGGTACTATTTCACTTTTTTCCGTCAATGGAAGGAGACATTTTGCGCATTCATTCATATCACTGCAAAAGGGGTTGCACACATTTTCAACTCCAAAGCTCCCTGCAGGATGTTACCTTCTAATGATCACCATTGAAAATTCTGTTCTTAAAGAAAAAATATTCTTTAATGAAAACCTCCATTTGCTGCACACTATTTCGAGTGATAATAAAAACATGTTCCATACTCGAAAAACAGCATCAGTTGCAACAGTTGATACGATTCTGGTTGTTAAAACTGGTTTCAAACCCGAAAAATATCCGATTGTAACATACAATCAGACCGGTCTGGTGATAATAATGGATCGCACCACTTCCCCATCGATTTCAGTCAAAGATCTTCCGGTTATAAAGGAGATGCCTGACCCGATGACCATGAAAGATGGAACTAAGGTAACTACAGAGGAACAATGGAGATTACGTCGCAGGGAGATGATCCGCATACTGGAAGATTTTGAATATGGTCATATGCCTCCGCCACCCGGAAATGTCAAAACGAAAGTTAAAACTGCCACAAAACGAATTACCGTTGGCGGCAAGCCGGCTGATTACAAAATGCTACACCTGACATTCGGTCCCGGTGATAAATGTGGTTTTGATCTGGGCATGTTCACCCCGGTCTCCTCTGGTACCAATACACGTTACCCAGTGCTGATTTCGGTTGACTTCAGTGCCAGTCAATCCAGCATTGGTGCATCATCTGCAGCGTTTTCACGTGGCTACGCCGTTGTCACGATTCCGTATAATCAACTTGGTGCCGATGCGAAAAATTGGAAATCAACAGCATTTTTTCCTTCATATCCAGAATATGACTGGCGGGATATCAGTGCCTGGGCATGGGGGGTCTCACGTGCTGTCGACTACCTCGTTACCGACTCACTTATTGACAAAGATAAAATCATGATTACTGGCACATCGCGGTGTGGTCAGGCGGTACTTCTTGCAGGAGCGTTTGACGAACGCATTGCACTGAGTGCACCGGTAGCAGGTGGTATGGCATTTCGATTCTCAGGCAAAGAAATGGGGAACGGCCTAGGGCAGGGAATTACGGAGATCGTCGACCAGAACACCTACTGGTTTGGTCCTTTACTTGAAAAGTTCCGGAATCAGACACCCCGCCTCCCATGTGATCAACACTGGCTGCCATCACTTACTGCACCACGCCTCTTTATGATGTGCAATTCACTTAAAGATGAGTATGGACGCGCATATGCCGCAGTGCAAACCTATCTGGGAGCCAAACCTGTGTATGAATTTCTTAAGTTTGAGGAAAACATCGGAGTCAATTTCCGCAGTGGTGGTCATGGTATGAATTCTGAGGACTGGTCCGCACTTCTTGACTTTGCAGATCAAAAGCTATTGAAAAAAACCGGAACGCGAAAGTTTAATATCATCCCGCCGGAAAGCCAGACTCCTTAAAAAAAAAGTCATACCTTCCGGAAAGGAAGGTATGACATATCAGATAAAAACGCTCTATTTACAAAATGTTATTACCAGCGATTTTCTCTTCTCCCACCACCGAAACTATTGCCGCTGCGTTCACGGTTGAAACCACCGCCATTACCTCTGGGATAACCACCACCGCCACCCTGCGGTTTCTGCTGTGCAACGTTTACGTTCAATTTCCTGCCCTCAAACTGAGAATCGTTGAGTGCTTCAATGGCAGCATCGGCATTTTCCATCTCTACAAAGCAGAATCCGCGGGGACGTCCGCTCATTTTATCAGTAATGATATTTACTGATGAAACCTCACCGTACTGTGAAAACAGTGTTTTCACTGCATCTTCAGTTGCAGAAAATGCGAGATTGCCGACAAACAACTTGCTTGGCATAAAGCCTCCATAAAAAAAATAAAGAAAAATAAGACACCACCAAATTCACTGGAAAATGAAAATGGTGGTTTTGTTCGAAAAAATATGTTCTAACTGCGATCATCCTTGTGAACATCTCTGTAACAGAGTCCTGGAACATATAAAGTATGATTGATCAAACTTGTTCTGAACTTTTATGAACGGCCGATCTAAAACAGGGTCTGAACTGTATGCACAGGGGAAACCGGTGAGCAGTAAAAACCGAACTGAAAAAAAATTCTGCCAAACAACCAAAGACAAACACCCGAATAAATTACATAACAACTCTATTTTGAAGCAGATACAGAACACTATACAGTCAAATCGTCGATAAGCATGGGATCAGGCTGAATGTTCGATGTGTGTACAATGTGCAATCTGATGGTCAAAAAGGTTGAAAAAGAACTTACTATTCTTTCTTAATATATAACATAAAACGAAAACAGTCAAATTTTATTATATTTATTTTATTTTTTTTTTTTTGCTATCCAGCGGTTCCGAATTTTCTGCGGAATTGCTGTTGCTACGGGAGATTTAATCGATCCCATATAGACTGGCTGCTACGCGACGGACGCCAGATAAAACGGCACTCTTTGCACTGTATCCTCCGTCTTCCGGATAACACCCGAATCGGTGCGAAAAAGAATGGATCATAAAATTCGGTATGTTCACTCTTACACTTCGGACACTGAATAGCCGGCGGTGACCAGAATTCAGCCCACATACGAGAAAGTACTCCCTCTTTAGAATGAAACTTGTAACTGTTTCTCCGTCTGTGGGACACAGTTTTACTCCTTTTTTATACTACCGGATCCGGAATGAACAGCTGCATAAAGGTCCGTTCTGCAAATGTATCTGTCATGCCGGCAACATAATCGGTAATAATTCTCCATGATGGTGTACCATCTGTATAGTTGGTATTCTTTATAAAATGAAAAAATATTTCAATAAGCGGTGCCTGTTTAACCAGAAGATTGACAAAACCGATATTTTTTCCCCGTTCTGAATCGCAAAAAATTCTATCGAGTTCACTATAGAGCAACTCGATAATATTTGCAGTTTTCCTGCTCTTTCGTTCGACCTCAGGATGCATGTATATATATTTATAATTAAACTCTTTCAACATATTCATATATCCGAAAATTTCCTCACTCATTTCGATTGCATCCTTGCCTAGACTTGATGAAATCGTATCGTTGACAAAAACGCCAATTATCTTACCATTTTCAGCACCGAGATTTTTGACAATTTCCTGTGGTAAATCAGATTTTTTTATGATACCTGCCTTAATCGCATCTTCCAGATCTCTTCCAAGATATGCGATTCTATCAACAAGCCTCACAAGACACCCCTCAAGAGTTGATGGATAAAATGAGCGCTCATTGATATTCTCTATCTCGTAAAGATTACGCGATCTATCGGGAGGGACCATCCTTTCAAATCGTTCACCACAATGAGAAATAATCCCATCCCGGACTTCATAGGTCAGATTCAGCCCCGATCCGTAATTGGTAAGTTTATCAACAACCCTCAATCCATGCACTTCATGTTTGAAACCGTATTGAACCCCGGCATTTCGAAGCACACGGTCAAGAACACGTTCACCAGCATGACCAAATGGCGGATGACCCAGATCGTGAGCTTTTGCAATTGCATTTATCAGGTCTGTGTTGAGATTCAGACAACGCCCGATAACGGCTGCAATACTGGAAACGTGAAGCACATGTTCCATTCTTGTGCAGATATGGTCATTGTGAGGAGACAAAAACACCTGTGTTTTGTGCTTTAGACGTCTGAATGGCGGAGAATGAAGAATCCTGGTTTCATCCCTGGCAAACTCCAGACGAAACGGATCTTTTTTTATCGGACTGACACGTCCAAGTGACTCAGAACTTTTCTTTGCAAATGGACTTAACTTCTCTTCATCTTTCAGCAAGAAACGAGCAATATCAAACTCTGAATTCATTTGACAAATACCTTCAATCCTGTTTTATTTTTCAAATTTCACTCCGATTTCAAAAAGTCTATCTCTGCTGTCAAACCAGTTTTTATCAAAATAATACACCATATATACAGAAGTGATAAAATCCCTGTATTTGAAATCAGCATCAAGCCCCAGGACCTGCCTTCCATAAAAATCACCATTGATACCAACACCAAGCAGTGTTAATCCATTAACAGAAAGTACGAAATTCTTTCTGAAATAAACCGCTCCCTTTACCCGAAACTCAAAATCATGATAATTATCGACATCCGGAGTCATAATTTTAGCTTTTTCAACAATATTAAAAAACTCCCTGATATACCAGGACCACATAAATGACCATGCGATTCTGTTCTTTATAGAGACATCGGTCCCATCAAGGATTCCACTGATAAAAGCTGTCCCCCTGAAATTCTCTGAACGGGCGCCAGCCATAAGTTTGTTCCAGTAGTAAGGCAGGTGTCTTAAGGTATCAACGCAATGAAAACAACTGTGATCAAGACCAAGAATACAACTGCCATATTTTGTCTTATACTTGCCATAAGTAATCAAACCGTAAGAAATATCTTCAGGATGAAAAACAAGGCCATATTTCGATCTGCTCTGTCCGGCAATAATTTTGGGGTCAAAATGGAACGAAAATTTCTTATTTACTGAGAACAGCGTTAAATAAGCATCCCACTGAGATTCAAACATGTATAACTGTCTGAAAGCCTTGCTCTTGTGAAAAAAATAGTACCCCAGATCAACGCTAAGATCTGCCTCTGGTACAAATTCGATGCTTCCCTGAATCCCTGTAAAACCTCCTGAAAGGAAGAGCATAATTAATCTGAAACGCTGACCCAAACACAACTCCTGAAAATTATAAACAAACCTTAACATTGAAATATACACCTTACTACGCTGTAATCATACAATTACATCAATAAGTTCATCATATATAAAATTTGGAGCGAGTTGTTATCCCCTCAATAACCTCTACACTTCATTGCTGAGGCCCCTTTGAACCATTGAAGCTCATCGTAAAATACTAAGTTTTAATTGAGCATGGGTATGGCAGATTGTAGTTTATGCAGTGTTAATACCTGATGAATGCATCAAGCTCAGGGTGAATTGCATTTATCCCTTTTTCCGAGCGCACATAGTGACTTTTAAGGATGTAATTTTCGTTATGGAATCAAAACTTCAGAAAACGATCGATCTCATTGCTGCCAGAGGACGCAGTGCTGCACTTGCATTACAAGATGTTAAAACAGAGAAAATCAACAAAACACTTCTTGAAATGGCCAGGCAGTTAACAAAAGAATCGGAGCTTCTCCGGAAAGCAAACGCCAGAGATCTCACAGCAGGGAAAAAGAAAGGTCTCAGTCCGGCGATGCTTGACAGGCTTACACTTTCATCAAAAGCCATTAATGCCATGATTACCGGACTAAAAGAAGTCGCATCTCTTCCTGCCTCGGTAGGAACACGGTACGAACTTCGGGAACGGCCCAATGGACTTAATATTTACAAAGTAAGGACACCCATCGGTGTTGTTGGAATAATTTACGAATCACGTCCCAATGTCACGGTTGACGCTGCAGCAATCTGCCTGAAATCTCATAACGCAGTCATTCTGCGAGGCGGTTCTGAGGCATTTCACTCAAACATGGCACTAGTCAGCCTTTTTCAGAAGGCTGCTGAAATGAACAAACTTCCGACAGGCTCCGTTCAGTTCATTCCATCAACCGACCGCTCAGCAATCGATCATCTCCTGACAAAAGATGAACAGATCGATCTGATTATTCCAAGAGGTGGGGAAAGTCTGATCCGTACAGTCGTTGAAAAGTCACGAATCCCTGTCATCAAGCATTACAAAGGTATCTGCCATGTCTTTATTTCTGCAAAAGCGGATATGAGCAAAGCGCTACCGATAATAGTAAATGCGAAAGTACAACGCCCCGGGGTTTGTAATGCAATGGAAACGCTGCTTATTAGCAGTAAACTTCCAATCGGACGCAGAAAGCAGATAATCAATGCACTCATCGAAAAAGGTGTTACCCTTTTCGGTGATCCAGCGACCCGAGAGCTCTCGCCTGTAATAAAAGCTGCAACAGAGAATGACTGGCGGGCGGAATATCTCGATCTGCGGTGTGCCGTACGAACAGTAAATGGTCTCGAGGAAGCGATAGATCATATCAACACCTATGGATCACACCACACCGATGCAATCGTTACGGAGCATCAAAAGGAAGCTGACCGATTTGTGCAAATGGTAGATTCTGCATCAGTCATGGTTAATACAAGCACTCGTTTTGCAGATGGCAGTGAATATGGAATGGGCTGTGAGATCGGTATTTCAACCGACAAACTACACTCCCGGGGACCAATGGGTATCGATGATTTAACAACATACAAATGGATCGTTGAAGGTACAGGACAGATCAGAGAATAATATAACATCATTTTTCAATAGAAAGGTATACAATGAATCTTCTCAACACAGTTAAATTTGATGAAAAAGGACTCGTCTCAGCAATTGCACAGGATTATAAAAGTAACGAAATACTGATGCTTGCATATATGAACCGTGAAACTCTTCAGGAGTCTCTAGAAAAAGGGGTAATGATTTATTTCAGCCGTTCCCGTCAGAAACGCTGGTTCAAAGGAGAAACATCCGGACATGTTCAAAAAATTCATGAAGTTTATATCGATTGCGATGGTGATGCTCTCGTTTTTAAAATTGAACAGACAGGTGCTGCATGCCATGAAAATTACTATTCCTGTTTTTTCAAACGGCGTGAAAACGACGAATGGAAAATTTTTATGACAAAGGTTGAATAGACTCAGTCATCCTGTAAACGGAGATAAAGGTGTTCACACACGATTCTACGGTTATCGAAGTCTCACTCGATAACCTCCTTTATAATGTCAGTCAAATCAGGCAATTGATACCCGGGGGCCTGAAAATTATCGCAGTTGTTAAAGATAATGCGTATGGGTGCGGGGCAGGTCCGGTTGCTTCAATACTTGAACAAACCCGACAAGTCACTATGTTTGCTGTAGCTCGCTACGATGAAGCCCTTCAACTTCGCGATGCTGGTGTTTTACTCCCCATACTTATCCTCGGCCACACAGCGCCAGGCACTATCCGGGATTCATCCCTGCACGACATCATCTACACTCTCAATGATATTCAGGATTTCCATGACTGGACAATAATTAACAAGAATATTGACTTTTTTGTTAATGTTGACACAGGCATGACCCGTATGGGGATGCTGCCACACGAAATTAATCGGCTCGCTCCACATTTGTCCACAGCAGGACATTTACATTGTAAAGGAATCTATACTCATTTTACATCTGCTGATTATCCCGGTACTGAAACAGTTTCTCAGCAAACCACACGTTTCTTTCAAACTCTCGAGATCCTCAAAAAAAATGGTATCCATCCAGAAGCAATACATTTTAGTAACAGTGCGGCATCGATACGCTTTCCCCCTGAAGGGTGCACGCATATCCGCCCCGGGGTAATACTTTACGGTTGTAAACCTGACCCATCACAGGATTTTTCGATTTCACTGAAGCCGGTGATCTCATTAAAAAGTGTCGTCATCAAATTGAAAAAAGTTCCAAGGGGAACCAGAGTCAGTTATGGAGGCCACTACACAACTCCTGAAGAAACCTGGATTGGTGTGATCCCTGCCGGTTATGCGCAAGGTGTTCCCCGTTATCTGAGCAATAAAGGTGAAGTTATTATCAGAGAGAAAAAATACAGAATCGCCGGCAATGTAACAATGGATTATATCATGGTTGATGTGGGGGCAAACCCTGAGATCTGTATTGGTGATGAAGTTGTAATTACCGGTGAGCAGGGAGAGGAATCAATCTCACCTGATCAGATTGCACTCCTTGGAAACACAATCGGTTATGAGGTAATGTGCAATCTTGGAAGATCGGTACTGCATCGTTATGTACACAATGGAAGTATCATCAGGGAAATCTCAGGAACTATATTTTAAAACGGTTTCCTGAAAAGGACCACTCAATCGTACTTAATGGCAGGACGCAGGACGGGTAAAAAGTAGATATACACTGGAAATTAAGGTTTGATATATTATGAGTATGATAGTTCGTTCAGAAAAGAAAACCGGGACAGTAGCAAAAAAAGAGAAGAACAACCTGTGGGTTGAAATTGATGCAGATTGTGAAATGGCGTCAAAATGCACAGGTGGCTGCGCAGGGTGTTCCGGCAGCGGTAAAGCAAAAAAAGCGATGCTATCCACTATTGAGCCTGAAAGATACCAACTCGGCCAGAAAATTGAGTTTCAGCATTGTTACATGAATGAAAACCTTGTTGCGTTTGTTGTTTTTGGGATACCCATATCTGCAGCTTTCCTGACACTCGTAGTGTGGTACATCATTTCACCTCAATCGGTGGAAACACCTGCGGCGTTTCTCTCAGCGGCAGGTGCACTGGCAGGTGGTTTTTTGATAGTCAATGGCATCGATTTCTGGTTCCGGAACAGGTTTCCATCAAAAATCATCTCTGTACATTCTTGCGAAATTGAAGTGTCACAATGATGGAAAATCCATTTGATGATTGGCTTGACTTCCCGGATCTTGTGGATAGGGTTCAGGAATTGTTCGAGATTGGTTTTTATGAAGAAGCACAGGAGATCCTTGATAAATACCAGAACATCTATCACGACGAGTGGGAACTTTACTTTCTATACTCCCGGTTATACACCGAAACAGAGCAGATGCAAAAGGCAATTCAATGCCTGCATGAAGGGCTCAAGTATGATAAGACCCACCCCGATCTGCTTCTGGGGCTCTTTTACGTTTACACGATGATACACAACGCTGAAAAAGGTGGTAAATATCTGCTCAGGGCTTTGAAATATCACCCTTCAAATGAGCAGGTGCTCTCATCGATGATCTGGTATTATACTGAAATCAATCAGTTAGATAACGCAATTGCAGTTTTTGAACGTCTTCACTCAGATGGTACATTCAACCCTGAAACTTATAGGAATGGTGGTATCGCTTATCAAAGGGCAGGCAGAATTGATGAAGCTGAGCTGGCATTTAAAACGGCGCTTCAGTTAAACGAGCAGTATGAAGAGGTCATCGATATTCTTGCAGACCTCTATGTTTTTCAGGAAAAGACAGACAAAGCTATTGATTTATACAAAGAGATTCTGAAAAAATCACCAAAGAATCTTAAAGTTCTTTCGAAGATGGTGTTCTGCCATTTACAGGCAGAAGAGCATGAACCAGCTGCAAATGTTGCGAAAGATATTATCCGCCTCTACCCTAACTCTCCTGCAGGGTATGTTGATTTTGGCTATGTTTTACTCAACACAAAAGAATATGATCTGGTAATTGAACAGACGAATAAAGCCCTTGATATTGCACCCCTGGACGCTGAAGCATTTCGTTTAAAGGGGTTGGTGTATGCAGAAATAAATCAGAGCAATCAAGCCGATGAGTCATTTGAATCCGCTCTTTCCTTAGACCCTGACAACCTGGAAATCATGAGGGATTATTACAATCACCTCCGTACTACTCAACGGTATGATAAGATGCTCAACTGGGTAAATACCGCACTGCTGCAACAAAGCCCGGACAATCTGGAGGAATACTGGTTTCTGGCAGATTATTACCGCGATCAAGGTGAAAACTATAAAAGTTTTGAATATCTTCATAAAGCTTACAAAATTATGCCATCAGAACATGAACTCATGCCACTGATGGCTGAAATTCTGATTGAAGAGGGTCATATCAAATTTTCTTATCCGATTCTGCTCAAATATGTCGAGAAGAATGGATGGAATGAAATCATGAAAGAGTTTGAGGCGCATAAAGAGTTCCGTAGCAAGTTTTCACGTGAAAGTATGCATTTTTTACGCTTCTGGAGTAAAAAATCACCAGACTATAGAACTTTCATATTCAATACCTATCTGAAAAAATTCCTCTTTTTTTTCTCCTGTCTTATCGCTCTGCTTTTGCTCGCTCCCTTATGGATGCTTGCTGGAATAAAAGGTGCACTCACTCTGGCAGTTCTATTCGGTATAGGAAATGCAGCATATCATACAGGAAGATTATTTATAGACAGACAAAATAAGTTATTACCTAAAAATCAAAGTGTAATCGCATGAACTTGCCACACCTTTTACTGCATATCTGCTGCGCTCCCGATGAAGCATGGGTTGTCAAGACACTCAAAGACAACTATCAGTTGCACTGTTTTTTCTGTAATCCCAACATTGATGACCGTGATGAATATCTCCTTAGATCCAACGAAGCAGCAATGGTCGCCAGGCACTACGATGTAAGCTTCACTGAAGATGATTACAATCCAGAACTCTGGGAGGAATCGGTTGCAGATGTTATAGACACTCCTGAAGGTGGTGAGCGGTGCCGACGCTGTTTTCGTCTTCGTCTCGAAAGAACTGCATCATTCTGTACAACCATTGGCTGGACAAATTTCACTACGGTAATGAGCATCAGCCCGCATAAAAACATCAGAGACCTCAATGAGATTGGTACTGGATGCGCCCAAAAACATGGATTAAACTACCTCTGTTACGATTTCAAGAAAAAGGATGGTTTCAAAAACAGCATTCTATTAAGCAAAGAGCTTAATCTTTACAGGCAGGATTATTGCGGGTGCAGGTTAAGCAAGGCTGAATCTGAGATCAGAAAAAAAAGAAGGCTTGAAAATCAGTCTTTCGACACTTCTTCCAGGTACATTTTCCGATAGAAATACAGTTTTGGATCAGTCAATCGATAGGTGTATTTCCCAAAAACAAGATCACTCCTGGTCTGCGTCCTGACTCCGTAACCTATATGAACATGAGGTCCGCTGGTTCTCCCGGTCATACCAATAGTACCTAGTGCCTGTCCGGCTTTAACATGCATTCCAGTTGAAAAAAACCTCTTATCAAGATGGGAAAATGTCACAATCATATTATCATTCACAACGCCGATTGTCCTTCCGCCATTAATGCTGGATGTAACAACGATTTCACCATCCATCGGGCTTAGAACTTTTGCTCCCAGTTCTGTTGCAACGTCAATACCATAATGCGGCTGCCCGCCTCCGGTACCTCTTTCGCACCAGTCACCAGTCACATATGCAAGCGGATCAGAGACAAGACCATTAAAATAGCGGTACACTTTCACCATCTGTCTTTCTTGACTATTATTGATACTCTGAGGCGGATAAAACGTTACCTTCAAACCGACAGGAATGTTATAGGTATTTTTTATTCGGGGTTCATCAGAAAGGCGTGTCAGATTATAAATCGAAACGGTTTCTTTTATATAAGCATCAATTTCTTCAGGTGATGGAACAATCGCTTTAAAACGACAGATGGCATATTTGGCAACCCTGTAAATGTTCTCCCCGTTTTTGAACGTATGACTGTAAACACCACCATCAGGAACCACCAGCTGCTGAGGTGCAAAAGTCCTTGGAATAGAAAACGATTCAACTGCAGGATTGCTTCCAAGGATCGCGAAAAACAACCCTGCAGCTGCCAGACGGCTGGCACCATTCCATACCGGAGACTGGAAAAAATGTACATTTTTTCTAACAGGTGTGTTAAGAACATATTGTACTCTTTTAGCCAGTTCATCAAACGCTCTGGTTATCGCACCATACTGTTTATAATTTGCAACCGGAATTCCCTCATCCTGTGCATTTCTGATAATCGCAGATTCCGGTATCTCCAGATCAAACATGATGGATTGCGGTAACAGAGAAACGCCATTATTACTTTTAAAAACAACCTGTTCACACAATTTTTCCAGATATCGACGGTTCTCATTCATTGTACGGGTTTTGCCCACAACTTTTGAATCAGCCTTTCCAAAAACTTCATTTTTAACTATTCTTATTCGAATTCCGGAAAATCTGTGAGCAAGTTTCTGAACATTCGCAAGGTACTCTTTAAGACTTTTTGTCGAAAGCGCATTCAGTGTTACAGGGATCAGATTCAAATCACTATGGAAAAACAATGAGCGGGTTAATGGATTCCAGACCGATGGAGTATCGAGAATAATGTACTTATAGTACACTCGGAGGCTATTTACATTGTGTAAAAGATTTGAAATATGCGTATTTGAGGGCATTTTAAATAAACCGGAACCGGCAGGAATAAGATCCAGACCAGGTTGGATACCCACTATGATTTTTTTGACATCTGTATCAAACAAAACCTCAACAGCTTTGGGGTGAAGCTTCTTTTTTATTAAACCGATATACTTCCTGTGCCATTTTTTTTCTGAGGATTCATCGACAGTGTATCGTTTTCGAAACAGATCCCATGATGTACCACTCTGCGGATCGGTTTCTTTTCCCAGAGCGACTGTTGCACTCCCCTGAACATCGAGATCGATAACAAGGGCTGGTCCTCTTTTTGAAAGCGACGCTGCGAGGTTGGTAGCTACAGTAGATTTACCGACCCCACCCTTGATATTAGCAATATGGATGATACCGCCATTATCGGTATCTGCAAAGATAAGAGCTTTATTTTCCCGCTCACCCATACAGCCAGAAATCCACTGTTAGTAGTTTTGTTGCAACGCCTCAATGATGGCATCAACCTCACTTGGTTTGGATAATACGCGATCCTTTTCATGACGTGCACGATCCTGGATAAAGTATGTATCCTCATCTGCATTATACAACAGTATAGGAAGATTTTCAAGTTTCTTTCCGATGCGGAAATAATTGTAAATTGATCTTCCTTTACGCCATGTATCCATATCAAGAAGAATGATATCATAATTTGACTCCTGAATTACAGAAATGAAATCATTTGACGAATAGCAATCAGTGACTTCATGATACAACCTGGATACAGCATCTTTAATATGATTTCTCCGTGCTCTGGCATCATCCAACAATAAAACCTTCATTATCGACCTCCTTTATCAAGATCAAAACAGCTCAAAAAATAAGATCCTGCTTAATAGCAGGACAAAACAATACCACGGGGTTACAGGACTGGAATATCGTCTGACAGAAAAAGGTAGTCAGCAGGAATTAACCCGCTGTCCCAGCTTCAATAGCAGCCATCAAATTTTCTGCTTTTTGATGAAAATCGTTTGCAAGTGTATCAGAAACCAGTTCCTTACAGAGGAGTTTGGCACGATTTACATCACTATCTTTCGTTAAAAGTGCCAATTTCCATTTAATTGAATTATGTCGAAATTTTGCGGAATTATCTTTCAAAGCGTTTTCAAGAAAGGAAATTGCAGAGCTAACATCACCTTTAGCTTCATAACACATCGCTATCGCTTCAAGAGCCTGCCCGGCTAGAAAGTCAGCCTTATCACCGCTCTGAGATACAATAGTATACCAGGTAATAGCTTCATCATACTTTCCCTGTCCATAGAGAATTGCACCAAGCATGTATGAACTTTGAACCCCCTGAGGTGTTGAACGATAGTTGTCTGCCACGTTACGAAACAAATCAACCGCATCTTCAAAATTCTGTCCGTTGTAGGCAATCATAGCCTTTCCAAAAGCATCTCCAGCCTTAGCTTCAGCAGCACTCTTCATCTGTTTAAACACCATTGAACCACCAACAACAATGATGAACGCAATGAGAACGCCGATAAGCAGGTTTGTATTCTTTTTGCTGTACTGTTTTGCCTTAATAAGCCAGGTTACTAATGGGTCTTCTTTTAAGCTTTTCTCTTCCTTATTTTGATGAATATTCAAACTGCGCCTCCGGGAGTATAACTAACAAAAAAGTTGGACTATCTTTCAAATACGTATAAACCAACCCTAAATTTAATAATCAGACTATGTAATATATATTTTTCCTCTATCGGATTTATAATATATATGACGTTATAGAGGTTATTTCAGGCCACTTAGACCTGAAACACACCCCTGTTTTACCTGAATTGTGACTGATGCATCTCTAAAGAGAATAGAAAAATGTTTCTGATAAGAAAAAAAGTCAATAGGTAAATTAATCGTTAAACGTGGTATCACAGTTACTCCTGATATGCGAGGAGATCGCCATTGCTGAATACGTTCATAAATTATCGGAAGAAAATTTTCTTTTTAAAGCCGGGCCTTAAATTGTATAATAAAAATGAGCGTTTTCATCTTGTGAATTCGCATGTACTGATTAATCAACTCACAATTCACATTAAGTGATGGAGCACCCCCAATTGGAACAGAACAGCCAATATCTTATAGAACAGCTCAAACAACAAAATGAGATGCTCAAGTCACAGCTGATGAGTACCTCACTTATTCATGAATTTACAAAAGTATTACATACCTGTACCGATTTCAGCAGCATAATAAAAACGGTTCTGCTGGCGATACAGGAAATAATCGAATTTGACCGGGTTATTTTGTTCAGTATAGACCGTGATATGTTCAAACTTTCACCATCATCATGGGTAGGGCTGGATTCAGTGGATAAAAATGCATTGTCAATATCACTTGGCTTTGAAGGGGGAGAGATAACCGATGCACTCTTCTTAAACCGTCATATCCTGGTTGAAGAACCAGACAGGGAAAATGATATATTTTGTAAATCTTTGGATTCGACGGACTATCTGGTTATTCCACTTGTTTTGAAAGTTAGTAAACGATGCTGGGAAGCAAAAAACTGCACAAGAATGAGTTGCCCATCCTATCAGAGTTATAACCCTTATTGCTGGAGCGTTCCCGGAGGTTCTCTGATAATTGATGCCAAAAACGAGAATGAACGAAGAGCCGCTTGCATCAACTGCTGCAATTTCAAAGTTGAAGGAGTACTCTGGATGGATCGCAGATTCACTACCACCCCGATTACCAGTGATGATATTACTGTTTTGACTGCGATTATCAATATTGCCGGCATTGTCATTGAAAATTTCAAAATCCTTGATGATCTTGATAAAGCCAACACCAGTCTTCATAAGGCAAATGAGCAGCTTAAAATAGTCAATCATGATCTCCAGCTCGCACAGGGCAAAATCAAAAGCGATCTTGAGCATGCCCGCGTTATTCAGCAGGGTTTATTACCGCAAAACCTCAGCGGCAATGCAGATTTCAATCTGGCTGCACGATATTTAAGTGCGGATGCGGTTGGAGGAGATTACTATGATGTTTTTACCATAAGCCCCGGGATATATGGTATTATCGTCGCCGATGTAAGCGGCCACGGAATTGCATCTGCCTTAATTATGTCGATGGCAAAGATGCTCCTGAAAACATTCGCTGCAAAGGAAACTAGCCCTCAAAAAACACTCGAATACATCAACGAAACATTTCTATCCGAAATCAGAACAGACAACTTTGTAACTATTTTTTATGCAATACTTGATATAACAAAACACACGATAACCTACACCTCCGCCGGACACTGCCCGATATTCTTTCTTGATAAGAGGGACAACTCAAGTCACCTTATCAAAGCAGATGGTCTTTTTATGGGAGTGTTTCAGGATATGATGCTCAGCGAATCAACGTTTGAGTATGAACCCGGTACTTTAAGGTTTGTCTTATTCACCGATGGACTGTTCGAAGCCCGAAAGATTACCGATGAGATGTATGGGATCGATCGGGTTATAGAATCATCTATAAATTCAATATCGCAGCAACCTTCAGAAGCGGTTAACCAGATCCTCAAAGATCAGCAGAGTTTCTGCGGCAATGAAGCCAATGAAGACGATGTTACAATCCTGGTTGTAGATCTGTAAAATTTACAACCCGATTCTTATCGAACAATTGATAACATCAAAGACTTCCAGAGAATTATATTCGTATGATCCATCAATCATGAAATGACGGCCGAATGCCGATTCGGTATTGAATTTCAAACCAAACCCACCTGTCAATTTCCACGGTGTGTCCATCCTTGAATCCTGGATCTCTTTTTGTATACCAGCCCTCAGGAGTATTACCCTGAATATCTCCTGTTCTATCCCTCCGGACATTTTCCACACCTGGTCGCGATACATTGGTATCTGACCTTCAGCTACAAGTGTTGTCGTATACCCGGCTTTAAACATTCCACCCATTTTCAATGTCGCTGCATTTGATTCAAAATACTCTTTCCCTGTTGATACATTTTTCCATCTGTTAATGACTGGTATATCTTTGAGTAATAGGCCATAACGAATATTTTCAGAGAGTTCCCACAACAACCCAAGATCTATACCCGCTCCGAAAGAGTTCCCGCTGACGGAGTTTTCACTTTTTCCGTTAACCCTGTTGCTTATACATCTTAAATTTACTCCCATCGAGAATGGTCTGATAAAGCTATTGCTGAACATATTAAATTTATATGCTGCAGAAGTAATGAAATGAAGTTCTGTCATAAGCCCGTCAGGATCTCCGCTATAGAGGAATGCCTGACCAAAACCCAGTTCCCGCGTAGCCTTATTAACATATGATGCTCCGATATTGTTCACACCAAAGCGATATTGATACCCTGCAACAGCTTCAGGTCCGGATACCCATGACAATCCGGCAGGATTGTACATCACCCCATAAGCATCGTCAGAAATGGCGACATATGCATTTGCAAGTGCAGCAGGACGGGCGAATAATGGTATTTGACCGGCACCCGATGGTATCCCTGACAAGTCCTCATCGATATACTCTGCGATGAGTTTTTCAGGATTATTTTTCTCAACCGCATAACTTATCAAACCCCATAGTAGTCCTGCACCTAACCATCCCGCAGAAGAAATCAGAAACTGTTTTTCGTTATGAATCTTTGGTCCATGATACACCGACGTTTTTACCCCTTCAGGATTATGACCGTGCAATTTTGCTATCGCGACCTTCAATATATCTGCAATCTGTACTCCGGGGTCACCAAGAATATCTACAGATTCAATGGTTTCTTTCATCCGCATATCAATCAGTTCGAGATGTATACCGCAACGGTTCCCTTCGATATCTGCACTCCCGAATATCATCCGGTCCATTCCGGCATCGCTGCCTATATCAAGAACGCATCGGGGATCTCTGCAGCGTACCGGAAACTTTGCACCCATTCTGTTTATTATTTCTACAAGCTGATCCTGGCTGTGCACAGCATAGAAACCGATGTTTTTAATCTCTTCAAGAATTTTACTATCGGTACTTTCCGCTTTCTTTTTGGCATCACCATAATATTCAAGCTTTAAAACACCGATTTTAACATGATTATCAACCTGCTGTTGCTGAGCATGAACAGCAGAGATAACCATTAAAACGAATCCGCACATTAGAATCTGTTTCACTCCAGACCTCGCTTTATGCAATCTATTCATGATTGTCCTTTTTGACTGCCTGCATTTTTATGTAATTTTTTCAAACAGTTCCCGAAAGTATATCTTTATTTGAATAAAACAAGCTGTTTCATCAGCCTCTTTTCTTTGCCATCAGCACCAACCATCGACACAACAACAAAGTATCTGCCATTTCTACACATTTTATCACCTTTCAGAGCGATTATATTCAATGGTTCATCTATATAGCGTTCCTTAGTTACGGTACGCCCATCCCACCATATCTGATAAGGGTTGGTGTTTGCATTAGGTATTGTTATTGCCCAGACGACCTCTCCGGTAATGTTGTAAATTCTAACATCGACTTTATATATATTACGATCCTGCGATTCTGCCTGGAATGAAATACATGTTCCATAATGGGGTACCTGAGGATGTTTCGGTCGTACATAGGGAGAAAACGGATTTGGACCGATATCCAGCTGCATCGCATTTCCCATTCTTACCAGTAGCGAGTATGATGAGAAATGGCTTAGCGACGCTGAAATGGTACTCTTATCTTTTGAAATGGTAGAATTAGCAAGCATATTCCAGTACAGGCTGTCTTCACTCCAGCGACCGATAGTAAGTTCCCGTTTACCTGACCTGTAAACCTCAGGAATATCCATAACCATCCGTATACTGTCATGTAATACATCGAATGCAACATTTTCCATTTCTCTTATCTCATAGGCAACTGAATCAACCGTTTTGAATAAACCTGTACTTCTGCGAATCTTGTTTTTAAGCTGATTCAATGAAAAATCCAGTATCCCAATGTCACCCTCTCTGACAATAGCGGCAGGAAAAATTATTCTGCAGCCTTCTGATGAAACAGCCGTATCTGGGATTGACTTACGCATAATCATGTACCTGACATTCAATCCTGGAACAGCACTTCCTTCTGAGATGTATTCACCAGCAATTCCTGCAGCCTGCGCAAAAACTTTGACATAACCGACATAATTCTGTGATGGTCTGAACACTCCGGAAGAACTTATCGTGCCTGCAAACTTTGGATGGATACTCCACGACGGTGTAACAGCAAGTACATTTCCCAACTCATCAATACCCTGCGCTGAAAATTCAGCTTTATCGGAAACTGAATTTTTTACCGGATTGGGATTACCAGCATCGATTCTCTGAATTGAAATTGACTTTAAAGCCGCACCGGATACGTTGAAAGATATCGTAATTGAGTTCTGTGCATCCGGAATCATTCTTATTTTTGTTGTATCGATAGTAATTGTCAGCAGTACCGGTTTCTGAGTTTTTACGTTTCCTGTACTAACGCTTACATCGAGTCCGGATGAAGCACTCAGAACACACCCCTGAGCATCAGAAAGAACCCAGCTTACGCTTTGAGAATTAGATATTTCACCCGGAATAAAAGCTGAACTGTAATACCCTTTTACTGAAAAATTGATCGAAGAGCCTGAAGGGTAGGTCATAGTATCCTCAGAAAAGGGAATAACCTCAAATCTGCTCAAGCTACCAAGATCCGCTTGTATAAACGTTGTGTAGAGTTCCTTTTCATATCCGTATATATCAAACCCTCTGAATGCTTTGAAATAATATTGCATCGTCCTTCCATCTTTAGGAGGGGTAATTAAAAAATTGTAGACTGTATCAATAGTACTTTTCTTTTCAACCATAAATGTTGTCCACAATGGATCTTTATAGTACAGGTAAACTGAATCCAGCAGACTGTCAGAATCAAGCGTAACCGTAACCATACCATTTACAGGTGTTATAGTATCCTGTCTTGTGTGCCTGATATCCATTCTGAAAGCATCAACAAAGGTTGTTATTTCAACTGGTACGCTGAATCGATGAAAAGAAAGATCGATAATTCCACTCTGTTTCGCATCACATGAAAGGATGTACGTTCCATGACCTGCATTCTGCAATGAATCTTTTATTGACAGTGTCTTTACGAGAGGCGATTGCAGCTTTATTGAACCCTCAAACAATGTATCATCAAGTATGGCCCATTTTAATACTTTATCACCGGGTTTCATAAATATGTCAACTGACCAGGGTTCAGCTTTTCCGTTTACTATTTCTACAGTTTTCGAATTTGTGACACTATCGAGCACAAGTCCCGAATATCCCGCTACTACCTCATATTTTCCATCCTTAAGATTTTTAATTTCGTAATATCCCGATGAGGATGATTTTGTTGTTGCTGCCATTTCCCCACTGGCAGTATTCATCAGGTTAATTGTCACATTAGCTCTAACCGTTCTATCCGTTGACAACATCACCACACCATGCAGCATTCCCAGCCCCTGAAGTGTATCCATGAATATCTGGGTTGTTTTGGCTTTGGTAGTTAAGGTACATGGTACACTTCTTGATGTAAAGCCATTTGAAGTACTATACACGACATAATTCTGATCGCCTGGAAGGCTGACTTTGAAATCACCATACGTATTATCCGTTGTTACGGAAAAAGAATCTGTCTTTGTAACATTTACGAACCTCAGGGATGCATTTGTAATAGGTGCGAAAACGATTGATGAATCGACCCATGTTTTTCCCCAGACATACCCGGTGATCAGTGCAGCTCCCGGCTGCATTAATATTGTGATACTTTTCGAACTCATTACATCAATTGGTGAAGAATAGGAGGTAAATCCGGTTTTTTCACAGGTTATAGCATAAGCTCCGGATGGGATTGAAAAAGCAAATGTTCCATTCTGCGGGGTTGAAGGTATTTCTTCGATCAATGCACCTTCCTGATACAGTCGTACTTTAGCCCCCAGCACCGCTGCCCCCGAAGCATTCCTGACAAAACCCGATAATGTATGGGGATTCTGTTCAAGCGCAATAGTACCATATGAATAATTTTCACCCGAAAGAACTGTTACTTTGCTTGGCAGAACAGATTTATAACCGGTTTTTTCCGCTGCAACATGCCAATCTGCAGGATAACAGTTCAAGACAAAATTACCCAATGCATCAGAATTTGTCTTTACAGTATCTCCCTGATCGCTGACAGCCGATATTATCGCCAGATTGATACCTTTACTAGATGCATCATTGATTTTTCCATAGATTGTTGCTTCCGGACGAACCAGATAAAAGGTTTCCTTCCGTATCTCACCTTCTTTAATATTGATAGTTCTAGTCTGTGTCTCATACCCGTCTTTTTTTGTAGTTAATCTGAAAGATCCGGTTGGTCTTTTACGTGCAAGATTTCCATTGAGATCGGTATAGTAAAGCAACGGTGCTTCGAGTGATCCATCAAGAACTTCAACTTTTATCTCAACGAGTCCCACATCGCTTGTTGTGATATTATCTCCAATTCTAACCTGTTCTTTAGTGTAGACTTCCAGACTGCATTCCGGAACGACATACTCAAAACTGATCGTATCTCCGGCTGTTCCGGCCCCCTTATCATCAACAGCGATCGTCCTCCACATGTATTTATTAGTCGTCAGTATTGATGCAGCTTCAATTTCTACGCCCATGGTGTCCACGTTACCCTGCGCCATCACTTCGGTCTGGTAGACTACAAGCTGTGCGTTGATACCCTCATAAGTGGAACCAATGTAAAGATACAGTTGATACGTATTTGCATTGGAATCAAGATTTGTCCACCTGAAATTTATCTTTTTTGAGGTAGCAGAGCTTAACTTTACATTCTTAGGTGTTACTGCGACAGGTTTTTTTAATGGAAGGCCTGTCATTTCGAATTCTCCCGGAGAACCAATCCTCGTGGAAGAATAAGCCGCATGATTACCATAATTATTCAGAACAATCCAGGTATACTTCTGCCCTGGAGAAAGCGGCGGTGGATCAGCAGTTATCGTACCTGAAGGATCAGGCGCACCATAGACCATCCGGTTATTGGGTGTAATAGCCTGCCAGATAATGCTTAACCCCTGCAAATCGATATTTCCCCCATCAGAAGAATCGATTTTTATAATATCATCGGAAAGGATTATATGATAGTACGGTACACCCGGATTCGCATTCCAGGAAAATGTTGGTGTCAATTCCTGAATTTTCCCTGATGGTCCAATCCAGCTTACAGGATCGGGTGATTCGATTACAATCTGAAATTCATTGGATACAAAGGTGTCAGCAACACTTTTCAAAGCAACGACACAATAATAAACTCCCACCCCCATATTTTTCTGATCCATTGCCCGAAATGATATACCCCTTTTCGGCGGTGTTCCTCCGTAATAAATGTTGTCTTGCAGCACTTTACTCTTTGCATCATAATAAGGTACACTGACACTATCTGAATAATTCGAAACCTTTGAACCGCCCGGATACCGGCTGAAATATATTTTACCGCTGTCAGGAGGCATAATCGGAGGCAGCATAGGACGAACAGCGGCTCCAACCCATTTAACACTTATTACACTGCTTGCAGACTTTACACCAACCGGTATCTCTACAGTGACGTAATCACTGGTCTGCGCATTCACAAACGCAAGAAGCGACAGTATAAGTAGATAACCATTCCGTGTTATATTCATCTATTGTCCTTTCACCTGATTCTCAAATTCTTCAGAAGAAATAGTAAACACCTGTCTTTAATGCAGGCAGTGGAAGCACATCGAGCTCAAGAAGCAATTGCAGCTTTGTACCTAATGCAGCTCCAAAATTCAACGTTGGAATCATCGCAGCTTTTCCAAGATGCATATACGGCATATTTTTTCCAATCAGATTTTTCTGATCTTCATAGCGAAAATCAATACCAAACACACCAATATTGAGAAAAGCATTCAAGAGTTTACACTCAAGAACCATGATGTGATCAACCTGCACTCCAAAATCAACAACAAGCGAGTCAAAGACACTTTCAGTCTCACTATCAAGAGTACTCTTTTTCTCCATCGCAATGCGGTCCAGTTTCATTGAAACCTCACCAAAGATTTTCGTATAGGAGAAACGTAAATGTTCTGGTATTATGTCAAATCCAAGTGTCAGGCCTGTTGGCATTTTCCACTCAAGACTGCTTTCAACCATGGAATTGTTAATCTGTTTCCTTGTGGATACAGATACGCTGTCTGCCGCATTGGAAAGGAGCTTCTGTCGCATTTCGGAGTCATTCAAAATGTCAGGATCCTCAAAATCGACCGTCTGTTCAAAAGTATAAGGATCAATAAAGAAGGGAAGCGAATAATGCGCATAAAACTCACCACGGGCTTTGGTTGTAAACCCGAACCGCGTAGTAAGCATAAAACGCCATGCTTTTATGCCAATTGTCGGAGTCCATACTTCTGCATCATAGTGTCCATAGGCTCTGCCGTAAATTCTATCAGATGAGTAATCGATCTCCTGATTAATGGATAATCCGGCACCACCCTCCTGTTCCATTTCATACGAAAATCTTCCCAGGATATCTGCATCGATTTTGCCCCGAATATCCATAGCGAAAAGATGACGATGTAAATTGAGAGCCATTGTCAGCATTTTATTGACACGATACGCATACCCGAAAGTCATCGTTTCCCATGACATCGAAAGATTTAATGGTACGTTGACTGTTCCACGAAGCAGAAACCTGACACCATCCATAATGCTGTCGGGATTAACAAATATATTGGGATTTCCAAGCGAATTTTCATATCCAAGATAGAAATTCTGAGTTGTCGAAAAACTTGCCACTCCTCCCATCATCGGTACATCAACCGTTACCGACATATTGGGATTCTGCTTTGCAGTACCGAGTGGTTTGAAATCTTTTCCATTTGAAACAATTGAACTGTCCTGTAAAATAGAATCTATTGCAGGATCAACATATTGTATAAAATCACTGAGATCCAACGTTTTCTCCAAAGGAATATTGAATCCCATAAATCCTCTGGGGTACTCAAATGACACATCAGTCGGACACCTGAGAAGATCATAATTGAAACCGATTGCCATACGCGCATTAAATGCCGGTAACTTAATATCAGCATTCAAATCCTCTACATCTACCTTATCTGCAGCGTATAGCATCAGCGCTGATACCAGCAGTACCTTTGTAGCCCGAATCAACATGAAAAACACTCCTTGCCGGGTTTTTCTATCAGATATGGTGCATAACAAACTGATTATATGGTTACCGTAAATTGTAGTCAAGAATAGTAACAAAAAAAGTTACTACTCAGGTCCTCCCGACACAATATTTACAAAGCAAATCGTGTTGATCCCGCAAGAGGCGTGAGAAACATGAGCGATTTTCGCACTCCGCTCACCCTTCGACAAGCTGCTATGATGA
>JAFGIN010000022.1 GCA_016929595.1 Chitinispirillaceae bacterium
GATGACTCTGAATTCGCAATAGAACTCCTCCAAGGTGCGGGCAGATTCAAATATCAAGTTGGAGACTCGATCTGCGTCATCCGGGTGCAAGCGTCCGAACACCGGTGTGGCATCTTCCCTGACCTGTTCGGGGGTTACTTCATAAATGGAGTACATCCCGGGGCTTGAATACGGAAATGCGGAGCTTCCATCCGGATAGAGCCGGTATTGGTAGATCACACCGGGTACCAGGCGAGCCAAATTGGTGAGCAGTTCATAGGTTTGAGCCTGTTTTTCTTCAGCCTGCTTGCGCTCTGTTATATCATCTAAGGTGTTAAGGAAAAATTTTTCACTCCCAATTTCAATCAGATCTGAATTTATCGAAAAAAGACGTTTTTCACCCGATTTGATGTGTAATTCAAGTTCGAGATTTCGCACGTATCCATATTTTTGTAAGTCAGCATATAGGTGTTTTCGGTCTTCGATATCTGGATTGATGCCTAAATCAAGCGCGGTTTTTCCAATTGTTTCCTCTTTTGAAAAACCAAAAATTCGTTCAAAAGCGTCATTAACGTTCAAAATCACTCCATCTGGAAGGCTCGAAAGCGTAACCGCATAAGCGGCCTTTTCGAACAAAGTCGCAAATCTCAGCTCGCTTTCCTGTAATGCTTTTTCTGAACGCTTTCGGTTTGAGACATCAATTCCCACTCCAACCAGGTGTTTTCGGCCGTCTATAATTGTGGTTACTCCAGTAAAGTAATAAGGTGTAGAGGTTCCATCTTTTGCCACAAAATGTGCTTCTACTTCGGCAGAGCCCTTGTCGAAAACTTCCTGGATGCGCTCTGCCAGAAGATCTCTCTCAGCTCCTGCGTAAAAATCGAGTGGACTCATCCGCACAATTTCATCACTGCCATATCCAGTCACAATTTCAAAATTCTTATTCCACCGCTCGAATTTTAAGTTTTCATCGTAGCAATAAAAAACTCCTGGTAGGCTATCGATAACGGCTTTGGAAAAATCTCGTTCCAAACGCAATGCTGATTCTGATTTTTTTCGATCAGAAATATCCACGCAAAACTCAACACAGGTGTTACCTTCCAGAGAACTACCAGCGAAGACTAGCCACTTTCGTGTACCATCCTTGCAAAGGTATTCTTTTTCATAAGGGCCAACCCGGCCAGTTACTTGAAATTTATTTATTTCCGCAAGACTTATGTCATGATATTCCGGTGGAGTTAGTTTTTGCCAAGTCAGTTCCCTTGCTTCAATGTTTTTATGGCTGTAACCCATCATTTTCATGAATGTGTCGTTTGCATCTGTCATCAATCCTGTTGTCAGATCCCAAAACATTATCCCGACCGTTTCAGTCTCTAAAACCTTTTTCAACCTTTCATTACTTTCACGCAGTGTTTTTTCCAGATGCTTACGGTGAGTAATATCAATCATGGTTGTTATAAAATAAAGTGGTTCACCTCGACTGTCCAGTTGTATTGAAACACTTACATCAGCCCAGATATGGGATCCATTCTTACAAATATACCTCTTTTCAAAACGGGTTGAACTTTTCTCACCCTTCAGCAGAGGTTCTAAATGGTTGTGCACTCCTTGTATTTCTTCTTCAGGTGTTATGTCTTGCCACTTTTTGTTTCGCAACTCATCTCGGGAATAGCCCAACAAATCACAAAATGTTTGGTTAACATTAATTTCACCTGTTAGTTTTGTGATAGATTTACCAACATTCGCAGATTCAAATACAGATTTGAATTTTTCTTCAACTCGCATGCGATCGGTAATATCTATCAATGTATTAATTTCGCAAGTCTCACCTCCTAATTCAATACTATCAGAAGAAAATAGGAAATTGAGTGATTCACCGGATTTATTCTTGAGTAATAATTCGATATTTTTTACTGAACCCTGAAATATACGTTGATCATTAATCATCTGTTGAGTAACAGAATCCATGATAGCAAGGTCTATAGGAGTATGCCCGATAGCCTCCTCGACTGAATACCCGAAGATGCTACACCATGTTTCATTTACTTCAATGAATTTTTCACTTTTGTGACTGGTTATTGTCAAAACTGCAGGACTGGAGCGAAATGCTTTCGTGAAACGATTTTCGCTTTCACGGATATTTTTATTGAGTTCAAGTTGTTCCAGTTTCTGAAATGTCGTCTCGCTAATCAATTGCGTCATGTTAAGTAAAAAATCCATGACGTTCAAGACTCTTTCTTTTGAAACGACAGGAACTTTTCCTAACGCTTCAAGGTATTTCTCTTCATTGAACCCATTCTCGTTCGCCTGCCTAATAAAAAAATCACGGTCAGGTTCTTCAAAAAAGAATTGTCCGGAAAACAGGTTGGCAATATGTTCTCCATTAATTACAATAGGAACCGCCACATCAATTAGTCCATTCAAACATTTATAAAAATGATATTTTTCGCCTGCTTCCATTTTCCCGGCTAATAACGTATCGCTGATCGTACATTTTTTTGAGGTTTCGGGGTTGATTCGGTGAAATTCAGTGCAAATTTCTCTCCATCCTGATTTAGACAAAACATTTCCATCAAGATCGAGAATGGCTGTCACAAATCCTGTGGATTTATTGAAACCTTCAAGTAGGGTGTCGACTTTATTGAAATCGATTAAATCAAGAATGTTGATTTTCATTGTTTTTACCCTCTCTGTCCGCCGAGAATTATTAATTACCTGTAATGTGTTGGTTTATAATAACAGCGATACCGTCGGTCGCCTGGATCACCCAGATCCCTGTTTGTGCTCCCGTACCGCTAAGCCAAAGGGATAAGCGGACGCTTTATTTATTGCGAAAAAGGATGTATTAGGCTAAAGAACAATCCGGATAAGGACAGTAACATGGAGCACTGAATGATACCGGCAGGTTTCCGGGTACAGTGCTCGAATACAACAGCGGTGGTTCGGTTTAGAACAGAATTTCGTTGTCCTTTCTCATTCTGGCGTACAGGGTGTCGCCCAGGCAGGATACAAACGTATGAGCTATTTGCTTCTTCTCGATTGAGGTGGTGTATTTCGTATATAAATTTTCGGTCAAGGATGATTCTCATCACATTTTCCACCATTAATTATGGATAATTTCAATTGTGATAAAGCAAACAAAAGTCTAAGGTTTCAAAAGCGATTTGTGGTAACAAAGTCGGTTTTTTATGCAAGTATTAAAATTATACATATTTTCTCCTGATTTTATAGTCAAATAGGGGGTTATTCATTCGCTAATCGAACCGGCCTAAACTTTCATCCATAGGTTGCCGGCTTACCCACCATCGTCCATGATAATCTTTCAACTGTATTCCACCAAATACTAGGCATTTCATACCACTTCTTGCCGGCTACTTCCTTTGGGATATCTGGATTAGACGCAGTAACACGAGCGGTTTCATGGGGCGCTCCTTTTGAATAGAGTACTTACATTATCCAGATAAAATGTAAATACACCTGTTCCATATTTACATTTATACCATAAAGTGTTAATATAGATATGCCGTATTTACACTTTCGTATAAACAGGATTTTTAAATGGACCCTAAAGATTATCGTGATCAAGAAGCAGGTCGGACTATTCTTACCCCAA
>JAFGIN010000001.1 GCA_016929595.1 Chitinispirillaceae bacterium
ATGGTGAATGGTGAATGGTGAATGGTGAATGGTGAATGGTGAATGGTGAATGGTGAATGGTGAATGGTGAATGGTGAAGGGTGAAGGATGAAGGATGAAGGAGGATGGATGAAGGATGAAGGAGGAAGGAGGAAGGGAAAATAAGATGATTGAGGTCTTTCTTCATTTCACACTTCACACTTCTGACTTCACTCTTCAAATGTATAAGTGCGTATTTGTAAATTGATTTGGTTGAGTATTTTTTTTGTAATATCTGAAATTAAAATATCTTGAATTAGTGAAAAAAAAATTGTAGACTTGTTTTTGAACGGAGTGTCCTCGATGTTAATACCTGGGTGAAGTTTACAATGCCAGATATTGCATAGCACACCTGAATAATTTAAATGATCCAATATTTTCAAAGGAGAGACGAATGGTAGAGATGACAGAAATCAAAAAAAAAGCCAGGGAGATGGGGATTTCTGGAAGTAAAATGAAAAAGAACGAACTGATTCTGGCGATTCAAAAAGCTGAAGGCAATTATCCTTGTTTTAAAACAGCCTCACGAACATGCGATCAGAGTAATTGTTTGTGGCGAGATGACTGTTTGTCACAAAATTAATTCCTTTTATTGTGCATTAACAGTGGTGGTTCAGGACGTGATAGGTTCATTTCAGAGCACTGTGTTGCATGATAATTAAAAAAATGATTGACTTCGTATTTACTATTATTTACATTTATTGTATGAATACATTAAACCTGATTAATAATCTGCTGGATCCTATTGTCATTAACAGTGGTATTATTTTACTCTCCAGTGGGAGTGCAGGTTTGTAGAAGTATACAAAAAACGTAAAAAATCAAGCCTGCCTCCCGCTGGGATGGCAGGCTTTTTTTATTTTTATAATTATATTCGCTTGATTATTCAAGGAGAAGTTCGTATTTTCATCCACTGAATTTCTTTATTATATAGTCCAATTGAGATCTGATGATAACAAAGTATTTCAAATGGGCGTAAATGAAAATTTTTCTGACTTGAAGTATCAGGGATGAGTTCTAAATCCAGTCACTGCAGATTGGACCACTGTGATCGGTACGGGAGGAGAATTTGAAAAAGACAGGTGCGCAGATATTAATCGATGCGCTTATTCGTGAAAATGTCAAGGTGTTATTTGGATACCCCGGCGGGGTAGTCATTCCGATCTTTGATGTTATTTACGAAACAAAGGAATTTACATTCGTTCTGACCCGACATGAACAGGCCGCAGCTCATGCAGCTGACGGGTATGCCCGGGCTACAGGTGAAGTGGGTGTTTGTCTTGCGACATCCGGACCGGGTGCCACCAATCTGATAACTGGCATAGCTACTGCTTATCTTGATTCGATACCAATGGTAGCCATAACTGGTCAGGTGGCGACTCCTCTTCTGGGCACTGATGCATTTCAGGAAGCCGATGTCGTTGGAATCAGCAGGCCAATCACAAAACATAATTTTCTGGTACGATCTGTAAAGGAACTTCCGGAGATAATCAGGAAAGCTTTTTATATTGCATCTACCGGTCGGCCTGGTCCGGTCCTTGTAGATATACCCGTCGATGTTTCGCGCGCGGTTCTTGATGATTACCAGTACCCTGAGACTGTATCAATAAGAAGTTATAACCCGGTTGTCGAATGTGATATTGCTCAGATTGATAAAGCTGTAGAGCTGCTTTCTGGCTCAAAAAAGCCCCTGATATTTGCGGGTGGGGGTGTGAATCATGCCGGTGCATATGAGGAGTTACGGATTTTTGCCGAGAAAACGAATATTCCAGTGACAACCTCCCTGATGGGGATGGGAACTTTTCCGGCAGAACATGAGCTTTTCATCGGGATGCCTGGAATGCATGGGGCAAAGACAGCTAATTATTCAATTCAGGAAGCTGATCTTATTTTGTCGATAGGGGTGCGTTTTGATGACCGGGTGACGGGTTTTGTTGCTAACTTCGCGCCTAATGCATCTATTGTTCACATCGATATCGATCCGGTAACCATATCGAAAATAGTCAAAGTGGATGTTCCGGTTGTTGCGGATGCAAAAACTGCACTCAGGTTGCTTATCGAAAAATCCTCTGCCCGCCCCAAAAACGAGTGGAATACGAAGGTATCCGGGTGGAAAGGTGAGAAACTCTACACCTATACATCATCAGAGAGTGTGATTAAGCCACAGATGGTGATCGAGGAGTTGTATAAATTTACTGGTGGTAATGCTGTTGTTGCGACAGAAGTTGGGCAGCATCAGATGTGGACGGCACAGTATTTCAGATGTAATGCGCCACGTACTCTATTGACTTCCGGTGGTCTCGGAACAATGGGCTTTGGTCTTCCTGCAGCGATGGGTGCTGCGATGGGGATTGATGGTAAACCAGTCATGGTCATCGGGGGAGACGGTTCGATTCAGATGAATATTCAGGAACTGGCTACCTTGTCGATTAATAATATTCCTGTTAAGATTATCATTCTGAATAACACGTTTCTGGGTATGGTTCGTCAGTGGCAGGAACTTTTTTATGACCATCGCTATAGTTCAACCTGTATGCGTGGTGGATTTCTCTGTAGTTCCTGTGTTGGAATCGGTGCATGCAAAAAGCAGTATGTACCTGATTTTGTTGCAGTCGCGAAGGGATACAATATTGCGGCGTTCAGGGCTGAAACGCCTCAACAGGTGTTGCAGGTAATAAAAGACGGATTTGCGGTTAATGGACCTGCTCTGATGGAGTTTATTGTTTCGCCAGAGGAAAATGTTTTTCCAATGGTACCGGCAGGCAAATCTCTTGATGACATTCTGGAGGGATAATGAAAAGACATGTTCTATCTTTACTTGTTGAGAATCACAGCGGAGCATTATCCCGGGTTTCCGGACTGTTTTCGAGCCGTGGTTACAATATTACTAGTCTTTCTGTTGCTGAGACCGAAGATCCTTCGGTCTCACAAATGACCATTGTTGTCTATGGTGAGGAAAGTATCCTTGGACAGATATTTAAGCAGCTCGATCGTTTGATCGATATAATTAACGTTACCGATTATATTGACGAACCGCTGATTGTGCGGGAAGTTGTACTTGTTAAGGTTGATAATTCAACGGAAACCCGCAGGGAAGTGCTTGAACTGTGTTCCATTTTTGGTGCCAGAGTACTCTCGACGGTCCCTTCAAATCTGGTTCTTGAGTTGACTGGGGCAACAGAGAGTATCAATGATTTTATCCAGATGATCAAGCCTTACGGCATAAGAGGGCTTGTTCGTTCTGGTGCGACTGCGATTTCGCGCTCGAGAGATTAGGTGTATAATAATCAGTTTTCATAAAATAATTAACTAGTTAACTAACAATAATCGGAAGGAGCCCTTTTTATGGCAATTATCGATTTCGGTGGCGTCAAAGAAGAAGTTATTACACGCAAGGAATTTTCACTGGCGAAGGCAAAAAAAGTTCTCAAAGGTGAAGTGATCGCAATTATCGGTTACGGCGTTCAGGGGCCTGCACAGGCACTTAATCTGAAAGATAACGGCTTTGACGTTATTATCGGACAGAAGAAATCGATTAAAAAGGACTGGGATCGTGCAGTAAAAGATGGCTGGGTTCCTGGAAAGACACTTTTTGATATTGAAGAAGCTGTTGAAAAGGCAACAATCGTACAGATGCTGGTTTCTGATGCTGCCCAGATGGCAATCTGGCCAACCGTCAAAAAACATCTGCAGCCTGGTTCTGCACTGTACTTCTCACACGGTTTCTCAATTGTTTACAAGACAATGACAAAAGTCGTTCCACCGTCAGATGTCGATGTTATTCTCGTTGCGCCTAAGGGTAGCGGTCTTAATGTACGTCGCAATTTTCTTTCAGGTGCAGGGATCAACTCCAGTTTTGCTGTATTTCAGGATGCAACCGGTCGCGCTGAAGAACGTTGTATCGCTCTTGGTATTGGTATCGGTTCAGGATATCTGTTCCCGACAACATTCGAAAATGAAGTGTACAGTGATCTTACTGGTGAGCGTGGTGTGCTCATGGGCGCTCTTGCCGGTATCATGGAAGCACAGTATGATGTACTTCGTAAAGGTGGTCACAGCCCCTCAGAAGCTTTCAACGAAACCGTCGAAGAACTCACACAGAGTCTTATCCGTCTTGTTGATGAGAACGGTATGGACTGGATGTATGGAAACTGTTCTGCTACTGCTCAGCGTGGTGCTCTGGACTGGAAACCAAAGTTCAAGAAGGCAACACTGCCGGTTTTTAAAGAACTGTATGAATCTGTAAAAAGCGGAAAAGAGACAAAAAGAGTTCTTACTGCCTGCGGTAAAGAAAACTATAAGGAGCTTCTGGACAAGGAGCTTTCTGTAATGGGTAACTCAGAGATGTGGCTTGCAGGTAAAGCTGCACGCAGCCTTCGTCCGAAAGAAAAGGCTAAGGAAATTACGAAAGATACCAAAGGTATCAAAGGACGTCAGGGTAACTGATTGCCTGATTAAATAAGTCAAGGTTTCTGCTGTCGCTGCGGATCATTGCTGTTTTGCAGCGACAGTTTCCCGAGAGGATGAATCATGAAAGATACGGTTTTGATTTTCGATACTACATTGCGTGATGGTGAGCAGGCGCTTATTGCAAGTCTCAGCGTTGATCAGAAACTCAGGATTGCACGGCAGCTGGCACGTCTGAATGTTGATATCATTGAAGCCGGTTTTCCAGTGTCATCACCGGGGGATTTTGAGTCTGTTTCTACGATTGCCCGTGAGGTCGACGGGCCGGTTATCTGTGGACTTGCGCGTCTGGTAGAAAAAGATATCCTTTCCTGTGCTAAAGCTGTAAAGCCGGCAAAAAGACCGCGCATACACATATTTATTGGAACATCTGCAATACACACAGAAAAAAAGTTGCGAAAGAGTGAAGATGAAATTCTTGAACTTGTGAGGGTGCATGTAAAGCTTGCCCGGAAGCTTTGTCCTGATGTCGAGTTCAGCGCAGAGGATGCGGGGCGCACAGGCGGTGACTTTCTTTGTCGTATAGTAGAAACCGCAATTGAGGCTGGTGCATCGACAATAAATATACCTGATACAGTAGGGTATACCGTACCAGAACATTTTGCATCAATTTTCGATGATATTTTCAACAGGGTTCCCAATATCGATAAAGCTGTAATATCGGTTCATTGTCACAATGATCTTGGTATGGCCACAGCCAATTCACTTACCGCTGTAGCTCATGGAGCGCGGCAGATCGAGTGCGCCATGAACGGCATAGGAGAACGTGCCGGTAATGCTGCACTTGAAGAGGTGGTGATGGCGCTCAAAGTGCGTAAAGATTATTTCAAACTTAAAATAAATGTTGATACAAGAGAAATTATGCGTACTAGTAAACTGGTACGCGAAATCTGCAGCATGCCTGTTCAGCCCAATAAAGCGGTGGTTGGCAGTAATGCGTTCTCACACTCATCCGGTATCCATCAGGATGGTGTGCTGAAAGCAAAAAAGACTTATGAGATTATGACTCCTCAATCCGTAGGGCTTAAGGATAACCGTATGAATCTGACAAGTCGTTCCGGAAGTCACATGGTAAAATCACGGCTGCTCAGTCTTGGCTATTCTGAAAGTGACTTTGATGTTGATGTTTTCTATCTGAAGTTCAAGGAGTTGGCCGATAAAAAAGGAACGGTGTATGATGATGATCTCATTACGCTGATGGAATCTAAAAACAATGATGATTTCAAAGACCGGTATGTACTCGAGTACCTTAATGTGTCAAGTGGACGGGGTACAATACCAACAGCAACAGCACGGGTTTCCTTTGATGGAAAATCAATGCAGGAAGCATCATGCGGGGATGGTGCTGTTGATGCTGCTACAAAAGCGATTGATAGAATTATCGGATACAAAATAACCATTGAAAACTTCCACATCGATTCGATAACCGAGGGGCGGGAAGCTCAGGGTAGAGTGACGGTCATTGCGCGTGCATCTGAGGGGGTATTTACAGGTACTGCTGCGAGTACCGATATTGTTGAAGCGTCTGCGCTCGCATATATGAATGTTATTAATAAGATTGCCCGCATGAAATTGTTCAACAGAAAACTACCGGTAGGTGAGTGATTGATTTTTAGGGAACTGTTCTGCATTCGACCTGGAACTGCTGTCAAATAGAAAAATTAACTAACTGAAATATCAAACCAAAAAGGATCTGTCAAGATGAAAAGCTATAATATCTCGTTGATGCCCGGTGATGGAACCGGTCCGGAAGTAATAAATGAGGGTATCAAGGTACTCAAAGCTGTCGCTGCAAAAAATAATTTTTCGCTCAACTTTACAAATTATGATTTTGGCGGTGAACGTTATAAACGTACCGGCGAGACGCTGCCGGATTCAGCTATTGAGGAGTTCAGAAAATCTGATGCAATCTATCTTGGAGCAATCGGTCATCCTGATGTAAAACCTGGAATCCTCGAATTGGGAATCCTTCTCAAGTTGCGTTTTGCACTTGATCAGTATATTAATCTCAGACCGGTAAAACTGTATCCTAATGTTGATTCGCCACTTAAGGATAAAGGCCCGGAACATATCGATTTCGTTGTCATCCGAGAGAATTCCGGTGGTATCTACACTGGTATGGGTGGTGCTGCGATGGTCGGGACAAATCAGGAGATTGCAACTCAGGTCATGGTATATTCACGGCCGGTTGTCGAGCGGTGCATACGCTATGCATATGACTATACACGTAAACGCAACAGGAAGAAAACATTGACCCTTGTTCATAAATGCAATGTTCTTACCTATGCGGGTGATCTCTGGGTACGCACTCACAAAGAAGTTGGTGATGCGGATTACAAAGATATCAAACAGGATTACAACCATGTTGATGCATGCACCATGTGGATGGTGAAGAGCCCTGAATTTTACGATGTTATTGTAACTGAGAATCTCTTTGGAGACATTATTACTGATCTTGGTGCTATGATTCAGGGTGGAATGGGTATAGCCGCAGGTGGTAATATCAATCCTGAAGGTGTTTCGATGTTTGAACCTATTGGTGGAAGTGCTCCGAAATATACCGGTCAGAATATAATCAATCCGCTTGCCGCAATCTGCTCCGGTGGAATGATGCTTGAAACGCTTGGCGAAACAAATGCTGCCGCAGCAATTGATGCAGCGGTTACAGCAGTTCTTGCATCTGGTAAAATAAAGAGTCTATCAGCCGGAAAAATGGGTATGGGGACCAGAGAAATCGGAGATATGATAGCTTCAATGGTGAGCTGATCATTCCAGTGCGGAGTGATTGGTGGTAAACCATTGGTTATAGTAAAGCAAAGTCAGGATTCCCACAACTGACTGGCTGGTATCTGGCAACTCCAGAATACTGGTGTCAGATGGGAATTCCCTATAGTAAACTTGGGAGAGATCCCGGTAAAGGAACGTAAATTGCATAAGGTCACGTTATATGACACAACATTACGGGATGGGAATCAGGCCCTGGGTATAAGTCTGTCGTTGAATGATAAGCTGACAATAACCGAAAAGATTGACGATTCGGGAATACACTATATCGAGGGTGGATGGCCGAATCCGACCAATGCAATTGATACGGAGTATTACAAAAAGGTCAGATCGCTGAAACTAAAGGCGAAGATTGCTGCGTTTGGCAGTACGTGCCGGCCTGGCGTAGTGGCTTCTGAAGACCCATTTTTAAAAATGCTTGTGGAGACCGGGGCGCCGGTTGCGACAATATTTGGAAAAAGTTGGAATCTGCATGTTGAAAAGGTAATCAATACTACTCTTGATGAGAACCTGTCAATGATTAACAGTTCGGTCGAATTCCTTAAAAAGAACATGTCCGAAGTCATCTATGATGCAGAGCACTTTTTTGATGGATACAAAGCTGATCCGGATTATGCTGTAAAGACCCTTCATGCAGCGCAGGATGGGGGAGCTGATTACATAATTTTATGTGATACCAATGGTGGTTTATTACCGGATGAGTTGCTCAGGATATTTCTTGATGTCAAAAAGAAAATTGGTGCTCCGCTGGGGATCCACATGCATAACGACAGCGGTTGCGCTGAAGCGTCATCGTGTCTGGCTGTTATGGAGGGAGCTGTGCAGGTTCAGGGGACAATTAATGGGCTTGGGGAACGGTGTGGAAACGCAAATCTCTGCACGATAATTCCAAATCTTCAGATAAAGCGCAACTTCAGACTAATTTCAGAAAACCAGTTAGCGACGCTGACTTCGCTATCGGTTTTTATATCGGAAATATGCAATATTACTCCAAATATTCGTTTACCGTATGTAGGTGAGGCTGCATTTTCCCACAAAGCGGGAGCGCATGCCGATGGTGTCAGAAAGGTCAGGCACTCGTTTGAGCACATATTACCGGATCTTGTCGGGAACAAGCGTCATTTTGTTGTTTCAGATCAGGCTGGATCAAGCACTATACTGGAACGGTTAAGTTCACTCAATTTTTCTTTTGATAAAAAAGATCCCAGGGTAAAAAGCCTTCTGAACAAAGTTAAGGTAATGGAATCCGAAGGGTATCAGTTTGAGGCTGCTGATGCATCTTTTGAGTTGATTGCCCGTCAAATGCTCGAAGACCTTGAAGAGCCTTTTACTGTTGCAGGGTACAGAGTGATGGAGGAGAAGCGTTCTGATGGACGTGGATTTTCTGAAGCTACGATAAAGGTATATGAAGGTGACACTTACGAGCATACCGCAGCTGAGGGCGATGGACCGGTAAATGCTCTTGATAATGCACTGCGCAAAGCGCTGAAAAAATTCTTTCCATCACTGCAGGCAGTGAAGCTTGATGATTTTAAGGTGCGCGTTCTTGATGGAAGTGATGGTACTGGTGCGAAAGTCCGTGTGCTTATAGAATCAACTGACGGAATCGATCGGTGGGGAACTGTAGGAGTCTCTTCGAATGTAATTGAGGCATCATGGATCGCTCTTATCGATAGCTTAAAATACAAATTAATGAAAGATAGTTTGAGGGGAAGGGTGAAGGGTGAAGGGTGAAAATGAGAATGAGAATGCAGCAGAGATAATTGAACTCGCTCTATAAATTCCCCGCAGGGGACTTGTAAGAAGAATGTCCATCTAAGAGAAATCAGGGTGGATGAAAATAAAGGAGAGTTATACGATTACCTATGCTGGTACTAGTTCAATTTCACACATTACACTTTAAAAGGAAGTGTTAAGGGTGAAGAAATTACTATATACGGTTTACTGATAACTGATAACTTTAACATGTTCGGGATGGCGTTATGGCTTTGCAGATCGATTGGAAGAATTTAGGTTTTAAATATATGCAGACTGATAGTTATGTCAGGATAGATTATACAAAAGGGAAGTGGGGGCAGATACAGGTCTGTACCGACATCATGATGCAGTTACATGTTGCAGCAACCTGTCTTCATTACGGTCAGGCGTGTTTTGAAGGGATGAAGGCATTTTCTCAAGCGGATGGAAGTGTTGCTGTTTTTCGTCCCGATGAAAATGCATATAGAATGAATGCTACAGCTCAGCGGTTAATGATGGTTGCTCCGCCTGCAGATCTTTTCAATGAAGCGGTTCGACAAGTGGTGAAAGAGAACAGAGAATGGGTGCCGCCTTATGGTACAGGTGCAAGCCTTTATCTGCGCCCTTTACTTATTGGGTCAAGCCCGCATGTTGGTATCCATCCTTCTGAGGATTTTATTTTTTTACTTTTGTGTATGCCTGTGGGGCCGTACTACAAAGATGGTTTTTTTCCTGTCAGGGCACTTGTTCAGGAGAGGTATGACAGGGCTGCCCCGCATGGAGTTGGCAATGTAAAAGCTGCTGGCAATTATGCTTCCGCAATGCAAGGTGATTTCACTGGTAAAGATGAAGGTTTTCCGATAAGTTTGTACCTTGATTCTGCTTCACATAAGTATGTTGATGAGTTTGGGACGTCAAATTTCTTTGCAATAACAAAGGATAACCGCTACGTGACACCTGCCTCTACTTCGATTCTTCCCTCAATAACAAACAAGAGTCTTCAGGTGGTTGCCGCTGATATGGGTATGATTGTAGAGTGCAGGCCGGTGCTCTTTGATGAAATAACTACATTTGCCGAGATTGGTGCCTGTGGAACAGCGGCAGTCATAACTCCTGTCTATTCTATTACACGTGGAGATAAAGTGTATACATTCGGGAATGAATCGCAGGCTGGAGAGGTGCTCACAAAGCTGTTCAAAACTTTTCAGGGTATCCAGTATGGCGAGATGGAAGACCGGCATAACTGGTGTCATAAAATTTTGTAGTAGCGGTTAACCATGAGAATGTTTAAGAATCTGTTTATCCCGGTAGTTCTGGTGATTATTGTCTGGTTTTCGGGTTCTTTTGCAGATCCCGCAGTTGAAACTATTCACAGAGTTGAGAATTTCGGGGTTAACATTTTTATTCTTGAAACGAAAAGTGCACTCTATCTGATTGATGCAGGGTATCCGCAATTTCAGGAAAAAATAATTAAAAAAATAAAGTCACTGAACAAGCTGCTTCGTTTGATCCTCCTTACTCATGCACATTATGATCATTTTGGAAATGTGTTGCCCCTGAAGAATTTTTCTGGTGCTAAGGTCGCGATTCATCAGGCGGATTCTCAGGCGTTGTGTGATGGATTCACCGATCTTACCAATGTAAGAGGGTTCGGTCATGTGGGCAGAGGTATACTACCCTTAGCGGAAAAGGTATTAAAGCCACAGGTTTGCGCTCCGGATCTGATTCTGCACGATAATGACACACTTGATGAGTATGGAATCAGAATCAGGGTTGTTCATACTCCCGGGCATACCCGTGGGTCCTGCACGTTTATTCTTCAGGACAGTATTGCATTTGTCGGGGATCTCTTCGTTACCTATCCGGATTTCTGCAAGCAGCATTTTTATGCAAACTCGTGGGAACAGATCGATTCGAGTTCGGTAAAATTGTTGAGGTATTCATTTGTGCTGGCGTACGCAGGGCATCGCGGAATAACGGCGGATCGTCAGTTAATTGAAAAACTGGTAAACTTTCGACCACCGCATTGAGATGATCAGTAGTATCCCTGCTCTTCACATTTCTGGAAATTGTTAAGATATCTGAAATAGTATACCCATTTCATAGCGCTGTGTCCATTGAATGTAAAACGGTAGGAACTTTTATCGTCACGAAATTCAAAGGTATCTTTTTTCTGTATTACATATTCCCTGATCACCGCATTATCCCAAACACTTTTTTCTGAGGAAGTCGAAAAACGGAGATTATTTCTGGTCAGTTCAAGTATTCCGGTAGTTTGGGGTTGAAAAACTTTTTCCTCATTTTCAATCCACAAGGTTGCTGTATCGTTTTTTGTCAAATGTTCGGTGTTGCTGTTGATTTTATTGATTACTTCCTGTTTGTGCATCTGGGACCAGTCCCACAGATCAACAATTTCTGTCTGAGTAGATCCACTGACAGCAGACAGTCTGCAGTGCCCGTCAATTTTCCAGGAACTGCCGCAATGGCTGCAGGTGATTACGTCGTGTGACATGTTCAGCGTGTCTTCTCTTTTGCAGTTGATACAGATCCAGGTAAACAGTTCAAGCCCTTCAGCCAGATCTTTTCCTGAAAAGGGGACGTTTTGGTTAACAGGATCCTTGATATCATTGCAGGTAATATAGTCTTTAAGTTTGTCAAAAATATCATCTGAAGACATCGTTGCAATCTGTTGAGCGGGGACTGTTTTAAGAGTGATCAGGATACGGCCCTTACGGATTGTTTTTGCCCACCATGGTCTGGAGAGAAAATTTCCCTGGAATTTTATCATTACAAGCGGGCACTGAACTTTCTTTACAATTTTCTCCAATCCTTTAAACAGTGGTTGTGTTTGTCCGTCCCATGTAGTCTGTCCCTCAGGAAAGATAAAGACAGGAAAGCCATTATTGAGGGTTGATAGAGCGGCTTTCATTGCTTTAAAATCTGATGCACCTTTCTTTTTTGGAATGGCTCCGATATTTCTAAGATACCATGAGGAGACTGATTTGCCTCTGAATCCGTCATCATTCACCATGTAAGCAAGAGGAGTGTTACTGTAGACACCGACAAGCCAGGGGTCAAAGAATGTTCCATGATTGGCAACAGCTAAAAATGGGGGTTTCGGGAATCGTTCAGATTGGGGGGTTAGTTTAAAATTGTAGTTTCTTCTGACTAAAAAATGAACGAACGGTCTTGACATTATCTGCCAGAAAATCTGCCGTGATATTTTATTAAGTAAATTCATTGTTCAGCCTTTCAGAAAAAACGATCAACCAGATAGCGTTGCACGGATTCAGGTTAAAAAGAAACACTCTGTCTGTTTTGAGCAGAATGGTTCTCAATCTGCAGTAAAATATAACGCAGGAACAGATCAAGTATTTACTGCATCAATTTTAGACATCATAAACGGTGTTCTGGTTGTATATTGTCTATAATACGCCTGAACAACGGTTACGCGTTGAAAAATACAAAAAAGATCGATACAACACTTTAAAAAAATCGGAACTGAAAAAAATGTTTTTACTGTTGCGTTGAAAGCGGTGTATAATCCAGAAAAACGAGTCAATCTACTACGGTTTTCTGGAAATTATAAACCGGGAATTACTATTCACGCAGAAAAGAGAACACAAAGATGGGTGACAATGCATTTTCATTCAACGAAATGGCTCCGATTCTGAAAAATGTGACTGTTTTTTCGGGATTTGACGAAGCGAATATCCGGATGGTCTGTGATCGATGTGAGGTTTTAAGCTTTGAGCCAGGTACAATAATAATTGAAGAGAACTCGCCAGCTACTGAAATTTTCGTAATATTGAGAGGAACGGTGTCGATTGTACTGGGGCTCAGGAACGAGCCGTTTGAACTTATGCGATTTGGCAGCGGCAACTGTCTTGGTGAAGCATCTGTGATTGGAATCCAGAAACATAGTGCCTCTGCAGTTGCTGTTGAGGAATCAATGCTACTTGTTTTAAGCAGGACTGTACTGATGGAGATTTTTGAAACTGACAAAACATTGTTTTCACTTTTAATTCTGAACATAGCACGCGAGTTGGCACGCAGGTTATCTCAAAGCAATGAATTGATATTCAAATATCGTATGGGTACATTGGGGCTGGATGGCTTTGATATTGATAAGATTTGCAGGAACATTACACCTGATATTAAATAGAGTGCCTGCAAAGATGATCATTCTGGATTAAAATTACGGAATGTTTTACAAATCATGGAAAATCAGAGGATGTGTGGATATATTATATAGAAGTTGATTTCAAGGAATGTCATCATACACATTTTTCCGGAGGAACACCTTGGATATTACTGAGGTTAGGGTTACCCTAAAAAATGAGGAGCGCTTAAAGGCTTTTGTGACAATTACATTAGACGATTGTTTTGTTGTGAGGGGGTTGCGGGTTATCAGTGGGAGCAATGGCTTTTTCGTCTCCATGCCGAGCAGGAGGACTCCCAAGGGAACATTTCAGGATATTGCCCACCCGATTAATAATGAAATGCGCAAGAAAATCGAAACGATCGTTCTTGATGCATTTGAAGCGGAATTAAACCATTGTGACAACGAGCTTTCGATGGTATCTGCCAGTGGTGAAGAATTCACTGAGGAGTGTTGAGGACTCCTTATTTTTTAAAAAATGTTTTCCTGAATTTATTATTCCACAAAAAAAACTTTTTTATCGGAAAATCCTGATATATATTCAACGATTGCCGATTCTACTGGGGCGTCGACAAGTGGCAAGTCTCGAGGTTTTGGTCCTCGCATTCGGAGGTTCGAATCCTTCCGCCCCAGCTAATTTTTTTGTTGATATAGTTCTACACTTTTGGATGAATCCGGGGAACTAATCCGGGGAGGATCTTACTTTGGAAATTATTAAACTGACATCACGGCAGCGCTCGGGAACTGGCAAATCCTATACTCGTAAAGCTCGTGTTCAGGGATGGGTACCAGCAGTATACTATGGGCACAACAGAGATTCTGTCCATATTGAAATTAATGCACGAGAGTTTGCTACTCTTGTCAGACAGAGAAAAACAACTCATCTGGTTGATCTCGGATTGGGACAGTCTCAGGATGATTCTATTGCTGTTATTAAAGATATTCAGCGGCATGTTCTCAAAAAAGAGTCCTTCATTCACGTCGATTTTCAGCATGTTGCTATGACTGAAAAAGTTACTGTACGTGTGCCTCTGGAACTTGCAGGAATTCCTGTCGGAGTAAAGGAAAATCATGGTATTCTTGATCATCCGGTCAAAACTGTTTCAATCGAATGTCTTCCAATGGACATTCCCGAGAAAATTACCGTTGATGTAAGCGCCCTTAATATTGGTAATTCAATTCATGTGCGTGATGTTGTTGTTCCAAATGTAATATTCAAGGAGTACCCGGAAGAAGTGCTGGCGACTGTTACTCATCCAATTCGTGAAGCTGCAACTGAAGGTGCGGCTGAGGGTGGTGAAGCGGCAGCGGCAGCTCCTGCGAAGGGGGCACCAGCAGCTAAAGCTGTAGCGCCTGCCAAGGGTAAAAAATAACTGCTAAAGTAAATTGATGGGTTTTTTAACCTTTGTAAAAAAAATATTCTCCCGGACAACACAGCCGGAAACGGTGAAATGGCTCATTGTCGGACTGGGTAATCCGGGAGAAAAGTATCGGGCAACAAGACATAACATTGGTTTTCGGGCTGCTGACAAGTTCAGCAGATCTTTCGAAAATCCGTTAATGTTTCAAGCGTGCGAAGCTGATTGTACATTTTCTGCAGATGATTCAATTCTGGTGGCAAAGCCAGCTACCTACATGAATCGTTCGGGAGATGCAGTACGGGGATTGATGGATAAGTTTAAGGTCCCTGTTTCATCGGTTATTGTAGTTGTTGATGATTTCAATATCGCTTGTGGAACAATCAGAGTCAGGCGTAGTGGGTCGCATGGCGGACACAACGGTTTAAAATCGATATCTTCTCAGATTGGTGATAAATACCCGAGAATCAGGGTCGGTATAGGACCACTTCCGCCAGGCACTGACATTATCGATTTTGTGCTTGGTTCATTTTCTGCAGCTGAGGAAACAGTACTTGAAGATGTTTTACCAAAGGCTGCTTCGGCGATGAAGATGCTTACAACAGACAGTGTAGATACTGTCATGAATAGATATAACAAATAAATCCTGCACTGGATCCGGCAGTCTGGTGCCCTTGACCGTAGGAGGACAATGTGAAAAGGCCGTATGAAACAGTAGTTTTGTTTGATGGCACACTTCCTGATGAAGTTGTTCAGAAGGAACAGAAGGCTATCGAAGATGTTATCAGTCAAAGCGCAACTCTTGAAAGAATTGATTCCTGGGGAAAGAGGCAACTTGCCTACAGCATAAAAAAGAAAAGAACCGGAGTGTATGTCGTTTTCAACTATGAAGGCGAAGGTAATGTTGTACTTGCACTTGAAAAACATTTTAAATTAAACGAAAGTGTGCTTCGACATCTGACATGCGTTAGAAATGTCAAAAATGATATAGCACGTGCAGCTGTTGCCAATCGTAAGGAACGCCCTGTAATTGATACCGACGGTGATGACGACGATATGAGAAATAGGGATTAACAAGGGTGAACACACTGGTTTAAGGAGAAATCAATTTATGAATGCACTAAGAAGAAGAACAAAAAAAGTTTGCTGGTTTGAACAGAACGCTGTGGAACCAGACTATAAAGATATCAGGATTATCGGTCGATACGTGACTGAACGCGGAAAGATAGTTCCACGCAGACTTTCCGGTGTTACCGCAAAGAATCAGAGGAAACTGGCCGTTGCAATTAAACGTGCCAGGCACCTGGCTTTATTGCCATTTGTTGCAGAAAATATTCGATAACTAAACGACTATCATATAGGAGTCTTTGTAATGGAAGTGGTTTTAATAAAAGATTATGAAGGTTTGGGTAAATCCATGGATGTCGTTCCTGTTAAAGATGGATATGCTCGCAACTTTCTTTTACCGCAGGGCATAGCTGTTCCTGCAACTGAAGGAAATAGAAAAAAGGTTGCTGAGGCAAAGCGGCTTGCTGAGAAGCGTGAAGTTGTTAAGCAGGGTGGAGCAAAGGATCTGGCGGTTAAAATTGAACAGACACCGTGTACGATTCCAGTCAAAGTTGGCGAGGAAGATAAAATATACGGCTCTGTTTCTGCTCAGGAAATTGCTGAATTCCTTAAAAAAGAAGGTTTTGATGTGGAGAAACGTCACGTCGATCTTGCCGAGCCGATCAAGCAGCTTGGAGTCTATACTGTGAAGATTAATCTTTATAAAAATGTAAGTGCTAATCTTAAGGTATGGGTAGTAAAAGAAGAATAAGACCGGATCTGTAACTTTTTGAGCTTAAATATGCCGGGATTAGAATCTAACCCGGCATATTTTTTATGAAAGAAGGTAATCGTGGAATTTAAAGGTTGTTATGTCGCGATAGTCACTCCATTTACTGCCGATGGAACTTTAAATGAGCAGGCACTTCGGAATCATGTCGAGTTTTTAATAAATGGCGGGGTTGCAGGTATCGTTCCATGCGGCACCACAGGGGAATCTGCAACGCTCTCATGGGAAGAACATAACAGGGTTGTGGACATTGTTATTGATCAGGCAAAAAAACGAGTCCAGATTATTGCTGGTGCGGGGTCTAACAACACACGTGAATCAATCAATGCTGCAAAACACGCACAACAGATGGGCGCTGATGCGATACTCTGTATTACACCCTACTACAATAAACCAACACAGGAAGGTATGTTTCAGCATTATAAAACCATCAATGATTCAATTTCGATTCCGATGGTGGTTTATAATGTTCCGGGAAGAACAGGGGTTAATCTGTTGCCTGAAACAGTTCTTCGTCTGTGCGAACTGAAAAATGTACTTGCAGTTAAAGAGGCGAGTGGTAATGTCGGGCAGATATCAGAGATTCATCGTCTTTGTGGTAATAAAATTACTCTTCTTTCAGGGGATGATGCACTTACATTGCCGATACTATCCGTTGGTGGCAAAGGTGTTATCTCTGTAGTGGCTAATATCGTTCCCGAAAAAATGGTAGCGTTGATAGATAATTACCTGAATGGAAATTGTGCTGAAGCTCTGAGATTACATGAGGAGCTCTATCCGTTGAGTCAGTCCATGTTTATCGAAACCAGTCCGGCTCCAGTCAAAACAGCGATGAATCTAATGGGGTTGAATGCCGGATCGGTCCGTTTACCACTGGTTAATTTAACTGGGCGCAATAAAGAGTCATTGATTACCGTACTCCGTTCATGTAATATAAAAATTCAGGGGTGATGTATGCCACGGGACATAATTTTAGTTGGTGCCCTGGGACGAATGGGTGCTGAGATTGCATCAATAGTTCTTTCCGATAATACGCTTAAACTGCGTGCTTGTGTGGAATATAAGGGACATCCTCAAACCGGAAACGATTATGGCGTCTGCATTGGCAGGGGGCCTCTTGATCTTAAGGTCATCGATGCCATTGAGAGTATTGATGTGGCAGGATCGGTAATTATCGATTTTTCTTCACTGCAGTCGACAATATCCACATTAAGAGCAATAGAGGGGAAAAAATGTGGAATCATTGTAGGTACAACAGGTCTCGGCCAAGAGCATTGGGAAGTAATTCGGAGTGTTGCAGAGAGTAACCCTGTGATTGCCTCTCCCAATATGAGCCTTGGAGTCAATCTGCTCTTTTCGCTGACACGACTTGTTGCTCAAAGACTGAAAGATACTTTTGACATCGAAATCATTGAGGCTCATCATCGATTCAAGAAGGATGCACCAAGCGGCACTGCACGACGGCTTGGGGAGATTGTTGCGGATGTATTGGATCAAAGCTATGAGAATTCCATCATAGATGGAAGAGTCGGGATCAGCGAATCTATCAGGTCTCAAAAAGAAGTCGGTATGCACGCGGTGCGGGGTGGTGATATTGTGGGTGACCATACAGTTCTTTTTGCCGGTATTGGGGAAAGAATTGAACTTCGACATATGGCGCACAGTAGAGCAACTTTTGCCCGGGGGGCTGTAGCGACAGCGAAATGGCTGGCGGATAAAACACCAGGTCTTTATTCAATGAATGATGTTCTGGGATTATAAATTTCTTTGCTTGGGGAGCAGGTATGAAGGTAGTTCTTTATGTTTTAGCCCTGTTTGTATTTATTACGTATGCGCAGGAATCATCGGCGGAAAGTGTTTCAGAACCTGCTCTGCTATCTGATGATGAAGAGTTGATTCTCGATGATGATGAAGATATTCAAAAGGCAAGTAAAAAGGATGATGCTGCAGTTTCTGAACAAAATCAATCTGAGCCTGCCAGAACAGCTTCACCTCTTGAGACAGAGAAAAAAACTGATGATGGCGAATTGAAACTGGATGGCGGAGAGGAGAATATCCTTGATGCAGTCAAACCTGTAGTTGCTAAATCGGGTTCTGGTGTTAAAGACAGTACAATTTCTGCTGATTCAGCAGCGCAGAGCGCATCAGTGGATTCCAGTGCTGCAGGACAGGCCGAAACCGTGAACCTTAATGGTGATCAATCAAAAACAGAGAGTGTCTTTGTTAAAAAAAATGCAGATCCGCAAAATATTGGAGCTACAGGATCGATCAACTTTGCCCGCAACCTGAAAGATTATCGTTCTCCCAAGGTTGCGATGCTGATGTCTCTTTTAGTTCCCGGTACCGGACAGGTGTATGCGGCTCATCACTCCTGGAAAGCTGCAATATACGGAGCTGTGGAGGTTGGAATGATTGCTACAGGTGTAGCAATAAATTTAAAAGGGAAAAAAGGGCACAAGGATGCTCACAAATTCGCAGATCAACATTACAGTTTTCAAAAGTATCTGGACTATCAGAGTGCATTGAAAAACAATGTTGACTCGACGCGGTATAAAGAAGAAATTTTTCCATTTCGTTCTGATTCGCTCTTTTATGAGAACGCTGTTTTGAGAAATGAGGATTATTACTCTGATCTTAAGGAAGGTGTTTCTCCATATGTAAATGGCTGGGACGATGCAAAGCCTGGCTTTGATGAAAACCTTATTCCTGTGGATCCGGAGTATAACAGCCTGCAGGACACTTCATATCTGGTATACAAGGGAACAGATTCGTTGCATGTTGCGTATGGTTTTTCTGACAACCAGAAAAAGTATCAATCAAAAGTGTCGAAAGCTGACGACTACTTCAAAAAATCATCACTTGTCCTTACACTTATGTTGGTAAATCATATTGTCAGTGCGATCGATGCTGGGTTTTCTGCGAAAGCGCACAACGACCGTTTACTTAATAAACAAACGGTCTGGCAACATATCGGACTTGAGCAGATATGTGTTTCAGACGGAGGTAGATTGGCACCGGGATATGCAATAAAGGTCAGGTTTTAATGAAAACTCCACTATATCTATTATCGGTATTGATTTTTACATCCTCGCTTTACGGGCAGATTACTGTTGAGACCATTACAACAGATACACTTGATCTTTTTAGCGGTAATCAGGTTCAGGAAAACCAGCGTTCTTCAGGAGCGGCGATGGCGCTCTCGCTTCTTGTCCCGGGGCTGGGGCACCAGTACATTAATCGTCCCACACCTGCTCTGGCGTATATAACCATTGATGTACTGGCACTTGCCGGGGTGATATTTTTTGAACGTTATTCACGACAGCTTGAATCGCAGGCTCGCGGGTATGCTGCACTTTACGCTGATGCTGACGCCGGTATTAAGGATGAGCGGTTCTGGCAGATGGTCGCTGCATACAACAGTTCTTCAGAGTATAATAATGAGGTGCTTCTTGCAAGAAAACAGGATGACGTTGATGTGTATTACAACAAAGAAAATTATCACTGGAACTGGATCTCTGATGACCTGAGAAAAGGATTCGATACAAGGCAGAATAACTCACGTAAATTTCATATCGCATCTGCGTTCTGTATTGGAGCAATGGTTCTTGACAGAGTCATTGCATTCGTTGATGTGCGGGCTGCATCCAGATATAATCTCAACTCGATTCATACCTCATTTTCTGTAGATCCGCTTACTTCAAGCACATCGATTCTACTTAGCGGAGAGTTTTGAGATGTAAACCAAAACGATTATCGTTTGTTGATGGATGGATGCATTAAGCTCTTCAGGTGTCTGTTTTACTTGCATTAAAGGTTGTTGAGGTTTATAACTTCTCTAACTTTTATGGCATTTCCATCTTGATTTTTTTATACTATTAGAGGTAAAATAGTAAAACAATCACGATCCATTAAGATTTGTGGGTTGTTTTTTTTATTTCAGGTTCAAAATCTGACTTCGTAGTACACAACAAAGAAAGGTCAAGGAACCAATGCGCTGTCCGTTTTGCAGTCACGGTGAAGATAAAGTCGTTGATTCACGTTCCAGCAAGGAAGGCCGCGCAGTACGCCGCCGACGTGAGTGTTTGCGATGTGGTCAACGATTTACGACCTATGAGTATATCGAAAATGTTTCTTTGACAATTATAAAAAATGATCAACGCCGGGAACCATTTGATCGTCAGAAGCTGATGCAGGGAGTTGTTGCTGCATGTAAAAAACGTCCGGTCAGTATAAAAAAACTGGAAAGCATTGTCGATAAGATCGAAAATACAATTGAAAAATCGGGGCGGATGGAGGTTCCCAGTTCAGAAATAGGAACCCTTGTAATGGCGGAGTTGTATGAACTTGATGAGGTTGCCTATATCAGGTTTGCATCTGTATACCGGAAATTCAAGGATATCAGTGAATTTATTTCTGAAGTAAAAGATATCGAATCAAAAACTGACGTAAAATAGAGCAATGGTGACAGTGACTTCATCTCCGGTGGCTTCGAGAGCCTGAGCCACCGGAGATGGAAGAAACTTGATGCTCCTGACTCACCATCGATCATCCCTCAAAGCTATCGGTGGAGCAATAATCTCCGAAAGTATAAAGCCTTCACGAATTTTTTCTATAGATAGATCAATCTTCAATGAGGTCTGACCGGAAGTGGATTCTGGTTGGTCATAAGCATTAAAATCTCCATGGCTGTACCATTTTTTCACTACCTTTTGTAACAGCTCCGGTTTCGTACTTTCCTCTGAAGTTATCTCCGGCTTAACAATCATTGGTGCTGGAGGTTGAGTGTTTGTTTCCTTAATGGTCGATTCATCATCCTCGTCAATCTGAGGTAATGATTCATTAAAAATTGTTTCGAGCTTCTTTTTTAAATCTTCGAATGTTGGTTTTTGTGACTGTTTTTTTGTGGTCTCATATGGTGATCTCCCTGATGTGTAATCCGGCTTTTTATATTGAGAGTTTGCGTTTGTTGAGGAGGCAGCCTCTCTGGATTTTTTCTGTCTGGTTTTTCTGGACTGTGAAAAAATGGAAATCATAATCCAGAACAAAAAAACCAGAACTGGAGCAATTTTTTCGAGTAAATCGAATAAATCCATACTGTACCTTCAGTTCTTTAATAATGAGTAAACCTGTGGCTTCAGGGGAAAATAGTGATAGTCTCTTTGCCACAGCTTTAATTGTGTTAAATTTTATCTTTATCCTGATTTTTTTGTGAATTACCTAACGATTCGCGCATCTGAGTATCAGCCACAACATTTTTCATTTTGTAATAATCCATTACACCAAGATGTCCGTTTTTGAATGCATCTGATATTGCAAGCGGAATCTGAGCTTCAGCTTCAACAACTTTTGCATGCATCTCCTGTACTCTTGCTTTCATCTCCTGTTCTGCAGCAATTGCCATTGCCCGTCTCTCTTCAGCTTTTGCTTGTGCAATTTTTTTATCTGCTTCAGCGCGGTCTGTTTCCAGTTCGGCTCCGATATTTTTTCCAACGTCAACATCGGCGATATCAATTGATAAAATTTCAAATGCAGTACCTGCATCAAGACCTTTTTCCAGAACGCGTTTTGAAATGGAATCGGGGTTTTCAAGCACCTGTTTATGGTTGGTTGCGGATCCGATCGTTGTAACAATACCTTCACCGACACGTGCAAGGACAGTCTCTTCACCAGCTCCTCCGACAAGCCGGTCGATATTTGCACGTACAGTTACACGGGTAATTGCATTTAGCTGGATACCATCTTTTGCGACAGCTGCCACTCTTGGCGTTTCGATAACTTTGGGGTTGACGCTCATCTGAACTGCTTCAAGCACATTACGTCCTGCAAGATCGATTGCAGCGGCTCTTTTAAAAATCAGCGGTATATTTGCTTTATCGGCAGCGATAAGGGCTTGTATAACGCGTAAAACATTTCCACCAGCAAGGAAATGTGATTCCAGTTCATCGGTTGTAATCTGAAGGCCGGTTTTGATTGCCATAATGTTAGCTTCAACAATCAATTTCGGAGGTACCTTTCTAAACCGCATAAAAACAATATTAAATAATCCGACCGGTGCGCCGCTGATAAGGGCCTGCATCCACAAGGAGAGTGATGAACCTACAAAAAGAAGGAAGATAAGTGCTGCGACAACGAGAATTATCAGTAGAATAGCGTTTCCCATTGATAAGTCCTTTCCGGGTATATATACCCTGAATTGTTATTTTTCCAGATCTGAATCAGTGTTTATTGAAGATACATTCTTTTTTACAACAATACGATTACCATCTACAATGGTTACCATTATTTTTGAGCCTTTTTCGATATATCCACCAGTACTTACGACATCATAGCGGTGTCCATCAAGTAATGCGGTTCCTGCCGGGCGAAGATCAGTAATTGCGTTACCGATACTACCGATCAATTGTGTTAACTCTTGAGCCTGTGCATTTGCACCTTCTTTACTGCTTAAAGTCTTGCGAAGAGTTACCGGAAGAAATGCAAGCAGCTTAATCTCTACAATAACAAGTAATGGAATCAAAAGGATGTCAAAAATAACAAAAATATATCCTGCTGTCACAGATACTCTGGTAAAAACAATGTAGAGTGAATACGCAAAGATAGCCAGTGATGTAACAGTTAAAATACCCAGTGATGGAAGAATGAACTCAGCAATTATTACTATGATAGCAACCAGTTGCAACACAATCGGCCAGATAATTTCCTCACTCATCAGTTACCTCTCCGTCGGACAATAATTTTTGCACCATTAATTTGACAAATTACAACCGGAACGTTTTTGTCAATAAAGTCACCTTCAGATATTACATCCCAGATATCTCCTTCGAACTCTGCTTTTCCTGCAGGGCGAAGTGCTGTCGAGGTTGTTCCGGTTGTACCGACACCGGGCAATCGTTTTTGATCGTCAACAGATGTCGCACCTTTGAGATTTGCTGTAAGATAGGGGCCGTTAATAAGTGTCCCGATTTTAGGAAACAGGTATTTAAAAAACAGTACTATCAGGAGAAGTGAACCAATCATACTGCCACTTACCATCAAGAGGTTTTTAATCAATATGTCAGACTGCCATGGTAAGTCGGGGCTTGGAATTACAAAATTCTGAAAAGAAAGAATGACGCCAACAAGCAGGAAGAATATACCTGTAAATCCTGCAATTCCAAAACCAGGTAAAACAAATACCTCAATTCCCAGAAGAATGATTCCTATTGCAACAAGCAGCAGTTCCGTGTAATCTGCAAGGCCAACCATATATTGGGCAAGAAATACAACTGCAAGACAGGTAATACCAATAATTCCCGGAGCACCAAAGCCCGGGGTTCTGATTTCTATGTAAAGGGCTGCAAAGCCAATCATTAACAGGATCGGAGCGATACCTCCGATTATTCGTACGAATGTTTCAGACCATGTTTCATCAAAGTGGACAACTTCTGCTTTTTCAAGATGCATTATTTTGAGCAGGTCCTCAAAATCCAGGACACTTTTTTTTGAGAAACCCAGATCATTCGCTTCCACATCATCCATGGTGAGAAGTTCCCCTTTTTTTACAATTACTCTGGTGGAGATGATGTTTTTCTTTTCTTTTGCTGGCAGCCCTGCCAGTTCTGTCGAATCAAGATATCTGATGGTATCTCTAAAGGTTACTTTACTCACTTCAAGCCCCTCGCTTACCATCGCTTCTGTTAAGCGCTCCGGATAACCGTTTCTTTTGGCAAGAGTTCTGAATTTGGCTCTGATTGGAGATTGAAATTTTTCACCCAGCATTTTTGGACCATCATTATCGTAGGTAAGTGGGGCTACATCACCGATTGTTGTGTTATTTTTCATATAGAGTTTTGAGCAGGATAAGGCAATGAGGGTTCCTGCTGAAATTGCCTTGGTTTTAACGTAGGCGATAGTGGGAACTTTTACATTGAGCATTGTATCAACTATCTGAAATGCTGCATCGACTTGTCCTCCATAGGTGTCGATTTCCAGAATGACGACTCGCTGCGGGTATTCTTCAGCTGCATCACGAAGCGATCGTGTAATAAATGCAGCCATACCTTGATCAACGGTACCTTTGACCGGAATGACAACGACTGTCGACTCTCTGGTGCTGTCCTGTTCTGCACTTGTACTTGTTATGATTAAAAGTAATGGTACGAGAATCGGGTAGACCAGCGTTGCTAATGTTCGTAAGTTAAATTTCATAAAATCGTATCCAGTAAAAAAGTGATATGTTAAATTTCATTCCTGCGCATCTGTATGTCAAATAAGGATTGTTCATTACATCCTCAAAACCGCAGCGGGTCTACAAAAATTGCTGAGGTATAAAAATCTCCCGGCCTCAAGGGGTGAGCACAATCAACAGTGAGGGACAGATTGTATTTCTGGTACAATCATTGTATAATTGAATTAAATGCCGATTCGCTGGTACAATATCTGGCATTGAAGGGTTCGTTATTTTGGATAATTTGGATAGTTGTAAGAAGATGATTGCATCCATAAATAGTTGATTCTATAATTAGTTGAGGCCAGTTCCCACTGCTGTTAAAAAATGTATTGGGTATCGGTAGAAATAGGTGAAGAAAAATTAACTGTATTTTTTTTTGAGTTTGATCAGGTTTAAATTGTATTTTATACATGCCAGGATTTTAGAATGTGCAGTTAAAACGATTAAATTAATAGCCATCATTAATCAAAAGATTATTCAAACGGTTAAATAGTATGTCCACGAGAACAGAAACTTTATATTTCAGGGATATTAATCGTTATCGCGTTCTTACCGACAGCGAGGAACGTGAACTGGTAGTGCTTGTGCAGAAAAACGAAGATGGGGCGGTCGACAAATTGATTACCTCCAATCTTAGGTTTGTCGTGAGCGTTGCGCGTCGTTATCGGGGTAGGGGTTTGAGCTACCTTGAGCTTATCAATGAAGGCAACATGGGTCTTTTGAAAGCAGCAAAACGCTTTGATATTAACATGAATGTGAAATTTATCTCCTATGCGGTATGGTGGATACGCCAGTCCATTCAAAAGGCGCTGTTCGAGCAGGCCGGTACGGTTCGTATTCCACCCAATAAAATAGCTCTGATCAATAAATTCAAGCAGGCGATGGATCGTAACTGTGGTGATTTTGATGAAACAATGACCATGGAGGGATTCAAAGGGCATGAGGCCGAGATTGTCGAAATTATGGAGAAACTGCGCGGTGTTTCGCTAGATGCACCGGTGGCTGGAAGTAATCCCGACGAAGATTCCTGCAAAACGCTTCAGGACGTACTTGGTGAAAATCCTGAACAGGATGGAGATAATGAGCGCCGTGAATTAGGAAATGTTCTCGATAGTGTTCTTCAGAATATTACCCATAGAGAAGAGCGAATCCTTCGAATGTATTTTGGTCTGAATTTCAGCAGACAGTTTACTCTCGAGGAGATTGGCAAAGAGCTCAAGTTAACCAGGGAACGTGTCCGTCTGATTCGCGACAGGTCGCTGAGAAAACTTTTTCAGAATCCGTCCAGTCGCGCCAAATTGACACCATTTATTCACGACACGCACCCCTGATTCAAGAATTCAGTATCCAGAGAAGCCCGAATTCTGAACTGAAATCCAAAATTGTCCGATCTTTAGCCTTCGTACTTTGGTATAATATATAAAAACATTTTTTGTATGTTATAGTATTATATACTTTACTTAGCAAACAAATAGCATAGAACATAATTATTTAAGCCATTTGTTTCATTTCACATTCAGAGTTTGTTCTGAATTGTGTCTTCTTCTTATTTAAAATTATTTAATTTTTGTACAAACTGTTTACACCAATACAGTACATGTAACTATATTAGTTAATTGCAGTGGAAATCCAGATGTGCTTCATATGTTTTTAAGAAAATGCTGCTGCAAAAAATCAAACTGGGAGCAACGTTTTCAGGGAGGTTGTTATTTCTGAGCTTCTTTCGATTATAACTACACCACTTGCGGGAGATAGCCCGTTCGGTACAAATATCAATTACGATGGTGATTTTGATACTGTTAAGAATGAGGTTGGAAAACTCGGAGGAAATAATTTCGATCTGATAGAAGAGCTCTCATTGAAACTACTCAAAGAGAAGTCAAAGGACATCCGGCTTTTATCATTCCTCAGCATGGTCTATCTTCGAAAAGAGAACTGGGAAGGATTCTGTGATGTCTTTGACGGCATGGGAATCCTGTTAGAACAGAATTATGATGCGGTTTTTCCCGATAGAGAACGTGCAAAGCAGATGGCTTTAAAATGGTTGGCCGAAGAGCGGTATAATGATTTATTAAAATCGAAAAAACCAACCGAAAATGATTATGATCATCTGGTGCGTCTTATTACAGGTTTAAATAAAATGAAACCTGTGCTTGAACAGAAGTTTCCGGAAGGCTCTCCATTTCCATCAAATATTTCGCAAACCGCTCAGTTATGGGAGAAGGCCTGTAAACCAAAGCCCAAGGCTGAAGCACCGTCACCTCAGCCGCCGCAAGCACAGCCGCCGCAGGCTGCGGCCTCGCAAACAGCCGATTCTCCACCACCAGCAGCGACAACGGTTGTAACAGCTGCAGTTGGGGGCAATGAGCCGATGGACACTCCAAAGCAGGCTCAGGCAATTGTTAAAAAGGGTGCTCAATTCATAATAGAAAAAGAACCTCTCAAACCGATGGGGTACCGTTTGATGCGGGCCCTGAGGTGGGATCTTCTGGAGAAAGCACCTCCTTCTGATGGGGGAAAAACACAACTTAATGGACCTCCTCCTCAGCAGCGTACCTATTTTGCCAATCTGCTGAGTCAAAACGACTGGAAAACAGCTCTTGAGAAAGCTGAGGCAGCCTTCTCTGGCGGGGCAAACCATCTCTGGCTTGATCTTCAGAGAATAATTTACTCGGCTTGTAAAGCAATGGGCGCACAATACTCACTCATTTGCAATGCTGTACTTGCGGAAACTGCATTTCTGATCAGACGAATACCGGAACTTGTAAATCTTCAGTTTTCAGATGGAACTCCATTTTGTGATAGTGTCACAAGAGATTGGATTTCAAAAGAGGTATTCGCTGCAGGAGCTTCGGGAGGTGGATCTGAAAAAAATGCATCTGGTAAGGATGATACACTCAGTAAAGAACTCACCGAAGCAAATACTCTTGCTGCAGCGGGAAAGATTGAGGATGCCATGGGGGTGCTTCAGAATGGTATTCGAAACTCCTCCGGCGGTCGGAGCAATTTTCTACGATCTGTTGCGATTGGCGATCTGCTGATGAGAGCAAAGCAGCCGGATCTGGCAGTGGCAGTTCTTGAAACCCTTGATGAAAAAATTGAAGAATATAACCTGATACAATGGGATCATACTATTGCTGTCGACACCTGGTCATTACTGGTGCAGGCGTACAAAGCTGCAAAGCAGAATAAACAGCCCAATGTAATTGCTATGCTTCATGAGAAGCAGAATACTATATTGAAGAAAATCAGTCTGGTCGATCCCGGAAAAGCTTGTCAACTAAATAAATAACATAAATGAAAGGCGGTTATCATTATGGCTGGAAGTTTTCAAAATGAAATACCTGCAGCAAGAATTAATCTGAAACTTGATGTAGGTAAAGGTAATGCAAAAAAGAAAACGGAATTACCTCTGAAGCTGCTTGTTCTTGGCGATTTCACTTTCAAAAAAAAGAATGCACGTGTTGCTGATCGTGAAAAAATCAGCATAAATAAAAACAATTTTGAGCAGGTAATGGGAAGCCTTGATCTGAATCTTAATTACAGTGTCGAAAATAAACTCTCCAAGGATGCTGGCGATCTCAAAATTGATCTTGATGTAAAAAGCATGGATTCCTTCAAACCGGAAAGTGTTGCCAAAGCTACTCCGGCACTGAGCCGTCTGCTTGCTGCACGCAATCTTCTCAAGGATCTTAAATCGAATCTTCTTGATAACAGGGAGTTCCGCAAACGTCTTGAAGATATCATCAAAGATCCAAATGCAATTCAGTCGCTTCAGGATGAGCTCAAGAAAATTGTGCCAACCTCCAATGAAGAAAAACCTGCGGAATAACTCTTTAACAATCAGTCAGGAAGGATATTTTTTAATATGGAAGCTCAAAAGGCAAATGCTGCCAAAGCAGAAGCAAATGCCGCCCAGGGTGGGTTGGATTTTATTTATGAAACAATGAATCTTTCAGTTCCTGATCATGCAGTTGATATTTCGGGATACAAAAATGCCGAGGCTCTTGCCGAAAGTAAAGCAAATGAGAGAATCAGTGCTGCGCTGGCGTTTTTTGTTGAAAGTGTCCTGGATTCAACACAGGTTGTCGATAAAATTGACAAAGTGGTACTCGATAATCAGATCGCAGAAATTGATAGAAAAATTTCAATGCAGCTCGATGAGATTATGCATCATCCAAAATTTCAGAAAATGGAGTCTACCTGGCGTAGTCTGAAATTCCTGATTGATCGTACCGATTTCAAAAAAAATATCAAGATCGATATTCTCGATGCATCAAAGGATGATCTTGCTGAGGATTTTGAAGATGTTCCCGAGACAATTCAATCGGGTTTATACAGACATGTATATACAGATGAATACGATACCCCGGGAGGTGAACCCTATGCAGCAATGGTTTCAAATTTTGAGTTTGATTCCGGGGCTCCCGATATTGCATTGCTTCAGGAGATGTCAAAAGTAGCTGCAAGCTGCCATTGTCCGTTTGTTGGTGCGGCGGTGCCGAAATTTTTTGGAAAAGAGAGTGTTCATGATCTCCCCAAAATCGAGGACCTTCATAATTATATGGAAAGAAGTGAGTTCCTCAGATGGAACGCTTTCCGTCAGACCGAGGATTCCCGTTACGTTGGGTTGACACTGCCTCGTTTCATGCTGCGTTTACCCTATGGTCCCGATACGCAGCCGGTAAAAGAGTTTAACTATTCAGAAGGTGTTACCGGTGATGATCACGATAAGTACCTCTGGGGAAATGCATCATTCTCTTTTGCTGCGAATATGGTTCGTTCATTCGTTGATAATGGATGGTGCGTACAGATTCGCGGACCGGAATCGGGTGGTAAGGTTGAAGAGCTGCCGATTCATCTCTTTGATGTTGGAAAAGGTAAGCAGATGAAGATACCTACAGAAATTCTCATTCCAGAAACGAGGGAATTTGAATTTGCGCAGGAAGGGTTCATTCCGATGTCGTTCTATAAAAATCGTGATTACGCCTGTTTCTTCTCTGCGAATTCTACTCAGAAGCCAGTTGAATACGATGATCCTGTAATTACCGCCAATATGAGAATAAATTCCAGATTGCCTTACATTTTTCTCGTTTCCCGTATCGCTCATTATCTCAAGGTTATTCAGAGAGAGAATATCGGTTCAACAAAGAGTAAGCTGGTTCTTCAGGATGAACTTAATGAGTGGATCAAGGGACTTGTCACCGAAATGAATGATCCGGGTCCGGAACTGATAGCGACACATCCGCTTAAAGCAGCTGAAGTAACAGTTAATGAGATTGAAGATAATCCCGGTTTTTTCTCGGTTGGTTTAAAAGTAATGCCGCATTTCCAGATCGAGGGTATTGATATTAATTTGTCACTTGTCTCTCAGATGCCTAAAGGGAAGTAAAAAAAATAAAAAAAGTGATGATTTGTGACGGTGATCACATCGCGAACCACTCACATCATTTTATATTAATTAAAGATTATGAATAACAAAAACCCATTTATCACTTTTTTAAAGGAGTTTCAGTATGCCCATTCCTGCGTACATGTGGATGAAAGATGAAGCCGGTACAGCTATTGACGGATCTGTTGATGTTGCCGACCGTGAAAAGAGTGTTGAAATTCTTTCTTTTGATCATGAAGTAAGAATCCCGACCGATCCTGATACCGGAAAACTGACCGGAACCCGGAAGCATGAGGCTATCAAGTTCATTAAAGCCTATGATGCATCATCTCCGTATCTTTACAAGGCTGTTTGTGAAGGTCAGACTTTAAGTGAAGTTGAATTCAAGTGGTATCGTATCGATGACACCGGAACAGAAGTTGAATATTTCAATCATAAGCTCGAAGGTGTAAAGATCTGTTCTGTAAAACCGATCATGTATAATGTCAAAGATCCGGCAAAGGAACGTTATGTTCATCTCGAAGAGGTACAGATGCGCTATCAGAAGATTGTCTGGACCTATGTTGACGGAAATCTCCAGGCATCAGACTCCTGGAAAGAAGGACGTTAACCGACGGTACTTTCTTTTCGGTAGACATTGTTACGTTGTTAATCGCTCCATCATTTTTGTGGTGGGGCGATTTTTTTTGGGCATCCGGTATTTTTAGGTGTGACTATTTTGACAAAGCCACTTTTAACGTGCCCGTCAAGTTGTCACAAGTCAGGATTTATTTTTTTAAGGTTCTATGTGTATATTATGAACAATGGTTTCATCATTCAAATACTCTAATTCGAATACATATATCTTGTCATTCACCATAATATGACCTGCATATGATCCTGGAGTTAGCCCATTAATACTTACTATACCAGATTCATCAGTCATTCCCTTGATAAGTAAATTCCCATTTTCATCGATAACCTCTACAACGGCATTTTCTACTGGTAAATCACCATAATAAATTTTGTATTGATCCGCATTAGTTACCGCTAAAAACAAAAACAATATTAGTAGAGAATTCATAAATATTATTTTCTTCATAATCTCCACCTTTGATTTGGAACAAACTTAACTTATATATATTACGTTAAAATATCTTTTGATATTTTGCGATTAATTTGATTGTATTGAACTTGGACGATCCATATTCCCATATCAAATTGCCCATACTGTCAATTTCTTCCATGAACGGTCATTATTAAAGGTGTAGAAATAGAATAGCTCACTATTCGTATATGTGTAGTACGGAGTCAAAATAACTCTTAAAAGGCTTATATTTTTTTGCGACCATTGTATATGTTTCTATGGAGTAATATTCTTATTGAAGCTTATTTTGATAATTTGACTCCGTCCCCGGTGTCGTTCAGTACTTAATTGCGGAGGCGGTCTTGAAATTGGCTCTTTCCACTTACCGCAATGCTTCAGTGGCTGAACTGAAATATGGTAATCCACCAGGACGCTTGTCAAAAACCCCAACATATCGTATATTTCAATGGAGGTTAAAATGAAAAAAGAGATAAACCGTTCACCACTATGCATATCTAAACTATTCGTTTTCCTTACCATCCTTTTTGCAAGCCATGTTCAAGCGTTATGTACTCACTCATTCAATCCGCTCTTTTTTATTCAGGAACACAGAATTGAATCTGTTCTCCAGGGGCCAGTTCAGACTTTCAATCCAGATGTTGTCATTGATATAAAAGATAGAACTGTTTCAACAGGAAATGTTTTTTCGACCAAAAAAAACTGGTCCAAAGAAATAATCACCTCTAAAACCTGGTTTTCTACACAGAATTACGAGCTAATCCCCCTTCTACCCACAAATACCCTGAATACACCTCACCTCCTGTTTTCTATCCATATAAGATTTATCAAGCATCAATCATTCAGTGATGATGACCTGCCAATTTCATTACTTATCTGATTTTTCCTGACAAAAATAACAAATTTCGACATTGCCACAATATCCTTTTTGAGGTAAACAAGCGCAGGTTTTGCTCTGACGTTTCCTTTCGCTGCAAGGATTATCGTGGTGAAAGTGCAGTATATTTTTACACAAAGGATTAAATATGATTAAAAATAGATGGAATGAACTCAAAAAGCTTCATAGTCGCTTAAATGGTGCAACAATAGAATATGATCTTTCATCCTACTGGTCGGTACTGAAAAAAATTAACAGCAAAAAAAATGAGTACACATCAATGACTGACAACGACCTTCAGGCGGCTTCCGCAATTTTTAAAAACCGGGCGCAGGCAGGAGAATCTCTGGAACTGTTGCAGATCGATGCATTTGCCCTTGTCAGAGAGACAGTATATCGGGTTCTTCACCTGCAGCCATTTGATGAACAAATAATTGGTGGAATCGTCCTTTTCAGAAACCGTCTTGCAGAGATGCAGACAGGTGAAGGTAAAACGCTTACAGCAATTTTTCCTGCATATGTAAATGCACTCCCGGGACGTGGAGTGCATATACTTACATTTAATGATTATCTTGCGCGACGAGATGCGCAGTGGATGGGCCCTGTATTTGAGTTCCTGGGTTTGCAAGTCAATTACATTCAAGAGGGAATGACCATTGAAGAACGACAGAAGGCGTATGCGGCAGATATAACCTATCTTACTGCAAAGGAAAGTGGTTTTGATTTTCTTCGGGACAGCATGTGTTACTCATTCGATACCATGGTCCACCGTTCTTTCAATTATGCAATAATCGATGAAGCAGATTCGATACTGATCGATGAAGCCAGAACACCGCTGGTTATTGCAGGTGCTGCAGAACCGTCAGTTTATGATACAAAAAGAGTATCCGATTTCATTGCTTCATTCAAAGGGATGGCAGACTATGAATTTGACGAATATGAGAGAAATATTCTGCTGACAGGTAACGGTATTCAAAAAATTGAATCAGAATTTTTATGCGGAAATCTGTATGATGAAGGCAATCATGATCTGCTTTCAAAAGTTCACCATGCTCTTCATGCACACTTTCTGCTTAACAAAAACAAGGATTATATAGTGAGAAATGGTGCAATCGGGCTTGTAGATGAATTTACCGGAAGAGTTGCTGACAGAAGGAAATGGCCGGATGGTCTGCAGGAGGCCGTTGAAGTCAAGGAAGGATGTATGGTCGGAGCAAAAGGAAAAATCCTGAACACCCTGACGCTGCAGCATTTTCTTCAGCTCTATCCACATATTTGCGGAATGACTGCTACGGCACAGGCTGCCGAAGAGGAGTTCCGTGAATTTTATAACCTTCATATTACTGTTATACCTCCGCATATGCCTTGTATACGGAAAGACAAAAGTGATCACCTTTTTCGAACCAGGAAGGAAAAGGTCGCTGCGATCATTGAGGAAATTCAGAGTGTACACAGTACGGGGCAGCCAGTCCTCATTGGTACTCAAAGCATTGAAGAATCAGAGCTGTTTGCACATACACTTCTGAAGAATAATGTTCAATGCAGTGTACTCAATGCGAAAAATGATGAACACGAAGCCCGCATTATTGCTGATGCAGGTGCAATTGGTGCTGTAACGATTTCAACAAACATGGCTGGCAGAGGTACGGACATCCGTCTTGGCGGTTCCAATCAGGAACAGAGAGAGTCCGTTTCAGCTCTGGGCGGCCTTTATGTAATCGGAACCAACAGGTTCGAAAGCCGTCGTATTGATAATCAATTAAGGGGACGGGCTGGTCGTCAGGGTGATCCAGGCAGTTCCTGTTTTTTTATCAGTCTTGAAGACGAACTTTTTATCAAATACAAGTTAGGCGAATTACTCCCGAATTCAACGGATAATCTCAAAAGCCCTGAAATCACAAGGGAAATAGACAGAATTCAGAGAATCATAGAGGGACAGAACCTTGAGATCAAAAATGACCTCTGCAAATACACCGCTATACTGGAGCAACAGCGCCAGATTTTTTTTGAAAAAAGGGATGCATTTCTTCATGATGAACCGATCCTGGATTTTCTTGAAAGACATTTAAACGGAAAACTTGAGGAGTTCAGGAAGGTTCTGAATCATGAAGAACTCACGCGAATCTGCAGGTTGACATCACTTCTGACTGTTGATAACTGCTGGTCATCCTATTTGATGGTAATAGAGGATTTAAAGGATAGTATTCACCTTCGGAGAATCGGAGGACAGAATCCGCTTTTTGAATTTCGCAAAATATCAATTGAACTGTTTGGAGTGTTACTTGAAAATTTCGATTCATCCATTATCGCAGCTCTTGATGAAATTAAAATTGTGGATGGACAAGTTGATTATGACAGCAGCGGACTTAAAATGCCATCTGCCACCTGGACCTATCTTGTCAATGATGATCCATTCGAAAGAAAATATGGTATGCAAATGATATCCAATATAACGGTCAATGCATTCGCGGGTCTCTTATGGCCAATTACCGCGTTTTTTCTTTTATTGAAGAAATTCAGTAAAAAGAAGTTGTCTTAAAATCATGGTAGTCTAATTAATTTTTCCGGCCCCGAGTGATAATTATGAACAGGAACTAATTAGAAATTTATAACTCATCATTCACAGTCAGGGCACGGGCTTGAGTTATGCAGATCTGTTTTTTAAATGAAAAATAATTCCTGGGAATTACCTTCCCTACTGCGGGTGGGTTCAGTGCAGATCAACTGATAACAGACTATCTTGTAAAAATATGAGTAGTTGAAAGTACTGTCAGGGCAGGGGAGAATGGGAAAATAGAGATGCTCTCTTTGACCATTCTCCGCTATTTTTCTGGAACGGGCAGATCAGGAGTAATGAAATGACAACCTAACATTTTAATTTTTATACCCTCTTACGCACACAATTTTTGTGCCGATAATGTCCTTCCTCTGTATCTTGAAATGCCCGGCAAATATACAGAAAATTTTTGTATATCGGCATGAGGTTAGCGTGTTAGTTAAATTAATGGAGATTTTCGATCTGGTAGGGCCCAACCGGGCAGTGAGCATCTTTGGTGTAAAGCTGGTTGGTTTTACAGCTGAAAACGGACGTAAAGCGCTTCTGACGCTCTTCCTCTTTATATTTCTCTGGATGTGCAATTTTCTATTTAAACGGTTTGCCAGAATATTTGTTAAGGGAAGAAAAGATGCAAGAACATTTTTCTGGTCTAATCAGGCAATAAACATCGCATTGACGCTGGTCTTTTTGATCGGATTTATCTCTGTATGGTTTGATGATCCTATACGACTGACCACTGCTTTTGGCCTGATTTCTGCAGGGTTGGCTTTCGCTCTTCAGAAGGTGGTCACCTCAATAGCTGGCTATTTTATCATTCTTCGGGGCAGACTCTTTAATGTTGGAGATCGTATCTCCATGGGTGGAGTTCGGGGTGATGTGATCAGCCTTCGGTTTACTACTACTTCGGTAATGGAGATGGGCCAACCCCCTGCTGTTCAGAATGCTGATCCTGCGATGTGGGTGGAAGCCCGCCAATATACCGGTCGCATTGTCACAATTACGAATGATAAAATATTTGAAAACCCTGTTTACAACTTCACCCGTCATTTTCCTTACCTGTGGGAAGAGATGCACATTATGATTAAATACAGCGCGAATAGAAAAACTGCAGAAGAGATTATGCTGAAAACCTCACGTAAGCATACAATTCAAATCAGTAAAATCAGTGAACCACATCTTCTGGAACTGGAACGAAGATATCTGGTAAAGCCTTCAGAGCTCGAGCCGCGAGTTTTCTATCGTATTACTGATAACTGGCTGGAACTGAACCTGCGTTTTATAGCTCTTGAGCAGAACATTCGTGAATTGAAGGACCTTTTAAGCCGGGAAATAGTTGAAGAATTTGAAAAAGAGAAAATCGAAATAGCTTCAACAACCATTGATCTTGTCGGTTTTCCACTTGCACCTATACAGGTAAGAGTTTTACCTGCTGCAGAAAATTGAATGTAAGTACTCCAGTATATCCGTTGCAGTGTACTGTCAACAGCTCAATATTCAACACTTACACATTGTTAATTGGAGTGGCCAGTTGTTAAACCGATTCATGTGGCGCGTTTTTTGCGTTTCTAAATTATTAAAAAATAATTTGATTGTCGCTTTTATTTCTTCCTTTTCCAGGAGATTAAAGGTTTCGGTGAGAGTTTTTCTTATTAGTTACCAATGATGAATTTCTGCTCTGAAAAAGACATTTTTCTGCAAAGGAGTACTTATGGCTACCGTTAATAATATCCGTTTGAATATTGAACGTGCCGATCAGCGTAATCGCAGATTGGTCAATGTCAGTTACCGTGTCTGCTTTACCAGTTGTGAGATGGCTGCAGGAAGTACATTCCGGGAAAAAGTGACCCTGCGTGGGGATGATCCTATATGGGATGATCATCTATTGACTTTACGTGATGGGTGTATCAAGGTTAGTGCGGCTTGTGTAGAACGCTCTTTCAAGCTTAATGTTGCATCCAGTACGCTCGATGAAGATCCTGATACGATCATTCTGGGATGGGTAATTGGTAATAAAGATGAAATTTATGCCAGGGTCTCACTTACTCCTTTTGTGCCAACAGGCAGTAGCGGTGATTCTAACATAGTAATCGGTGATTTTGGTCCGGCAGGTGCATAAATTTGTGTGACCTGAATAAATAACTGATAGTGATTTATCGTGTGCTTGCATTGGGGCTGTTACAACTATTATGAATTTTTTTGGAGAAAATAGCAGCCCTTTTTTGAAATGGTCGTATCGAATAACTTAAAAACTGACATTTTTTGTCAGTTAAGGCAAAAACACCTTGTGGCTTTTACGTAACCCCCGATTCTTGTTAGAATACCAGTCTGAAAAGGGTTGTTCGCTATTGGCTCGTTACATTGTGTAATGCATATAGTCAAACATGTTTTTCTTGTTAACTGCAATAGCAAAAAGCCATATGCTCATTTTGTTCAATTTTTTTGTAAGGTTTATAATTCTGGCAAGTGAAAATCCCATTAATATATCGGGACAGGTGGCAGCTATCGATGTATTCCAACAGTCGCTGTGTTGTGGCATGATCGTTGGCATCGATGCGGTCTGAATTATCAATACCGATTGAAACATTGCATAGCCATAACAGGTGATGTCTTGATCCCAAACTCGGGACGAACAGGTTTGGGAGTAAGGTCAAAATGCTGAAAGCCAGGGGGGGTGACGAACCCATCTGTCATGGGCGTTATTGTTCTGATTCAGATATTCTAATGCCTTGTTCAAATCCTGAAGCGAACGCAGGGGTGTATCGTAATAAGAAGGTATCTCCTTGATGGTCATCTTATAATCTCAATGAAATCATTGGTTAACCCATTTCTGGGGTTTATCACGGAGGGGGAAATGGGTTGTCAGGAGTAAGACGGCGGAGAAGAAACTCAGACGGTCGGATTGCAGTCATAAATCAAGTATATACCGAAAGCGGTTTTCCAGTAAACGACAATCAGAATATGAATCTGTAAACAATCAAAATGAACTGTAAACTTCATTTTGTGTAATGGAGATCTTTGATTGGATCTGCAATGATTTGGATGCAGCATCGGGTAGGAAACCCGACGCTGCGGTTGGACGTAACCCCTTCGGGGTAGAGGAAGTTGTAAGTTCATTTGTTTATAGCGATGAATGCAAATGATGCAATTTGAAATGCCGAGCCCCGCCTGTTAAAGATACGTAAGCCTGCCCTGGGAAATGGTTAAAAAAACAATGACGATTGTACCACTTGTATTTAGAGGGAATTTCAACTAAGTTCACCAGAGCACTTGAACTAACCAGTACCTTTTTCAGCACCACCTCATCAGTGTGCCTTCTTTTTCTTGCGGAGCTCTTCGGGACGGTGTATGGCAATCTTGCCTGATTTACTGCTCCTGACTTTGTACTGAGGATCTTTTTGCGATGCTGCGACTGTGTGCTTCTTGATGTGAGTTCTGGAGGTCACCTCTTCTTCAATATCGCCTTCTGTTATTCCTTGAGGAGTGTCCCATTCCACATGTTCGCCTGTTTTATATGATTTGCGTTTCATTATTGTTCCTTTCAACCCAATCCTTATTCCAGCCCCCGATGTTTGTGTATCAAAAGCATAACAGCGCAAAAAAAATACCGGAACAGCTCAATTGTGGCTTGTTTTTGATCGAAACAGTTTTCAAGTACTATGTGATCTCAAATGTAAATCTAAGATTCTGTTCTGAAACAATTTTTATCTGGTTTTTTTTTCATGGCACTGAAATTGATTTTCCTATCGTGGTGTTGACTCATTACTGTCAAATTTTCTATCGGGAAAACTATGAGTAAGCCACAGATCTTTTATCTTTCAGGTACCGGGAATTCACTTGCAGCAGCCCGGAGAATCGCACAGGGTAGTGGTGGTTCGGTCCGTTCAATCTGTTCTTTAAGAGAAAAGGGGGTTATCGACACTAAAAGTGATACTATCGGATTCGTGTTTCCTGTCTACGATTTTAAACCGCCTCCTTTGTGTATAGATTTTATTCAAAGAATCAAAAACATCAGTTCCAGTTATATTTTCGCGGTGTGTACTTACGGCATAGCTCCCTACAAAACACTTTACCATTTTAAGAATGCGCTTTCATCGTGCAACGCGACACTTTCGGCTGGTTTTACAATAAAAATGCCGGTGAATGCTATTGGATCCAGTAAAATCGGTGAACGGGAGATTCGGCATAATCGTGATGATTGTATAACAAAAACCAATCAGATATCTGAAATTGTAAATCAGAGAAAGAAGATCCCAATAGAATCTACTTCTCTTTTAAAGACAATTTTCAATAGCAGGTTTATCACGCTTTTCCCAACTCTTATACAATTTTTGACACTGATAACAACCAAAGGAAGCGAAACCTTAAATTTCAAGTCAAACAAAAGATGTAACGGGTGCAGGGTTTGTGAAAGAGTCTGTCCGGTTGAAAACATTCAGATAGTAAAAAAACGACCAATATGGTTAGACCACTGCATCAACTGCTTTGCTTGTTATAACTGGTGCCCTGTTAATGCAATTACAACCGGGAACTATCAGCTAAACACCAGACAGTACCATCATCCTGACATTAGGCTTTCTGATATGATACAGAGATGACATCGGCAATTTTTTTTTGTGATAAAAGAACAACACTTGTCATGATGTTATTTAACCGATTCATTTATTAATGGTAAATGACAGCGGAGAGCCAACAATGGAACTGAAAGAACGATGCAGGCTTATACTTATAATATAGGCTCTTCTGAGAAATTTGTGGGTAGTTACGCGACTACCCTCTGATTGTTACGTAATCTACTGATTTTTTTCCTGATCCTGCAGGGATTAAATGTTTATAGAAATAAGAATAATAGAAACGGAATTAACTGGATAGAGCAGCAAACACCGCATTTTGTTGCATTACGGCTATAGTTTTTTTTCTATTCCATCAGCCATTGTGATCAAAGATATTCTCCTCGACAAGAAGTCCGTAGCCCCCTGACGCGTAGCTGATGCTGGCTGATAGGTATTTTGATTTTATTTACTTATGATTTTTAAATAATGCTTGCATCGGGCTAGTACAATTAATTTGCTGAAAAATTCCGGGAAAATAGGCACCATTTTCTGAGAAGGTGGTATCAAATTGGCTGAAAACAGACACTAATATCCGGTTAAGACAATAAATACCATATGGTTATTGAAGCTATTTTTGAAAACTCACTTTAAATACAGTTCTGCTCGAAAAAGCTATAATCCAAAGTAACAAAAAAGGCTATTCGCATTTAGCTATTAGCTTTTGACAAGAAAAAGAAAACAGTATCTTTTGCTAATGGCTAACAGCCAACTGCCAATCGCTTCTTTATGGCTCTTTCCACTTACCACAATGTTTCATTCTGCAAGTCCCGATATTTTCATTCGGGATTTTGAATTGTGGCGTCATCTTCAATAAAAGAGATAATCTTGGTTGGTGAGCGTAGTCGAACCATCATCGTACCTCCACAGTTGTCAGCTTCGCTTCTGCTACGTAAGGATTTCCGGTGCCAAAGCGCACCGTTACCATTATAGTTTTGCGCGGTCGGACACTTGAGAGGGTCAACTTCATAAACAGCTTTAATGAGTGCAGCCCAAGTCATGCGGCATTTTTTAACATATGCTGATTCGGGCTCCAGTTTTTCCCAGTCAGCATCAGCAATGTCCGGTGTAGGAGTTGTGGCAGCTTCAGAGTTTTTGCGCAAACCCCTGTTTTTGTTGGAATAATAGCCATAATATCTTGCTGAACGAAGTGAAGTCCCGAATACATTCGGAATTGTTCACCTTTATCAGGAATGTGTTGCGTTACGGCAGCGATAAATCCAGTGGCTTATAAATCTCGAAATTTCTGGGATTACCAGTAATCAGCTCATTGTCTCCAGTTTTGGGAAAAGGGATACAGTTGGGAGCAGATGTCCGATACAAAATCTTGCCATCATCGGTCAGGCTGATAATTCTGGCAAGTGAAAATGGACACCGAGCGATATACTCGACAAGGCGTTGCATTGCAGCATGATCTTTGGCCTCAATACGAACCGAATTATCGATACTGAAACCTGAATGTCTCCAGGTACGCATACCCGCTACAGTTTCCTGGCGTGAACATGACTGTGAAAGTTAATGAGATCTCCAAAGGTCTGTATAGCTCCAATCATTGCAGGTATTCCGCAAGTGCGTGCCGTCAACCTCAAGTGCATAGAGATCCCTTACTGTTTCCCATGCCGCACGGCAGAGTTTTCCCAACAAACTGCGATCAAAACGGAAGAAAATCCGCAGTCGTTTTGGGATCGTAAAAACCCACTGACGATGCGGTACTGGTGCAAATACTTCGCTATTTAATCGGTGTGCAAGAAGTAATGCCCGTTTCTGATCGCATGAGGGACAACACGCTCGCTGGCGGCATGAGAATGCGACGAAAAATTCCGTGTGGCAATCAGGACAGCGAACACGGGCAAATCCTTCTTTCAGATCACCGCATTTGAGGAATTTATCTATTGATGTACGGATAATCGGTCGCCAGTACCACTGCAAGTCCCGACTGAAAGTCCCGATACATTTATTCGGGATACTTCACTTGATACTTCTCAGGGTATACACGTTCAAACTCCTCAAAATGGTCCCGCACTACTTTAAAAAAGGGTGAGGCTTCGTGATCTCGGGGGCGATAGAACGTTCCGGGTGGCTTACACTCTCTGGCAACGTTCGGCTTCCTGAACGGGATAACCGGGTTAGTCGGACTGAGACAAAAAACACCCAGTGGCTATTTAAGCAATTTTTAAAACCACACTTTAAAAATAGTTCTGCTTAAAGAAATTGTAATCCAAAGTAACTTCTCCGGCTACTGCGGCAGGTTCATCAGCTATTTGCGGTGGCGGTCTGGGAATCGACTCTTTCCATTTGCCACAATGTTTCAGTATCTTTTTAATGGTGGTGTCATCTTCAATAAAAGACAGGCTCAGCACAAGTCTCAAAATTTCCGGGATTACCGGCAAAAAGCTCATTATCATCAGCTTTTGGAAAAGGGACGCAATTAGGAGCTGATGCTCTGTAAAAAATTTTGCCATCATCGGTCAGGCAGATAATTCTTTAAATTGGAAGGGATGTATGAGCTCTGACAGAAAATTTTTGTCCATGGATTGGTACATTAATTTAGATTTATATAGAAGTATGTTTTTTAAGGAGAATACAATGAAATTAGTGGAAATACCCCAGTTAAGAAAGTTAAGTAAAGCAGAAAAGATCCTTTTTGTAGAAGAATTATGGGACGATATTGCCAAAGATGATTCTGATATTCCTGTTCCGGAGAGCCATATTCAGGAGCTGGATAGAAGGCTCGAAAACCATAGAAAATTCCCTGGTGCACTTCTAACTTTAGAGGAACTTCAAAAAAATATTGAGAAAAGGAAATGAGCTATACTCTTCATTTTCGGCCGGAAATTGAAAAAGATTTGATAATCGGATACCTTTGGTATGAGGAAAAAAACAGAGGATTAGGGGAAGAATTTTTAAGAGTATTTTATGCTCAAGTAATGGGTATTTCTGAAAATCCATTACTTTTTAGAAAGGTACGGAAAGAAATCCGACGCTGTATTTTGAAAAGATTCCCTTATGCTGTATATTTTCAAATTGAAAATCAAGAGATTATTGTTTTGGGTTTATTCCATTGTGCGAGAAAACCCGATTATCTGAATAATTTTTTGGATACCCGCACAGGATTATAGAATAGATTTTCTGATCTTAAATTACTACTGTTAATGTGTGTGTTTATTCTCATTACCGCTTAGTGGAAAAGCGGAATGCAAAGAGGCTGGATGTTAAGTTATTGGCATTAAGCTACGTTCAATCGCGATATTCTGTAAATCTCGGTTTTAAAAAAAATGAATATTAAATTTCTGATGTTATGGTGTTTAAAATCCAAGCTTCTCCAATTTTGTTAATCAGTGAAATTATAGGTGGAGTAATATCCCCGCTATTGGCGAATATTTACCTGCATGTCCTTGATAGATACTGGCAGCTTGAGTGTACACATCTGGGAAAGTTAGTACGGTATGCGGATGACTTTGTTGTAATGTGCCGTCACGAAAGTCAGGCCAAAGAATCCTTGCGCATAATTGCTGCGCTTCTTGGCAGATTAAAACTTGCGCTGCATCCTGACAAAACAAAGATTGTCAGGATTGCAGAAGAAGGTTTTGACTTTCTCGGATTTCATATCCGCAAGTGGAAGAACTGGAAAAGCGGGAAGTTAGTACCCGCTTGTTATCCCAGCAAAAAGGCGATGAACAATATACGCAAGAGACTGAGGGAACTGACGTCAAGTAAACGGCTAATGGTGCCACTTGAGGTAATCGTACGAGAACTGAATGAAGTAATCATCGGGTGGCGTGGATACTTTGGGGTTGGTAACGGTACAGGCCATTTTCAGAAACTGGACAAATATGTTCGTGAACGTCTCTGGTGTTTCTTTCGCAGGAGAGCGGGGGATAGAGCAAGGCAGAGGAAACTTTGTGAGCGTTTTATAGTGTGGGTAGCCACTTGCGGAATTAAACCGTTTTACGTATCAGGTATATTTGGTTGTGGTTCGTGAATGCTGTCGGTGAATGCTGTTGGAAAGCCGTATGAAGGAAAACTTCACGTACGGTTTGATGTGGCAGGAGATGGTAAGGGATCTGTAAAGGGATAACCTGCCATATCTTGACCCTACCAGACCTCTTGCAAGGTACTGCTAACGCAATTTATTGTAATGTTTTGCAAGGGCTGCACATTTTAATATTGTACTGGCGGGGGTTTGGATACATTACGATAGGGGACTGGCTGATAGGTAATTCAATCATTTTAACTTCAGGACTCCTGATCTCAGCTCGATAGGAAAAATGAAAATTACTGAAATTTAGCAGGAAAACGGGATATTCGGGATAATATTTTTTGAGGGTACACAGAACATCGTAAATTGAATATTCTCCTTTTTTCCCCATCGGAGGTCAAAATTCATGCAAACGATACTCCCTTTATATCCAGTCAGTACCGTTTTTATCAATTCATCACTTGGTGTTTACCAGCAGGATGGTATAGTAACTTACATCAGTAATGCACTTCCAATCTACACTCATGCTACTTCAGACTACAAAACATTCAGATTTATTACTGCGAAACTGGTTCTTTTAGGCCGATGTACTCAAAAAGAGATCTCAGACTGTTTCAAAGTTTCCTATGATAGCGTGAAAAGATCGGTACGGCGGCTCAAAAGAACCGGAGATGGTGGTTTTTTTACAGAAGAAAACCGCCATGGTGATGCCTATAAACTAACTCCTGAGCGGATAGAACGAATTCAGAATGCGCTTGATGCAGGGAAGAGCAATACCGCAATAGCAAAGGTAGAAAATATTTCAGAAGGTTCTGTGCGCTACGCGATAAGAAAAGGTATGTTAAAAAAAAACCTCAGAAGTAAGCATTACCCCAGAACTATTACCCCTGCAAACAGCAAGTAATCGAACAGAACGGACAATCGAAGATGCCCAGGCACCAATGGGTATCGGTACTACACGAGAAATGGATCGTGTTTTAGCTGCTGTTGGTAAACTGCAACAAGCAGATCCCATCTTTGTTCCGGCTAATAATGTATGCAATGCTGGAGTGTTATTGTTACTTCCGGCCTTGATAGCACAAGGACTCCTTAAAGGCGTTGAAGTGTATGGGACATTAAAAAAAGGATACTACGGTCTATTGTCAATTTTACTGCTGCTTGGTTTTATGGCTTTAAGCCGGATTAAAACACCAGAACAGCTTAAGAATTGCAAGCCAGGTGAGCTTGGAAAGATATTGGGATTGGACAGAGTACCAGAAGCAAGGTGTTTACGTTACAAGATACAACAGATTGTTTCGCATAAAAAAGCAAATGAATTTAATCATGCAGTCAGTGAACTATGGATTAGTGAGCAAGACAAGGAATTGTTGTTTTATTATGTCGATGGCCGTGTGCGCGTATATCATGGAAATAAGGCAACATTGACTAAGCGATTTGTATCACGAGAAAAATTGTGTTTGGCTGGAACTACGGATTACTGGATCAACAATGAAATGGGGTTACCTTATTTAGTAGTAACCGGAGAACTCAACGAAAAACTTCAAACCATTATTCTTAATGAGGTTGTTGCTGAACTATTGCGAGATACTGAAAAAATAATCAACCCAGATGTTCTTGAAAACAATCCAAAACAGGCAAGGTTTGTACTGGTTTTTGATCGTGAAGCATACGATAGTGGCTTTTTCAAATTGTTATGGGAAAAGTATCGGATTGCGATTGTTACCTACAAGAAGAATGTGAAGGATAAATGGGATGAAAGTGAATTTCAGGAATGTAGTGCAACAGTTATTGGAAAAACAGTGTCCCTTCGTCTTCAAGAGAAGTTAAAGACAGAAAGCAGACTATTTATGAACGTCGTGCGAATGATTGCATTTAGAGCTGAGACGGCTGTTGTAAACCTGCTTGGAGATTACTATGCAAAAGTAATGAATGAAGGACGGATGCTGGTGAAAGAGATCGTGAAGACTGACGCAGATTTGGAACCTGATTATAAGAGTAAAACACTCACGGTGCGCTTACACTCTTTATCAACTCAACGGGCAAATAAAGCTGTTGAGCAATTATGTCAGCTACTGAATGAAACTGAGACAATCTTTCCCGGAACGGAACTTCGACTCATATATCAAACACTCTCAAGTGGTGGAGCTCAAGCGGGATAGCGACTGATGGGCTACCACCACAACCTGAAAAATGTGCAATTGTCAAAACATTGATGGGTGTGAAGGCGTTTTCATTTTCCGCGTAGATCAGGAGTCCTGAACTAACAAGTGAATAAATTAGATTATAGAAGTAAATGGTTGGACTATATATAAACAAAGGTATTTCAAATCGTACAAACACAAACGGTTGTATGATTTGAAATATTAATTTAAAAAAAGCGTTATAATAGTATCTAACAATTTAATATAAATCGCTTGGATAGTATTTGTGCCAATCCCAACTAAAATTTGCATTAGTATTACCTGAAGCTGAGTTCAGTGACCCACTTGGTTTTCCATTTGTTGTGTTTCGAACAATCGAATTTTTATCCAAGCTACCCTTCTGTAAACGACAATCATTAAATCCGATTAAGTTATTATTGGCTCTACAACTTTTTGCCATGCCCGTAACCCACCATAACTCAAATCCTATTACACTGTAATTTGCATGAGTAGTAGTTTGATGTGCTTCTTGACTGTAGGCAATATCTATTCCATATAGGCTATTATAGTCAGCAGATGTATGCGAAATAGTATTATACATCCCATAAGGAGTATCCCAATGTTTATTATCATCTAAAAGGCCACAATCAAAAATGCCACACCTTCCGGAATAGTTAGCGTCGACGGCATCAATATTTACGTATGTGGAAAGATATAAGGTGATCGCATCATAATTGTCTGCATGTGCATCAACATCAAATATTCTTACATGATTGCATTGGTTCACATAAATGCCAAAAGTTGATCCATTTATCCTATTTATATCCTCAATATTAACATAGCTACACTGGTGAAGTAGCACAGCATGATTGCCAGTACTGACTATTTTGTTACCATTTTTAACGGTTATATCACGTTGGTTCGCTGCTATTATTAGGCCAACATTACTGCCAGAGTAAATACTTTTGTCGTTCAAGTTAATTGTAATAGCGCGATGCGGATTAGTGTTATTATAAATTATTAAAGACTCATACAAAGTCCCAGGCAGTGTATAATTGTCAGATACTACCAATGAATGCGAGTTCTGGACAATTAAAAAAACAACTGACAACGTACATATGGTTTTAGAGATTGACGTGAATGCTGAAGAACATTGCTTACGATCCTTTTTCACAAGAACTCCTTTTTTAAAAATAAATGGTATTAAAGATTAATGTATAATGGCTTTCTCACCTCCGGATGTGATTAAACCTCTACATTATTATAACTGATAATTAAAGTGCTTAAAAAAACATGTTGAATGAACTTTAATTTAATTCATAAATAGCTTTCCAGTACATTCGTGTTATTAACAGCGCATTATGATCCTCCGCTGAAAAGAAGTGTCCGATTGATTGATAACTTATTTATCCATTCTTCGCTCTGTACTCTGTCTCTTTCAAGTATCAGTTCGAATTTTTTCTGGTTTGAAAGAATTTTTGTATTGTTGTCATATCTGCCTCCTGGAAAGAATTGAACTAATTTATTCTTCAGAAGATTCTGATAGTCTTCCGCTGAAAGGGCATCGATTTCTTTTTGAATATTCAAACAGTAAGCCTTTGAGAGCAATTCGTTTTCTAATATTTTTTTCCCGGATTCTAAGGAAACTAATTTATCGAAGGGAAACGATTGTATTTCTAATTTACTAAAAATGAAATCTTTTACAAGGGTAAAGGGAATTGATTTGTTTCCATGAATACAACTGTTAATAGAAAAATACCATCTCCCAAGCTCAGTGCACAAGGGACCTATAAATTGCCTTTTGTTATTAGAGTGGTAACTTTTTAACAATAGGGTAGAAACAGAAACTGGAAGGTCATGAGTAAATAAAATTAACGGATTGTAATTTGAAGTATCGCTTGTAATTAAATTCTGTTTTTCTTCATCACTCATTGCAGATAATAATACGTTACTATCAAATGGCACCAACCATGCGCGAGATAAAATCGTATCAGGCGTTCTAAAATAATCGGAATGTTTTTTATAGTACTCTAACGCACGAATACTGTCAGGCTTTCCCTCAGCTTGTTTTTTTTCTTCATCAATTAAATAGACAAGTTTATCGCGTGATTCTTCAAAGACTACCTTATGACGTTTCTTACTTCCTGTAACTCTAATAAGAAAAAAACCGTATGGAGTCGATAGCAATTTGTATTCCTGGATTTTCAGTGATTTAGCAGATAATGCTATCGTATCAGGCAAGTTTTCGGTTGTGGTAACCATCCATGGTATAGATTTTAAAAATGAAATTTTCTTTGCGCCCTTGTCTTTACCTGGATCTGAATCAATTCTTATTAGCTTATTATAAAGAGAAGTGATGTATGACGAATCTGTTGATCCTATTATATTGTCGCTTTTTTTCTTCTTTCTCACAAAAAAAGCGACAATAATATTTGTCATATATATTCATAAGTAATTGATCGTCGTACTGGTCAAAATTTGGATGCCATTGTTGTAGTGTTTTTGATTCAACAATTTTAATTTGTTTGTCAATTATAGCATGATTAATAATACTTTTGTCTTTAATTTTTCGGCTCAAATATAGATCTTTTAACAGCATGTTTAAAAGCATGCTTCTGGCTGAATCAAGTCTGATCTCACGAGGGATAGGTTGCTTTATAGAAAAAACATTAAAATCTTCAACTGATACGAGGCAACTGGCGTTATCAGAATCAGTTACAAGGCACTGCTGAGAATCCGCATTAATTGAAATTTCTTCAATAGACCATGGTTCTTCACTTTTGGCTAATCTTTCTTTTCTTTCTTTCCTACGAATTGAGATTATTTGTGTAATTAAAGAATTGACCGTATCCATTGAAAAAAGTGCTTTGGATCTGAGAATAGGGTAAATTGTTTCCTGCTTTGGTGGTGTAAAAGGATATTTAGTGACAAGATCGTTATAAACCGCTTCTATTTCTAAAGGTGAAGGCGTTATATTCTTTATTTCTGTAAAATATTTCTCTATAATGATTTCATCCTGTACCGTTTTTGTTTCAATGGTGATATTCGGAAAAACATTTTGGTAAAGAGTCGTTCTGTCTTTACATTCTATTTGCGTTGTGGAAATGTTCTGTGATAATGCAAGATCCAAAAGACAATAATTTCTATTTTGTAGACGTTTCCAACTAAAATACAATCTTTCAAGTATGACTGTAGCTGAGTCACGCAGTTCTTCAGCCTCCAAGAATTTCACTGCGGTATCTGCCTTGTTTCCTTTTAAAATCGGATCCCCCAACAAGCTCAGCTCTTCGGAAAATGATACTTGTACCAAAATTGTGACGACAAGCCAAATTAAGGAATTGTATAATAAAGTAATGTTTTTCAATGCAATATCCTTTGCTGCGTTGTTCCTATAAATAGCCGGCTGCCAGGCATTTTAATCTACTAAAACTTACAATACCGATTATTCTAGTAGGTTTTGTATTCATTTTTTTTCTTTCAGAATAGAGTTTGGGGGTTTTATATTCGTAATCCCCGGAAATACAATGTAACTGCATTAGCGCCAAAATATCTACCTCATCATAATTTTTCTTTGTTACTATAGAAACAATCAGCTATCGATTACTATAGCACAAGAACCATTTACAAAGGTCATGTTTCCACCATCTCAACAGACTGCTAATTACTGAGTACTGTTATTGAGCAAACATGTACATACTTTGCGCTTTCCATGTACATAATGAATACACATTCGACAACTGATTATCCAAACAATCATATAATTAAGAATAAAATTACTTTCGCTTTAATTGTAAATCAATGAAATCCAGTCCTCCAGCCGGGAGGACATACAAAGGGGGGGAAACAGGAAACCTTCAGAGCAGTTAACGATCTGGATGGATCGTGAGGAGTGGTTAAGGAGAAATAGTCGAGATGCGGACTTCGTCTATTATACCATTGAAATACATTGCCCGGTCGTTATACCTTCTGCCGACTGCACAGGTATCAATACCCTGATAATGGATGCTGCCACTATACGGTGTTACAGCCTTCATTTCACCATCGACACTTATTGACACCATCGAACCGTCAAACATGCCTGTCAGTGTGTACCAGGTACCGATTTCGAGCCCATTTGGAGAAAGTGCCAGTTGCCAGCCGTTAGCAGTTCCGATCGCAAACTCCGGACAACCTGTTGAATCGGAAAGGCGCAATTCATATCCGTAGGTTTGGCGGAGCCCGAAACCGTTTGTTGAAACGATCATCTCATGCGCACGGTTACCTCCATCCTTCACAGGAAGAGTATTTGCCAGCACAACGGCTTCCACCTTAACATATGGTGTGAAAAACGCCGCCTTCGGAAATATATAGACGTACCCGGTATCGCTCAGGTCAATCGCATTGCTGTACCGCCCTAAGACAATGTTCACCGGATCAACAATAGTGAGATGATACCCGTTTCCAGAAAAATCGGTAATGATACCACCAGCCCTGTCATTAAATGCCCATTGAGCAATTGTGAATGAGTCGGTAGCGAACCCCAACGAATCTGCATACGCTACCGAATCTGCATACGCTATTGAATCCTCAAGTAAAAGACTGTTCGTCGTATCACCCGGTTCGACATTCAACTCAAGATTGTCGTAAATTGAATTGACAAGGTTCACTCCGTCAACAGCCGAAACAGTATACGTTCCGGCAGGTATATTCCGTGAAGAGTAGTAGCCAGCAGTATCGACTGCTATCATGTAATCCAGCTCACGTATATAAAGGCTGTCGACGATGTCTCTTACTGACACATCCACCCGGCCAGAAAGTTTGCCGAGCGGCTCACAGATTAGATAGGGGAGAACAGCATTTTTCTCATCCTGATCAAGAATAATAGAAGTATATGCCCCCCGGTTTTCAGATGTGGTTACCTCGATGTGATATTTGGAAAATGCCAGATTCCTGAAAAAAAAGCGTCCCTGTTTTTCCGTATACGTAGTATCACTCAGCATTCTGTTTATTTCGTAATTCAACCGTTTGGCAAGTGTTCTGCCTCCAGAAGCGTTCTCATACCGCAGGACCACCATAGCATTTTCAAACGGGATGCTGTCCTGACCTAGTACAGTTCCCGAAAGTGAACCGCTCTCCGTTAACGTTCCGGCAGTGGTAAAGACACATCGGAGCGAGGAAATTAACGTTATAACCATCAGTAACATCGTTATCCGGAGCATTATCCACTCTGCCTGCTTAAATGGGTGATCAGTTCAAAGACTTTCTTTCCCTGCCTGTCATCCTCGTGTGCAACCGACAGGATGGCTTTTTTAACCTGATCCACCTGAGACAGAACCCGTTTGAATGCAGCTGGAGAAACAGCAAATGTAAGTGTCGCGGTTTTATGGTCATCAGGTCGTGAAACGATCCTCTCTTTCGCCCGATCCAGAGAGCCAAGCTGGTACTGTTCAATTAGTGTACGCTGCACATTCGGGTCGGTGGCTACGTTTTTTTCAACCACATTGTAATATCCGGATGCATCCTTTTCGATAAGTTGCAGTCGTTCCAGGAGTTTTACCGATTCTTTCACCTGGGCAGTAGTTATCTCGGGAATCAAAAGAGAAGCAAGCTCAGTGAAATTGTTTTTCAGCCGGAAATCCTCCAGTTTTTCCCTTATCACCGGATGATACCAGGTTGTAAAGTAGGCATAGCAATCTTCGGGGATGACCTTTTTTGGAGCATTATTCATTTTGACCAGTTGATCCTGCCAGTATTCCCTTCGATCGGGATTTGCCGCCTGATTATAGTTTATCAGAACCCGCAGGTAATTTGCTTCATCAGGTGAAAGTTCAAACAAGATTATAAGTTTTTCGATGGTTACGGGGCTAATGTTTTTTCTGCCGCTGGTAATGTTGTTAAAATAACTGCGTGAGTTCTTCATCCCCAAACGATGACAGATGTAATAGTGAGTGAACCCGGGATCAGTCTGAATACGGACCGAGCGGTAATCGAGCATGTATTTACGGAAATCAAGGTAATTAAAAACACTCGGTAGAGCGGTATTCATCCGATTGCGCTTTCTCTTATAAACTCACTAGGCCGTTATCATCCATCCAAATGGCTGATAGTTTTTTATCTCTTTTACTTGTAAGTTTAATATAGTGCTTGGATTGGCTTTAAACAACTATTGTTTACTGAAATTTCAGGAGAAATTAGCCAGGATTATTAAAAAATAGATCTCCGCGTAACTCAGCGAAAAAGAAGAGGGAAAAGTAGCAATACTCAAAGGTGTTGTAAAACAGATCCGAAAAACCTGGCATCAGGATGATGCATATTACAAATGATTCTATTAATGCATCTGTCATAGTATTTGACATCTCAGTACTGTAACAGAAAATGGCTTGTGGTTTGAAAGGATTGGCCTATTAAATGGAACTACCATAATCCAGAACAGCATACCTGTAATTAACCGTGCTAAAATAATCGTAGCCCTGAACATACCCGGTTTGCTTATCCTTCACAGTGACAATGGAACTATCTCTTTTTACGCTGTAGCTGTAATCATAGTGAGAATACTTTGGACCCAAGCCCCCGGCACTGAGATCGGTAACTCGGTAAAAAGTATAGTCTGTCTCACCTTTCGGATAAAAATTGAATATTGAAGGATCTGCATAGTCGTATATTAATTCAGCTTCATTAATTGAAATACTGTCAATCCTTGAACGCAGTTTGTTTTCAGTCGACTTAGCATTGAGACGAAAATTACTTCACATGAAATGGTTTAATCGTATAATTCCATTTTGGTATGTTTTTCCCAAAAGTAATGTTAATTTCCTTTTTTTGCTCGCTTGTAATCTTCTGCTTGGTTTCATACAATTTTCGATTTAATATTGCCTTAACTTTTAATCCAGTCTTCGTTACAGTGGTTCTTATATACTTTAAAGCCGTTTCGATAGTACGTAAGGGGATTCCTTCCCAGTTTTTACTTATAGGCCCAAAGAGGCGGTGCTCGATCGGATTCCATTTAGATGCACCTGAAGGATAATGACATACCGTAACAGAAATTTTATATTGATCCGACAGTTTTTTTTGCAAATAGTATTTCCACATTGTACTTTTTGCTGCGTTGCTTCCACTACTGTCAGCAAGTATCAGTATTTTATCTGAGTTTTTATACTCAATGGAACCTTCCTGTTTCCACCAACATTCGATTGATTCAACTGCAAATTCAGGAGTGTCATGGGAGATACCAACACATACAAAACCCTTGTTTTTATTAACGTCGTATAATCCACGAGGTATTCCTTTGCCTGTTGCTGTGGACGAAAAATCATGGTCATTTACCGGTCTTGCTTCACGTTCCCACGTTTTTCCTGCATTTTTGAAATTTCCTATTATTTCCTTCTTTTTTGTATCTACACTGATAACCGGATATCCTTTTTTTGTAAACTGCTCTCTCATTTTTCTGATATAACAGAATTGCTGATTACGCAAAAGTCGCTTTTCTTTCGTTTCGTTACCAGTACCAAGCATTTTACGGTTTCCATGAAGTGAAAACTTCATTTTTTTCAATAGTGTACCTACAGTCGTTCTGCTTATGTTAATACCTGTCCTTCGGAGTTGTTGTGCTATCTTCATGCGAGTCTTTCGTGTCCAATGCAAACCACTTATAGGATCACCCGCAACATCATGTTTCATTATCTCATCTATCGCATTGATCACTTCCGGAGTTTTTTTTCGACGGTAGTTCGTCCTGCACCTACTCGACGGACTCTGCCTATTTCAATATCCGATTCCAATAATTCTTTTCTGCCTTTTGCTACAGTATGTTGGTCGACACCTAATAATCGGGCAATTGTAGCATCACCACCGCGTTGGCCCAGTTTGATTGATTCTAATCCCGCATATAACCGACGCTGCTTTTCATCTAGAATACTATAAAAGAGAACAATCGCTGCTTTCACTTTCTGATCAACCGAACTGCTGCTGATATCCTGGTTTGCTCTTTGATGACGTAACAATAGCTGCTGACGTTTACGTGCAGCCTCAGCAGAAGTATAGACATATACTCCATCACATTCCTGCCTTGCAAGTTTTGTTTCCACCCATAATTGCATGAGTGGTTCTTTTACTTTAACAGATAAAACGGTACGTAATTCTGTGGATGTATACCCTATTTCAGAATTGCAGACCAGATGTTCAACTGTATCTATTAGGTTTCCGAATTTTGAAAACAAAATTCCATCTGGTTGCCATAATCCCAAATGGTCAAATTCAGCACAATGCATTAATGAGTAATATTTACCTCGATGTGAACAGCTTGATATGTAGTCGGCTTCTTTAAGCATACGAAAAATGGTCATCGAAACTGTGGTTCCGGTTATGCTTTTAAGTTCATCGAGTGTAGAATATTTTGTTTTTTCAAGATGTTGTTTAATGGTATCTGTGTAGAATAGTTTATGGCGCATATTGTTATAATTCCTCCTCAATATGTAATATACGTAAGAATTATAACATTATTCAAATGTTTTTACTACATAATTAAAAAGAGCTTTGGTAGTGTAATCCTTGAACAATTATTGCAATCTACTTGCTACAAATATTTTTGTTATTTACCTTTTTATGTTATCATTCTTCCTGTTTTTGTAATTTAATTTTCGTCTCAATGCTTAGACGATGAAAAAATTTCATCCAATCCGCCACGAAGTAATCAGCATACAATCAAGTATAATGACAACTATTATTTAAGATCGTTTTTCATTTTTTCCTTTTTTTAGGGCGAATATGAGTTAGTATGGTTTACGATTTGCACACACACCGTGCTAAACAGCCGAAGTACCTGTGTCGCGCTTGCTGATAGGTAATTTGATCTTTTTAACTTATGAGTTTAAAAATAGTGCTTGCATTGGCCGCCCACAACTATTTCGGCTGAAAATTTCGAGAAAATAGGCATCACAATCGCTCAACGTTGGTCGAGCGGAGTCGAGACGATACAAAGTACAAAAAACCGGCCGTCTGAAAGAACACAGACGACCGGTTTAATCGGAGGTTACACTAGACACGAAAGGCTGACTGATTACTATCCAATAGCTTCCGGTCCCTCTTCTCCTGTCCTGATTCTGATACACTGGGGCAAATCGAGAACAAAAATCTTTCCATCACCGATCTTTCCGCTGCGTGCTCCCTTGATTATTGCATCGAAAGTCGGTTTGACAAAGTTGTCGTTAACCGCAATTTCGATCCGGACCTTTTTAATAAGATTTATTTCAATAACATTTCCACGATATGATTCGGTATACCCACCCTGCTGACCACAACCGATAACATTCGTCACGGTCATCTTCCCCACATTAGCCTCAAACAAAGCTTTTTTCACATCAGGTAATTTTGTCGGCTGTATGATTGCTATTATCATTTTCATAATTGTATTCCTCCGGATTAATTTTCAGTAGTAAATATCTGGAAACCGTTGTACGCTTCAAGACCATGTTCGCCAATATCAAGACCCTGTATTTCTTCTTCTGGTTTAACACGCAAACCAATGGTTGATTTGATTATGAAGAACAGAAGGAGGCATAGTCCAAAAGACCAGGCAAACGCACTGCCGGCACCGGCAAGCTGTACACCAAGCTGATTGAAACCGCCACCAAACAGCAGACCATTTACACCACCGGAATAACTGGCTTCCGCAAACAATCCTGCACTTATGGTCCCAAATGCACCGCATACACCATGAACACTCACTGCACCAACAGGGTCATCAACTTTGAGCACTTTATCAATAAACAGTACTGACGCGACAACCAGAATACCAGCGATACCACCGATAATAACAGCACTCATAGGAGAAACCGCGGCGCAGGGAGCGGTAATTGCCACAAGACCTGCCAATACACCGTTCAACGCCATTGATGGATCCGGTTTTTTCAGAATCATCCATGAGAAAAACATCGCAGTAACCGCACCGGCTGCAGCTGCCATATTAGTTGTTACAGCGATTCTACCGATTGAGAGATTGGTACCTGCAGTTGTAGAACCGGGGTTGAAACCGAACCATCCAAACCACAGAATGAACACCCCGAGTGCTGCGATTGGAAGATTGTGTCCGGGAATCGCTTTCGCTCTGCCATCAGCAGTATATTTACCGATGCGAGGACCGAGGACGATTGCCCCTGCAAGTGCTGCCCAGCCACCGATTGAATGGACAACGGTTGACCCTGCAAAGTCAATAAAACCAAGCGCCTCGAGCCAGCCTTTACCTTTCCCAAAAAGACTTCCCCATGCCCAGTGACCGAAAATCGGGTAGATCACAGCAGAGATGATGACGCTGTAAACAAGGTACGAAACAAATTTTGTACGCTCAGCCATCGCACCAGATACTATGGTTGCAGCAGTAGCGGCAAATACTGTCTGGAACAGGAAGAAAGCAAATGGCCAGTCATTGGTGCCCGGTATCCCGTCAATCAAGAAAAAGCTATCGCTCCCAATAAATCCGCCAAGACTCGTTCCAAACATGAGTCCAAAACCAACAACCCAGAAGGCGATTGACCCGAACGAAAAGTCCATGAGGTTTTTCATCATTATATTACTTGCATTCTTTGCTCTTGTAAAACCCGACTCAACCATTGCAAAGCCGGCCTGCATGAAAAATACCAGAAACGCTGCGATAAGAGTCCATACAGTGTCAAGTGATACTTTAAGATGTGCTCCACTCTCAGCATCCTGTGCCATAATCGGCATTGCTGCCAGAGCTGTAAAGAGTGCTATTCGCGATATTTTTTTGAAATTCATAAGTTGCCTCTTTCTTGAGATGTATTAAAAAGTCACTATTATTTCTGAACCGAAACCGTATGCATTATCAGCATCTTTTTCTGTGTATTTTACAATCTGACCCCAGATCCACCACTGTACATTCTCGATCGGATAGATGTAGAATGTCGGGACTATCCAGAATGCACCATCTTTTTCGATATCGATATTCGGGTCATGATATTCAAGTGGTAAACCGAAGTCAAAGTTATCATTAAAAGAGTAGCCAGGTTCAACATAGAAAAACATCTCATCACCAATACCTAAGTTGTCAGCCGTAATATTTACAGAATCTACATTGTCAATACCGACAAATGCTGTTGCAGCAACTGTAAAGCTACCAAAACTTAATGATGGCTCAAGAAGTATGGTCGTCAGATTAATACGCTCTTCCCCAGCAAGACTATTATATCCGACATCGAGCTTTAAGGAAAGTGCATCACCAAAGCTTCCTTTATATTCGAGACCCGCAAAGATATTGGTTCCCTCTTTGAATTTCAACTGTGAATTTCCACGGATTCCGTAGAAGAGACCGACACTCTGCGATTCTGACATATTAATAGTCGATGCACCATTGATATCAGCTGTATACATGTCAAGATCAGCAATACCGATCTGGAGATCCTGGGTAAATTTATCATTTCCAACACTATATTTGATCCCTCTTGAAAACGACTCCATTGTTATCATGCTTTTTCTTTTGTAGATATAATAGTTAAATTTTCCGTATTGATAAACAATATCTCCCACAGAAAATGTACCAAAGGGACTTGCGTATGTGATGTCAAATCCGTCAAAATTCATAGTAAGCCAGCGTTCATTCGGCACACCATACCCTGCTGGAATACTGCCTGCTCCAGAGGGACGTAGAAAATCGTTTTCATCTTTCATGGTAGAGTAAACACCATTCGCAGTTGCATATACATGAGCACTTACCGCATCAGAAAACTTCACAGTCAGCCCAAGATCCAGTTCTGTGTTTGTATAATACTTCCCCGTAAAATCAGCCCAGCCATCGGCATCCAGGTATCCACTAAACGAAACTTGGGGAGCTGCGGTTACAAAAGATGACAGAAACATTGTACATGCAGACACTACAATCGCTGCTTTGACTTTGAGATTCATACTTCGCCCTTTCACATGAGATATAGAAAATTTTTGTTTATACCTGATGTCGACAGTTACAACATGTTCCCTGATTATGCAAAGTCAGTGCCATACTACATTCAGGCTGAATTCACAAAAATTTCACTCACGATCGCATCTTGAGATATACAATTTTGTTCCACGGTTTTTGTGCTGGTACACTTTTGGATTTTTTTTGGTGAAGCCAGGCAAATTACTCAGAAATGAAACGGAAAAGCAGACGAGGGAAGAGAACGATAAAAAATCTAAAACACACTGTTGAAAAGCGTCTTCAACTTGAACGAATAGCTTTAACCGATACCGACCAACACATATTACAAGTGAATGCGGCCGTTGCAGATATTGCTCATTGTGACGATTTTTACTATGATCCTCATACAAAACACAATACTGGGATGCACAAGCTCCTCAAGGGGTGGTGTTCAGCATTTAGATGGGCAGACAAGACGCTGCACAGCGACTTTATTCACACTAAAGAGGGAATGCCTGTTTATATGTACCATTCTGATAATTATCAGGGACATGGTGCAGGTGCAGAAAAAATTCTATTATCAATTGACTATTCCTTTCTTAATATGTACCTTAACAAAAGACGAATTTATAAGTATGTTAACTACCAAGTGATTTTTTAACATTGGAATATATGGTATCATTATCAAAAACATTGGATCATTCCCAAGTACCCGGTCTCTTCATCGCAAACCGAATTCATAAGAAGCATGCTGAAATACTGTGATTTGCAATACGATCGTTGAATCGGCCAGCTGTAGCAAACAATCAATGCAGTTTTATAATGATATTATATGATAAACCAAACGGTGTTTTATATTGATTCTTCTTGAATAAGCACCGTTTAAATCACCTGTTAATTTTTCGTAAGGTGGTGGGTTTTTAAATGGATTTTCCTCAATAACCTTCAGTAATAGACTCACGCATTCCAGGTATTGCCAATAAATGCAATGTTTCCTGAATTGCAGACCAGTCATCTTCAGAAACAAGCAAAGCACCGCCATCTTTTGTCTGTCCAACTAGATTGTTTAATTTCTTTTTCGCTTCAGTAACTGTAATTGATGTCATAAATCACCTCCTGTAATAATGTGCGTTATGCGGGTTCTGGTATTCAAGCTTAAAACAAAGCAGGGAATGTGCTATTATGTCATGAATGGTTATCTTTTTAAAAATTGTCTGAATCAGTTTCGAAAAGGATGAACAGGATAGAAGAAATGCTTGAGAATGGATAGAGAAGGGCTATAAAGAATACTTTCAACAAAATCAGGTGGTATAATAGGTTAGCAAGTGGTATTGTAAGATCTTTGAAAATAGTTTCGTTGGCTCTCAAGAAAGAAGAATCCTGATGTTAAGTTGCTAACATTAAGTTGCGTTTGTTCTCATTTTTCGCACATTGTCTGCATCGGGATTTTCGGGATTAATGGATGATCAGGATGAGAAGAGATTGGATATTAAGTTACTAACATTAAAGAACGTTTAATCGCATAATTCTGTAATCTGCATTAAGAAAAGTTGAATGTTAAATTAGTTGTTAGATCTTAGTTTTTTCAATTTTGTTAATCGGCGAAATCATAAATGCAGAAGAAATCTTTCAGTGCAATAAGAACAATTGTTGTGAATTGTGAAATTAAATTGAGATTTCAAATTGCGTTGATTCACGAATTAAAATATATGCTTAACAGCAGGATACTTTACATTTGGGGACGAAGTGCTTGCTGATTTGAAAGCTGTTATTGCTCCTGGTGATGTTAATTTTACACAGGGGTTTTAATTATCTTAAAACGTATAATTTTCAAGTGTGTCTGCTGGTAAACTTTGGTAATTAGAAGCAGAAATTAGATGTGGATATTTAAAAAATGGGGAAACTAAGTTTGTAAAATCTAAAAGATTCGCCACCCGCTGGGTAGCTTTTCAGGAAAACAGTACTTCGAGTCTTTTTCCTAATACTGCGCTGATCTTTTCTAATGTTTTTATTGTTGGATTGCATTTGTGAGGATTTTCCAATTTCTAGTCGTTATAGCATTCTTTAACAATCAAAATCTCTGGAAGTACTTTTAAGAAAGTAGTAACCATTTTCGGTTCGAAGTGTTTCCCGCTATTGTTTTTTATCAAATTTACAGACTTTTCAACTTCCCAGGCTTCCTTGTAAGGCCTCTTATGAGTTAAGGCATCGAATACATCGGCAATTGCAGCAACTCTACCTATCAATGGGATATCCATTCCGGATAATTTATTCGGGTAACCAGTACCATCCCATTTTTCGTGATGGCTAATCGCTGCCAGTCGTGCCTGCTGCAGAATTTTTGAAGGATGCTCAGAAATAATATCCGCACCGATTTCACAATGTTTTTCCATGATCCGGCGTTCTTCATCAGTAAGTTTTCCCGGTTTGAGCAATATGTTATCAGGAATACCAATTTTTCCTACATCATGCATATGTGCAGCATTAAAAAGAATCTCTGCCTCGTTTTCTTCTACTCCATACGCTAAAGCGATGGACCGGCAATAATTACTCATTCTAATAATATGATAACCAGTATCACTGTCTCTATATTCCGCTGCCCTGCTCAATCTTCGTATAACCTCAAGTCGTGTCAGCGTGACTTCTTTCAGTAATGATTCCTTTTCGGTAAGCATCTCTTCGAGCTTTCTTCCTGCAATATAAGATTTAAGAGCTTCCTGGACTGTCAGTAAAAAGTCACTTTTTTCCCACGGTTTTTCGATATAGCGGTATAAAGAAGCATTTTCATAGGCATTTTTAACTCCATCTAAAGTTGCCTGACCAGTTAACAGAACCTTCACCATTTTTGGATCTTTTTTATGCAGATTAACCAATAGCTCATCACCTTTGGTGCCCGGCATAATATAATCTGCTATGATTAAAGGTATCGAGATACCGGATTGCTTACACTCCTCATAAATTTCCAATGCTTCCTCTGCAGATTCAGCAATTTCTATCCGGTAAGCGCCAGCATCTATTTTACTGATCAGAAAATAACGTAAGCTATCCAGAATATCTTTTTCATCATCAACACACAATATGACACATTTTTTCATATAATCAAATACTCATTTTTGGTATTTTAATTAAAAATGTCGTACCCAGCCCTTGTGAACTGCTTACTTCTATTACACCTTTATGTTTTTCGATAATCTGTTTTGAAATATGCAACCCCAGCCCACTTCCTTCACCAAAAGATTTTGTTGTAAAGAAAGGTTCAAAGATTTTGTTAATTATTTCTGGTGCAATGCCGATACCAGTATCAGAAATAGTAACTTCTATAAAGTCGTCTTTATCAGCTGTGATGATAGTAAGTTTTCCTTTGAACTGCATCGCGTGAGCTGCATTCTGTATAATGTTTGTCCAAATCTGAGTCAGCTCATCAGGATAGCATTGGATCAATGGCAATGGTTGAAAGTCCTTTATTACTTCGACACCCAGTTTTAATTGATTCTGATAAAGAGTAAGAACTGTTTCAAGCGTATCTCTGATATCTGCATCGCTTTTTTTTCCGGAAGAATCAAATCGGGAATAGTTCTTAAGAGCAAAGGTGATTTTTGATACTTTCTGAGTGGCAGAAAGGATTGTTTTTGAACTCCGTAGGAGTGCGTTTATCTTGAATGCAGTGTCAAGGATATCCCTACTTTGTGAATCTTTTAAAATATCTGTGAACTGTTCAACGTTTTCATAAATACCGATGAGGAACAGTTTCTGGACGATCTCCTCTTCTGGTCTGATTCCAATATTTTCAAGTAGATTAATAATATTACGCTTGATGGCCCTTTCTTCACGACTGCTAAGACATTTTTCTAAAAACCCGGCTTGTAGTAACTTGGAAAATTGTGGATACAACTGATCCGGAAGGTTTTTATAAAAATCGGGTAATGCAGGGAAATCTTTAATCAAAATATCATTGATATTATCAATTGAAGATCGTATGGCGCCTAATGGAGTATTTATTTCATGTGAAATACCAGCGATCAATTGACCTAAGGCTGCCAGTTTTTCCGATTGTACCAACTGATCCTGGGCTTTCGCCAATTCACTAGTTCGTTTTTCAACTTCCTGTTCCAATTTTTCAGTATATTTATACAACTGATTTGTCAATTCTGCCCTTTTAATGACACTGCTTATATGTGTCATGATGTTTTCATAGAAAATTCCATTCTGTGTTCCAATATCACTGATTATTATACCTAATTTCTCGTTTTGGAAAAATAAAGGCAAAATTGTACTGTACTGGCATTCGTCCCCTTTATAAAGCACTTCGTTGAAAATGTCAGTGGAGTCAAAATATTCCCTTTTTATGGTGATATCGAGATAACGATTCAGATAATAAACTAAATGTAATTTTTCGGGATTTCCCGGAACAAAAAGGAAAAGATAGAAATATTTAATCCTGAATTTTGGAAGTTCCGCAGTAAATATTTTTTCTAAATCTTCCATTTTAAAAGTAGTAATCAATGAATTACTTAAAAATTGGAAGTAATTGCTTTCATCTTCAAGAATATTCCTTTTTGAAATTTCATATATAACGCTTTTGTTTCCAAGAAATGAGAAAATCTTTGTTTTTAAATCGAAGATAAAATCAGTTTCAACTTCATCTAGTTTGAGCTGTTTTAATAGATACGAAAAACAGTTAAACCATTCGGAAATATTAATACGATTATCAAGTGATTCAATTATCAATGGCTCCAGTTTCATCAGAAAATTTAGATGCGATCGGTTTTTTATCTCTTGCTCCATTGATTTAACAAGCACATCGGCCCAATCCTGATTATGAAGGCTATTACCAATTGTTGAAAAATGTAGTTTTAAATTTTCTGCTATCGATTTACATCCAATGTATTTATCATCGGGAATTGTAGATATTGGATTATATTCGCTACTTTCGTAAAAACAACCGCAGGATCTCCTGATGATAATCGACGTCGGTAATACTGTTAATTTTGGAGTTTCTTCATTATGTAATAAACTGTAAATAATTTCAACCGCCTTTTTTCCAAGTTGAAAAATCGGTTGTTGTACTGTTGTGAGTGGAGGATAGTAACTTAACGATGAATAATTATTATCGAAGCCACCAATAGGAATATCAATACCTCTCATCGAAAATTCAGTCATTGCTGCCACTGCCATATCGTCATTTGCTGCAATGATCGCCTCAGGTAGCAATCTTCGAAGATCCAAATAATATGAAACAGCTTTTATACCGGAACTTTTGTCAAATTTTCCGGGCGAAACAATTAATGGATCAAATTCTATGTTATTCTCAGCTAATGCTTCCCTGTAAGCCGCGAACCGTATTTCTGCATCGAAAACACCTTCCGGTCCACGTATAAAACCAATTTTACGGTATCCATGGACCTTAACGAAATGATGAACCAGCGCTTTCATCCCGATTTTATTGTCCACTATGATACTGGGATAATTATCCAATTTCATCCCTATACTGACCAGTGGCAATGATGCGAACCTTTCATAATATTTCTGTAACTCGTTATCTGAGGTGTAGTTACCCAGTGATCCGGAATTTGTAATTATCCCATCGATGCCATCCAGACGAATATGATCATATATGAAATTACGACCAGCCAGATAATAGTTAGGATCATTAAGTGAACCCCCAACAAAGGTCAAATTATCAAAACCACTGGTTTTTGCAGCAGATAATATTCCAGTCCAAACTTCCCGACAGTAATGGATATAAAGATTATCCGTAAGGAAGGCGACTCTAAAATTTCGTTTTTTTTTCATTTATTAAATATCGGGTAGAGATTTTTGATTATTTAGAAATTATATGTTTTAAAACTGGAATATTAAACTAAATAAATTACATTACTAAGGTTATTATGTTTGACTAAATCCCGACATGGTATTTTTCGGGGCAAAGCCCCTGGAATATAAACCAAAGAGTTCTGTTGTGCTCTGCAAGGGTAGTATTCATGTGATGAGAGATAAATTTTGGATTATTCCGAATGCCAAGATTGTGTTTGCCACCCTACTATTTGTCCTCTCAAAAACCAGGGCAAAACCAATGATGAGTGTATGCTCTTTTTTTAAGACGAGAGCAGGGCACATTGATGATAAGTGTCCTTCGTTTCTCAATAGAGTCTGTCGAGATTTTGTCTCACTGTCCCCCATGCAAGGAAAGACTCAACAATGATGAAACAATCGACATAAAATGGCGGAATTCAAGAAAATTGCCACCAAGGGAAAAAATGCACATGTCCCGATTGCGCAAAGAGTTGCCGAAGCTCGAAAAACAGCTCGAAAACATTGTGGCACTTAACGATGGTACCACGAGCTACCCTGCCAAGGCTGAGATTTTATTCCTTTTGCGAGTATCATTTTGCATTTTTACTGGTCTTTCTCCGCCTGCTGCACCAGGGAAACTCGGTCGGCCTACGGCCTCCCTACGTTTCCCTGGTGCTATTCTGTTTATTAGAATGTAGTATATTTCTTCAGGGAAAAGCGACACAAAATAAAAAACGGAGGGGCACTTAGCTTAGTATTGATATTTTGTAAGTAAAAATTATATACTAAGAATAAAAATTATATTGTCTGTAAGGAAGATAAACAATTGAATCACTTTATATTTATTATGGTGATTTTTGCAGCATTCCCAGCTACCACCCGGGCATTAACTGCCAGAATTACAGTTGATGACTATCAGTGGTATGAAGATAACGGTAATCCTGTTGATCTCAAGCACAGGTTTCCTGATGCCCAGTTAACAAGACATTATGCTCCCCTGCCTGTTTTTTTTCAGGGATGGGAATCAACACCTCGAAATACTATCGTTGATTATAAATGGGATTTTGGAGATGAGTCGCCTGTTAAAAGGGGGTTTAATGCTGCATATGTGTATGAAACGCCGGGAATTTATACCGTAACATTAACAGTGATCGACACGCTTGGCCAAACTGATACAGACGAAATTACTATTGAAGTATTAGAACGCGATGGTACAACTTACTATGTTGATTCACAAAGTGGCAGTGACAATTACGATGGTCTATCACCGTTATCTTCAGATGCAAACAAAGGACCATGGAAAACGGCCGATAAAGCTTTTACCGAAATGGCAACCGATCTATATAAACCGGGTGATCAGATTTTATTTAACCGCGGACAATCATTTGAACTTACAGCTTCAGAAATTATACCCGGAGCATGGCCTTCATGGGGATATATGTTCGGAGCATATGGTAAAGGTCCAAAACCTGTTATACAGTACAGAGGTGAGAACAATGCCATAGTAATACATCAGTACTCGATCGGACTTGCCCATGTGTGTTTTGTTGATCTCGACTTAAGATTAGATGATTATGATGGTCATAAGGCAGGCACTTTTTTCTTCGCACAAGGCGGGGGTACACGTAACATCCTGTTTTTAAAGGTTGATGCACTTGATGGTTATGCGGATTTATTTACTATAGGCAGATATCTTGAACGTGAAATTTCAACCGGTACATTTATTATTAATTGTTCAATCACCAACACCAGCATTCATCCTTTGGACAACTCAACCCTCTTTGCTGTATGGGGTTCAAGAGTAGCACTTCTGAACAATTATTTTGACCTTTCAGGTAACCATATTGGCTATACAGCTATCGACAAAGGAGTGATAACAGGCAATACCTTCTCGAGGCCGGCATTCGGTCGTACTGCTCTACGAATTTGCGGTTTTCAGGAAGAAGAGGAAGACTGGAATGAAAATCTTACGAGCAATAATGTCCAGATTTCAAATAACAAATTTCATGGCTGGATTGATCCCGAAACTGAAGGCCGGGCACATAACGGAGGTGGTACCCGTTACAATTACCTCCTGGTACAGCTTTCGCCAAATGGCCCCTGGAATCAAATCATTCGGTATATCACATTTGAAAGAAATATTGTTACTAATGGTGAAGGTATGTTAAGTATTGGTGCGTGCGAAAATATTATTATACGAAATAATATATTTATGACAAATAATAATAACAAGCCAAGTTACCTCGTAAAAATAACTGATGCCAATAAACCGAGTAAAAACATTGACCTTAGCGGCAATACTTTTGTTGCCAGAAATGCTCAGTATTCGGGAAATATTTATCAAATGAGTGCAGCTATTTACATAGAAAATAATATCACACAAACCGTTCATCCATTCGATTACAAACTTACTTTCCGCGGGTTGCGGTTACGTTTTTTTTGAATTTTTTTTGCCCAGTTTTTCTTTAGAAATATAGCGCTCGCCAAGTCTA
>JAFGIN010000023.1 GCA_016929595.1 Chitinispirillaceae bacterium
GTTGAACTCCCTTCCCTCGTAAACGGGGGAAGGGTCGGGGATAGGGGAGTGTGAACCTGGTGGAAATCGCGAAATTCACCAAATTCCGCCCTCATCCTTCGTCCTTTTCTCAAATATACAATCGATATCCTGTAGTTTGGTGAACTTTTTAGGTCAGATTCATAGTGAAAAGGAGAGAGCGTGAGAAGTGAGAAGAGAGAAGTGTGAAATGAAGGAAGACCTCCATGTTCCTAATTTTCTCCTTCACCCTTCATCCTTCCGAAATATCCCTTGGCATCATTCGAATATATGTGTATATTGATGATAGCCATACACATTGATGGAGGTTGCTATGAGGACAAATATTGTCATTGATGATACTTTAATGAATGATGCCAGAAAAGTATCGGGACTTCGTACAAAGAAAGAGACAATCGAGTCGGCTTTAAAATTACTGATAAAAGTTAAATCCCAGTCATTTATTAAAAAATTCCGCGGAAAACTGGACTGGGAAGGTGATCTGGAGCGTATGAGGAGGGACTGATGGTTCTTGTCGATACCTCCGTATGGATTGACTATTTCAGAGGGGTTGATTCACCTCAGGCAAACAGACTCGATCTGCTGCTTGACGAAGAGCGCGTTGTCACAGGCGATCTTATAATTGCCGAACTGATGCAGGGCTTCAGAACAAAAGCGCAAATCACTATTGCACATAAAATAATATCCAGTCTTGAGTACTATAATCTGGTTGGTAAAGAAATCGCACTGAAAGCTGCTGAAAATTACAGATTCCTGAGGAAGCAGGGCATAACAATCAGAAAAACAATCGATGTTATTATCGGAACTTTCTGTATTGAAAATGGAATTAAATTGCTTCATTGCGATCACGATTTCCAGCCCATGGAAACGTACCTCAATTTGATATGTGTGTAGAGAGATGGCGAAGGATGAAGGCGGAAAAAGAGAAATGGCACAAATACTTCCAAATTGCATTAATTTCACCCTTCCTCTTTTGAAGTTTGAAGTGAGAAGAGAGAAGTGTGAAATGAAGAAAAACCTCAATGTTCCTAATTTCACCCTTCACTCTTCACTCTTCACTCTTCACTCTTCACTCTTCACTCTTCACTCTTCACTCTTCACTCTTCCTCCTTCATCCTTCATCCTTCATCCTTCATCCTTTTAAACATCCTGTAATAAGGCCGCAACCACTCTTTTAATCTAATACCAGTTTGTAATAAAAATCTCTGGTATATTTGTAACGTTCCTATCTGCCTTTGTGTGTTAGTGAAATTGCGTTTATATGCATCAAGTCTTCCCTCAAGTAAAAAATCGTACTCATCTAAACTGTTTTTTATTGCATCTTCTATACAATAACTGTGTATGAGATAACCAAAGGCAGGAAGGCCGGAACCGGTGAGTACACCAGATTGATAAAAATAAATTTTGTTTTTGTAACGAATGTTATATACCGCGGCTTTCGCTTCATTGTTTTCAAACAGTATGGTAAGTGCAAGCTGCTCTTTTTTAAACATCGATTGAATCATTCTTTTGTGAAATGCGGTAAATTGCTCGTTGGCAAAAGAGCCTCTCTGGTTTCTATCGTTCCATCTTTTCTGGTGTAACTGGATCAATTCTTCAAAATAGCGAGCAGCTTCTGTTTCATTGATCGGCTGTGAAAATACTGTATTCTGAGACAATTGAAGTTTTCGTTGTTCACGCCTGATTTTATAGCGCATCGATGATGAGAGCGATTGTATATACTCATCCCAGGACGTAGGTAGCTTTGCAACAGGACATTCGAACACATCGTCAGTTAGTGCCAGTAGTTTGTGTTTTACGGATACATTCTGCAGTATTTTGAAGATCGGGGAACGGTAATTCATACGAGAGAAACACAGCTCATCACAGATGTTACTTTTTACGATTTCAGAGAGAAATTTCTCTACAATAAACTGTTCCTCACCCCGGGTATAGATAAAATCCATATAGTTTGGACATACTTCACCCGGGCCGGGTGATTGTGTACCAAGGAAATAAAGTGTTCGCACATAGAACGGTCCAAATAACCTTTTTTTTCTAATATAACAGGGAACAATACCTGTTATGTTGTTCTGGTACTCTAATACCCCAATTGCAAGGGTGTCATCTTTTTTAGAGTATATCTGCCACCAGGTCCAGACCCAATCCCAGGTGAGGAAGTAATTATCTGCTGGTGATGTTTGCAAAAGGTTATCCCAGATTCCTCCAAGTTGCTGAAACTCCGATAGAGATTGAAGAATTCTGAAATTACCACTCATAATGCTGATCTTACTACATCTGAAGCTTCTGAAACCCTTATATTTTCTATGCCGGCATCTTTTGTAAACTGAAGGAGTGTTTTAATCCGGTTAAATATGCGCTCTTCATCATGCACTGTTTTAGTAAACGGGCTCAAACCCGCCTTTATACTGGTTGAGTGAAACATCATGTTAACAATCTTAAAATCTTTTTTCATGAATACCTTTGCTATACCGATCATCTCTTGTTCCGTATTAGTTTCAGGACAGAGGCAGGCCCTGTTTACAATGCCAAGTTTATTTAAAATCCCGATTATTCTTAACCGACTGATCGGCTTCTGGTGGAAAAACTTAAATAAGCGGTTGGCTATGTAAAAATTATTTTGAAGGTACCCGGTAGAAAGTGGTATTTCAACTAATTTACCGTCACTCCGGGGCAAAAAGATATCATCTTCAGAAAATGAGTACGATTCAGGGGTACGATCTGAAAAATCCGGTCCTAAGTATGCTTGCTGATCCTCATAAGGAGTAATTGATGTATCAATTTTATAATCCAGGGCTGCAAGAGCTTTTGCTACCTCACTGTTGAACGCGAAACGTCCGCTTCTGAATGCGATGGGAGTTACACCAAATGTTTCTGATATCGCAGCATGAAGGGTAGTTATTTTTTTAAGAATCAGATCATCCTGGAGATTGGTTAACATCGTATTTTCAGCATTGAGTTCCTCCTCAAAGGGAGGGGTATTCCAGGGGTGGCAATGCGTTCCCAGTTCACATCTTTCATCACGTAGAAATTGTTTCAGGATTACCTGCGAGCGAGCATCGTTAACTACAGGATAAGTAATAAGATAGGCTGGTTTCACGTCGTATGTATCAAACAGTTCCTGGAGGCGAAGCAACTGTTCGATATTTGTACAAGGGTTATCAGTTCTGCTGTAACTTCCCCAGTTGTCCTCTTCGGTATCGATTGTAACAATTAGTTTCATTTGATTTGTAACTCTTTCATTTCAAGTCATGAGCTGATTAAAAAGTACGCAAAGAAAGCTCACATTTTTTTCAATTATCATGCTATTCAAGTATACGTTGTTACTCGTAATTATAGTGTAAGCTCAATTTGTATGTAAATATTCTGCAATATAGGATGCTTATTTCGATCTGGTACCTCTTCCAAGAAATCGTTTTACAACACTCATTTTATCTTTAAAAACTATGTTGAATAACTGTCTGCCATAGGTACCTGTAAATTGAGCCAGGATATGGAGCATAGCTTTCCATGAGCGGTTATAAAAGGTTACCAGCAATTCTCTTTGTTCTGAAGATGTCCAGTCATATTTGTATGGTTCAATACCACGCAGGAAATCAAACTTTGTATAACCCCGCCTGATAGCTTCTTCAATGCACTTTGCAATGAGCACTTTTCCAACATTTGCACCCGGAACCACTTTCCGGTTGGTACCAATCAGATAATAGATAAGTACTTTATTGTGTACAAACCCGTAAAAACTTCCGACGGGTATATTGTTAAGTACAAGGTTACATAAAAACAGATTTCCTTTCATCAGTTGCTCTTTAGCGTAGTTATAGTGAAACTGTTTGAATCTTTTTGATCCAAAACTACCCGATTTTCCTCGCTCTTTCCATGAATTGCGGTGCAATGTAATATGTGTATCCATATATGAAGGAAGATCCTGTACTGTTTCACAAAATGTAAGTTCAACAGTACCAGCTTCAAGCAATAAATTTGTTGCTACTTTTAAATTCCACCTTTTTTTTGATTTCAGAGAAGACAAATATTTTTCCCAGGTTTCTGGCAAGTCTATATAGGGGTTGGCCATAAAACCATTAATATTTAAACCCAGGCAACGACGATCCTGATCTGCAATGGTGTAAAAGTACTTAAGCGCTGTAGAACCAATGGAGACATTATTGTACTCCCAGATATCCCACTCTTTTCTAACTTTGCCAAACAGGTGTTCCCAGATGGCATTACAAATGTTTTCACTGTTTTTAGTGTGAACTATCAGATCCAGATGGTCCGGACAAATCTCCCTTACACCTAAAAACCGGAGAATTCTGGTTTTGTGGAAGAGCTGTTTTTTTTGTTCTATCCAGAATGGCCCCATACCAACAAGCTGGTTTTCATCATATACGGCAATACATAATAACCGGTTTTGATCAATAAAAGTATCGACCCAGTGCGATATCCAGCTCCAGCTTAGTGAATAACTGTTATGAAGACTTTGGAATAAAAGCTGCTCCCACTGATCTGCAAGAATACGTAAATCGGATACTTCTGTTATACATTTTACCTCAAGCATGTAAAATTCGCTCCCTGGAGATTTTTTTAAGTACTGTATCAAAAAAAGGTTATCAATCTTTGGGATACATTATTTCTTATCCGAATGATTACCTTGCAATATCATCAATAGAAAGATGGACACGCCTCCCGGATATAGTATTTTGCTGGAAAATAATATAATTTCAGCATATTAAATTTGTATATGAATCTGCATACCTTCTTTTCACTGATTCGTTTGGTCGTTATTAATACACGGACTATTCGGATCGTATTGTTTTTCAAAGTATAGTGGTATTTAAATCATAGCACATCGAAACACTCCAGGGGAATAATTTTAACATTGACCGCACAGGTATGGTATTAAATTGTAAATTTACTTGCTCTTAATTGTGGCCAACATATATTATTCTTCATTACAGTAGAATACTATCGCTGCCAGGAATGATTGAAAGCCCGGTAAAGCGATTAAGAGTTATCCCAGGTCTGAGTATACAGATAAAAATAGTACAGCTATAAGGTATTGCTGAATGAGTAAATGCATACCGTTTTTGTCAAAAAAAAGAACTTCTCTTTTCAGGATACTCACCGAAATATTCTACTATTTTGAGGTAGTGAGACGCTTTTCTCCAAAACAACTGGTTCATCTGATCTGGTACAGAGTCGAAAGACTAATTCCCGGTCGGTTTCTTTTTCTGGTGTACTCTTCCACTACAAAAGATAAACTCTGGTGCGATGCCCCCAAATGCAGAAATATCATAGAAAAAATTGGTCGGCTACCCGGAAAACGGGCTTCAGGACTATTGGAAACTTTTAATAACGATTATCTGCTGTCTATTCTTCAAACAAGGATCCAAGCCTGTGGTGAGAGTAGTTTGCATGTTAGCAAAGATATGGTGAAACGATTGTTCGATTCTGACGGGATGGAATACGAAGCTGCACATAATTTGCACCGTTTCTGGATGTTTGATGCATTTTTTGAGCTACTTGCTATTCCTGGTAATATCAGGATAGAGCTTATCATAACATGGATCGATGTATATCAATTGTCAGAAGTGGCATATGCGAGAGATTGTTTCAGTATGACAATGCGACTGCTGAACTGGATTTTTATTATTGGCTCTCTTTCCGAGGAGGATTACCGGAACTGTCCGGACAAAGAGAAATTGGGCAAAAGTATCCAGTGGCAGATCAGGTATATTGACAGACATATTGAAAGGCACAACCCCGGTAATCATGTAATCATTCAATTATGTCTGCTCTGGGTACTTTACAACGCATTTTACGATAATCCCAAAAGATGTGCTGTACTGGATCGGCACATCGAGAAGGAGATCTGCAGGCAGTTCGATACTACCGGGTTTCATCGTGAACAATGTTTTCATTATCATACACAGGTTACTCTTACCTGTTTACTATGGCGAGTGTTGAAAACAGAGCAAAAAAGCTCTGTTTCTGCTACGACTGACGCAATACTTGTAAATGCGATCAATCTTACAAAAAATTTCATCTTTTCAGAAAGCGAATTTCCTGCTTTTGGGGATAGTTGTTACCCGTTCTATAACTTCAATCGTCAGGAAGATCTTCAGAGTATTGCATTGCTGGGTAGCAAGATTTATGAAAACCGGCAATCTGAACCTATTCGGGACAATCCAGGTGTTGTAAAAACAAACTCATATGTTATCTGTACCAATCGAAAGACGAAAATAATAGCAGATATCGGAGAGCTCGGTCCAGTAGAAAATGCGGGGCATGCTCATGCAGATATGTTGAGTTTTATGTATATGGATAATGGTGTGATGCTATTTACTGATCCTGGAACGCGTACATACGATAATCACCAGGAGAGCTGCATGCTGAAAAACAGTGCGATGCATAACACCATTTCACTCGATGGTGAAAGTCCTGCAAAATTATGGCGATATTTCAGATGGGTGTCACTACCGCAATTGTTGGAGTCTTCAATTTCAGAGGACTCTATTTCACAACGCATCACCATTAATGGTTGCTACAAAGGATGGAAATGGCTTGGAGGAGGGATGCATCAGCGAACGTTTGTTATGTCGAATGGCGTTTTACGTATTGATGACGGTGTTACAGTCAATAAAAGATGCATCCTTGGCGTGCATTTTATTGTTGGTGAAAATGTGAAAACCGCAACAGATAACGATTGTATATTTTTGGAGGCATGTGGAAATACCTGGAAGATGAGTTTTACATTTCCGGCAGAGATGAGGATCGATCTGGAAAAATGTGCAATTTATAAAACTTATAATAGCGCTGTCCTGTCAGATCGCATCAGTGCATACTGTTCTATTGATGGTAAAGGTACATGGAAGTTCAGCACACAAATCGAAAGTGTTAATGACTCTTATGGAAAATAGTACTACTGGCTGGATAACATGGAATAATTCAACCCGTTCACGTACGCTGGCATCTGCATTACATGCTCCACTTTATTGTTTTGAGTATACAGGAAATGCCGTTATACGCCATCTGGTATCTCCGGTCTGGACTATATTTATTCTGTTATACAAGCGTCCCGGCACTGTATTTGTCCAGTATTCCTACATACTTCTGATAATAGTTGCATTTTACAAGCTATGTGTAAATCCCTTCCGGAGTGTCACTATTATATGTGATTGTCATACCAAAGCCTTAAAACGGACGATATCGGGCCCTTTGAAAAACGTTTTCTTGTTTATCAAAAAGTGGAGTTTCAGAATGAGTGACTGTGCACTGATCAGTAATGGTGGATTGAAGCCGTTTATAGAACCTTATGCCACGTCATATCTGATTTTTCCGGATATGTTACCAGATATTGAACAATTTATCGATGAGCCCTCTGAGCAGCCATATTTCGTTTATTCAAATGCTTTTGCTGTCGACGAACCCATTGATTTGATACTCGATGTCGCAAGGGAGATCGAACTGGATGGAATAACTATCTACTGGACTAATAGCCCTCCGGCTGGTTTTCTGTTGCGGGAAAATCTTCCAAAAAATATAATTTTTACGGGGTTTATTCCAAATGATGATTATTACAGGTTGCTTGCTCAGTCCAGAGGTGTCATCGCACTCACTACAGAAGAAGATTGTCTCCAGTGTGCCGCATATGAGGCTGTCGCTCTTGAGGTACCCGCTCTGGTTTCTGATACCAGAGCGTTGCGGGAATTTTTTGGTGGGGCTGCGGTGTATGTAAGACATGAATGTGCTCCTCTTATAAGCACACTCCGAAAACTCATAAATCCAGCTATCTATTTTCAATACAGAGAAAATATTCAAATGATTAAACCGGCATTTCGGAATTCTACAGATAATATATTAAAGGAGTTGAAAAAGATCTAAAGAAACGTAAAGAACACCTGGATATGCTGGAAGATACTTAAATGCTATTAACTGTCTCATACTGTAATGCACATGTTTTCATTTCGGAATCGACATCGAAAAGCAGTAATTGAGGATCAATCCCGATTCCATTGCCGATAGGACCCAGATAGCTATTGCCGAAAAAATGCCTGTAATTATGAGGTCGTTAATGAATGGTTTGGAATAGTACGAAGGTTAACATCGTGGTTGCTTGCTAGTTGTAATATGTCATCTGTTTGAAGAACGGTGAAAGTTATTATAGAGTATACACTCATCAAAATAGAGGTACAAAGGTACTGCAAAAAATTATTTTACCCCGGAATAAGTTAACAATCGTAAAGTTAAGATGCGTTAAAAAAATGGTGAAAGATGATTATCATGTTTATACAAAATATCTGTTCAAATATAATACCGATGAATCAATTGCAAATTATGACACCTCCCATTCCTTATCTTTAAAAGATCGGGTATTTGACACATTTGAACAGCGTTCATTATTTAATGCTTTTACTTATATTAAAGAAAATGGTACAGTACTGGATCTGCCCTGTGGCACCGGTAGAATAACGCGATTACTTTTTGAGAAAAACTTTTCGGTACTCTGTTCAGATACTCAATACTATGAGGAAACTAAGCAATACCAATAGGTGTAAAAAAACGACTTTTGTAGAGTAATTTTACATCTGGTTGTAGGTCAAAATCATTTCTGATTGTCTATTAGTAATCTTTTTGAGCGGTCACACTTTGTTTGTGCAAATGTTTTTGCTGCCATGAACCCGTTGAGCAGATGCTGGATGTCGCAAGAGAGACCGAACAAGATAAAATAATTATCGATTTGATTCATAGCCTTCCAGCCAAATATCTATCGCAGGAAAAGCGGATATATCAGAATTTCAAACATGAAAGCTACATTATTGTTATAGTCACATATTTTTATTGGCTTCTTTAATTACCATGACAATATAATGAGCTGGGATAAATTAAATTTCGAATATATATTTGTACATCGTGCACAAAAAGGAATCCATTTTAATTTTCGAATTTGGTCGCGAAAACTCTTTTTTTGATGATTCACTATCATTTTTGAAAAAAATAACTATTATTAATAGATTTGTAGTAATGATTGTTTATATTGTAAAAATTTATTGCATCACATTGTTTTAATTCAAAGACTTGCTCCTTTTTATTACTTAGAATATATGACTTTTAATTATTATGAATATGTCTGAAAAAAAATCTTCTGCTTCATTCCAGCATAAAATCGTTAAGAATGTTTCGTGGCTGGTATTATTCAGACTCATAAGTCAGACTGCATCATGGTTTGCCACGATCTACATTGCCAGAATTCTCATTCCTGAAGATTATGGATTAATGGGGATGGCAACTCTGATTACTGGATATGCAGAAATTTTTGCAGAGATGGGGTTAGGCTCTGCTATTATCCAGCGAAAAGAGGTTACACAGAAAGAACTTTCAACCCTTTTCGGTTTTACACTGATTCTGGGTATTGTACTAGCGTTGCTCTGTGTCCCTGTTGCGCATCTTACTGCATATATCATGAAGGAACCTCGTCTTGTACCACTTACGTCTACTGTTGCGTTTATCTTTCTGTTCTCCTCAATAAGGATAGTCCCGTTCAATCTGCTTCGAAAAAGGATAAGTTTTAAACTGCTGGGAATTGTCGAAATTATTTCGACCTTAATTTCTGTCGTAATAATGGTAATAATGGCAAGAGCCGGTTTTGGAGTCTGGACTCTGGTCTGGGGGCGGATAATCAAGGCGGGTATTCATACCCTCTTGACGTTTTTTTCGTGTAACTGGTGGCCGAGGATTCATTTTTCCATACAGGAACTGAAGGATTATCTCTCATTTGGAACAGTTGTCATGTTTGGAAGCTCGGTTTTTTATGTTTATTCAAATATAGCTGTTTTCTTTGCAGGGAGAGCGTGGCCGGCAGCAATGGTCGGATTGTACGATTTTGGAAAAGAGCTGGCAAATATACCTGCTTCAAAGGTGTTGCCGCTCGTCCGTGAGGTCAGCTACCCCGTCTTTGCGCGCTTGAAGGATGACAATCTGCCTGAATTTGTAAGGTTTTTTGTCAGGGTGACGAAGATAATGGCATTTATTTTTTTCCCGGTATATATCGCTGGGGCGCTTCTGGCGCGGGAACTGACACTCGTGATGCTTGAAAAGAAATGGGAGAATGTAACAGGCATATTCACCTATTTTTGCATTTTTCAGATAATGGTTGTTCTGACAAAAATAAATGGTGATTGTCTCAGAGCTCAGGGAAAACCAAAATATGAGCTCTACTTCTATGGTATTTTGACCATTATCTTAGGGGTCGGGTACTGGTTTTCAGCTCCGGGTGGTCTTGTCCCGTTCCTCACAGTCCGATTCGTTATCTCCTTGCTCGCATTTGCTATTTGGCAGGTGTTTTCGATGAAAAAAATCGGGATCAGCTGGTCGGTTTTTTATAATTCGCTTAAAACACCACTCTATGCGACAGTGTTTATGGCTGCCATTGTATTAACCTCAAAAAAACTGTTATACATGGCTACTACAAATATGATAATCGTGTTAGTGGTATCCTGTCTTGCTGCAGGGATCGTTTATCTTCTTTCCTGTTATTATCTGGAAAAAGATTTCTATTCGATTGTAATTGATTATTTTAAAAAGTCAAAGAAAAAAAAGAGTGAGAAAGAGCCTGAACCGGAGATGGCTGGTAACGTTTGATGTATCTGGATGCATCGATAATCTATTGTACACTTCATACGTATTACAACTTTAAAATATGTTGCATATCATAAAATATGGTTGTATTTTCTATGAACAGTTGAAAAATTATATTTCTCCTTCAAATTAGCTTACCGCTTCTGGATTCTGTATTGTGAAAAAAAAACCAAAGATATTATTGATGGCTGATATTTCGGGAATGGGAGAGGAGTATCATGTTGGTGATGAAGCCATGGCTGAGGTTGCTAGCAATCGTTTGAAAAACTTGTTTGGTGTACAAAGTTTGATTATGGCAGCTGGCGATGCAAAAGCAATCACAAAAACATACAGAATAAAGGCTTTCCCATACTACAATCTCAAGTTCAAAGATCGAAAAAAGCTGCTTTTGAAAAGGCCGCTTTCATTTGTAAAAGGTTTTCTTCTGATGCTGTACCACTTAATGCGATCAGATGTGGTTTTTATTTGTGGGGGAGGTAACTTAACCAGTGTATGGCCGGATGTGCTGGAAGCAAGATTGTATCTGCTCAGATGGGCAAAAAATCTTAAAAAGAAAGTTTTTCTGGTGAGTCAGACCTTGGGGCCGTTTTCAGACCAACATAAAGTAGAGTGCCAGAAAATTTTATCAAATGCAATGTGGATTGGAGTCAGAGATAAATCTTTTTCCGGACAGCAGATAGGCCTTCCCGTACAGTTTGCTGTTGATGATGCTGTGTTTCTGGAGCCTGAGCACTCTGAACTTACGAAAAAACTCATTGAAACCAACCAACCAATACTTGCGCTATCGTTACGTGATTGTAAGGGATTACAGCAGGAGCAGAAACAGATAATTGCTGGTACGATATCAAAATTGGCTTTAGAGAAAGGGTTTCACACTGTTTTTATACCGCACCATATTCCGCAGGGGGATGTCCAGGTTGCGATGGATATCAAGGCACTGTGGCCTTCAACTACCCGATTTTCTATTATAGAGCCTGTACAGCGGGCCACAGCATTAAAAGCAATAACTAAAGAATCTCAGCTGGTCGTGACAATGCGGTATCATCAGCTCATATTTGCATTGTCAACCGGTGTGCCGGCTGTAGGAATTTACTTTAATGAGTATACACAGGCTAAGCTGACTGGTGCTTTCGAACAGTTCGAAATGGAACCCTGTCTGATTTCATTAAATGTTATCGGGCCTGATCTTTTAAATACGATAACAGATGTACTGCAACAAAAAGCTAAATTCGCACTTGCATCGAATAAAGTATCTGAGAACGCTCTGGATGCGAGTATGCGTCCTTACCGGGAAATCTATTCCATTTACAATAAATAGTATCGAAATGTATTGTGTGACTATATGGCGGGTATTTTAGTAAGTTTTCATTGCGAATCCAATCCTGGTTTTGCTGCATCGAGTCATGAGTTGACGTTTTTTAAAATGGCACAGCGACTTGTTGGAGATACTTCAAACATCCATTTTTCCTATCGGACTCTGGAGAATGGACGATCATCATCACTACCAGATGATTTTCATAATATCATCGAATTCGACACTTCAAATAGTTCCAGGTCTTATCTTCAGAATATTCAAAACTATATACAGAAAAATGGAATAGAGGTCGTTTTCGGGTTTGATATGCCGGTGAAAAGACCTGGTTACCGATTTTTACGTAGGGGAGGCGTACGCCACATCGTCTCCTATTGGGGGGCCCCCATGAGCAGCATAAATCGCGGGTTTAAACTTTTGTTTAAAAAAATTGATGTGTCTTTTGCTGCCAATCGCCCGGATCATTTTATCTTTCAATCTGAAGGGATGCGGTTATCTGCAACGAATGGCAGGGGTATTTCACGCATGCATACCAGCATAGTTCGTACCGGTATTGACACAGAGCGTTTTTGCCCTTCTGCAAAGCGTTCCCATTACGCCCACGAGACCTTTGGAATTCCAGGGGATAAAAAGATTGTGTTTTTTTCCGGACACATGGAAGCTCGAAAAGGTGTTGATGTAATACTAAAAACCGCTGCCCATCTTGTAAATACTTTGAAAAGGGATGATACTGTATTTCTTCTCCTAGGCAATAAGAATGGAGAGGAAAAGGTCTACTATCCACTTTTTAAAGGTACTCCTGCGGAAAAGTATATAGTTTTCGGTGGATACCGCAAAGATGTGCCGGAAATTTTAAAATCCTCTCATATCGGGATGATTGCGTCTACCGGATGGGATTCATTCCCGATGTCTTCAATCGAAATGGCTGCAACCGGTCTGCCTCTGGTTGTTTCTGACCTTCCTGGTTTACAGGAGGCTGTGAGTAACGATACCGGCTTTTTATTCGAAACTGGTAATCCTGTTGCAGCAGCTCAAAAATTAGAGCAGCTTCTTGATAATGAGCCGCTACGGGTTCAAATGGGCCTTGCTGGAAGGAGTAGAGCTGTTAAACTGTTTTCTGTTGAGCAACAGATAAATGGTATCGAGGCTGTTATCAGAAGTGTAACAGGAAAAACACTCAATACAACTCATTGATTTACATCTGCGTATTGCGGTTTTAAACCACTGCATGTTAAACTTAATTATTTCGTTGACGTGTCCATTGTTTCAATTCAATTCAATTCGTACAAATATACAATAGTATTCTGGTTATCCAGGTTACAATATATTCCAAAAATCACCATACTATTTATTATTGCAAGTTAATCAGATTGCTTGAAATTTTGCTGTATACAAGCATTTTGCATTATCTTTCGCAAATGGCTTTCTGCGACTATGGTGATACTTCTAAAATGTCATAAGTATCTGATTGCCACATTACTACAACATAATAAATGTGTCTTGAAAATTGCTTTCACTACCATTAGTCTGAATAATTGTGAGCTAAATCTTGAAATTTGTTCGGATCACATTGTATGATGAACTTATGGGAATTTTAAGAGTATGTAGTATTCCCATTTGTTTAGATATAATGTTATTAATGCATGCTGGTTTCATGCGAATTACTATTGCGAACAGACAATAAATGAAATTGTAGTTAAATAAATTCAGGCGATTAAATAGGCTGGAAGAATTGATGTTGACAAAAGAATACATATGTTATATAGGTTAAGCGCTTAAACAGTGCGGAATGGGAGGTGTGATGGTCGGGTAAATCTCTTGTATGTTAAAAAAAGGTAATAGATATGATTGTACAAATGGAAATACATATGAAACCTGGTTGCAGAGTTTTGTGAGCAGGTTACAGACGTTATTATAATAAATAATAATTTAACGATTAAATAAAAGAGAGTTATTTTAATGAGAAATTTTAAGCTAAACATTGTTTTGATTGCAAGTATTGTGATTTCTAATGATGCAAGTCTACTATTTGTAGATGGTCAGCTTGGTAATGATTGTTCTGGATTAACTTATAATCCAGTTACCCGTAAATGTGATCCAGCAGGAAAATACA
>JAFGIN010000024.1 GCA_016929595.1 Chitinispirillaceae bacterium
ATCCCCGACCCTTCCCCCGTTTACGAGGGAAGGGAGTTCAACACACAATTCTCTTTCCCTCCCTCGTCATCGGGGGAGGGACTAAGGGTGGGGGCGCGAATTGTGGTTGTATTTCGCGATTTCCACAGGATCATTCAAATACAAAGGTCAGCTATGCCAATATCAATACAAACATTCAACGATAATGCCGCTCTCTGGGACTCCTACGTCCTCAACCATCCTGATGCCAGTGTTTACCATCTCTGGTTTTTTAAAACGGTTGTGGAAAAAACGTACCATCATAAAAGTTATTATCTGGTTGCGAAAAATGATGCGGGCACAATCACCGGTGTACTGCCTCTGTTTTATATTCCAAGTTTCTTTTTAGGTAAATCACTCGTTTCGATACCGTTCTGTGATTACGGTGGTATTCTTGCCAGTGATCTTGAATCTCAAAAAGCATTACTTGCAAAAGCTATAGAGCTAAAGGAAACGTTTAAAGCAGAGTACATTGAGCTTCGTCAGACCAACCAACTACATGATATCGCTGCAGATTACCCGCAGCTGGCATCAAAGATCGATATTGCAACCTCAAAAGTGAGAATGAAAGTAGCACTTCCGGACACCCCTGATGCACTTTTTGCATCATTCCCGGCAAAATTGAAAAGTCAGATCAGAAAACCTCAGAAAGAGGGATGCACCAGCCGAAGCGGCGGAGTAGAGCTGATCGACGATTTTTACAAAGTATTTGTCCATAATATGCGTGATCTTGGGTCTCCGGTGCATTCAAAAAAGATGATCGAAAACACAGTTGCACTGTACCAGGCGAAAAGCCGTTTGTTTGTTGTGTATCAGGGAGACATTCCAGTAGCCTGTTCTTGTGTAGCAGGTTCAGGAGATACCCTTGTCAATCCGTGGGCATCATTTGATAGAAGATACCAAAAAATAGCCCCGAATATGCTTCTGTACTGGGAAATGCTGCAATTTGCCGTAAACGAGAAATACAACTACTTCGATTTCGGTCGGTCAACCCCAGATGAAGGTACCTACAAATTCAAAGCTCAATGGGGCGCACAACCACACCAGTTATTCTGGTACAAAATCGGTGTAGAGAAAAGTGAAGGAACAGTTTCGGAAGGGAATAAAAAAGGGTTTATCAACTTATGGCAGAAGCTGCCGATTCCAGTGACGAAGATTTTGGGGCCGGTGTTGAGAAGGCAGTTGCATTTATGAAAGAGTGAAGAGTGAAACGCGGTATACACATTTCATCTTCCTCTCCAGTGGAATGGTGCCGTTAAGACGGGGTGGCGTTTTGCCTCCAGAGGTCACCGTGAGTCAACACGGTGTGAGGTCAGAATAAAAGCGGAAAATGTGAATTCGCGTTCCCCCATCCCCAACCCTTCCCCCGCTGACGAGGGAAGGGAGACAAACGCGACTAACTCATCTCCCGCCACCGTTATCGGGGGAGGGATCAAGGGTGGGGGCGGGCGTAAAAGGATAATATGCGATCCGACTCATTCGCGTTTTACAAAAAAACAAACTTAATCGTAAAAATATTATGAAAAACATTCTTAACAAAAAAAGCATTTCTACATTCCTTCCTTTGCTGTTTCTCGCAGTAACCTTCATAACCGCCTACCACGCCAGCATCTCCGCAATGCTGTCTCACGGGATCACGTGGCATTTTCTTATACCACTGATGGCCCTGCTTCTTGCATGGAAACAATCGGTACTGCCGGCTGCTCCCAAGACCGGGTATGGTTCATATATTTTTGGAATACTCCTTGTACTGTCTGCATTTTTTATTATCTTTACAGGAGATGTAACCTCCACACAGGCACTTGCAGAGCTTGGTATTGTTGTTGGGTTATGGGGTTGCGTTTTATTTATAGGCGGATTTTCATTATTCAGGGCCTTTGTCTGGCCATTGCTCTATCTGCTGTTTATCTCATCACTGACAGAAGGTGCATTTGACATCTTTACGGTTTTTTTCAGGAATGCAAGTGCAAAGCTCTCTTTTACACTTGCCCGGATAATGGGTTTTTCCATTATGAATATCGGAACCTATTTACGACTGCCAACAATGATTCTGAATGTTGCCAATGAATGCAGTGGGATCAACCACTTCATCTCTCTTGCAGCGATATCGTTGCCCCTTGCAGTATTATCACAAAAGAAGATCTGGCCTGTGATAGTCATAGTAGTTTCATCATTTCCCATTGCACTATTCTCCAACAGTCTAAGAGTACTTTTTCTAATTATTTACAATTACAACCGAGTTGAATTCTCTCACGGTCCCAAAAACATACTGGTCACCGGTGTTGGTTTTTTCATTGGCCTGCTGATGCTCTACGGACTCGCACAGTTGCTCTCACGGTTTGTTCCGGGAACAGACGCCGTGACAGGCAGGAGCAGACGGGTATCAGTCAAAGAGTTTATTTACAGCATAAATCAGAAATCAATTGTTTCATTGTCTGCACTACTTCTTTGCGGTTTTATCATGCTTTCTATCTGGAAAATAAAACCCGCAGAGCCCCCGCAACTCTTTACACAGACTACTCCGCCATTATCAGTTCAGACAAAGAGTGTCCAGTCATTTCCAGGGATCGATTCGTTACCGGTAACCGACAAGCATCTCATCTTAGAATGCGCTTATGGCTCGGTGAATCGATGTTACCTGCTTCTGGGCTGGTATGCAAAACAGGAACAAGGCAGAGAGATGAATGGTTACCATTGGAACAGGTTATTCACCCGCACTGAAGCTGTTACTTATACTGTAAATACAGGAAAAAAACTAAGCTTTAACGTCTGTAAGTTACATTCAGATACCAATCGGTTTCACTATCTCATTACATACCGTTCCAGAAACCACTACACCGCAGATCCACTAAAACTAAGACTCTACCTTCTTCGGGATGCATTACTACACCGTTCGACATCCGGAACAATATGCATCCTTGCTCTTCCGGCAGATCGTGAAAGCAAAACATCATTCACTAACAAACTTCTTAACACACTATTACCTGTTATCGATACAGGATTGAAATGACAACCTATGCCGATTAAACGAACGTTACCCCCCGCATCTGCTCCACTATCAGTGGGTGATATTATCCATGGATTTGCAGGTCTTACTTGGAGCCGTAAAGCATTTGATCATGTAACCACAACGATCTGCAAAGTATTTTCAGTTGACCATGCTTTTTTTGTATCATCAGGAAAAACAGCGATAACCCTGACACTTCAGGCACTGACAAAAATCCATCCGGAACGTACAATGCTGGTGATCCCATCCTTTAATTGTTACTCGGTACCCTCAGCAATTTTTCGTTCAGGACTCACGGTACTCCCCTGTGACATCGATCCACAAACTCTCGATTTTGATCAAAACGAACTAGGCAACATTCTCGAACGTTATTCCGTTCAGATCCTTGCTGTTTTCGCAACTCACTTCTGGGGACTGCCTTTTGATATTGCGGCACTACGATCCCGGATAAAAGATCCGTCAATTGCCATTATCGAAGATGCAGCGCAGGCTATGGGAAGCACTTCCGGAAGCAAACCGGTTGGCATCTCCGGTGATGTCGGAATTTTCAGTCTGTCCAGAGGAAAAGCTCTTTCAGCCGGTGAAGGTGGCATAATCATTACCAGCAATAAAGCCATCGCAGCAGAGCTCAAACCGGTTGTCGATACACTTCCCGGTTACACCCCGGTACAGATAGTCAAGCTTGTCATCACTAACATCATTTTGTCAATATGTATCTCTCCCTGGATCTTCTGGCTGCCAAAAATGCTCCCCTTTTTGAAACTTGGCGAAACGCTGTTCGAGCCCGACTTTCCACTGCTGAAACTGAGTGGTTTTCAGGCTGGATTAATAAAAAACTGGCAGAAAAAACTCAAATGGCTTTCCACCGAACGAGCTCTGCGGGTTACACTCTATAATGAAAAACTCAAATCAAGCAATCACATCACTCTTCTCACAAACGTCTGGCCGAACGAGAATCTCTCATGCATTCGCTATCCGGTTATTGTCAAAGACAAGACGCTTCGGGACAGACTCATAATGGAAAGTGAAAAACAGGGACTTGGGTTGTCAGCCGCATATCCTGATACCATTAATTCTATTAAAGAGATCACTATACCCGAGGATCTGCCACACAGAAATGCACGTTATCTCGTGGATCACATTCTCACCCTTCCATGTCACCCGCTTGTGACAAGACGGGATGTTGACAGGATTGTAGCGATGATTGGAAGTGTTTCGTGTTAATCGCGTTCACCTATTTATTTTAAGCGTTTTTTAATCGTGATTCCACTCAAATTGCGTTCCCCTATTTTAAACGGTTAATCCTGATTCCACTCAAATTGCGTTCCCCTATCCCCGACCCTTCCCCCGTTTACGAGCAAAGGAAGATATGCGATCACACTCATTTCTCACACTCACATGTAACCTATTTAAGCAATCATGCACTCAAGTGCATGCCATCCGTCCATCCCCGATGTTCCAGATTGAGATATTGTCCGAATGGGCATTTGTAAAATGCCCCTACTTAGTTACGCTAGCGGAATATTCCATTCCCGCTTGCACGCCGAAGCTTTATGCGAAGGAGTGCCACTCACGCTAACTGCAATTTTCCTTTTACAAACATGGAAATACTTGACAATGAGTCCAGATTTTCCGGAAGCATCTCTTCGTCTTCGATAGTGATTTTATAGTTTTCCTGTAAAAAAGAGATCAGTTCCAGAATACCAGTGGAATCGAGTATACCGCATTCCATAAATGAGGTATTTTCCTCAATGGCACTTCCAGATGAAAACAGAAAGTGTGTTTCGATAAAACTGCGCACATCTTTAACGACATCAATATCGGTACTATTCATAGGATCCTCCTGTGATGCGGTGTAGCATTTATTCTCTGCTGGTACATCAAAGCTCCTCCATAGCGTGCACTCTATGGCATATCGATAATTGTAAAACTTAATGAGGATTTTTGCAGTAATGTATTAATGTGCGAATTTTGGGCCGAAAAAGCAGGCTGAATTTTTGAAGTTTGAAGTGAGAAGAGAGAAGTGTGAAATGAAGAAAAACCAAAGTTGTTCTCAATTTTCACCCTTCACCCTTCACCCTTCACCCTTCCTCCTTCCTCAAGTACCCTCTTCATCACCTTCCCTGACTCATTTTTAGGAAGCGATTTACAGAACTCAAAATGCTGTGGAATTTTGTATAGTGGGAGGATGTCAGTGAGAGATTTTTTGAGTGCCAATATGTCCATAGTACCTGAATACTTACTGACGACAAACGCTTTTGCAGCTTCACCTAGTACCGGATCGGAAATTCCGATGACTGCAGCCTCCAGGATACCTTCGATTTGCATCAGGGCATCCTCGATCTCTTTGGTGCTGACCCTGTTACCTCCGATTTTCAGGAGGTCCTTCGATCTTCCCACGACATACAGGAATCCCTCTTCATCCATGCGCCCGATATCGCCCGTATAGTAAAGACCGTTACGAAGGACCCGTGATGTTCCCTCCGGATCATTCCAGTAGCCGGCCATTACATTAGATCCACGTGCGACGATTTCACCTTCAGTACCTGCCGGCAGTCTGTTGCCAAAGTCATCCGCTATAAATGCTTCAGTGTTGGGGATAGATATACCTATGGAGCCTTTTTTTTCTTTCCATCGCTCCGGAGGTAGCCAGGTTAACCGGGGTGATAACTCCGTTGCACCGTACATCACGTAGAGTTTAGCTGGTGCAAATGTATCGACCACCTCATCCTGTACTGATATCGCCATATGCCCTCCGGCCTGAGTGACATATCGTAATGATTCAAATTTCATCGAACGGATCCTGGATTTCTGTAGTAGAATCATATATGTTGAAGGTACACCTGCAAACCCTGTTACCTCCTGTTTAACCATAGTATCAAGCACCACATTCGGATACATGAATCTGTTGTCAATAACAAGTGAGCCGCCAACATAAAAATGAGTGGTCAGAAGGGAATTCCCGTAAATATAGTAGAATGGGAGCACAACCATCATGCGGTCGGCATCCGTCATCTCGAGATATTTTGCAATAGATATAGTATTATCGTGAATATTCTGATGAGTAAGCATGACCCCTTTGGGTTTTCCGGTACTTCCTGAAGTATACACAATTGCAGCAGGATCCACGCTTATCACCCGTACTCCGGAAAAGGGTACCTTATGTGAAAAGACTGTCAGCAGATCAAAAACCTTAATACCATCAGCACATTCGTATTCTACCGCTTCATCATTGATTACCAGTCGGATAGATGTACCCATCAGAAGTGAATCAGCAACAATCTTTGCACATTTTTTTCCGGTAATTACTGCAACCGCTTTACAATCATTAAGCAGCAGATGAACAGTCTGTGTAACTGTATCGGTATTGAGTGCGACAACAACAGCTCCGGCTTTTAAAATTCCAAAATAACTGATAATATAATCGACACTGTTTTCCAGAAGAACTGCAACCCGATCCCCACGTTTTATACCATTATGTACGAGGAAAGCCGCCAGCGCATCAGTTTTACATTTAAGATCACTGTAGTTGACCCAGCGGTCTTTAAACCAGACAGCCTTTTTACCAGGTAACCGAACCGCTGACTCATCCAGAAAATGGTGAACTAACATTATTTAAACTCCGTGATTGTGTTGCTGTTTTGATCTATGTACTAAACGTAAATGCCGCGCGCCTCACCCCCTTGCCCCCTCTCCATCTTCAAATGGAGAGGGGGTCAGGGGGTGAGGCGATGCGTCTAAGTAATTGCACGATTTATCTTAACCCCTCCTTCCTCCTTACTCCTTACTCCTTACTCCTTACTCCTTACTCCTTACTCCTTACTCCTTCCCCCTTCCCCCTTCCCCCTTCCCCTTCCTCCACTCTCTCCTGACAAATTGCTCATGCAGCAACTGTGTTGAAACCACGCCAACAACAGCCATATTCTCCCGTTCACTTAATCTCAGTCCGCTCTTCATCTTGCCTGTCAGTTTCTCCACGGCTGCTGGATCGAAATAGCCATACTGTTCAATGGCATCTCTGGATAAAAGCATCGACGCTCTATTATGCCCAAGGAAACACTGGTGAATTGGCGAACGATACGGTTGCTTTGATCGGTTGACAATTTCAGGAGGTAGCAGATCCTGAAAGGTGTGTTTCAAAACAAATTTTTCTTTTAATCCCATCATCTTATACCGGGGTGGAATAGTTGCAGCGAACTCTATTACTCTGGGATCAAGGAACGGAAAACGACCTTCAATGGAATTAGCCATCAGCATGCGGTCGCCCTGAGATGACAAAAGATATCCGGATAAAAACAATTTCATCTCGAGATATTGCGCGGCACACAACGGATGCCACCGGACAATCTCCGGATCGATATACCGTTGCAGTGGCTTGAGAATATTGTCCTGTTCATTGAACATCTCTCTGTACTGGTTGCTGAAGACTGCTTTTATCTGTGATGTATTGTTCCAGCGAATAAGGTGAGAATAATATGGGTTGTCAGCATCTTCAAGTTTATACCTGAAAAAACTCTGCCAGAATTTACTGGTGCTGCCTTTTCTGACAATATCGGGATATATTCTTGTAAAAAGCTGCGGGCGGTATGTTGATTGCGGTTGACGAGACCAGAAGTGCCGGATAAGTGCCTCTTTAAAAATATCATACCCGCCCAGTATCTCATCTGCACCTTCACCGGTCAGTACTACTTTGAGTCCATTGGATCGTACAAGCCGGCTGAGATGAAACAGTGGTGAGGGAGCTGTTCGGATCATCGGCTTTTCCGCGTACCAGATAACATCACTGAATGCATCGCCAATTGACGTGTAATCAGCCAGAACAGTCCGGTGATCCGTTTGCAGGTGACGCACCATAGCCATCTGATATTTTTGTTCGTCAAACTGCTGATCCTTAAACGCAACCGAGAACGTAATCAGATCATTTATGTGGTACTTTTTAACTATCGCACTGATTACGGAAGAATCGATACCACCGCTAAGATACGCCGCAACCGGAACATCGGCCCGTAAGCGGATTTTAGCAGCATCACAGAGTAACTCTCTCAGCCGTGAAGCATACTGATCGAGAGAAAGATCCTCATACTCTTTAACAGAAGGGAATTGTGGTTTCCAGTACTCACTGCAGGTAATTTCACCGCTGAAATCTATTTTCAGAAAGGTACCAGGCGCAAGCTCTTCTACACCATCAAAAACAGTCTCTGGAGGAATAGTTACCCATAATGAGAATATCTGGTCCAGACCTGCAGGATTGATTCGGGGAGATACCTCCCCGTGACAGAACAGAGACTTTACTTCAGAGGAAAAAAGTATTTTTTTACCCGGAAGCCGGACGTAATAAAGTGGACAAATACCAACGTGATCACGGGCAAGCAACAGTTGTTTTTTCTTAGTATCCCACAAAGCGACAGAAAATTGACCATTACAATACCTGAACAGGTCATTTCCATACTGTTCGTAAAGATGAACAAAAACCTCGGTATCACTCCTTGTTGAAAAACGATGTCCTTTGTTAATGAGTATGTCCCTTAATTCCACATAGTTGAACAGTTCTCCATTGAATACAATCCAGACAGTACCATCCTCATTGGCCATCGGCTGTTTTCCGCCACTGAGATCGATGATACTGAGACGGCGATGACCAAGCAGTACGGCTTCACTTGTATAAAATCCCTGTTCATCTGGTCCGCGATGGGAGAGCATCGATGTCATCGGGTAAATTGCATTACGATCCGTTTCGGAGAGACCTGATGGTGAAAATATACCGGTAATACCACACATTTTGTGACCCTCTTATGTTACCAACAGTAAAGTACAAGCTGCAGCGTACAAAACCTTAACGAAGAAAATCCTGCAACAGGGCTTACTTTAATCGGAAGTGTGAAGTGTGAAGTGTGAAGTGTGAAGTGTGAAATGAAAAAAGACTTGAGTACACCTATTTTCACTCCTTCCTCCTTCCTCCTTCCTCCTTCCTCCTTCCTCCTTCCTCCTTCCTCCTTACTCCTTC
>JAFGIN010000004.1 GCA_016929595.1 Chitinispirillaceae bacterium
CCTAAACCTAAACCTAAACCTAAACCTAAACCTAAACCTAAACCTAAACCTAAACCTAAACCTAAACCTAAACCTAAACCTAAACCTCGACACCGGAGACAGACTCCCCAGCCTTGCCCCTCTCCACTCGTGGTGATGAATGACATACGCAACTTCGGGTTGACATTCATTCCCTTCGGCATGTTGGAAGGAGGGGCGTTATCTGATGGCGCAGAATACCAGGAGGTGGAGCATCAAGACATCTGCAACGATGTGACTCCTGAGAAGTGAAAATCGGGGATGTTTTTAATAAGTAAAAATTTGAGAACTATGTTTCGTATATTATGGATATAAACCGTTTGATGATTCTTATATTTAAATACCTCTACTAAACCATTAACCGGTTTAGTTGTCGATGCTCAAAGGAGAATTTGTGAAAGTTCAGCACCTTTTTTTATTGCTTTTTTCAGTCGGCTCCATTCTTTCAGCCAACTCCGATAAATTTCAAATCTCCGGAACAGTAACTAAAAAAGGCGGGGGGCCACTTGAAGGAGTGACCGTTCTGCTTAAAAACAAAAATGTTTCCATGACCACTAAAGCCGATGGTGCTTTTGAGCTTTCATCATCCGTTGCAATACGTATGAGAGCACCGCAAACACAAACACTATCATTCACATTGCAGGGAAATGCTCTTGCCTTTTCACCAGGCACAGGAAAACTCAGTGGCAATGTAACAATTTTTTCAGGGAATGGAAAATGTCTCGCCTCCACCGATGTGAAATTGATGTTGATTACAGGATCTTAACTATTTTTAAGGAGAAAATTTTTCGGATTCAATTATCAGGTTGTAATAAAAGCGCCTGAAATACAAGGCTTGCCCAAAAAAAGGAAAAAACACCATCGTTTCATTTAATAGGCGATGCTTAATTATGTAAGTGATACAACCGCTTGCGGCCTTAATTGTAAGAGATAAGAATAAAAGGGAATTCAAGCCACAAAACTTTGCACTTTAGTTTTAATAAAAGTTATAATTTCAGATTAATTTTTTAGACAGGTTCGGAGATTCTGGTTATGGATTTAATTCGATCGCACCTGGGGATTCACTCTATAACAATGAGTTCTCTGCAGTGCCAATCTATTGTGTTTCATTTGCAAAAAGCTTTGATGAGTCAAGGGGTGTGTTCAGGAGATCGTCTCTTAATTGAAGCCGATTCAACTCAAAGTGAGCTTTACTCTCTTTTGTTGACCACAGCCGCCGCAAGTATGGGTGTTGGCGTGGTTTTACCAATGTGCCCGCTTGGCCGTGATCTGTTGTCGTGGGCTGAGCAGTTGAAGGTTTCTCATATTTTTTTGCCCTGGATTCCTGAAGAATATACAACGGAATCTTCTTTTGTTCAGGGGATTACTCCGAAATTGCTTTTAAATGATTCTCCTCTACACTGGATTTTAAATCATCAAAATACTTCTGTTGATGATTCTTTATCTTTAATTCCAGAATCAACTAAAGACTCTGAAGATCTTTTTTTAAGCACCTCCGGAAGCGAAGGGAAACCCAAATTTATTTCTTACTCGTGGAATGCTTTCTGGCGAAGCGCTCGCTCGTGGGATCAAGGGGGGTTGTTTAATAAAAACGCTTTAGGTGGGGCTGGTTTTACGTTGTTGTTTGCTCATAGTATGGGCATTCGCGCCTGGGTTAATGCACTCTATATCAAGGCACCTCTTTGTTTAATTGACCCTCAGTTAATTTTACAGGAACCTTCTTTGGCGGCTGAGTTTTTAGGCGCGATGAAGCCCGCCCATTTGACCGGGGGACCTGCGTTATTTGGGACTCTTCTTGAGCTTTGTAAGCAAGACCCTGCTCTTAAAAATACGCTCGCCAAACACTTAAGAACGCTCGTTTTAAGCGGAGCGCCGTATCATAAGGGCATCGCTGAAAAATGTTCAAAAGCATTCAATCTTCCTGTGCATAATGCTTTTGGAACGACAGAAACACTCCAGGTGCTTTCGACTGTTCATCAAAAACGAACTTACCCTGATTCTTTAGGGAAGCCTTTGCCTGGAGTCGAACTTGTGTTAACGCCTATGGGAGAGTCTCTTTTTAAAATGGGGATTCAATCTCCTTTCGGTGGCCAATTTATTTACTCTTATTTAAAACCTAAAAAAGCGCTGGGGTCCATTTTTTGGAGTGAAGACATTATTGAGAAAAAAGAAAACGGTGAGTTAGTTCATATCAAGCGTTCTTCCTCTGATTTTTTCAAAGATGCGTTTGGCGTTAAAATTGATAAAGAGGCTTTTGATTCTTATTTTATGTCATCAAACGATGCGGTTTATGGTTTGGAAGGGATACTTGATTCTCCGGGACTTTTACTTTGGGTAGTTCGCGAAAGCTGGACAAAAGAGGAGGTTGAAAATTGGAAAACGCAAGCCTTACTTTTAAATCAAAAAAATAAAGCCGAAAGGGATTTAGCGTCTCAAAAGCATTATCGTATATTACGTGTTTTTTGTGTTTCTCATTTAATCCCACCTACCAGGAAAGGCTCTGTTGCAAAACAAGTTCTTAAAGATCAAATTAAAGATTTAGTATCTGAGGCTTTATTTTTAAGCCGACGCCCCGAAAATGTTTATGAATTAAATGAGAGTCTCTCTGATCCTCTTTTAGATCAATTGCACCCCCGGATGGTTCACTTTTTGAAGGCGCTCCACATGGATAAGCCTCTGTTAAAAGCAGAAAAAGACTGGGTCTGGACGCCAGATGAAGAGCCTTACCTGGATTGTATTGGAGGTTTTGGTTCTACGCTTCTCGGGCATCAGCCTGAAGAGCTGATTGAGACTGCTATAAACTATTTGCAAAAAGGCTCACCCTGTATTGCAGATCAAACGTCGTTTCAAATGCCCGCAGCTAAATTGAGCGAAGCACTTCAAGACTGGCTCCTGGCTGAAACAGGGCGTTTGTATCAAATCTTTTTAGCTTCCGGTGGAGCTGAAGCGATTGATCTTTCTTTACGCCATGTTTTGTTGCAATGGAAAAAAAGTTGGAAGTCACGCCGTCAGCAAGAGTTAAAAAAGGCAGCTGTGTGGGCTCCCGATTTGAGCGAATCTCTTTTAGAAGAATGGAGGCTTTTTGAAAAGGATCTGGTTCCCGAGGTGATTCTTTTGCAAGGCGCGTTTCATGGGAATATGCTCTCGGGCCTTTCTCTTTCGGGGCAATCTCATCGAAGGTCCTTTTTGGGTGAAATGGTTCGGATACACCCTCATTTTATAGACCCTTTGGATTTAAACGCCGCATCTATTTTAGAAGAGGTGGTCAAAAAAGCCGTGGTAAAATACCCTGCTCTTGTTAAGCAGGCGGGCCACTGGGAGATCACCAAACAAGAGCGGTCAAATTTGTTGGCTGCTTATGCAGAACCTGTGATGGGAGAAGGCGGTATTAAGGTGGTACCGGAATCTCTTTTACAGGCAATGTCCGGATTACCATGCCCGTTTGTGATTGACGCAGTGCAATGTGGGTTAGGGAGGACCGGGTATTTAACAGGTACAAAAGTACCCGGTCATCTTGTGGTATTTAGTAAGGCTTTAGGGGCTGGGATCGAAAAAATAGCGGCTTGTGCAATTGAGCGGCGGCTTCTTCAAAAGGATTTTTATAAGGCAAGTACGAATACTTTTGGAAACGGTGGTTTAGCGGCTTCAATCGCATTAAAAAATATTGAGATTTTACGGCGCTTGCCTGTGGGGTCTAAGAGTATTGAAGTGGGACACTCTATTTGTAAATGCCTGACTGACTTTCAAAAGGCGTTCCCCCGATGGGTGAAAGGAGTCCATGGGAAGGGGCTTCTCTGGGGGATAGAATTTAATTTTGAAGAAGAAGAGGGATGTGATTTTTTTATACGCTTTTTAAACTCTGCCAGGCTCACCGGGTATCTACTCGCCGGGTATCTGTTTCATCGTTTTCATATTCGGATCTTCCCATCTCTTTCGGCGCATCATGTTCTTCGAATTGAGCCTAGTTTACATTTTGGGGAAAAGGAATTAGCGCACTTAAAAAAAGGATTGTGGGCTCTTGGAGCGCTTCTCAATTCAAAAGATTGGTATGAGCTCTGTCGTCCTCTTGTTTTTGATGACCCCTGGGCTCGTTCTCAACCAATGCCAAGCCCCAAAAAACAATGTCTTGATTGTGAAATTCCTTTAAAAGAGGCAAAACGCATTGGTTTTTTAGTTCATTATTTACATGGCGTAGAAGAAATGCGAACGGCGATCCCTGCTTTTTCAAAGTTTTCTGACACGGCATTAAAAATGTTTTTTTCAAAGTTGATGCCGATCGCTGAAGAAAGACCTGTTACTCTTTTTAGTAAAAATATTCATCAAGGAAAACTATGGATGAAAACGTTATTGCTCCCGGTGGATGTGGCAACAATGGAAAATGCGCGTGGGAGACGAGAACGGCACCGGCTTCTTGAAAAGCTTCAATCTATGATCGATTCTCTTTATGCTGAAGGGTGCCGCTGGATTAGTCTTGGGGCTTACACCTCTATTATCAGTGATAATGGTCTTGACCTTCATTGTCCCTCAGATGCGGTGATTCTGACGGGAAATACAATGACAGCAGCACTTGCTCTTCAACAAACAACGCCTATTCAAGAAAAAAAGATTGCGGTGATTGGCGCAGGCGGGAACATTGGTTCTTGCTTAACGGAATGCTTACTTGAACTTTCACCGCCGGAGGCTTCTTTTCTGTTAATCGGGCAGACTCAAGCTCATTTGACTCGTGTTTGGCGTTCGATTCCCAAAGAGAAGCAGGCTCAGGTAAGAATAACGACTGCCATAGAAGAGGTGGCTCAAAATGATCTTATTCTATGCGCTGCCAATTCGAGTAGCCCTATTTTGTTTCCGGGTCATTTGCAAAAGCAAAAAAAATATCGCCTTTTAGATTTATCTGTGCCTGGTGCAGTTTCTGAAAGTGTACGCCAGTGTGCTAATGTGGAATGGATTTCTAATCACGCGGGGCTTGCTTTACCTCTGGATCCTGACCTTCAGTTTAGCCCGATGCTTCCTGAGGGTTATGCATATGCTTGTGCGATAGAAGCGATGATTTGTGCTTTAGATGGAGATCTGTCATGGCAGAAACAACTCAAAGGGCGGTTGCAAGCATCTCACGTGCAAAAAATCAAGTCTCTTGCTTGTAAGTATGGCTTTTTTGAAAACCTTATTTCGATTCATCATTACCAGGCTTAAAAAAAATGAACTCTTTTCTTTATGATTTTGGATTATCTCAAGAGGATGCACGTTCTGAATGGAACGCTTGTGGTCACATTCCAGGCGATTTACTTTGTATTGCAAGTGCCGGAGAAGTGCCTCTGAATCTTCTGGCCTTAGGTATGAATTCTATTATAGCAATTGACTTTCAAGACTCACAGCTTTTTTTAAGTGAACTTAAACTTAAAAGTGCTTGTTTATGGGATGGTTGGGAAGCGGCTGCTTTTTTGGGAATGCGCCCCGCGAAAAAAAGTGAACGGCTTTTGCATTATAAGGAATTACACGATACTTTGAGTCCCGCTGCGAAAGCTTTTTGGGATCAGCATTTAGATGTGATTGCTAAAGGCGTTATTTTTCAAGGGCGTTTTGAACGATATATAAAAAAGCTCTCTCTGGTGGCTCATGTTTTAATTGGCCAAAAAAAACTGCTCGGTTTACTGGAAGCCAAAAATCCTTTAGCTTATTTTAATTCACATTACGCCAATCTAAAAGTAAAATTTTTATTTAAGGTAGGGTTTCGTGAAAAGAAATACGCCGGGAAAGCGCTTCCTGAGATAGCACTTCAACATAACGAGATGAACCTTGCCGATTCTTTTTTAAACGGGTTTCGTCGTTTATGCACGCAAACTCCTCCTAAAGAGAATATGTTTCTCCAACTTTTTTTATTCGGGAAACTTCTTTACAAAGAGGCTCTGCCACCATATTTACAAAAACAATTTCAGGAACGGGTTCAACAACATGAACAAAAACTTCGTTTTTTAAAAGCCGATGTTCGTCATATTCCTGTGAAAGAAGGTGGCTATGATGGGCTTATTTTATCTAATGTGTGCGACTGGCTTTCCAAAAATGATTTTCAAGCGTTATTATCTCAAAGTGCATCTTTCTTAAAGCCTCAAGGGCGGCTCTTTTGGCGACACCTCTATTCAAATCAGCACCCTGATTTAGATGGGTTCAAAAAGTTAGATTCTGTTTCTAAAGCGTTAGAAGAAAAAGACCTGTTCCCTTTTTACGGATTTCATCTTTATGCACTTTCTTAATTCACATATTGCATTACTAAACGAAACGAATCTTGACGAGATTAAATTTTTTGACGAGCGCATTCAAATGCATTCTTCTTTTTTTTCTCTGCAAACGATACATTTACCAGACCCTATTGACATGATTAAACGCAAGAGCGAGTCTTTTTTTTGTTACGGTTTTTTTATTCGCGATAAAATAGAAGGCTATGCGGTGGTCTATCAGGAAAAACGCTTTGTTCAAGGAAAAGAAGTGTTGATTTGGAGTGCCGGGCGTGTTCGGCTTTCTAAAAAAGGTCTCGGTTTGGGTTTTTTACTTCGATTATCAGAGCAACTAGAAGTAAAGTCATGGTTTAAGAGTCATGGCTATGCTTATACGTTGAAAGGGAATAAAGATGTTGAAAAATATATCTCTCGTTTTTTTAAAAAGTTCCCTGATTTCCCTGTAATGCAGTTGTCTGGAAAAAATACGATTTTTATAAAGCCCACGTGGTTTCCTTTTGCTCTTAAGGGCTCTTTTAAAAAGGGTTTGGTGGTAAAAAAAGCCAAAGGCTCTGATTACTCCCACCTGTTGTCTTTTTTATTAGAAGAGCACCAACATTATCATTTAGGACGCGTTTATTCAATGGATTATTTAAATCGGCTAAATGAATTACCCGGAGCAACCTGGTTTATCGCTATTGAAAGTGAAAAAATAAAAGGGGCTGTTTTTGTTTGGGATTCGTTTAAAAGAAACGCTTCTTCCATTCAGATTTCAAAATTTTCCTGGCAACCAAAAATTATATCGATCAGTGAATTTGCAGTTAAAGAAAATGAAAAAAACATCTGGCTTTCTCTTCTGGAAAAGGCGAGAAGACATGCTAAAGCAAAACATGTTTTTTGGCTTCAGTGTGGAGGGGATGATCAACACCCGCTTCATCAAATGGTATCATTCCCTAAGTTTCAAATTCACTCGCACTTGCTTGAATTTAATTGTAAAAATACGATTAAACCCTTGCATTGGTGCGATAGTGATTTGTTTTAAACCTATTAAAAATTAAAAAAAACGAAATGTAGGTATGCACTTGGTTGGTGTAAGCAGCATTTTTGAAACAAATAACTCAAACATCACAGAATACGCCGCAATCGTCTCTCTCCGCATTCGACAAGCTCAGCGACCACACATTCGACAAGCTCAGCGACCACCCAGCCCTCTTTCCACTCGTGGAGAAAGGGAGCAAGAAACTTCGATTTATTCCTCTTCCCCTTCTCCATTTACTAATGGAGAGGGGGATCGAGGCGGTCACTGAGCTGAGTCGAAGTGGGGTGAGGCGATATGCGAATCGCTGAGTGTTCTCATACCAATAAAGTGAATACCCAAAAAACGAAAATTGCCACGTAATAGTTGTACAGGGTAAGATCAAGATGCTATTTATTCTCACAAAGAAAATATATCAAATTAACCTACCAGCTCAGCTTATCAAACCAGTTTGGTACGATAACGCTATCTGGACTCTGCGTGCAGTTCTTTTTTCAGTAAATCAGCACTGTCTGTATCACCGCTCTCTTCATAGGCTTTCTGAAGATTTGTGGTAATCTGAAACCTTTCTGCCTGACGGGAAGCGCCCATATTCTGTAGCGCGCTGCGAAACATGGCAATTGCATCCCTGTAACGTTTCCGCTGAAGATAAATGACACCAACCCGATTCTTTAATTCTGCAATTCGCGGATGCATCGGGAACATCTCGAAAAAGCGGTTGTAATATTGTATTGCATTATCAGGATTTGAACGTAACTCAAGCTCTGCAAGTCTCAACCAGCATTCGCCAGAGAATGAGCCATCCGGAAAAAGTGCCAGATATTTCAGGAAAACCTGTTTTGCCTCAAAAGGTTCATTATCACGTTCAGCCCTGATCTTTCCGATAGAAAACAACGCATCTTCTTTGCGGAGTTTTGATGATCCTTCACTGTTAAAAACCTCCAGATACATAGAAATGGCTTCATTCCATCTACCTGTAAGTTCCGCTTTCTGAGCAGCAGCGTAATTTTTCGATGCGATTTTTTGCAGTTCGGGATCGATACCAAGCATCCGATCTGCAACAATCTCTGGTGACAACTCGCTGGTATCTGGCAGATTACTATTTTTTTCACCAGTAGCAGTTGCAGTCGTTGTTGAGCTTGACGTTTTTCTTGATGGCTTTACAATTTTCTGAAGAGCAACCACCAGTTCAATCGCCCCGTCATCATGCTTCAGGTTTACAGTTGTGTCAACGCCGGAAAAACCCCTCTTTTTAATTGTAATTCTATGCGGACCAAAAGACTGTTTTACCGCTATAGGTGCATTACCATACACTTTTCCATCAATAGTGACCTCAGCCTGAACCTGATTAGAAACGACCCTCACAATACCATATTTCATAAGATCAACTAGTTCGGGTAGTTTTTCAATTTCACTCCGGGAAACGACCGGACCGCTGGAGTGAATTTTATATCGGTTAGAATGCATATCGTAAATCAGGCTCTGTCCGGCATAAAGAAGGGTATCGCCAAAATCTCTGGACTTAATCTTTACAACCCCTTCAAGAACTCTCGTTGACACCCGTCCTGAAATATCCGGTTCGACCTTGAAATAGGTGCCCTTTACAATGATCTGATAATCGGGTGTTTCGACCCTGAAAGCATCCGGTACCGATTTCTTATGCACTAAAAATGAGACATTTGCGGGAGTGGTACGTCCACTGAGTGGCTTATTTTTAAAATCGACTTTGTAATGGACACTTTTTCTGTTGATCTGTTCAAGCGCCACGCTTGATTCATTCTGCATCGATACGGTACCGTGCGCATTTACAAAGGTTACACTTCCGCCATTTATCGATTGAAACGATCCTTCGGTGAGAGCCGATAACTCAGGATGGAGAGCGGCTTCCCCCTGAAGGCTATACACAACGGATGCAATTTCTGCTGAATTTTTGCTTAAAGTGACATAGGAAACAGCTCCAGTCATTAGAAGCAGAGCTGACACCGCTGCAACACTATGTTTTTTCAACGTATGGACATAGTTTTCGATTATATACCAGAATGGCAGCTTACCAAGATTTACAACATTTTCAACCCGATCAAAAAGTTGGTCCTCAATCTCTTCCCACCTGCTGTAGGAGAGCACCTCTTCAGATTTCACCACCTGTTCCCAGAGATTTGACGACTGTGTTTCTAACCGCTGCTGTAATTGTTGTTCAAATCTCTCAATATCTACCGGAATCGCGACCTCATCACTCTTGGTGTACTGTTCCCAGGCTTCTCTGCTTTTTAAAGAATCGATCTGAGCGAAGAGCCTCTGTTCGATAGACTCCCAGACCTGCTCAAGATAATCCTCGACGGGTGTTTTTAAGATAAGTTCCCACATCGGAAGATCATGAATTTCGTAAATACGTTGATCCAGCCTTGTTTCAAGCCTTTCCCATTGAGCATCGGAAAGATCTATTTCGCAGTTGATACAATCACGAACAGGCTCTTCATATTCCCGGTAGTGCGTTATTTTTTTAGACAGAGTAATTTCCGCTTCCTCGAAATAATCAAATGGCTGAATCTCTTCAGTTTTAAGAACACAAAGTTCACCAAGTTCCGAACACTGCTGAATACGACCGAAGAGATTCAATTCGACAGTACCATAATCGATAACTGTATTTTTCAAACTCTTCGAGAGTTCCAGTTCGAACAAGTATAATCTGTGTTCTAAATTATCCATTATTTATCCAAGTCATCAAGAAAAATACGCACCTGTTTTCTGGCGGTAAAAAGTCGGGATTTCACGGTCCCTTCCGGTATGCCCATAATTGATGCTATTTCTGCGAGATCCATTTCTCCATAAATGTTGAGCACCAGTGGTATCCTGAGCTTATAGTCTAAATCTTCTAACGCCTGTTCGACAAGATCTTTCAGCTCCAGATGTTTAAGAGGTCCCATATCTCCCGAAGAAACCATATTTTCAACAGAATCGATATGTATTGTATCTTTTGAAGATATCCGTTTTTCAGCTTTCTGATAACGCCATCTCCGCGTACACACATGAATCACTACCCTGTGAAACCATGTCTTAAAGGAAGAATCTCCATGAAAAGTTTTTAAAGAAAGATAGATCTGAAAAAACACTTCCTGAAGAAGGTCTTCGTGGTCACCCTGCGGTCCTGTAATTTTATAGATCAGATTATATGCATATGACCGATACATATAAAAGATCTCTTTGAACGCTACCTGATTACCGGCCCTGCACTCATCCAGTAATTCTCTGGTAGGCTCTAAAAGCGTCTTATTCATTTTCCTGTCCCTCTGATCGGATCCAAACTTTTAGTAGTATCTATTTATTTAAAAGTTCAGCATAGATACCAAAAGTGTACATACTCTGGATACACACTCTGAACATTTTTTCCATTTCTGATGTTTTTTCTTTCTATAAAGAGCAACTGATTACCTCAGTGCCAAATCTTACTTCTTTACATTTTTAACGACTTCGGCTATTATTTCATCTGTCCTGACCGACTCGACTTCCGCATGGAAAGAGCGGACAAGACGATGCCGTAAGACAAGGGGTGCCGCTCTTATTACATCCTCTTTATCAGCTGCAGGACGGGAATCAAGCAGCGCGAAACTTTTTGCAGCAAGCACAAGAAACTGCGCTGCCCGGGGTCCAGCCCCCCAGGTAAGAAACCGCTTTACCGTATCGGAGCAATCATTACTTTCCGGTCTCGTGGCACGTACGAGGTTTACAGCTACTGCAACGACCGAATCAGCAACCGGCATATTCCATACAATCTGACGAAACGTTCTTACTTCATCAAGAGTAACTACGGGATTAATAACACTATCCTGATTTTTCGTCGTAGTCTTAACTATTTCAAATTCCGCATTATAATCAGGATATCCCATCTCTATGGAAAACATGAACCTGTCCTGCTGGGCTTCGGGAAGGGGATACGTGCCTTCCTGTTCAATAGGATTTTGTGTGGCAAGAACCCAGAACGGATCGGGTAAGGCAAAGGTTACCCCTGAAGAGGTTACTTCATGTTCCTGCATTGCCTGAAGCAGTGCAGATTGTGTTTTAGGTGGAGTTCTGTTTATCTCATCAGCAAGGATAATGTTACTGAAAACCGGACCCTTAACAAACTGGAACTCTCTCTTTCCTGCAGCTCTGTCATCAAAGAGAATCTCTGAGCCGGTAATGTCCGACGGCATAAGATCCGGGGTAAACTGTATTCTGTTAAATTCAAGCGCAAGACAACCTGCAAGACTTCTGACAAGCAGGGTTTTCGCAAGCCCCGGAACACCGACAAGGAGACAATGACCTCCGGAAAGAAAACATGCCAGAAGATCATCGATCACTTCTTCCTGCCCGATAATCCTCTTCTTCAACTCATTTCGAACCTTTTTCAGCGATACAGCAAGCTGCTGTGCGTATTCAATCTCTTTTCCCGCTTCGATTTGTCCCATTACCATTCACTCTCCGGAAACATCTTTTTTAACATTTTTGAAAATATTGAAGGATAACCTGATACTGAAAAAATAATATAAGCCAAGAGCTGTAACAGTAACATACCCGATTGCATGATATAACACAGCAATCGCTCCTGCACGATCTGCAGCGACTCCGGCCAGTCCCAGACCATTGAGCACTGATGTGTGCAATGTACCTACATACCCCGGTGCCAGAGGAATAGCGGCTCCAAGTGCCGCAAATGCAACACCGAACATACCACCGAGAATGCCGAATTTTTCAATATCAAGCCCCAGTAACCACATCATGACAGCATAACAGGCCGGAACAGCAATAGAAAGTATAAAAACGGCCACCACTTTTTTAATTGAAAACATCCAGTCAAGGTTGGAGATCACCTCTGATGCAACATTTAAAAGCGGCTTGCGCACTTTTTGAGGCAGAAGGTGCATACACCATTTCCCACTCTTTACAATAAAAGAGGGAAAATGTCTGTACAATAGTGCAATCCCGCATGAGCATACGAAAACGACTGCCATTATATACCCGTAAAGCCGCAGTGAACTCATTTCGGCAGAGAGGAAAACCGGCACAAAAAAGAACGCTGCAAAAAACAATGTATCGATTATGCGTTCGATGACAAGTGATCCGACACTTTCTGCCAGTGTAAATCCAGATTTTTTCCAGAGCAGAAGAGCCCGTAATGCTTCACCCAGCCGCGCCGGAAAAATGTTGTTTGCCATAAACCCGATTACAACCTGGGGAAAAAGATCTTTCACCGGCGCGGGCTTTGAAGGATTCAGCAGAAGCCGAAGACGGACTGCGCGAAAAAACAGCGACAACGGACTAAGCAGAGCAACTCCAATGATGACAGGAACTGGCGTTCCGCAGATTTCACTCCACACTTGTGCTGGTTTTACCTGACTAAAAAAGATATACAATCCCACAAAAGTTACCACTATGCCAGCACAGAGCTGTAAAACAGTTGATTTTTTCATATACGTTTCCGATTTGTAGAAATACAGAGGTTAACTAAAATTCCAGACGGGTCTGCAGTACGAGATCCTCGCAGAAAGAGCGCCGGTGAATCCCGCACAGTCCGTTGGCAATAATACTGTTTCGATGCTGCAAGGTTCCATACCCCTTATTTGTCATAAAATCATAGTGAGGGTACTGCTCGTGCGCCTGAACCATGAGACGATCCCTGGTCACCTTTGCAATAATTGAAGCAGCCGCTATCGAGGCGCTGTTTGCATCTCCTTTGACTATGAGCATCTGCCTGTTTTCCGGTATGTAAGGAACCGACCGGTTTCCATCGATCAAGGCGCATTCCCATTGACAAGCAAGCCCTTCAAGAGCACGCTTCATAGCCAGATATGTTGCTTCAAGAACATTGTATTTATCAACCTCGGAACAGGAGGCCGAACCTACAGCCCATCCACGCGCAGTCGCGACAATCTGCTCGTAGAGTTGTTGACGCTGAATTTCAGTAAGTTTTTTGGAATCATTTATGCCATCGATCGGCGTATCATAGTCCAGACAAACAGCACAAGCGATCACAGGCCCGGCAAAAGCACCCCTGCCCGCTTCATCCACACCTGCTATCATACAGTTCTTTGACGAAATAATATCTTTATCAAATGCATACAATGCATCCGATTTCGGACGTTTATCTCGTTTCTTTTCAGACTTCACCTGCCACCCGGCGTCCTTCTATATGCACATTACCGCCAGCAACCGCTTCAACAGCCCGCCAGTATGAATCATGTTCAAGTGTCAAAACCCTGGCTGCAAGCGTTTCTGCATCATCATTATCAAGCACGGGCACGGTTCTCTGTAAAATAACAGGTCCCTGATCATACTCCTCATCAACAAAGTGAACGGTCACCCCGCTTACTTTCGCACCGTAATCCAGCACTGCCTGATGCACATTTTTTCCGTACATTCCTTTACCTCCGAATGCGGGCAGTAATGCGGGATGAATATTAAGAATTTTCATTCTGTATTTACTGATAAGCTCACAGGGAAGCTTTTTCATGTATCCGGCCAGAATAATCAGATCAACTTTATATTCGTCCAGAAGGTCCATCAAACGCGTACTAAAGGCTTCGAAAGTTTCAAATTGCTTCTCTGAGAGATGCACCGCAGGAATACCATTCTGTCGTGCACGTTCACATGCATACGCTTTGCTGCTATTACTTATCAATAAAGCAAACTCGACGTGCAGATCTCCGGCGTTTTTACGATCAATAAGCGCCTGAAAATTGCTGCCACCCCCTGATGCAAAAACTGCGCAACGTAACACTGCTCCCCCGTTACCCATTGAGCCGCTCGACTTTTGTGACATCACCCCGGAATGTTATGTGATACTTTATTCCCGACCAGGTGATTGTACTCTTGAGAAATGTCATAAAATAACTGATCACATGGGTAAGTCTGATAAAAGGTGAGTAGAAAACAAACTTGTGAAATTTCGGCATCGCACCAAGCATCGGGTAGAGTAAAATTGTCATCAATTCACCAATATAAAACATTAATGCAGCCCCGCCACCCAGGCCTAAGAAAGTCCATCGATCCGATATGGATAATGCCCCGGCACCGGGCAGTAACAGCAGATAGACCAGCATCATTATCTCCAGAGGAAATGCTACAATCCACAAAGGCCTGAGATAATATTTAAAATACATCATCTGGCGCTGAAACCAGGCAACAGTACCTTTAACTGTCTGAATCAGGTCATCAGAATGGGTCACACACTGTGGAACGACAACCGCCTTTTTCCGTTTCTTCAACACAATTTGTGATAAACTGATATCATCAACAGCAGCTCTCCCCCAGCGCTCCGGAACTGACAACTCTTCAAAATCTTTTTTCCGAATCGCCATCGAGCCGCCCCATAGACCAACTCCGCCAAAATAGCAGGCGAAATTGAAAAGAACATACATGAAAATATTCACGTAGGAATGGGTCATCTCACCTACGTTCCCCCGTGATGAATGCAACCAGCGAAAACCACTTGTTACTGTCACTTTTGGATCACCGAGCGGGAGGATTAATTCCCGAAGCCAATGTCTGGCAGGTTTTATATCAGAATCCGCAAAAACAAGTACTTCTGCTGAAGGTGACATCTGCTTATAGGCTGCAAGTATATTATGATTTTTCTGTGCACAACTGACAGCATGGCCAGCAACAACATGTTTGGCATTTTTATAGCCCTCGATTACCTTCTTTATATAAGGTACAGCAGGATCAGTTTCACTTTCAGTAACGAATACGACTTCATAGTCGGGATAATCCAGTTTAAGGAAACCGCCCAGGTTATTTTCAAGGTCTTTGGGAATACCCTTGCATGGAAGAAGAACTGAGCAGGCAGGAGTGTAATTGCCATAACGGGGTCTTAAAAATCTTTTATATATGTATTTCTGATAAAGAATGGTGAAAAGTGTTGCGAAGAAATCTACTCCAACGATGATTGCAGATACATAAAACAAAACCCTGGTCAGAAAAGTCGTTCCCGTGAAATGTTCAAGTGCCAAATAATCCTCCTGTTATTTCTGAATAAACTCAGTAAAATATTAAAACTACTCCAGTTTTGCAACCTAATTTCGATAATCGAAAAAAACAGGAGTGATTACTGTTCATTTCAGACAATACCCGAAATATCTGACTACACCCGTTTTAATCTCTTTTTCAGGCACTATCAATAACGGAATCGGCAATTTTGAAGACTGCCGTAATTTTCGCCTGAATTTTGCGTCAGTGTATAGGGAGAGGTGGGGGTGAACTCTATATGCTGAAAGTACCGGGTGTTGGTTTTGCAATGACAAGTAATACAATTATTAAGTAATTCTTTACTCTATCGCTCTTCTGGTCAGTTGCGGTTTAAATTCTTCACTGTAGATTTTAAGTACTGTCAGAAAGAGAGCGGCGATAACCGGACCTATAATAAAGCCCATTACACCAAAGACACTCAGACCCCCAAGGGTTGAGAAAAAAACAAGTAAATCATGCATGCGTGCGCTGTTACCGACAATGCGTGGACGCATTACATTGTCAATATTAATGAGGACTATATAGGTAACAAGCAGGATGCCGATCCCCTGCCAGATATTGCCCGAGATTATTTTGAATAGTGCAGCCGGCACCATTATCAGGGAGGGACCGAGCAGAGGAATGATTGAAAAAAGAGCCACAACAAACCCCCAGAAAATCCATGCCTCGATTCCGAAAATAAGCAGTGTGATTGCACTGAAAAAACCGACGACGATTCCAATAATTATCGTTCCTTTTATAATCGCCTTTGACATTAGAGAGAAGCTGGAGTATGCCATATTTTGATATTTTTCTTTCAGAGGCAACAGATATTTTGTCTTCTGTAAAATTTTTTTCCCATCAATAAGAAAGTAAAATAGAGTAAAGATCATGATAACCATATCCGCAACCAGCCCGAAGACTCCTGTATAGGTTTTATTTGCCACTGATGTAGCTATGGAGGCAACATTTCTCGTGATCGTGTTAATGAATGCAGGCCAGTCAACTTCATCTATCAAAAATGTGCCAATTTTTGAATTCATGAAACGCTCAACGACCGGATACTCCTCCCATCGCTCTGAAAAATCGTTAAACCAGGGAACCGCTGATGAAAAAAAATCCCGCATCTGCTCGATAACCGATTGAAGAATAAAAAAAGAGGGGATCAGCACAACCATAATAAGAAAAAAGCAGCTTAGAAATGAAGCAAGATAGGATTTTCTCCAGAATACTTTGTAAAAAAACCGGTACACAGGACTCAGCAGCCCGGAAAAGACTGCCGCCACTACTATTGGAACGAAGAAGATCCTCATTATCGGGAAAAAAAGAATACATATAAGAATAAAAAGAATAAGAATAGTGATACGCGATAACCGTTCAAACTGGTGATCGGACTGCATCTGGTTTTCTTCGGAATGATCACTATTTTTATCTGATTCCATAGACTCAGAGATAGAGCAAAACGAAAACCAGAATTTTTTTTTATATATCACCTCCCATTTTTAAGAAAAAAACCACTATAACCCGTTATTCCGGATTTTCATCAGCAAATTCATTATACTACTGTACTGAAACATCAACAAACAGGTTTCCAGAGAACATGCAACATACGAAAAACAACTACTTATCGCAGGGACTGTTATTAGCAGTATTGATCATATCCCCTGTTTGGGGCCAGGAGGATTATTCGAAATGGAATTACTCCCAACAGATAATTCTTAATACCACGAGTTTTTCAGGCTCAGATATCAGTGGTATTTTATTCTCATTTCCCGTACTTATACGGCTCGACCCCGGAAACTTCCGATATTTATCACAAACCAGTGCACGAGGTGCAGATATACGGTTTTCCAAACCTGATGGAACTCATCTGCCCTATCAGATCGATCGCTGGGTTGACAATACAGGTAATAATGATACGGCCGAAATCTGGGTGAGGGTGGACACAATTCGGGGCAATTCGATCTCACAGAGTATCGTTATGCACTGGGGAAACAGCACCGCCAGCGACAGTTCAAGCGGTGAAAAGGTTTTCGATACAAAAGATAAGTACATGGGAGTATGGCACCTGAACGACAGTTCAGGTCCTCTCATCGATGCAACAGCCAACACATACCACGCAATCCGAAACGGAAATATTACAAGATCCGCAGGTAATACAGGCTACGGTCAGCTATTCGATGGTAATGGCGATTATGGCGAGGCAGGAGATGTCCTGAATATGGATACCACTGATTTCACCATTAGTGCATGGGTCAAACGAACCACCCTTAACACCTGGCAAACATTGGTAACAAAAACCAATGGAGGAGATCCATCATTGAGCTATGGCTGGCATCTATGTTTCACTGCAAATAACAAGCTGTCGTTCTATGCCGCAAGCGGTGGATCATCCTGGGGTAATGAAGGCTCCTTTAACCTTACTTCGTCAGGATCTGTCGCCGACTCGACCGGATGGCACCACGTTGCAGTTGTGATCAACCGATCAGGTAACGATGCATGTAAAATGTACATCGACGGCACTAACAGCACCGGTACTGCTCTGGGCGATGTCACCAGTTTAGGTGATGTGTCCAATTCTGTAAATTTTAGAATAGGAGCGGAAGCCGACGATGAGTTTTTTTTACGAGGATACATTGACGAAATCACGATTGCCAATTCCCTCCGCAGTGCCGACTGGATCAAGCTCTGCTATGAAAATCAGAAGCCCTCTCAGACGCTGGTGACTACAGCAGGGAGGTTATGGTGGGACAGCACTGTTTCATCAGGAATTCAGGCAGGAAGTGGCATATGGGGCACCGACACTTTCTGGGCGATTGAAACTTCCGGCGGTAGAACTCTGACAGCATGGCCCGGCTCCCCTTACACCGCAGCTTTTGGCGGTAGTAAAGGGAATTATACCGTTACCCTGTCGGGAACACAGAACGTCGACAGCATCGTCTTTGAAACAAGTACCTATACCCTTAAGGGTGGAACACTTAACTTTGGCTCAGTACCGGGAGTAATCAGTTTAAAAAACAACGATATTTCAGCCGCCATAACATCAGTAATCAGCGGTTCGGCAGCCCTTACGTTACACGGAGGTGGAAATCCCGGTTCAGGTAGCAATCAGAGCACACTCACCCTGTCGGGTCTTAACAGCTACACAGGAGCAACCATATTGACATCACATATACGATGCAATGTCGACACTCTTACAGGTGGTGGAAAAAACAGTTCTCTTGGTGCATCCACATCTGATGCTTCAAACCTTATACTGGATAATGGAATTTTACGACACACCGGTCGTCTATCAAGCACAGACCGGCTTTTCACCGTGACCGCAAACGGCGGAGCTCTTTATTCAAGCGGCAGCGGCGCACTCTCTTTTACCAGTACCGGTTCAATCGCATTTTCCGGTTCCGGTCCCCGTACACTTGAATTTGGGGGCAGCTACACCGAAGCACCTAACACTTTCGCGCCTCTTTTACAAAATGGTACTGGAGGAGCAACATCGGTAACTAAAACCGGAGTGGGAAACACCTGGATCTTCACTGGTGCCCATACCTATACCGGTGCTACAACTGTAAAAGAGGGATTTCTCATTGTCAATGGAACGATTGAAGCAGAAAGTGCTGTGACCGTTGCCAGCGGGGCGACATTAGGTGGTAACGGAACAATTAAGGGAACGGTCAGTGCTGCTGGTATTATTTCACCTGGAAACGGAGGGGTGGGAAAACTGAGAACCGGGCCGCTGACACTGAGCAGTTCTTCAATTTTGAATTTTGAATCAGGTACAACAAGCGATACGCTCATTATTGACGGCGATTTCACCCTTGACGGAACACTGAATGTTACCGCAACAGACGGTTTTTCTTTCGGTACGTGGCATCTTGCCTCCTGGAGTGGTAATCTTACAAACGATACCATTGAAACCGGAACACTGCCTGTTAACGGCACGATTCAGCTGACTGACAGTACTCTGTCGATATTTTTTCCCGATACACAGAAAATTGCATTAAAAATAACCTCTCAGCCACAGTCTCAGATTTCGAAGGCAAGTGACAGCACCGGTTTTTCTGTAGCTGTATTGGGGGCCAGCCTTTCCTATGCGTGGAAAAAGATCGGTTCAGACAGTGTGTTGAGCGATAAAAACAGTTTCAGTATTCGTAGAGTCGCCTTTGCCGACAGTGGTCGATTTTTTTGTCTGGTTACTGATTCTAAAACGACCATCAGCACCGATACTGTATCCCTGACAGTTATCAGTGATACGATGATCAACCCTCTGACAATGATTGCAAAACGTCTTGAAAAAAAGAGTGTTCAGATCACCCTTTCAAACATTGACAAAATTGACACCGCCGCTCCTGCACCGGCAGCGGACTCGATCGGCCTCTGGATTACTGCCGGTGCACTTCCCCGATCTGCTCAAACAGCAACGCTGGTAAAGACCTACCGTCGTCAGCGAATTACAGGACGTGCCCTTCTTGACACGATCACCTTTCCGGATAGTAACTCACTATACGGAATAATGAGCGGATTGTTTTTCAATAACGGCAGGGTAACTGCCTTTCTTGCCAGCAACGGCACAACAATTGACTTAAAAGACACAGTACCCATTGAATTACCCGACACACCGGACGTTGCAGACACCTTGATCAAAGACTGTATCCGCATAACTGACCTCCATTATGATTCCCTGCGCTCATCCCTGCAACTTTCGTGGTGTGTGGACACTGCGAAGTATGCCGGTGAACTTGAGATCGGAGTCACCTACAGTCTCAAACAGTTCCCGATTGCGATGTCTGGTAAACAGATAATGTCTGAAATCACACCATGCACTGACACCCTGGTCATTCTTAATGAACCATTACTGCCCGATACTACCTATTACGTAAGTCTCTTTATACGTAAACCTGGAGAATCCTGGGTTGCCGGTAGTGACTTATCACGTGATACAGTTCGTACCGGCTGGATGTCCCGGCAGGTTATTACCTACTTTAACGATAGTGTCAAGATTGATTCAATTCCGGTTTTCAAGGGTCAGGTTATTCTCTGGAAAGACAGTACCTATAATAATTCACTAATATATATAGACACACTAACAATGTATCAGTCCAAACTCCCTGAGGGGTTCATAGCGGCGGGTACTGCGGTATCATTCTCGAAAGCTGCAATGGGTTCACGGTTTTTTATCGGATTTCGTGTCGACGTACCTGAAAGTTTTACGCTTGCTGATGTGCGTATTTTCAGAGACAGCGGCGGTGTGATGCTGGTCGAGCATCGCACTATTACCGATTCGACATCAGGTATTGTATATGTACCTGCACAGGATATCAGTTTGCCGTTTCTGCCCCTTATTGACACACGTCCTATGAACGTTTCTTTTCGATCTCAGACTTCCTCAGTCGCCGATCCGGAACAGGACCTTATCGATTCAGCAGTTATAGTTGATAATGTTGCCAATGTACGCTGGTGGTATCTGTATAGTAAAGCAGATGAGCACCCTGTTGCACGAGACAGCGGGACATTCTCTGATACAAACACTCTCTGTAAAATGCTGCTACCAAAACACAGCCATGTAATCAATTCTGAATCTGGTTTTCGTGCTCTTTTCGTGCTGACCGACGGCAGTTTCATTGACACCTTTGATCTATCCCGCCAGGTCTACCGTACGAATTCTGACCCATTTGTAACAGTAAGCAACAGATGGCAACCCCTCTACCCCACTGCGGAACTCGATATTACCGATCCGGAATCATTGATTGTACGAGTTATCAGTAAAGAAAAAATCTATGACACGCGTTATCTCCGTCTGTTCAGATGGGTATCGGTAAACGCCAACCGCAATGATGAGCAGAAGTGGGTTGAATACAATCCAGATGAGACCGCAATCCGATCTCTTTTCACACTTAACCCCGGCAGAATGCTCTGGCTCAAGACCCGGCAGAATGAACTGCTGTCATTAGGGACAGCAAAAACACTCTCGCTCAGGGATACATTCACGATCAAACTTCCCCCTGAAGATTTTACCGATTTCGGTATGCCATATCGTTTCGGTGTCACGATCCGGGATATTATCGAATCAAGCGGACGTAACGCCGGGGAGATCTATATTCTTCAATGGCAATCAGACAAGGTCACTGGTCAGTACAAATGCGAAGTTATGTACGCAGCCCATCTGAGCGGATATAATGATGCATCAATGACTCTTAATTTCTCAGCCGGTGGCGGATACAGCTTTTACAACCCGACAAAGGATACAGTTGTATTGAAAATCCCTTCTACATTACCAGCTACTGGCAGCACGCAGAAACTCAGTAAGAAACCAGCGGATAAAAACTGGTGTGCCCGTCTACTTGCCACAGATCAGGGCGGTTATGCTTTCCCGATAGTTAACTGCGGTTACGCAGAGGGATTACCAAAAAGTAACTTTCCTCTTCCTCCTTCATTTTCAAAAACACACCTCTATTTTTATGATCGGGCCAGCAACATTAAGCAGGGTCACTACCTCTGTGATACGGCATCAGAAGGGATAGTCAAAGAAGTCCGGCTTGTTAATGGCACCGACTCCATGGCGAAAATCTCATTCCGTTTCGAAACAGCAGGACCATTCCCCAAAGCGTTTTCGACACATCTGTTTGATAATACCACTAAATCTTTTCTACCTGAAGGTACAATCGATGTACCAGCGAACACAACAGTTTCCCGCTGGTTGACTATAGGAGATGGAGGTTTACGCAACAGGTTTCTCTCCACAACCGCAAAATACGCCTGCGGGCTCCACCGCATCTTCCCCAACCCCGCACGCAGCATCGTTACTATTTCCTACTCGATTCCCGTAGGTTTCGAGAATCATCTGCATATCTCCATTTTTGATCTTCAGGGGCGAGCCGTATGGAATACCAAGATTAGTCGTCTGCTCCCTGAGGGTAACCATGCAGTAACCTGGGATGGAAAAAGCGGTAACGGTTCAGCAGGTGCAGGAATGTATGTTATCCGATTATCGGTAGTTAATCCGAAGGGTAAGACCGTGAAACAATTTGACCGTCGTATCACCTATTTACCGTAAATTCTTCAGCCGGGATCGGCTTTAGTGCTAAAGGCTTCGGTTTGGGTCCCCCACACGAGCCTGATCGTCACTCATACCTGACTCCGTTATTGTAGGGAAATTATATTTTGGCTCTGAGGCTATTGTAGTTAATACCTGTTCAGCAAAACGAGGTTCCGAATGCCACTTCATCGAAATTTGATATTTCTTTAAAAGAAGGGTTCTAAAATTGACTTAATTAGTGGAATAATTTATACTTGTTTCAGAGGTACCGATAGTTTCAGCCATAATTAGTAAGGAAAACCTTATGGCAAGGCATACCGTTAACGTTATTTCTGTCTATATTCTCTTCTTAATATCTATTGTGTGCGGCCAAAGCCAGTGGGTTCAGACCAATGCACCCGGCGGGTTAAAAATCAATGCACTTTTAGTGACGGATAATTCACTTTTTGCCGCCACAAATGAGGGTGTATACCTTGGTGATAAAAACACTTTGACATTAAACAAAATCAGTTCCATATATTCCAAAGGGTACTCTTTTCTTAAAGTCGGCGACACCATATTTACTGGAGCAAATCACGGCCAGGTATATGTATCAGTAAACAATGGAGTTTTCTGGAAACACACAATAATTGATACCGGACTGTTTTCTTCAGAGATTCAAGCATTTGCAAAATCCGGTAATTCGTTTTTTGCCGGAGTATCCTCAACTGATTCTGTTATCGGCAGCATATACCATACTTCTGACTTTGGCGAGTCCTGGAATAAGGCTTTACCAATCAACGTTAATGTTCATGCGTTTGCGGTAAAGGAAGACACCGTTTTTTGCGGTACCGATAACGGGGTACTTGTTTCCAGAAACAAAGGTGCTTCCTGGGGCTTGTCTACCGCCTTGAGTCAGCATAAAGTGATGGCTCTTGCTATAAATGGCAATACTGTTTTTGCCGGTACCAGTAAACGAAGCGGAAGCGGAGTGTTTCGTTCAACGAACAACGGAGAATCATGGTCTCTGGCTGATACTGGATTGCCACACTCCACGGTTGGCGCTCTGATTGTTATACGTGATACGATTTACGCCTGTATGTCCGGCATGGGACTATTTTTCTCAACCGATAAAGGATCCTTGTGGAAGCCCCTTTGTACTGACCAGATATGCCTGTATGTTACTTCATTTGCGGCAGATGATAACACCATTTATGCAGGTACCGAATATGACGGGGTAATTTATTCAAGAGATGGTGGGGTCTCCTGGACAACACTCAGTGTGGGAACAAAAAATACAGGCGTTAAATCTCTGAATATATATGGTAATACATTTTATGCCGGTACTGAATTGGGGTTGTTGTATAGCTCAACAACCAGTGGTGCATCATGGTCTGCTTTTAAATCCAGAGTACCGGGTCCGGTAAAAGCCCTGGTTGTGGATGGTTCCGGAATTTTATCAACCGCCGGAAAATGTATCTGCCACTCTGCAGATAATGGCATATCATGGGATACAGTAGTTTCTGTCGATCAGTTGACATATGCTCTATCTGTAGTCGACAGTAATATGTTTATTGGTACGTATGACGGATTGATGCATACAAGAGATCACGGAAAAAGTTGGGCCCGCAACAATTTAAAAGCTGACAAAGTCTATGCACTTGCAGCGGATAACAATACTGTTTTTGCAGGAACCGGGGACAGTGGTGTTTACATTTCGACAAACATGGGAGATTCCTGGACTGCAGCAAATAATGGTCTGACACAAAAACACGTCACCTCTCTTGCTGTAAAAGGAAATAACGTTTTTGCCGGAATTTTCGGTCGCGGTGTCTTTTTTTCCGATAATAAGGGGGCCTCATGGAGTTCGATCAGTAATGGTCTGGCAGATAATTATGTTAATGCACTCATGATCAAAGGTGATACAGTTTTTGCCGGAACTTCCAGTAAGGGAGTCTGGCACAGATCCATTTCGCTGATAACTGATGTGATTCCACGAAAACAAAAGAAAGCGTTATTACCCTCAAAATTGCAAATTTACAATAGGTACTCTTCTCATGGTGACGTAACGCTCATTTACCGTCTCGAATCACGTTGCGCCATACAGGCAAGTTTACATACTGTTTCCGGCCAGGCTGTTGTTTTGCTGGCAGATGGAGAAAAAATGCCCGGAACACATTCTATCAGGATCAGAAAAGGAAGTGTAACGGCAGGGCTTTATGTATGTCGTTTTGTTGCCGGAAACGTTCCGGAAAATATCAAAATCATAATGAACAAATAATGTAAACCATAGATAGTATTTCTATCAGGAATTATCCATGAATGTTCAAAAAATTGTTACAATAATTATATTTGTTTTCATTTCATTTACACCTGCATTCAAGGTATATGCCCAGGATACAGTAACTGTACCCCTACGTTCTTTCGGGTATGGTTTAATGGAATGCTGCGCCTTTTCACCGGACGGTATGACCGTAGCCACCGGATCCAGAGATGGGAATCTTCGCATATGGGATCTCACGACGTCAAAGGTTGTTAAAACATTAGCTGCACATACATCGTCCATTTATGGTGTAGCTTACTCTCCCGATGGTGAAAAAATCGGGTCATGCTCCTATGACAAGACAGCCCGGGTCTGGAATGCAACTACCGGAGAACTGCTATTTACTATACAGCATGCCGATGCTGTCCAGAGTATTGTTTTTTCGGCTGATGGTTCAAAGATTGCCACTGGTTCCAATGACAACAACGTCAAACTCTGGAATTCCGGAACCGGAAGTGCTATAGGAAGTTATAGCTTTGGTAATTTCGCTCTCTGCGTTGCCTTCTCACCCGATGGTGCAAAGATAGTTACAGGTGGTACCAGACGCAGTCTTGCAATATTCGACAGTGAAACAGGTAGTACTCTTAAGAGACTCGTCGGGCATACAGATCTTATTACATCGGTAGCTTTTTCACCCGATGGCCTGAAAGTGCTTACCTGTTCCTATGATAGAACTGCACGATTATGGGACGCTCTTACCGGCGACTCCATCAAAACCTTTGCACGTACGACTGCGGCAGCTTTTTCTCCTGATGGTTCTTCCCTACTGCTTGGCTCCTCTGACAGCGGCGGAGTTCTCCTGGATATTGCAAGCGGAACTGTTATCAGAACATTTAAAGGGCATGTAAACAAGGGTGTCAACTATGTCGCTTTTTGTAAAGACGGAACAAAAATATTGACAGGATCGTATGATCAAAACCCGGAAATATGGGATTCAAATTCAGGCGCTGTTCTTGACACGCTTTTCGGTCATTCCGGCTGGATATTTGATGCCGTATTTTCTCCTGACGGCAAACAGTTATTTACCGGTTCGGATGATGGTTCTGCCAGGATCTGGAATGTTGATAATGGAGATTTTGTAAAATGTTTCTCCGGTCACCGGTCGCGTATGAGCACCGTTGATATATCGCATGATGGCTCAAGGCTTCTCACCGGTTCCTTTGACAGTACCGTCTGCCTCTGGGATGTAAAAAGTGGTGAAAAGATACGTGTATTCTCCGGTTTTTCCAACCGTATCGCGGCTTCCGCTATTTCACCGGATGGAAGCAACGTTATCATATCCGATGGAAATGTAGGACGCCTGTTTAATAGTGCAAATGATTCGTGCATAAGTATTTTCTGGCAGCAAGGCAATATTAATTCTCTCTCCTTCAGCTCAGATGGAAAGAAAGTTTTGACTGCAGACAATACAATGATACGGTTGTGGGAAGTAAGTACCGGCACATTTATCAGTTCTTTTTCCATGAAAAACCTGCCGATTTTACGAGCAATATTTTCTTCTGATGATGCTACAATTCTGGCAAGCCTGGGGGGAGGAGATAATGATGTCAGAATGGTGTTATGGAATATAAATACCGGAGATACCATCAGAACGTTTGCAGGCAATAATAGCAACCCGTACTGGAAGATTGCTTTCTCTACGGATAACTCAAGGATCATTACCGGATCGAACAGTGAATTTGCATTATGGAACGCCGGGAATGGGAAAAAGCTTCGTGTATTCGTGAAAGGTAGTGACATTAACCCATCAGTGGCTTTTTCCCCGGCAGGTGATAAGGTCGTGACCAATTTTCATGACCATTGCATAATGTTGCTCTGGGATATTTCCGACATTGCAAAGATACATGCTATCGCTCCGTTTTCTCCTATTCCACGGATCAGATTTCTTGGATGTCTGAATAATTCACTTTCTTTTGCTCTCACTCCGCAATACAGTATACCTCTTTCATGTGTTCAGATGCAGATCATTGATCTTTCGGGTGCGGTTTTGAAAACGTTTTCGGAAACAGACGCTGTTGCAAATCAACGCTTTGTTTATAGGCTATCCGGGATAACAGGATCTGGCGTTTTTACCTATCGTATAACAGACAGAAGAAACGCCATGGTACTGCATACTGGAACGTTTGCAAAAATACAGTGAGATGGCGATATCTGGAAAGGCTTATAGTTCATGCGTAAAGTTTACTCTGCAAAATTGATCCACACTATACTGGTTCTATCAATGATACTATTATCGATGACTGATAAAACAGTCGCGGGAATGGTACCTGAAACGCTGGGATATGGCAATTTAGGTTGTGTGGCATTTTCTCCCGATGGTAAGAATCTGGCAACCGGATCAAAAGCCGGAACGGTTCGGTTATGGGATTGTGCGACCGGGAAGATGATTAAAACTTTATTGACAAATTTTCCAGTCAGATCAGTCGGTTTTTCTCCTGACGGTACGACTTTATTTTCTGGTTCAAGTGATACTTTTCCTAACTTTCTTTTGTGGAATGTGAAGACTGGAGAAAGGAAAGATATCAAATCTATTGATGTAATTCGCCATAGCTTGACGCAAGAACAAAATCTGAATATGGTAAAGCCCGGATCATGGACTATTTTCTGGAAAACAGCTTCAGACACAGTACCTGTGATCCGTTTTTTTAAAGGGTCATTCATGGTTTTATCTCAGGATGGGAACAAAGTCTTTGCTCAGGCCATTAACAGGTATGATCCCCCGCAACTATCTGATATCAATCTTGGATTTATCAGCTCATTTTCCACCCGGCCGGTTAATTGCGCAGCGTTTTTTCCCGGTGATCCCAATGGGATGGAAATACTGATTGGTACGATGGGTAGCGCCTGTATCTGGGATGTACGAAACAATAGTATTGTGAGGACTTTTGGTGACTCCGGCAATGTTCGCGGTGTGGCAGTATCTTCGGATGGTTCAAAAGTTATTACCAGTTTGGGATCAAAAGCTATTTTATGGAATGCTTTGAGTGGCGAAAAGATCAGCTCTGTTTTACTGCCGTCTGAAGTCGCAACTGTTGCGTTCTCACCAGACAACACCTGTATTCTCACTACGTCAGATGACAATACTATCCGGTTATGGGATGCCGCTTCCGGATCCCTTAAACGTGAATTTACCGGGCATACCCAGTCTACACTTTCAGTTGCCTTCTCACCTGATAATAAAAATATGATCACCGGAGCTGAGCAACCTGACAACACCCTGCGCCTGTGGGATATTGCCACTGGTTCCATAACTTATCAGTTCCATGGTCATAAGAATTCTGTTACATCAGTAGCATTTTCCCCTGATGGAAGTAAAATTCTGACGGGGTCTCTTGACAGTACTGCGCAATTATGGGATGCCTCCTCCGGAACTGCGATTGCATCATTGAGAGGACATACAGCCAGGATCACTTCGGTTGCATTTTCTCCTGATGGAAAGGTTGTTGCCACCGGATCTTACGATTATAGTGTTTGTTTATGGAGTGTCGATTCAGCCACTCTTATAAGGAAATTAACCATTGACAGCAGCCTGGTTTCAGCTTTAGCTTTTTCCCCTGATGGCAGCAAAATTGCAACCGGTGCATTGGAAATACTACCAGAAATGCGTAGATACAGGGTTCGTCTCTGGAGCGTTGCCACCGGAGATTCTGTCATGTTACTCCCCAGGTTTTTTCCTGGTTATATTACAACTGTAGCTTTTTCATCAGACGGAACAAAACTTCTGACTGCTTACGAGGAAGCCGCAAAAAATCCAGCTGCCATTTTTGACATATCCGGAGGTGATGCAGTATGGATGCCTGAGTATGGACAATATTCATATGAACTTCGATATGCAGCATTCTCCCCTGATTGTAAGAGCGTCTTTACGGGAAGTGGAAAACAGAATCTGCTGCTTTGGGACGCAACAGATCAAACTGTTATTAAAACGATAATAAGCAATCCTTTACCAGTCAATGCACTTGCATTTTCTCATGATGGTGCCAGGGTTTCAGCAGGAGTTTCTGATGGTATTGTCAGAATCTGGAATATCAAGGATACTTCACATGTTAAGCGAACGGTGAACACTCCGTCAGCTCCAACCGGATTTCGTTTTTTTTCAGCCGAGAAAAATTCGCTCGTTTTCCATGTTCCTTTGCAACATAGTAATTTAAAAAGTGTTCAGTTGCATATCTATACTCCTGGCGGTAAACTTGTGGGGAAATATTCAGGAATACCAGGAAGAAAAAATGGAACGATCTCCTTTTATACATCCAGAGTGCCTGGCTGCGGAACCTACCTCTGTCGCCTGGGTAATAGCAGAAATAATTCTGAAATTCAAATCTGCAGAATGGTATTGATGCGCTGATATTTTACTAAGTATAATGAGTATAAAGTGAAATAGGCCAGGGCTTGAGGTAAAGTTCTGACTTGTACTGTTTTTATTCCACGTACTCGCCCCCCCCCCGTCATGCTGTTTAGTAATTAACAAAAGTACGTTCAGATATTTTCCCGAACGGAGAATTATATCGCGAATAGATCTGATTTTCCCCCATCCGCCTTCGGCACCTTCCCCCGTTAACGGGGGAAGGATGGGATAGGGGTTGTAAAA
>JAFGIN010000025.1 GCA_016929595.1 Chitinispirillaceae bacterium
AAATTATTAAGACGGTAAATAACAAAGAAATTACGATCCTCAAAAGTGATCTCGTTTTTTCACGACAGACTTGTTCAAGGTGGGAAAAATGTCTTGGAGGATGCAGAGCTGCATCAGAACAGACAGGTGGCTCTATCGCCAATGAAGACCCGGTAATTTCGTTATTGAATGGATATGAAACATAAATACATTCAATTCATCTGTTGATCTTCATTAACTTTCCATATCGAACTCGTCCTCCGCTGTTCTCTTTTCCAATCAGCGCTACGGGATTATACCATCTGTCCAGAGTTGAAGCATACCCTGCGAGCATTGCGTATTCATAAGAGCCTTTTGCTACACCCATGTGAAGGTGTGCCATATAACCACCGTTTTCCATGGATTCCTGAGAACCCAGCTCCCCTATTTTCTCTCCAGCTTCTACTTTCTGCCCGATATGAACATCGATACAGTGAGACAGATGACCATAAAAAAAAGTCACCGTTCCGTGTACGCGGAGATTTGATTCTATTGCAACCAGAAATCCCCATGATTGCTCGTATATGATATGACTTACAACGCCATCAGAGACCGAGTGTATTGGCAGCCCTTCCATATAATGGCCGGAATCTTCACCGACATGGAGCAGCGGCGATTGTTCAGTCCCGAAATTTACGCCATACGAATGCCTGTTGTATACCGTTTTCGAATTCATTTTGTACTGTTGATGAGGAAGTACCAGTTCCCCCTTCATTTTGTTCTGTACAATTACACTCTCAATGATCTGTTTTTCTGCAGTGGAAGAGTTACCGATGATGTCGGGATTGAACAAAAAAGAGATCTTATCCAGGCCGTTAGTGTCAAGAATAAATGCACTGTAGAGTGGAGAGGGAACGGTTTGATTGATTCTGCTGATTGCAGACCTTATCGTCGCAAGTACATATCCGTTCTGTTCAGATTTCAACATTCTCTGAAGAATATTTACTGTTCCTGAAGAACCAATTTTACCAAGTGAATTTACAGCATATTCGCGGATAATATCATTGTTATCTTTGCAAAAGTTAACGAACATTGGTATGTAATCGGAATCGCCGATCTGTCCGATAATTGCAATGGCTCTGGCCCTGTAAATTAATGGTAAAGCAGTATCATTGCAAATCATTTTGAACAAGGGAAGCATCGATTGATCCCGGTACCTGAAAATTACTTTCAAGTGGTTACGATAGTTGAAAGAATCACGGTTTAAAATAAACTGCTGTTCAAATGCGGATACTCTTTTTTTAAGCGAATCTGGATGCTCTATACATTGTAAATGCGTACTGTCAGCGTCTGTTATGTCGATCCATAATTTTTGGTCAAATGATACATCAACCTGGAATAATTTGCTGCAGGAATTTACGATTATAATTAAAAGCACCCCAACAGGCACTGCTCTGAATTTTTGAATGATAAACAGATATTCCTTCATACATCTTATCTCAATAATTACGCTGCCTCAGCAATATACAACAACTGTGATTGAATGTATGATAAGAAAATACTATATTACCTTTTGAGGTGTATTTTTTATATTTCTCTTTACTGTGTGCCGTTTTTGTACAACAGCAGATACTACATGCCAAATCAACTCAATTTCAACGACCGAATAATGCAGAGGCTTTCATTTTGAAGTCGGGGTCGGGGTCGCAATCGGTATCGGCATCGAAAAACTCCTCATTTGATAATCGATCCCGATTCCGATACCGACAGTGACCACGAATAATGCTCAACATAAGCGGTCACGTAAACGTTGGTGTCAATGTACCTGAATAGGTACGCCTTTTTTATTACAAATAGATGCATCGGTCCCCTCAATTAAGGTAGTGCAAAAAAGATTTTGTAACAAAAGGTTCTTTCAAATCGTTTTTTTTCACCGGATGCATTCTGACTGATTTATGTATCCCGCTGGATATATTTATGCAACAGTACCCTGTACTCACCGCCATCAGGAGAAACAGATGAAAAACGCTAAAGCATTGACAGTGGGTGCCATCATCACTATTTTCGCAGTATTATCAATTCTGATTATTGTAACAAGAAAAAAACAGCCTGAAAAAACAGTAACTGTTACAACTATTGAACAGGTAAAACACCCTCCCTATGAATTCCGCGCATGTCAAAACGAAAAGCACTCTCAAGTAGAACAAAACAGAGCCATACCGATTGAACAATCCGCGAAAGTACCGAAAGGTGTATCTGGAAAAACCTTGTATCGTCCTCACGCAAAAAGTGGTGCTCCAGGAACTCGTGCTACGCATGAAGCGGTTCTCCGTATCATTTCCGCTCAGCTTATAAAAAAGTCCAACGCGTCTTTAGATACCTCCTTCCGTGAATTCGAGAAAGATATCGAGGCAATTCTCGCTGGAGTTGGCGGTCTTAAATCTGGCGATGATTGCGGCAAACTAAAAAACAAAAAGAGAATCACTAACACTGGAACTACAGGTAGTCGTGGTATTGATGATCTCATCGGTTCGCATTCAGTTACAATTTCTGCGCTGGAATTTGTTAAGGGCGATGCATTGACTGGTAGAAGAAGTTATGATGGAATTAAGAGTGTTGTCATACTGAATCTTGAAGCGCTTCGTCATACCTATAATAATCGTCTCAGAGTTAAACCTGATTTAAATGAAAAGATTACTTGTAAGATTTTTATTAATGAATCTGGAACAGTCAGATCCTGTCAGGTTATTGATCCAAAAAATGTAGATATTCAACTTGAAGCGGCCATTGCCAGGGTAGTAAGATTGTGGATATTTGACAAAATCGATAACCCTGGAGATGTTACAGAAGTGGCTATCTCATTTATTTTTAATAAATAGTGGAGTACGGATTTTCAGAGAGATACCGCACGGATTCTCTCCACAAGCGAGAGAATCTGCAATGTAAACCTCACCCCCGGCCCCTCTCCAACATGGAGAGGGAAGACAAATGCGACATTCGCGCTAACACTCATTCCCCCTCGTCACGTTGGAGAGGGGGACAGGGGGTGAGGTTTACGTTACAGATATCCCAGCATCCACACACACTTTTTTTTGTAAAGTTTCTCCTGAGTAGTAATCCAGAAAATTCTGTAATGCTTTTTTATTTCACAAAAGATTTGTAACAAACAATACTTTGGAATCGTTTTTCAACTGGATGCATTCTGTTTTAAAATTACAAATCCCGCCGGATATATTCCTGCGATATTTCTCTCCATTGATCTCTATAAGGAGGAGTGTATGAAAAACAATACCGCATTGATAGTTAGTGCAGTTATTATTATTTCCGCAGCATCATCAATTCTGATTGCCGCAATTAAAAAACAGCCGTCTAAAAAAGCAGATACTGCTACTATCATCGAACTTTCAGAAAGTCCGCCTGATGAATTCCGCAGCAGTCAAAACCAGAAGCACTCACCCCACCTTGAAACACCTCAAATTATGGAGATGCCTCAATCGTTTAGTTCCAGTCAAGGCGAACTACTTACTGTAAGTAATGGAAAGAAACTGGTTCTCCCCCTGCTTCATACAGATGTCAAGGGAAACATCGAAGGTTTTACAGCCCGTGTAACCGTAAATCAGATCTATGTTAATCTTTTCGACAGTACCATTGAAGCACTCTATACCTTTCCACTTCCTGAAAATGCAGCTGTCGATTCCATGATTCTGGAGATTGGCGACAAACGCATCAAAGGTATGATTAAAGAACGGCAGGAAGCTCGCGCGATCTATGAAGAAGCAAGGCGTCGGGGCAATACCACAAGCCTTCTTGAACAGCAGCGTCCCAATATTTTTACCCAGTCTATTGCCAATATTCTTCCAGGCGATACCATTGTCATTACAATCAGCTATCTACAGCAGCTGAAATATAAAAACGGTAAATACCTTTTTAATTTTCCTATGGTTGTTGGTCCAAGATACATTCCCGGTACTCCACAATGTAATGAAGCTGTCGGAAAAGAAAATCCGACAGACCAGGTTCCTGATGCACACCTTATCACTCCACCGATACTACCAGGCGATACCCGCAGCGGACACGATATCAGCCTGATGGTAACTATTCACAAATGCTTTTCATTCAAAGAGTTAACAAGTCCAAGCCATCGGATCACCATTTCAGACATGGACAGCTCAAAATTTGTGCGCATATCTCCTAATGACCAGATCCCCAACAAAGACTTCATGCTTGAGTATACCATCGCCGGAAACGAAATCAATACAGTGTTTCTTACCCATAAAAATGATAAAAGCGATGGTTTTTTCCAGTTGACAATGCTACCAAAAATCAATATCGATGAACATGAAATCTTCCCGCGAGAGCTCGTATTTGTCGTTGACAACAGTGGATCGATGCATGGATTCCCTATTGAAAAGTGTAAAGAGCTTATGAAACTGAGCCTCGGGAAAATGCGAAGGGATGATCTGTTTCGGGTCATCAAATTTGCAGGGTCAACTGAAATTCTATCTTCCGATGCTCTTGCCGCAACAGATGCAAATATTGAGAGAGCCATGGAGTTTGTTGACAATATGTACGGTGGCGGCGGTACGGAAATGATGAACGCAATTAAGGCGATATTTGATCCACCGACTGAAAAAGGACGTAAACGGCTGGTACTATTTATGACTGATGGCTATGTGGGAAATGAACGGGAAATAATTTCAACAATTCAATACCGTCTTGGGGACAACAGGGTTTTCAGCCTTGGCGTAGGTTCATCAGTAAACAGGTACCTTCTCGAAGGTATGGCATATGCCGGACGAGGCAATTGCATGATTATCAGGCAGGATGGAGAAGCCGGGAAAACAATCGATGAATTCTATGCAGATATCGATGCTCCTGTGCTGAGCGATCTTTCACTTTCATGGAAGGGAGTTCACATTATTGACCCACAGCCCGCACAACTTCCGGATCTGTTTCAGAATCAACCATTATCAATAAATGGTAAATACAGTAAAGGAGGAAAAGGAACTCTCACCATAACAGGAAAATGCTCAGGCGGACGAACCTGGAGGAGAGATATAGATGTCTTCCTCCCAACAACCAATGAAGCTAACTGTTTTCTCCCGATACTCTGGGCCAGAAAAAAAATTGAGGTCATCGATCTTCTTGGTAGTCGAATATTCGGTAACAACGAAGTATCCGATGTACCTACAAAAGATACCATTACCAAACTGGGTATAGAATACAGAATAATAACACAATACACGAGTTTTGTCGCTGTTGATGATGCAGTACGAAACAGATCAGGTAAGTGGACACCAATTGAACAGCCAACGGAATTACCAGAGGGCGTATCTGAAAACAGTCAGCCAGGGTACCGTTTTATGGCAGGAGGTAGTGATCCGCGAGCTATTTTGACACGCGGCAGTCAGTGTAAGATGGCTGCATCTGCTGCAGTATATGGATTAGGCGGAATGAAGGCCGGTGGCGGCGGTAGTGTTGGCAGAAAGGGAGTTGCTGGAATCGGGTATGGCGCAGGTTTCGGAGGTAGTTCCAGTGGCTGTGGTACTGGTGAAATTGACAAGCTCATCGGTGGCCTGATGAATGGTGAAGGGAGTAGCCTGGATATTAAAAAGAGAGGCTCAATAACGATCTCTGCACCAGAGTTTCTCAAAGGTGGTATGTTAACTGGCGGAAGAAGTAAAGCGAGCGTCATGCGTGTTGTCATGCAGAATCTTGCAGCACTGCGTTATGCTTACAATAAACGCCTGAGGGATAAACCGGGACTGAGTGGCAAGATTACCTGTAAGTTTGCAATCGATGAATTCGGGAAAGTTATCTTCTGCCAGGTTGTTGAATCAACAATGCATGATCCTGAATTTGAATCCCTTATTGTATCTAAAATCAGGCGTTGGGTGCTCGATAAGATAGACAAACCAGGTGATATTACAGAGGTGGTTTTTCCGTTTGTTTTTAGTAAATAGTGACTAAGTGACTAAGTGACTAAGTGAATGAGTGACTAAGTGAATGAGTGAATGCGTTAATGCGAATCAGCTATTGCAAGGATCTTCTCCACGGTCGAGATAAAACCTCACCCCTTTGTACCCCTCTCCAACGTGGCCGAGGGGGAGATGAGTGTTAGCGTGACAAGGTCGCGTTTGTCTCCCCTCCATGTTGGAGAGGAGACGGGGATGAGGTTTACATTAAGGGTATGCCAGCATCCTCCGTGTGAACCAACTAGTATATAAAAGCAAGACAACTTACAACACGATACTAAATGGACGGGAAATATTATCTTAACACTTTAAAACTTTGTAATTAATTTGACATTCAATATTCATGATTAAATTGAATAACAGCAACTCTTGAACATCAAAATTAAACCTCTTCTATCTTCCGCCCCGCATTCATCAGCCCTGCATTCACCTTCCACAGCCTCTCACCACACCCCCGCAACCGGTACAATTTTTTGCCCGTCGTCACACTTCACCCGAAGTAAACAAACCCCTGAATGCAACAATCGATCGAACTTCAGAATATTTGTTTCGGGAGTACCCTTGTATAAAGACTTGATTAATCTTCCGGAAACATCAATCGCATCTATAATTACTACCGTTTTTGAATCAATTTTTAAAAATAGTGAGCCAGCATTCTGCCATGCTCTGAAACGATTATGTTTCACAGTATTGCTCTGACTGAGAGCTGTTTTTAATTTAAAAATAACCGGGTCACCTGCAAGTTCATTGATATACATCTCGATATTGGTATACCCTTCATCGGAAAGATCTTTACCTTTATAATCATTGATACTGTTGGGATTCAGACCATGTTTCTTTTCCCATATGTCGGGTATTCCGTCTTTATCGGTATCTTCTGGTATAGTACCATTTGCAACAGTCCCCACATTGCCGGAAATTCCATTTTCATCTTCAGTAGTGATGATTTTTCCTTTTTTGCCATACGATACCAGTTCATCAATAAGAAACTTATCAACATCATCCCGTACCATCGATGCACCGGCGTTTTTGGTTACATATTCAAGTGCATCCTTTGCCGCAAACAATTTGTTTACTCCCGGATGACTGAACGGTGATGTCATCACTGTTGCAGTTTTATAACTGGTCATCAGAGTTCCATCAAGAACACCATTTTTATTGTCATCGACCTGGTTATCTTTACCATAGACATGAAAAGCAGCGGTCGTGTTGGTAATATGGGAATTGGAGCTGCTTGATGGCCCGTAAATAAAATAATTCCCAATTAGGTTACATTCCGAAATTCCTTCAGTGTCTCCCATTATATAACCGTTAGATTGCCAGTTATAGAAGACACTGTTGATACATTCGTGTATCCCGCGGGCTTTTGGGTTCCGGGTTTTATTGTCAATATATAATGAACGTATGATTGACCATTTTCCACTTTGCATCAATCCGCCCGTTGAATGATTTATAATATTGATTCCCTGCCCTACAATACAATCCTGTACACTAAGATTGTCGATACCGGAACCGTTCACATCCAATGTTCCATCAATTCCCCAGGAGATTGAAACATTATCAAGCATATAGTTCTGTCCTTCAGAGATTGCCAGGGCATCTTTTTTAGTATCACCGTTTTTTCCCATTCTTATGCGTAGATAACGGATAATGTTGTTTCCAGAATCCCCATTGAGCGCAACGCCATTGCCATAAATTGTTATTCCTCCCCCGGGCGCAGTTTGACCGGCTATATAACTGTTCTTTTTTACTACAATTCTTTCTCCGATATTGATAACACCGCCAACACCAAAGACGATAATACGATTTGACACGCTAACTGCATCACGTAAAGATCCCGGACCAGAGTCTTTCAGATTGGTTACATGATACACCTCTCCGTCACGACCGCCTGTCGCATATTTACCAAATCCTTCCGCACCGGGAAAAGCAGGCAACCGGGCAAGGCAGGTATGAACTACCACGAAAACAATGTATATTGACGCACTTTTACATTTCATGGTATCCCCATTTGCAGCCATTTTCAAATTTTGTATTTTCCAGATACTATCAGTCTCGGTGTTAGTGTTAAAATATATCAAATAAAAGAGGTACAATACCTGAAATACTCTATTAAAGGTACTTTTTCGTACTACATTGAGTACATACCGAAACGTACTGTTAAACCTTGTAGTTAAATTTTTCAAACTGATTTGCAACTTGATGACACTGCAATGCTTATATTTGAACAGGGAGACCGGTAATGAAAAGTATCGCAAAAAAAGCAACCAGCCTTCTTCTGATAGCATATCTTATAATGCTTTATACATATATTATTCCCTCACATGTTCATAAAGATTTTCTTGAAGACAATAAATACATTCTCTACCAGCATGATGCATTGATAATCACAGTAATACAATAATACTAATTTCATCTGTCTAACAAATCAGGAGTAAAAGAATGGAAGAAACAAAAAAATGCCCGGTAACAGGGGCCGCAAGTAAAACACCATCTGGTCGCGGAAGATCAACTCGTGACTGGTGGCCAAATCAGCTCAATCTCGGTGTCCTTCATCAGCACACGAAGAAATCCAACCCCATGGATCAGGACTTCGATTATAAGAAAGAGTTTGAAAAACTTGATCTAACAGAACTAAAAAAAGATCTTTACTCTCTGATGACCGATTCGCAGGAATGGTGGCCTGCGGACTGGGGTCATTACGGAGGTTTGTTCATTCGCATGGCATGGCATAGTGCCGGCACCTACCGAACATCCGATGGAAGAGGCGGCGGGGGAACCGGAAACCAGCGTTTAGCTCCTGTCAATAGTTGGCCGGATAACGGCAATCTTGACAAAGCGCGGAGACTGCTCTGGCCGATAAAGCAGAAATATGGTAATAAGATTTCATGGGCTGATCTTATGATTTTAACCGGTAACTGTGCACTGGAATCCATGGGGTTTAAAACATTTGGTTTTGGCGGAGGCCGTTCAGACATTTGGGAACCTGAAGAGGATATCTACTGGGGTAAGGAAACTACCTGGTTTGGTGACAAGAACTATACTGACAAACGCTACAGCGGAGACCGTAATCTGGAAAATCCACTGGCTGCTGTACAGATGGGTCTTATCTATGTAAACCCTGAAGGCCCAGATGGGAACCCCGACCCTGTGGCATCAGGACGCGACGTTCGTGAAACGTTTGCGCGTATGGGAATGAATGATGAAGAAACAGTTGCGCTGGTTGCCGGTGGTCACACCTTCGGTAAAGCTCACGGTGCGGGAGACCCGACTCTTGTCGGACCGGAACCTGAAGCTGCACCTATCGAGCAGATGGGGCTTGGATGGATCAACAAATTTGGTACAGGTAAAGGCGAACACACTACTACCAGCGGTATCGAGGGTGCCTGGAAACTTAATCCGACAACGTGGGATAATGGTTATTTCAATACATTGTTTGGGTATGAATGGGAGCTGGTAACAAGCCCTGCAGGTGCTAAACAGTGGCTTGCAAAAGAGGTCAAAGATGAGCATATGATTCCAGATGCACACAACCCGACAAAAAACCACCGTCCGATGATGACCACTGCGGACCTTTCGCTGCGATTTGACCCGATTTATGAACCGATTGCACGCCGGTTTCAAAAAGATCCCCAGGCATTTGCTGACGCATTTGCACGCGCCTGGTTTAAATTGACTCATCGCGACATGGGACCACGTGCACGATATCTGGGCCCTGAGGTTCCCAAAGAAGAACTAATCTGGCAGGATCCGATCCCTGCAGTCAATCACGAGCTGATCGATGCGCAGGATATCGAAAATCTTAAGTCAAAAGTTCTTGGAAGCAGTCTTTCTATTTCAGAACTTGTTTCGACAGCCTGGGCATCAGCATCGACATTCCGGGGCTCTGACAAGCGCGGTGGCGCCAACGGAGCACGTATCCGCTTCGCTCCGCAGAACAATTGGGAAATAAATCAACCCCAACAACTTAAAAAAGTGCTCAACGTTCTTGAGGAAATTCAGCAGGAATTCAATAAAGCACAGACAGGCGGTAAAAAAATATCTCTTGCAGATCTGATCGTTCTCGGCGGCTGCGCTGCAATTGAAAAAGCAGCAAAAAACGCAGGTAAAACGGTAACGGTTCCTTTCACTCCGGGACGTATGGATGCTTTACAGGAACAGACTGATGTGAACTCATTTGCAGTGCTTGAACCGATTGCCGATGGATTCCGCAACTACCTGAAAAGTAAATACACTATTTCAGCGGAGGAACTGTTAATCGATCGCGCCCAACAGCTCACACTTACAGCACCGGAGATGACCGTGCTCATTGGTGGCCTTCGTGTGCTGAATAGCAATTACGAGCACTCCACTCATGGAGTACTTACGCTCCAGGCAGGATCTCTTACCAATGACTTTTTTGTGAACCTGCTCGATATGGACACCGTGTGGAAACCGGTATCTGAAGAGCGTGATGAATTCAATGGCTACGACCGCAAAACAAATGAACTTAAATGGACCGGCACCCGTGTCGATCTTATTTTTGGTTCCAACTCTCAACTTCGGGCCATTGCTGAAGTCTACGCCTGCAAGGATTCACAGGATAAGTTCGTTCGTGATTTTATTAACGCCTGGCACAAGGTCATGAACGCAGATCGATTTGATATTAAATAAACCGCACGGTCTCTGTATGTTCAGGTTTTAAATGAGCCTCTTTTTTGCAGTAATGCAAAAAAGAGGCTTTTTAGTTTTTTGATAAAAGAGACGTCTATGTATCTCCGCATCTTCACTGTTCATCGCATGAATTTCGTATCAGCAGTGCGACAGTGTGTTTTCCATTTTTTTTCTTGTCATCATAATCAACCGTATGGCCGCTTTCTTGCCGATCATTGCTGGAGGGAAATCATAACAGTCCTGTTTCATATACGGCAATGTATTTGCGATGAAATGTGTTACGCAGATGTTGCACATACGCTGAAAAAAGGAATTATCGCGAAATGAACACCACAAAAAAAAGGCTTTTCATGGATATTCTCCTTAAGTTCTTTGCTGTCGCTGGTTTCATAGCGATTACTGGAACCGTCGTTGTCCTCATTACACTTGTGGTGCTCAGACATTCAAGAAATTCAATTCCCTCTAAAACGGTACTTGCAATTGATTTCGGCCCAGGTATAGCTGAAACCCCACCAGAAGGTGTAATCAACCGATTCTTTACCGGAAGTATTCTCAAATTCAGCGATATAGTATCAGCACTCGAAATGGCTGCATCAGATAAAAAAATTAAAGGAATTGTAGCGCATATCAATGGAGGACTTGCCTCGTACGCTGATGTTCAGGAGATCCGCGATGCTGTTCTTCGTTTTCGAAAATCAGGAAAACCGGCAATTGCTTATACTGAAACGTTTGGTGAATCGGGTGCGGGAAACAGTATGTATTATCTGGCAACTGCCTTTGATTCGATTTATCTGCAGCCATCCGGAGAAGTAAGTATCACTGGACTTGTCGCAATGACTCCTTTTATCAAAGGTACACTCGATAGTTTATCGATACAACCCCAGATTACTGCCCGCGAAGAGTACAAAACTGCAAAAAATCTTTTCACCGAAACTTCATATACTGATGCACAGCGGGAAATGAATACGGATATTGTCAATTCTTTACGTTTTCAATTTATCAGAGATATTTCAGTCGCCAGAAAGATAACAACTGCTACCATGGAAACTCTTGTGGCTGGGGGACCATATGGGGCATCAGATGCGCTGCGTGCCGGACTGGTTGACGGTCTTGAGTATCATGATCAGGTGCATGAGAGGATCAAAAAACGCACGGGTACGACCCGACCATTTATTACCATAGGGCGATACATTGCAGCATTTAAAAAACCGGGATTTCGAAAAGGTAAATCGGTTGCACTGATTTATGGTGACGGTACTATTACCAGTGGCAAAAGTGAGTACAACCCCCTTACAGGAAGTAAAACCATGGGAGCCCGCACAATTACAGCTGCGTTCCGGGCTGCAACCAGGGACCCCTCTACAGGTGCAATACTGTTTCGTGTCAATAGTCCTGGTGGATCATATGTAGCTTCAGATATGATCAGGAGAGAAATTGTTCGTGCACGTGAAGCGGGCAAACCGGTTATCGTTACCATGGGGGCAGTAGCTGGTTCCGGTGGGTATTTTGTGTCTGCAGACGCGACAAAAATAATCGCACACCCGGCCACGCTCACCGGTTCAATCGGTGTTTTCGGTGGTAAAATGGTAACCAGCGGATTTTACAACAAATTAGGGATAACATTTGATTATGTAGCAACAGATTCCAATGCGCTGCTGTATTCATCGATGCACAAATACAGTCCGGAACAGTGGAACTATATAGAGTCACGTATGGATACAGTGTATGCTGATTTTATCAATAAAGTTGCCAAAGGAAGAAACCTTTCGGTTGACAAAGTCAAAGAGATTGCAAAAGGGCGTGTCTATACAGGAGAAGATGCAGTTAAAACAGGACTTGTCGATACTCTTGGTGGATTTTTTGATGCTTTCTCAATTGCAAAAAACCTGCTGGATATTCCTGGGGAAAAAAAAGTAGCAGTAAAGGTATTCCCGAGGAAGAAAACGATATGGAAGCACCTTTTTAAAGAGAATGAAAGGGAAAGCATGATGCCCGAGGAATTAAAATCAGAAATTTTGTTATTTTGAAATCTATTATCAAATCAATTAAAGTAGCCTCCGCATATGGGAAAAACCTGTTTTGTAGAGTTTTCTTGTTTTGGCCTTCGCTTCACCCCCCTTCGCCCTCTCCATTGTTAATGCAGAAGTGGTGACCAGATAGATTTGTGATACATGTAATGTCTACTCCATTCTCTATAATCCTCCCGAACCAACTACCCTGGCCACATCAGCTTTAACGAAACTGTACAAAAATGCCATACTTTCTGGAGGAAAACAAACATTTTATAAGCGCTTATTTGAGTAGATTATTTTTTTAATGAGGAGGGGAAATATACGTTTCTAAAAACAGGTTTTTCTGATTTTATTCATTAAAATGTGCATTTTAAGGTTTTAAAAAGTATAGGCGTACTGGTGTGTGGGTGTCCACAAAATGCCTCTACATGTTTAATGCCATAATAACCTCTCTCAGATGGTTGTCTCTTTGTCTCCCCTTCCCACTTTCCCACCTTCTCCCCATCGCCTCGCCAGACCGCGTACACATACTGTAGACGAAAATAAGTCACCCAACCAAAAAAGCCGGTCATTCAAATTTTCACATTCTTATATTATCTCTATATTAGATCTAAATCATCCGGGGGAGTAAAATGTCGATTTTTAAAAAAGTAGCGCTTTTTTCTTTGATTACAACCTTGCCTGTTTCTCAGGTTTTTGCAGAAGTGGATCCTAATTTTCATATTTATTTGCTGTTTGGGCAGTCGAATATGGCGGGGGGAGCGGGAGGATCAACCGATCAGGCTGGTAGATCTCTTATTACAGATGAATGCGACACCAATTCAAGAGTTAAGGTAATGGCATTTGGAGATTGCAACCAAAATTCTAATCCCTGCCCCAACAGAAAGGTCCAAAGAAAACACCAGCAATGGTACACTGCATTCCCACCATATCATAATTGCCATGAAGGTATTGGTCCTGCAGATAATTTCGGAAGAACACTGCTCGATTCAATTCGAAAAGACATCACCATAGGTTTTGTTCCCTGTGCATTATCCGGACAAAACATTGCTGTTTTTGAGAAGGGGAAGAATGCTCAGATTGATGATCATACACGTCCAGTGGTCAATGGAACGAAGCTCCCCAGTGGTGCATACGAGTGGATGCGAGACAAGTGCAAAGTCGCCCAACAAACCGGAGTGATCAAAGGTATCCTTTTTCACCAGGGCGAATCCAACAGTGGAGAGGCAAACTGGCCCGAAAGAGTAAAAAAGATTGTTGATGATCTCAAGGCAGATCTCAATTTGTGGGACAGTATACCATTTATCGCTGGTGAAATGCGATATGATGGTTGTTGTAAAAATCATAACACACAGATCGCTAAATTGCCAGGCTTAATTCCAAACTGTGCGGTCGCATCTGCAGATGGGCTGCAGCGCAGGAGTGCAACAGATAATTTTCATTTCAATCTTCCAGGTACAAATGAATTTGGGTTCAGGTATGCAAAAGCATTTTTAAAACTTGCAAGTAATGACTGGATCCCTAGAATTGGGTCTGTAAAGATTGCTTCTCCACGATCTGTAACACAAAGAAAAATTACTACAACTACTAATGTTGCATTAAGTATCTACACGCTTGATGGACATGCCATAAATACATTTAATAAAATTTCTACTGAAAACGCATTGCGTACAATCAAAGCCAAAGGGGTTTATATCATTTCCAGAAAACTGGAAAATGGTGTAATTGTATCGGCGCCATTTATTAAAAACTGATAAAAAGTCTAATTATCCATTCCTTGTTGTTAAAGCAGAAAAGGATCTGGTGAAAACCGGATCTTTTTTTTCATTTTGAAAGAATCCATTGTGATCTGACCAATCCAGCGCACCTTTTTTCCCATTTTTTTTCGACATCCAATGCTTCATTGTGTGGGTTTACTACCCTTGCACCGCCGCAAAAATCTTTCAGACCCACACTCTTCTGCTTTTGCAGTCCATACCGTTCTATTATCTTTTTTTTTATTTCATTATGTAAACTGTTTTAATTCATCTTTCGCAAAGAATGAGAAATGAACAATCATACGATTAAGGGCTGCAGAGCAGAAATTTGTGGGTTTGATGTGGTATTGCGACGCCGAAACGGTTGTCAACCCACACTTAGAGGCAGAGGACTTCGCTGGTCAATTTTAAGAATAGTAAACGTAATTCTCGTCCCGTAGAGGCGACATATTTATTGTACGTCATGCTAAACTGTTTAGCACCATAAGGAATACCAAATTTTTCTGAAAATACAGATACTCTTTTTTCATACTCTTTAAGACAACCTTTTCTTTAGCTAAAGGCTCCCGATTGCGTCACCCCCGGGCACTGGAATTGCCGGTTCGAGTCTTTTCGTTGGGGGGACGCACGAAAGACCAATTATTTTTGGGCATTTCCCTCTGGCCAGTTTAATGGCAACCCGATGGGAGCGTTTTCGGCTTTCTTCTGCTCGAGATAGTGAATTATTGTACTTAACAGTTCTATTGTTTCTTTTGCATCTGCAAGTTTAGCAGGATTTTTTATCGTTAACAAAGTACTTTTTAATTCTATCAGAGTTTCTATATAATCATGACGGTTATTCCTTTTTATCCCTTTATCGATAAAACCATACAAAACAGCAGGCTCTTCCCACTGTTGTAATCTGTTTTTTAACATACTATCAATTTCAGCATTTTTGAAACGGCATAAAATGACATACAAATCTATTCTGCAGGGTTCATCCGTTTCAACTTTTAACAGTTTACTAAAATATTCAGATTCTTCATACATTGATTTTAATCTAAATGTAAACAATATTTCATGTCTGGCATCTTTATCTGTAAGTGTATTTAACCTTTTTAGAAGCACCTTAAAAACTTTATTGTTAGCTTCATTTCTTTGAAAATGGTTGGCACTTTTTGCAATTTCAATCCAGGTATAATCATCTTTTATCCTATTAAAATTTTGTTCAAGCCAGACCCCCAATTCACTATCGTCACCTAAAGGTAAAAACCTGACTGCCCAATCATGGTGGGGCTTATTGCGAAGTATATATTCTTTGAATATATCTGTTTTATGGGTGATTCCCGTTTCATTAATCTTTTTTAGTAAACCCTTTACGTCTTCTATGTTGGCATTGCTATCTAATTGAAACAGTTCTTTTGTCAAAAGATTTGTTTTCGGGGTGTCTTTTTGGCCCGAACAGTTTGCATTAAAAATAATAATTACAAAAAAGATTATTTTGTTCATGTTTATTTACCTTTACGAAACAACAAATTCAGTCCAATGGACAAACAATCTATTTTTATCATAAATTGAAGATTTTAAAACAGAATCTATTTTTTTACCTTCTATTTTATCTAAAAACTCTTCCTTAAACTTCCCATCACCATCCAGATCCTGCAAATTCAATATTTCTTTCGTAGCATGATACGGGCACCATCCCCACGATAA
>JAFGIN010000026.1 GCA_016929595.1 Chitinispirillaceae bacterium
CCTCAGCATTACTGCGGCTCCGCATAACAATTCTTTTTACACATCATAATTATGCCCTATATGAGATTGTAAGCACAACACACTTCCTCTCTCTCCACTTGTGGAGAGGAATTGAGTCTGATCGAATTACCACAGAAGGGTTCGGACCGGACAAACCAATAGCAGACAACAGCACCGATGAGGGCAGAACCAAAAACCGAGAGTGGAACTGATTAACATTCCTTGATTTATCGGGAGGGGAAAACGAAACGGGCGGTAGGATTTTTACTGTCCCGTTTTTGTGTTTTTCTTTTTCTCTTTTCACTTTACTGTGATTATACGGCCGCTATGCCTTTGGAGATTGGAACTCGAAGCTTGTGTCTCTGCTGCTCAGCGGGACCCAGATCGGTTGGTACGGGGTGACAGTTGCAACGTTAGTATTGTTCGTCCAGCAGGCCAACCGTGGCAACGTCCCACAACTTTACGGTTTTGAGTTGCCTTACGGATTAATAAAAATGCCAGCAGGAACAGAACTTTTTGAATCGTTTCCAACTGGTATACCCAGCAGATTGTAATAGTGTTGATACCGCGATACTGGTTTAACAACAATTGTTTTTTTAAATCCGGAAGATTTTTTCTGTTGTTTACAATTATTCTTTCGGGTTGCAACACCGCCTATTTTTGAGATCCCTTCTTTCCAGGCATTTAAAGCAGCATCACTGGTATTGACAGCCCAGTCAGCTTCAGCACTTTTTGACTGGCTGAACCACATGAGAGCAAATATCCTGGGGAATGTTGCCGGAATTTCTTTAAACATGTCAGTAATCCATTGTGCTTTGTTCCCACCATGCTCCGATGAAGAGAATTCAGCAATAAACATAGGTTTACTCGAAATTGAGAGTGCTTTATAGGGAGGATTGAACACTTCAGCGAATGATTTCCAGCTTGACCAGCTCTGTGCAGTACCCCAATTGTACCCGTCAATAGAAACCATATCCACCCATTCATCACCGGGAAACCATCCGGTATAGGTAGCAGAACCGCTGTTAGTGGCATTAGTTGTCCATACCCATTTAACATTTGTCACTCCTGTATTACGGAATATTGTGACAACATGTTTCCAGGCATCAATTAATGTCTGGTTTGTATTACCGGCACCACTTTTTGCAATTCCCCAGTCATACCAGTCACCGTTTGCTTCATGAAATGGTCGCAGCCAGATCTCTTTTCCATACTCTTTTAAACCTTCTGCATACGATTTCAGGTAGGTATCCGCTTTACCGCTTACAATCTCCGGTGTAGTGTAACCGTTCGCCATCCAGGTTACAACTAAAATCGATTTGTTTTCTGTGGCAATGTCAGCATACTTTTTTGTCCAGTTCCAGTTATTTACATCCCAAACTACAAAAACACTTATCAGATCAAGATGTCTGTTTTGTAGCGTCTGAAATGCTTCAACGTTGCTTTTCGTGGGTTGTGGATAGGTTCCGTCCCCACCAACCCAGGCTCCGATCTGTTTCAATTCTGCTGATGGATAAGTTATGAATAATATGATTACTGACAAACAGGCACGAACATTCATTTTTAAACTCCTTCATTGCAACAGCTGTAAACACGATCTCTGCCTGTATTTACTACTGTCATAAAATTATAGAACCGTAAGTCTTTCAATAGAACACTGAACTCAACAGTATGCAATATACCTGTTTTTAAATAATTGAGTAAAAACGAAAAATTGATATGTTTAATTTGTTGTTATACTGTTATATTCAGAATTACTATAGATTTTCCTGTATAATGAACCGGTATCTTTCATAAACACTTTTGAATGGGTAAATAATTTAATAATGAACTTAAAAAAATCACCAGTGTTATCTGAAACCGTTGAAAAAATCCGCTCTATTATAAAGTTGAATTCAGATGTACAGTTACCCTCAGTGCGAACGCTTTCACGTCAGTGTGAGGCGTCACCGGTAACGATATTGAGAGCAATAGGTGTTTTGAAAAAGGAGGGTTTGATAGAGGGCAAATGGGGAAGCAGACACCATGTTACCGTAGAAAATATTACACCTGAGCCGGCAACAGAATTTCAGATGGTGAACAAGGTGAAAAAAACTATAGCGATGATAAAACACGATATAATTGAAGGAAAGTACCAGACGCACCAGCCATTACCATCAATAAAACAATTGACCACACATTATAATGTCAGTTACCCGACGATGAAAAAAGCGCTTGCTGTGTTAAATGAGCAAAAAATTATAAAACAAAGTGGTGCAAAGTATTACTTTTTCACCAACCACGTTAAACCAAAAACAAAAATTGCAATAGTTGCTTTTGGACTTGGTAGAAATTCAATAAAAATTGTTTCTGAAAGGGAGCGTAATTTTTACAGGATTCTTTCCACCGTTGCTATGGATCAGAATGTCATTCTGGATACAGTGTGCTGCAATGATTACCTGGAAGATTCACAGTTTTACACAACTGACAACTCTCCCCTACCACGGTACTTGAAAAATAAAGAAATTGCCGGTATCATTCTTTCGTCCTATCATATGAAAGACTCTGCTGAATGTCTACGGAAATTACTATTGTTAAATATTCCGATTTCTGCCTGGGTTGAAGACCATAGAATAATGAAAATGATTGGCAGTTATAGTAGAAACAAGAGGAATTTATCATTCTTTGATTCGAGTTATTCAACACTTCCTGGTTTTGAAGTTGGAAGATATCTTATCGGGAAAGGCCATAAAAAGATAGCATATATCTCTCCATTTCATGAAAGTCCATGGTCACAGAACAGATTTACAGGGTTAAAAAATGCCGCAGTTGCGCATCCAGACGTAAGGATTTATTCTTTTCTTTGTACAGAATATCTGAATGATTATTTTTACCTGAAAACAGTACTCGATGAATCATTGTTCGATAAACACTGTTCAATTCACGATATCAAAGAAATGATACACCCTTTTCTCAGGAACAGGATCGAGGCGGTAAGATATGAACACGACATTCTTTTACGTGACAGCCGCATTTTTAGTGCTTGTGAAAATTTAATAAAAGATGCATCTGCTGATCGTTCGATAACCGCATGGGTGTGTGCTAATGATCATATTGCAGTATTGATAACCGATTACTGGGATTTCTGTGCAATTCCGTTCTCTGAACGTCCGGCTCTTGTAGGATTCGATAATTCTTTCAATAGTTTCGAGCGAAATATCACTTCATATGAGTTCAATATCAGTGGCGAAGTACAACAGATGCTACACCATCTGCTCTATCCGACCAGCTCCTATATGTTAAATGATAAGCCCGCAATCAGAGTAAGCGGAAGAATTGTGGAGCGGGCAAGTTGCTATTCACAGTAACGCACTGTTAAGATCTTCAATCAGGTTCTCCGGATCATAGACAATACTAATTTACGACTGGTATCATGAACCTCAATTTCGGTTTACTAAAATTGTATGATAGTAAGCCAGTAAAGTAGAACTGTAATAAAAGCAATAAGGTCACACATAAATCCCTATCAGTATTGACAGCAAACATATTTGCACTCATGTCAACACACTCCTTAATGTTAACAAGTCAAAAACTTGCATCTTTCCGAGCTATTAATTATCTTATCATAAATATGCATATGCTGTAATTTTTCACACATATAAATTCAGGAGCACAACAATTTCACATAAGTTGACAATAGCAAACAATATTAAAACACTCCCGGCGGAATTTCCTCTTTCAAACCTTATTGAGCATCTATTTCAATGGATGCAACCATATAACGATTCTCTCGATGATACCCGGCGGGGTGTATATGATGCTCTTGAAGGCCGGCCAGCTCCGGGCGGATTCGTTATTTGTGCAACGGAAAACAACACTCCTGCTGGTGCACTTGTTATGCTTTCCACGGGTATGTCGGGGTATATACCACCAAATCTACTTCTTTTTTTGGCCGTCGACAAAAAAATGCGTGGCAGGGGAATTGGTTCCAGTCTTCTCTCAAAAGCAGTTGAAATTAGTCATGGTCCAGTAAAACTTCATGTAGAAGCTCAAAATCCGGCCCGCAAACTCTATGAACGAGCAGGTTTCAAGGCTTCTTATATCGACATGCGTTTTAATCCCGATGAGTTAACAAAATGAGCAGATTACATATAAATATTGATGCTCTTAAGCACAACATTAAACAGATTGAACATATCATCAAACGTCGTAACAATACCTGGACTCTGGTAACAAAGGTACTTTGTGGCTATCAGGAGATAATTGAGGAATTTGTTTCAATGGGGTTACACTCTTTTGGGGATACCCGACTCGAAAACATGTATTCATTTCCTGGAGGTAATCATTCCATTGAACGCTGGTATCTTAGAGTTCCACCTCTTTCCATAACTGAAAAAATCGTGGATATTGCCGAAGTCAGCATCAACAGTGAGATTGCAACAATCCGTCAGCTTGATAAGCATGCCAGAGCAGCTGGAAAAACCCATAAAATCATTGTTATGATTGAACTTGGAGATCTTCGGGAAGGCGTACTTCCAGGGAGCTTAATTGATTTTTATACCAGCATATTCTCTTTGCCTAATATTGAGGTTCTCGGTATCGGAGCAAATATAGGATGTCTTTCAGGAATTGTACCCAGTATCGATCAGCTTATGCAACTAGTCCTCTACCGGGAGCTCCTCGAGCTGAAATTCGGGCATAAACTTCCCTTGATTTCAGCAGGAACAAGTGCGACACTATCTCTTCTTGAGAATAAACATGTACCTGAGGCTGTCAATCATTGGCGAATCGGGGAATCGGTTTTTCTTGGCAATGACCTGGTTAATGGAGGAACCCTGAAAGGATTCCGTAATGATACTTTTATTCTTGAAGCCGAAATAGCCGAAATCAAAAAAAAAGGCATGGTACCAATAGGTGAAGTGGCTAATGTAGCACCTTTTGATACGACGTATGAGAACGAATTTGAACTTTCACCCGGACAACGTGGACGAAGAGCACTTATCACTATCGGTGAACTGGATACCGATGTACGAGGTCTTATTCCAATGTCTGACTCATGCAGGATTGTCGGTGCAAGTAGCGATATCAGTGTCATACACATCAATGATGAAGATGATTCAATCAAAGTTGGAGGCACTCTTAGATTCAGACTTACTTATTCTGCACTCCTGCGCCTTATGAACGGACGTTACATTCCAAAGATAATAAAACGGGATAGTTCCGTTTCGCCTCCATAATCCTTGATACAATATTCAGAATCAATATCAGAAGTATTAATTACCTGACAGGATTTTCTTATGAATACGCAATCGCTACGCTACCAACACGACAGATCGATCTGGGATCAATGCGCCACAACCTATGAAAGACAAATTGTACGTGGGCATCCGGATGTTACTGCATACGAATCTTTCGAACACAGTTTCATTGAAAAACTGGTTCTTTTTCTCACACGTGACCGCTCACTGACAATTGACTGTTATGATTTCGGATGCGGATCAGGCAGAATACACAATCTTCTTGCTCCGTTTCTTTTTAACGCAGTTTCTGAATTAAAAACACAGAACATATTATCTTCTGGTAAATTAGTTCATGTCGGTGGTATTGATTTCTCAAAGCAGATGATTGAATTGGCAAAACAAAATCTGGCATCTTCAGGACTTGACACTCTTTATCCTGAATACCTTTCTTTTGACATAGGTTCTGCTTTCGATGTCGCCCCATATACAGGCCCACATACCCCTCTTGCGGTAAGTGTCTGCAATTCGATAGGAGTTATGCAGGGAGAAGAGGGTGCAAGAAATCTTTTCAGAACGATGCATAATTATATTAAAGAACGGAAAGGTATAGCAGTGATAAGCTGCTACTGTCTTGAAGCTGTAGAAAGCTTTGCTTTAGGCAATTATGAGTCTACCATGGATGTAAGTGGGCAACCCTGCTGGCTTACACCTGAAACCTATACAGGTAATGACTGTACACTTCTTCCAAATTACTATAAAAGAGCCCACGATAAGGATCCGAATATTATCATCGATGTGATCGATTCCGAAAATAAATGTATTGAACGCAACTTTAAACTCACCCGCGATCCTGATAAGGTAAAAAAAGTTATCCAAACCGGACAAATCGATACGTTTAATGGTTACCGCTCCTTGTGGTATTCAACAAAACAGATCAGAAACTGGATGAAAGAATTATGGACCGGTGGTACTCTATGGCACATACCAGGAATTCAGCTTGACCGTTTAAGGGGAGAACCTGCGCAACTGGCCGTTATAGATTATAACGGGGCATTTGAACCTTTAGCTCGTACCTGGAATCTCAGACCTCTTAGCCGATAAAAACGGAGCTCCCGACAATGCATCAAAACTTGGTTATCTGGATAATAGTCGCCTCATACATGCTTTTTGTATTTTTTAAAGGTATTTCTAAAGCCCGTAATATCGAAAGCACCGATGATTTTCTTGTTGCCGGTAGATCTGTCAATTGGTTTTTCCTGTTTTGTACAATGGGAGCAACGGTAATCGGTGGCGGCGCGTCAATCGGGGCAATAGCAAGAACCTATGACTGGGGAATTCTGATGGTTCTGGTCTCAAGTGGCTGGTATATTCATTTTATCTTCAGCGGCCTTGTGGTGGCACCCCAGTTCAGAGAAGCCAAACTGTATACAGTTGCCGGTTTTTTCGGATATCGCTTTGGTGAAGGACCACGTTTTTTTATTCTTATACTCTCGATTCTTTTTTCAGTTTTCATCGTTGCAGCCCAAATGGCAGCATTCGGCAGTGTTCTTTCTGCTATACTCCCCCAATTTGCAAACGCTACAACAGTACTGAGAATCGCCATTATTACCGGTGGACTCATGGTGGTCATTTACAGTACCGCAGGGGGGTTGAAAGCTGTTATTCATACCGATGTCTATCAATTTATTGTGCTGTTTTTAGGGTTTATAATAACAGTTGCATTCTGTATTCCTGATATCCTCAACAATGCATCTGCCAATATTTCTGCAATTCCCGATACTTTTTTTAATCCGCATGGGGGAAAAGGTTGGCTTGCACTTATTACCACATTTCTGGCATTTCTTTTAGGTGAAACATTTGCCCCAGGGTATGCAACCCGCTACTGTGTAGGAAAAAATATCAAAGAAACCAGACGAGGAATAGCAGGTGTAGGTATTTTTCTTGCTTTGACATTTCCGTTTATTCTGTTTTTCATTGCCTTTTATGCGAGGCTCAATTTTCCATCTATCGATCCTCAACAGGCCCTTCCGATGGTTATTCAGCACCTTAACAATAGCGTTGTCGCCGGACTTATCGTCGGAGCACTACTTATGGCAGTAATGTCATCTGCCGATTCCGCATTAAATTCTTCAACGGCAATTTTTGTGAAAGATCTCTTTGAACATCAGTTGAAATGGAGTGATACCCCAAAACGTCCATTGCTTTTAATCGCCAGAATATGCAGTCTCACTCTTGGAATTGCAGCAATACTTATTGCCGTTCTCTGGTCAGACATAATAGGACTTCTGCTTTTTACCTATCATGTCTGGGCACCAGCGGTTATTCTCCCTGTAGTTGCAGGAGTAATACTTAAAAAGCGTTCCCGGAACTATTCTTTACACATAATGATCACGATGGTTGTGTCCACCATTTCAGCAATGGTATACAAAGGGCTCCTTGGGCTCCAGGCAAAAGAAATTTCCATATTGCCGGATTCGTGGTACACACTGATGTCGAAAATAGACACATCGGTTTTCGGTGTTGCTGTTTCGATTGTTGTATTTGGATTGACCCTTCTAATTATCAGTCCAGAAAAACCGGCAACTTTTAAAAATACCTGAGTGCATAGCTCAACTAATCAAATCCAGCTTAAAATGAAACCTTTGGTGCTTGTTTTGCCTCAGGTGCAGCTTCAAAATAAACCGCTTCCGGAAAGCTCCCGGCAAAAAAGCTGTATGGGATTTTTCTTCGGGTTCCATTTAATGCGTTTACAGATTCATTGTATCTTCTACGCTCAACCGAGATACGGTTTTCAGTTCCCGCAAGTTCATCCTGAAGAGCAAGAAAATTTTGATTTGCCTTTAAATCCGGGTACTTTTCAACAACAACAAGAAGACGTGATATTGCTGATGTCAACTGGTTGTTTGACTCAATCTTCTCTTTCTGTGTTGATGCACCTGCAACACTTGCCCGGGCTTTTGTTACTTCAGTAAGAACTTCCTTCTCATGTGCAGCATAACCTTTTACTGTTTCTACAAGATTGGGGATAAGATCCATTCGGCGTTGAAGCTGATTCTCTACATTTGCCCAGGATTTTTTCACCTGTTCATCAAGTTCAACAAGGTGATTTCGCCACCCTACAATTTTTCCACCAAAAATTAAAACAATAAGAACACTGATTCCTACACCAATCAGAATTTTTGTTTTCCCTTTCATATATCCCTCCAGACTCCTTATTGAAATTCAATTGTATTGATCAGTGATTCAAGTGCCTTTGCATAGGCAACGAATCTTTTTTCCATTTCAGGTAAATTTATAGTAGTAAACGATTCCGATATTTTTGATAATGACTGATCCGAAATAGTATAAGCCGATTCTATTTCTTTTAAGAGCTCATTGCGTTTAAGAGGTATCTCTACTCCCTTTATATGCAGCATTGCACGAAAAACAGGAGCATAGGCCTTAAGGGAAAGTCGTGCAAGCTCCAAAAGATTTTTCCTGTTTTTTCGTGCATAGGGAAATTCCTGCAACAGATGAAGCCATTTACCTTTCAATTCACGTTCAATCTGAAGTCTTAAATGGTCCGATTCTATAGACAGTGACTCAAAGACATCTTCCCCATAAAGCACACGATAACATCCCTTTAAATTGAGAAATTCGACAGGATATGAATCTAAAGACTGTTCGATATATTTTTTATTCATAAACAGCGGAATACTGAATCGTTCCCTTAAATACCTGGATTGAATTTCTGATGATTTTGCAATAAGCTCCACATCCATTGATGTCAGAACAATCAACAAGTTGACATCTGATTTCCGGGGATCAAAATCCCCCCCAGCTCCACTTCCATACAGGATTATTGAAACAAGATCTTTACCGTACAACAACTTGTACGATTCCACTGCGGTTTTGGAATAATCAACAGGATTGAGTATGTTTTTCAAAAAATTTCTCCCAATTAAAATGAACGAGACGAACCGCCGCCGCCGCTGGATCCACCACCGAACCCACCACCAAATCCACCACCGAACCCTCCGCCAAATCCGCCACCTCGATAACCACTCCCTCTGCTACCACCAAGAAGGCTGTTAACTAAAAAGAATAAAAGTAACGAACGTCCAAAACGGGTACTGACCAATGCAATAAAAATAATTATAAATAAAATGATTGAAAACGGTGATAGCCTGGCGGGTTCTTGATTGTATGAATTATAACTTTGTACCGGTAAAGCTAATTTGATCTGTTTTTCCGATTCAACGTTTTTTGCAATCTCAACGGCCAATGCCAGAATCCCAGCACTGTAATCACCCTTTCTGAATCGGGGGACACCATAATTGTCGAGCAACCGGCCGGTTTTGGCATCATTAAGATATCCCTCAGCACCATATCCAACTTCAATCCTGACCCGTCTTGGATTAAGTGATAAAAGAACCAATACCCCTTCATCTGTGTCTTTGTTACTTATTCCCCATTTTTTATACAATTCGGATGCATATTCTTCTATGGACAGATCTCCAATTGAAGTTACTGTTGCAACAACCAATGCAAATCCGGCTTGCTCCCACAGCGCCTGAGTGATTCTGGAAACCGATGAAACGGTGTTTTGATCAAGAACTCCAGCATAATCACCTACTGGGCCATCAGGACGTTTGGGATACGTTGTTCCCAAAACTGAAAATGAGATAAAAAAACAGAGTAAAAGGAATTTTCTGTAAAAGAGATTTATTTTTTTAATACTGAAAATCATATTGATTGTAATTTCGAAGAAAACCGTAAATTGTACCAAAGTTTAATAAAATTAAACTCTGTCTTAAAATACATCTTTGGAAAGAATATAACAAACAAAGCAAATTAGTTTCTTTTTGGCAATGGTGATATTCGTGCATTCACACTTGCCAACCACTTTCAATACAGATGTTTTTTCCTCAAAAACACCGCGTTTCGTTGTACCTGGAGTTGTTATTCGTATAAAACAGTGTAATGTTTCATTTTTCCGAAACATTTCATACCTGATTTCCGGATAAATGTATTGGTTATGCAAACCTCCCTGTATGCAAAAGAGGTATATGGTTTGCGATAAAAATTATCCGTTTTACCTGATTAAAGGATACACCATGGAGAACCTGATAATTTTACTTGCAGAAGATGATGAAGCACAGGCAATTATCGTCAAAAGAAATCTTAAAAATGCCGGTATTTCGAATAAGATTATACATTTCTGGCATGGTGGAGAGATTCTGGATTTTTTAAAGAAGGAAGCATTGAGTAACCATCCAATTGATACCTCGTATCTTATTCTTCTTGACATTAGAATGCCTGTAATTAATGGGAAAGAAGCACTCCAGCAGATTAAAGAAGACGCGTACCTTAGAAAAATTCCTGTTATCATGCTTACCACAAGCGATGATCCTGATGATATCAGCTACTGCTATGAAAATGGTTGCAGCGCTTATATAGCCAAACCTGTTACTTACGATAAATTCAAGGTAGCAATCAATAACCTTGGATTATTTATTAAAGTTGTAAGTGTTCCCAAATTGTAAGTAAAAATCATAAGGAGTAACAGCTTGAAATATGGACAGAGTAAACCATTTCTGCTGGGTGGAAGCTTCATATTTCTCTTCCTGACAGCATTGCTGGATTACTTTACAGGTAATGATTTCAGAGTTTTTGTATTATATTATCTGCTGATTTATTTTACTACTATACATTTTGGGAAAACATGGGGTTTTGTATTTCTTGTAATAACTATTATTACAGGATTTAGCATCAGTATTCTTTTACATAATCCTCTTATATCTCCTTCAGCGAAATACTGGAATGCCTCGATAAGGCTTATAATCCTCGCAATAATAGTTGAAGTAACCTCTCGAAGAAAAACAACATTGGAACGGGAGAAGAATTTACGTTTGCAACTTGAAAAGCAGTCTCAGGAATTGTTCAGTACAAACAGGGATTTGCGCAACCTCACTTATTCTATTGTTCATGATATAAAAAATCCAGTTACTATAATTTCAGCATTCTGTGATATTTTGAAAGAAGCTGAACCCAAACTCAACACCGAACAGAAAGATGCTTTGTCAAGGATCATTTTCCAAACTCAGAGGATATTTGAAATAATAAATGATTTACTCCGATTGACAAGAATAGGTACACAAGGATTAAACTTATCTATAGTTAACTTGAGTGAGATAGCAGCTTCCGTATCGGAAGAATTAAAATTCGTGTATTCAAATACCAGATATGAAATAAGTATTCAACCACAGATGTATGCGACATGCGATGTCGGATTGATACGCCTCCTTCTTACTAATCTTATCGGGAACGCAATGAAATTCACAATTAAATCGGAAAGTCCCAAAATATGGATCGGAGTTACAGAACGAATTGAGAAGAGCGGGGAAAAAGTGTATTTTGTTAAAGATAACGGGATTGGTTTTGATCAAAAAAAATCTCAAAGTATATTCGAACCATTTGTCCGGCTCCACTCCCCAAAAGATTTTCCTGGCACAGGGATAGGACTTGCTATTGTAAGAAGGATTATCGAAAAGCATAATGGAAAAACCTGGACTTCGAGTGAACCTGGAAAGGGTACGACTGTTTACTACACATTAAATCTAAAACCTGATTTGGACGATTCCGTTACACGATCTGCTTGATACCCTTTTCATCCTGGAGCTTCCGACAGCTCGAACATAATCACCATTTCAACCAGACCGAGTCAAAATTTCCTCCAGTAAATGCGACAGATGATACATCTCAAAGTTTTGGAACGTTCGGAATCAAATTGATATATGAATATTTTCTTCATGGAACAGTTAGTTTTTCGCCCTCAGAGACTGAGGGCACACATTTTCGAGTAACTATTCCAGTACTCTATTCATAAAATGGTAACCGTTCAGGGTTCAAAAGCCTCAGAGGTGATAAGTATGGGTGCCGGTAATAGTGCGACTTTTGAGGGAACAGCCGGTAATTATATCATTACTTTCAAGGATACCCAGTCCGTTGATATCTTATTATTTCTCAGCGGTACCTACTCTATCATCGGTGGAGTAATAAGATTGAGAACGAAAGATGGTATTTATGTTGCTGCAAGTGGCCGCCCTGGCCAGGAGTGCGTCGACGTCTCTTTGCTTCTGACAAGCTTTTTCGCCGCGTCGATCGAAGCGCATGCTCCTCCGTCATCCATAAATGCGAGAGCATTACTTCAAACTCATAAGTAAAAAAGATCAAAATCCCTATCAGCTATCAGCTCACCCAGTAGTAAACGTATAACAGCCTTTGCTGAAAAATGATTTTCAACGATTTGACGATTTTGTCGGAGAGTTACGTGTAAACCTGCCAAAGATTGCACCAATTCGATACAACGGTCCGCAAACTCAAGTGGGTTATCGCCCAATACCACCTGTAAAGGTTCTGTGCCCTCAGCACCCAAATGAGTCGAAACAATGGGGCGACCAAAGGCCGCCGCTTCAATCACCTTGGTCCGAATACCTCTCCCAGAAATAATGGGGTTTACAAATACAGATATTATTCTATAGAAATCGGCTAAATCATCGATTGCCCCAAGTACCATCAGGGAAGGATCTTTTTGTGAAATTTTTGCCACTGCATCGGGCACATGCATACCCGCAACCACCAGTCGATACTCTGAATATTTCGCACGTAAAAGAGGGTGCACGGTTTCTAAGTACCAGAGCAAAGCATCGGAATTCGGTATATGAAGATAATTTCCGATAAACCCAAAGACAGGTGTTACTGGAGGTGGTGATAAAAAAGAGGTGGACGAGACATCCATTCCATAAGGCAGTTGTTGGGTTTTCACTTGGTCAAATCGTCGATGGACCTCACGTATCTCGGTCTGAGTAGAAAGAAAGAATGTGTCGATGCATTTCAAGAAAGAATGATAATATCCATGTATCTGCCAATAGCGAATAAACTTTAAACTTCGCAGCACCAGACCTTTAGCTTCATGGCGCAGCTCGTCGATTTGCCTGATTTGTAAATCGCCTTCGATATAAATTATACGAGGGCTCTTTAATACCTGTCTCAACCGTAACAGGTTAGGTGCCAGCGCATAAGCGAGAATAACCAAATCAAAAGGCTTCGATCCGATGAAACCCTGCAGCTCTTTTGCATGAGTGCGGAGTGCGTTACCCATATCAAGAAAGTGCCTGACCTTACCCAAAAGGCCCGATTTTGTGCGTGGTATAAGCATAAATCGGGCAAAAGGTGAAATTTGATTCCAAGATTCCACTTCATTGCAGCCATCAAATGCTACGACCTTAACATCATGATGTTTCGCCAACTCCTGCCCAAGATGATATATGCGCGCAGCCCCACCAAAGCGGGTTTGAGCAAAGGGCAGAAAAGACGATACGAGTAAAACCCTCATAACAACTCGCGGTGCAAAGTTTCAGCAATGACCTGCACCCTATCACGGTTCATAGCACTGCTAATTGGTAACATGAGCATGGCTGATGACAAGGCCTTTGCCACTTTGCATTGTTGACTTCTGCGATATATAGTAAGCGCATGTTGTTCGCTCAATGGTACAAAACAAGGCCGGATCTCTATACTCATGTCAGCGAAGCGCCTGCGTATGTGTTGCAAACGGGCGGCTTGATGAGCCTGTAATAAAACACAAACCTGCCAATTTACCGGTTCGGCCCACGGCATTTGAGGGTTCATCTCCAAGCCTTCAATATCAGTTAGAGCCTCTCGATACCAATTCAGTACTAGTTCACGTTTCCGTAACAAGTCGTCAACCCGCACGAGCTGTGCTGCACCAAGAGCAGCCTGCAGGTTGGTCATGCGGTAACTGAAACCGATTGAATCGTGCATAAATTTTTGTCGGGGTGATTCACAATGGTTTCGTAAACTTTTGACGACGGCATCAAGCTGACAGTCATGGGTCGCTATTGCGCCTCCTTCACCGGTTGTGATGATTTTATTTGCAAAAAAACTATGTATGCTGATTGTTGCCAGTCCACCTACCCGGCAACCTTTATAACGCGCACCGAGAGCTTGACATACATCTTCAACCATGAAAAGTCCGGCCTCTTCAGCTACATATCGCAAAGCATCGAAATCAACTGGATGTCCAAAAGCATGCACCGCAATTATTGCCTTGGTTCGCGGAGTTATGGCTTGACGCACAGCATCAGGGTCTATGCACCAATATCGGGGATCCACGTCAACCATAACAGGTATAGCCTGACAATAAATCACGGCATTCGCAACCGCAATGTAGGTTAAATCGGGAATGATGACCTCATCACCCGACCTCACACCTATGGCCTTAAGCGCCAGATGCAGTGCTGCGGTGCCACTAGAAACGACCGTGGTATGTGCAATGCCCAGATAATTCGCCAGGCTGGCTTCAAAAGTCTCAATAAAGGGCCCCTTCGATGAAACCCAGCCTGATCGCAAAGCCTCAAGCACATACTGCTCCTCGAGTGGGGAAAGATCGGGGCTGGAATTGGCACATAGACAATTTGATTTTTCAACCATAGGTATGCGTCTGAAATGTTCTTATTTTCATACAATTATCTTTTGTCATATCTCTGAATAACCCCTGGGTAACTCCCCGGGTTAGCAGAGCATATCTCTCGATTGATAGGCTATTTGATAATAGGTAATTTATCTTTTTCTTATGAGTCCAATATAGTGCTTGCATTGGGCTGATACAACTATTTTGATGAAATTTTTAGGAAATCAGTTTCCATCTTTTTGCATGACTGTATCAAATTGCCTGAAAATGAACTCAATTAACCGGTTTTGTTGAAGCGGAACACAAAGCAGGACTAAAAGTCATTACGGTTACGTGGGGATACAACAACCGTGAAACACTACAACATGCGGATCCCGATTTTTTTGCTGATAACCCTGAAGAAATTATCGGATTTGCGAAATAATGCTTATATTCATAAGAATTGCCAGATGTAAGTCCTTCCAACCTTAAATATCCTGCTCACATATGAAAAAAAACTGCAAGTTCGCCCAGGAGACCGATCATGATGATTGTAAAAGAGGAAGTTATTCGAGCAATTTCATCTCTTCCTGATAACGCTCAAACTGATGATATGATGTAACGGTTTGCAGAAAAATATTAAATCTGTAAGTAGAAAAATCAAATTTGCTATCAGTTTATTGAAACTTCTTTCTAAATAAGAACATCCGATCGAGGCACATTCTCCGCTACACCATCAATATTCAGTTTTTGACACACAAATTTACGAACATTCGCTATCCGTTTACCAACGTACAGATACGAAAGGTACTGTTTCAGCAACCATTCATTTATCACTGAATAGAATTGAACCGCTTCCGCTTCAAGCTCTTCTGTATTAATCTTTGCAGAAAGATTCTGCCCTGCAGCTAACATACGTTATGCTGTGATTGAATCTTGTATATTTTCTGATTCTGCTAAACCGATATTATCACATATTAATTCTCTTCCCGCCTGATAAAAAGGGCTCATGACGATATTGAATCTGCTCCAGAAACCTTTCTTTAAAAACAGATGTGCGATTTCGTGACTAAGAATAAATTTCAGCTCATTAATATTTGGTAATACAAAACAACGATATGCTTATTTGGCATAGTGAATCGTTAAAACATTTGTTTCACTCTGATTTATTACGATAACTAAACCATGTGCATGCAGCAATTTTTTTCTGCAGACACGAGCAGAAAACTTTTTGTATTTTATATCGTGCTTTTATTTTAGTTAGCAATTAATGATCGCAGCCAATTTTTAAAGAGGATTTTATGCCTATACCATTTTCAGATCCGGTGCTGATATTTGCTTCTGTGATGGTTTTGATGCTTCTTGCTCCACTGTTTGCCAGAAAAGTTCGTTTACCGGAAATCGTGGGGTTAATTATAGCAGGAATCGTTGTAGGTCCACATGGTTTTGGGATTCTTGCCAGAGACCAGACAATTGACCTTCTGGGTACTGTAGGGCTTCTATTTATAATGTTTCTGGCAGGACTGGAGATCGATTTAAATCAGGTGAGGAGAAAAAAAAGCCATGCTGTGATTTTTGGTCTGCTTACTTTTTCTATCCCGTTACTGACAGGTACTGCTCTTGGTGTATATGGCTTTGGAAAAAGCATTGCAGCTTCGATTCTGCTTGCAAGCATGTTTTCTTCTCATACGCTTTTAACATTTCCGATCATAGCAAAACTTGGACTCTCGAAGGCAACTCCGGTTACTACCACGATCGGTGGAACAATAATTACCGATACCCTGGCACTTCTTGTTCTTGCTGTTATTTCCGCATCAGGCAAAGGTGAGATTACAGCTGTCTTCTGGGTTCAGTTGATTTCAATGATAGTTATATATACAGCTGCGGTTCTCACTTTTATTCCGATTCTTGGGAGATGGTTTCTTCGTAAAGTTGATGCTGATGAGAATGCGGAATTTATCTTTGTTGTTGCGGTGACTTTTATGTGTGCCTACCTTGCTCATAAGGCTGGTTTGGAACCAATCATAGGTGCATTTTTTGCCGGTCTGACATTGAATTCACTCATTCCTGAACGCAGTTTGTTGATGACGCGGATACATTTTGCTGGTAATGCCATTTTTATTCCTTTTTTTCTGTTAAGTGTCGGGATGCTGGTGGATGCATCACTGCTGCTGTCCGGCACTGAAGCATGGCTGGTCTCTATAGGGATGATTTCTGTGGCATTGTTTTCAAAGTACCTGCCTGCTGTAATTTCCTCGAAGTTGCTTGGATACAGCGGGGATGAGGGAATGCTGATATTTGGATTGAGTGTTAACCAGGCTGCTGCAACCCTTGCTGCTGTGCTTGTGGGTTTCAATATCGGACTCTTTGACGAAGCAATAATCACAGGGACAATTCTGATGATTGCAGTAACCTGCCTTGTTGGTTCTATTGTTTCGGAAAGAGCCGGGCGAAGGATTGCTCTCCGTGAACAACAGGCAGAGTTCGATCCTGAAATATCATTGCACAGAATAATGATTCCAATTAAGCACAGGGAAGAAGCAAGAGCACTTCTTGATATTGCATTTCTTCTGAGAGAAAAAGGTTCTGGAGAGCCACTCTTTCCTCTTCATGTTGTTCAGGAAGCCGGAGATGCTCACAAGCAGGTGGCTGCTGCAGAAAAATTACTTGATCACAGTACTGTACGAATAATGGCTGCTGATATACCGGTAATGCCTGTGACAAAGGTAGATCTTACTATCGCTGCAGGAGTTTTACATGCGATTAAGGACTATCGTATATCAATGCTGGTGTTAGGCTGGGATGGGAAAAGTACCTCAAAGACAAGAATCTTTGGACGTTACATTGATTCGATTGTTGATCGCAGTACCCAGATGGTTATGGTAAACAGGATTGCAAACCCGGTTAATACGAGTGTAAGAATCGTCTTGATCTTACCTCCGTTTGCTCACCACCAGATTGCTTTCAATGAATTTATTGTAACAGTAAAAACCCTGGCACATCAGGCCAGTACATCGCTTCTTATTTATTGTACAGAAGAAACGTTTGTTATCATAGAAAATTTTGTACAGGCATCAAGGCCTGCAGTACAAATAAGCTTTGAAAAGTATGATGATCTTAAATCAATTCTTCCAATACTCAAAGGTACTGTTTTAAAAGAGGACTGGGTATTTCAAATGGGAGTTCGTAAAGGTGAAATCGCCTGGCAGCCCACTCTTGACCGCCTTCCTGAATATATCTCGAAAGAATTTCCTGAAAATACCTTTACCGTTCTTATTGCTTCCGCAGTCAAAAGAACTGTCGCAAAAGTTGCTGAAAATCATTCTTTCATTACATCTGTATTCAAGCCCTGCTGTGTGAAATTTCATATAGACAGCAACTCTTCACAGTCAGCTGTGGAACAGATTCTTTCATCTCAATTTAAAAAAGGTTCACTCGCAGAAAGAGAGCTGACAAAAGTGCTGACAAAGCTGAGCAGGGAAGAACCGGTTGAACTTGTAAAAGATGTCGTTTTACTTCATACTTACATAACCGGTATTGAAGAGACAAGAATATTTTTAGGGGTATCTCAAAAGTCACTTGAAGATATTCCGTTGTCTTCAGGAGCACCACATATCATTATAATTCTATTGGATCCTATTGATCAGGACCCTGCAAATCATCTTAAGGCTCTTGCTGATATCGCTAACCTTATAAAAATAAAGGGAATCGTCGGTAAACTTAAAAAAGTAAGAAACTACGATGAACTTGTTAAAGAAATTAATGAAAGTATATTAACATGAAAACAGCTACCGATAGTTTTGTCGCACATGCGAAATATTGATAAGACATTGTTTTTGATTAAATACACTACGGAATAGAAAAATTATTGAACAGATTCTGCCGAAAACTGCACGTAAGTTTACGATAATTAAAAACATTCCTGTAAAATCAGAGCGAACAGCTTTCATGTTTTTTAAGTACACTTATGATTATCCTATGCGGCTTCTCCCAAATTATCTGCATCATTCGCTCCACGTTTTCCCATAGGTTCTGTTGTACCTGTTGTAGTATCACGCATTGTCTGTCTTTCTAATTCAGAATTGATTTCTGCACCAAGCAGTATGATAAAACTGGACAGATTAAACCAGAGCAAAAGAATGACGACAGCTGCAAGCGAGCCGTATGTTGCATTGAAGTTACTGAAGTTGTTTACATAATATGAAAACCCCAGGGAACCTGCGATCCATAGCACTGTTGCAACTACCGATCCCCAGCTTACCCATCGCCACTGAGGATTTTCCCGATCCGGAGCAAAGCGATATAATGCCGCCAGAGCTGCAATTAAAACTACTGCCAGAAGTAACCATCTTGCTACAAGTACAATAGTCTGCAAGGCTCCGGAAAATCCTAACTGACCAGTAAGAGCCGGAAGCGCAATAACCAGTGCCATGCTTATTATAGTTGCTGCAATTCCCAAAATAGTAAACGAAATAGTGATTAAATTACCTTTTATAAAGCCCCTTTTATCTTCTTCATTATAAGCGATATTAATAGCCTTAAATAAAGCACGGGTACCTTTGTTTGCACTCCACAGACTCAGTAAAATACTGAAGACTAACCCCCAGCTGAGAGCTGCAGAGGAGCTGCGTGAGATCTGCCTCAGCTGATCCTGCAGGAGTTGAGCTGACTGTTGCGGGAGCACATTTGCGATATCAGTCATGTGCTGCTGAGCAGTTTGTGGGTCAACAATAAGGCCATATATTGCTATTGTTGCGGCTATAGTCGGAAATATGGCAAGGAATGCATAGAAAGCAACCCCTGCAGCAGCAATACCAATATTATCTTCAGCGTTTTGTCTGGACACTCTTTTTGCAATATCGAACCACCCGCGTGCCGGAATCTCTCCAGGACTTCTGGCAAACCGGCCATGTGCATTCTCTTCAGACCTTTTATTTTTTGACATAGTACTCCTTTAAAAACTTAAAGGAATTTAAATGCAAAACAGAAACCAGATAAATCAGACCGGAAAACAGTCTCAAACAAAAATACTCCTGATGAATTGGTAACAATACCTGCACACAGCAGTAATTCAAGTCTTACGATTGATCCGGAAAACGGCTATGACAATTTTAATGGTTAAGGAGTCTATGAACTTTTTTGGGTTGCTTTGACATACAGGAAGAATTTGTGAACAACTTTTCAATTGGTGGGAACTGGCCGGAAGTGTTGAGCAATGATCGGGGTCGCTGTCGGTATCGGAATCGGAATCGGGATCGATTTTCAAATGCGGCGTTTTTCGATGCCGATACCGATTGCGACCCCGACCCCGACTTCAAAATGAAAGCCTCTGCATTATTCGGTCGTTGAAGTTGAGCTGATTTGGCATGTAGTATCTGCTGTTGTACCAAAACGGTACACAGTAAAGAGAAATATAAAAAAAATAAACCACATATCTCCACTTTTTTCCCAGAGCAGATATTTTACCCAAAATTTGAGATTGATAGTTGCACAGGGAGAAATCAAGCATTATATTAAACTCGTAAGAAAAAAAATCAAATTGCCTGTCAGCCCCATGTAAAAAAAAATACCACAAATGATTTCACAATATTTATATTATCAAAACATTTTTCAATTAACTCATTTGCTTTAAATACCCCAAAGCATCACACTGATTATACCTTGTAAAAATTCTTATTTTAATCATATCATCTTTTCAAAAAGGATCTTTTAAAAGCATGTATTACAAGAAAAAACATTCTGTTAGTGAATTTGTACTGCTGAATCTTATGCTAATGTTTTTATTTGTGTTTGCATGTGAGGAGATTGGTCCTCGTTTTGAAAGTATCGAGTTAAATAAATCATCCACTGTTTTGGGAATTAATCAAACAGAGCAGCTTTATGCATCCATGAATTTAACCAACAAGGGTAGAAAAGATCAGGGAGAATGCAGGGTTGATTGGTATTCAAATAATAGCTCAGTTGTTACAGTATCTGAAGATGGTCTGATAAAAGGAATATCAAGTGGAACCGCTATTATCATGGCTTTGTCTAATCATGATGATAAAAGTGATCAGTGCACAGTAACTGTTATAGACACAACGATTTCAGTATTGTATGTTACTATACCGAAATCAATCGTTATTGATCCAGGTCGTTCTGAGCGGTTAATACCTCAAATATTCCCTAATAATGCCACTAATCAGAAATTACTCTGGGAATCATCTGATACAACGATTACCTTTGTTGAACAGAGTGGGCTTTTGACTGGAAAAAAAGAGGGTGTTAGCGTTATTACTGTTAAAGCGCCCGATGGAAATACAAGTGCTCAATGTAGTGTTTTTGTCTACTGGCAGGTTGCGGACGTAAGATTGTATCACAATCCGGTTCTTGAGCCTGGCCAAAGTATAAAAATTGTACCAGACGTTATACCTGAAAAAGCAAAAAATCAAAATGTAACCTGGTCAGTTTCCAATGAATCTGTTGTTTCTGTAACACCCGCAGGACTTGTTACGGCTAAAGCACTTGGAACTTCAGTGCTTGCTGTAACAACCGAGGAGGGATTTAAAACCGCTCAATGCCATGTTACTGTTGTAGCAAAAAACACAGTTGTCGTTAAAGATATTGATGGCAATACGTATTCAACCGTACGTATTGGAGATCAATTGTGGACAGTTGAAAATCTCAGAACAAAAACATTAAATGACGGAACGCCTATCAAGCCGTTTGTAAGTAATTCAGAGGAACCCAATTATTGCTTGTATAACGATAATGAAACCTTTTTTTCTACATACGGATTACTTTATAATAAGTTTGCCGCTGGATCCGGAAAACTCGCTCCAACGGGATGGAGAGTGCCTACTCAGAGTGATATCGAGAAAATGACTGTATATCTGGTACGAAACGGGCTTACCGCAAATGGAATAGCCAAAAATATGGGCGGTCTGTCTAACTATACAAACAATCTTGCCAAACCCCTTGCTTCAAAAACCGGCTGGAATTCTACAGCGACGGGTAGCCCGATTCCGGCACTTGCTCCTGGAAATGATCTAACTACTAATAACCTGACCGGGTTTAATGCTCTGCCTGGTGGATACAGAGCGTCAGCTACGGAATTTAAATTTTTTGGTGATCGTGCACTTTTCTGGTCGACTCTGGCAGAAACCTTTAAGATCACCTATGGAATATTCAAAATCTCATCCCACAGCCCACATGTAAACCTGCCACAAGGTGGGAGTCATGACAATGTTCATAGTAGTGATGACAGATATAGTGATGATTTCAGAAGTGAAGCATACAGTGTAAGAATTATGAGAGACATTCTGTTTGACGAAGTAAAAGTCTCTTCAATTACGGTTTCACCTTCTTCTTTAACTGTAAAGAAAAAAAGTACCACGCAGTTGTCTCATGTAATCGTACCATTAGTTGCGACAAATCAAATGGTTACATGGAGCTCGTCTGATACGGCTGTTGCTATAGTTGCAAGTGGTATTGTTATCGCAAAAAATGCAGGCACTGCAAAAATCACCGTGACGACTCAGGATGGAAATTTCTCAGCCAGTTCTATCATAACCGTTCCCAAGGAGATAATTGCCGTTTCCGGAGTCTTTTTGAATGACACAGCTCTTTCTATGCAACCGCACCAGACAAACATGCTACGAGCATTTGTTATTCCGGAAGATGCCCACAATAAAGAGATCTTCTGGAGTTCGTCAGATACAAATGTTGTTAATGTCAGTAATGGAATGATTACAGCAAAATCGGTCGGTAGTGCAGTCATTACAGTAACAACTTCTGACGGAGCTAATTCCGCAGAATGCATCGTGACTGTTTCTGAGGCAATTATTCCGGTTGCAACAGTCGTACTCGATAAAGCCAAAATAACTCTTTTACCGAACCAGATCGATACATTAACAGCAGTTGTTGTACCTGAAAAC